>CAZUWX010000039.1:0-34022 GCA_964624205.1 uncultured Chitinophagaceae bacterium
GAACTTGCATCTAGAGTTTAGGAAACTCCTATTCTATCCATTGAACTACGGGACCGCGGAGGAAGTGGCATGCGCCATTTCTAAAACCGGGGCACAAAAGTAAAGATTCCTGACCTATCTTTGCAATCCATTACACAAATATGAAATTTTATAATTTACTCATAAGATACAGGCTCCAGATCGGCATCCTGCTGATCCTGGGAGGTATCGCGGCCAATATCTGGGCAGGTTTCTGGCCCGCTTTTCCGGCCTACCTCGTGGCCCTGATCCTGATCGCCGGACACTTTTTTATCGGGCCCCTTCGCCTGATCCAGGAATACATGGAAAATGGCGATATGGACGGTGCCGAACGCGTGGTGAACTCCGTCCGCTACCCCAACCTTCTATATAAACCCATCCGCTCGGCATACTATACCGTGAAAGGCCAGATGGATATGATGAAACAGGATTTTGAAGGCGCGGAAAAGAACATGAAAAGAGGCCTCGACCTCGGCTCACCCGTGAAAGAGATGGAAGGTGCCAACCTCCTGCAGATCGGTATGATCAATATGCAAAAAGGGAATTTTAAACAGGGCGAAAGCTATATCCGCCAGGCGATCCGCAAAGGGTTACCCGATAAGGAAAATGAAGCCGCTGCCTACCTGCAGATGTGCAATATCATGATGAATAAACGCGAGTTCCGCGCGGCTAAAGATTATTTTAAAAAGACAAAAGCCCTGAAACCTACTAACGACCAGATTGTTCAGCAGATCAAAGAGATCGAGAAGTATATTTCAAGGATCCCCGGCTGATTCCTGTCCTTGCTGCCTTTCCCTACCGCCATACAACAGAGATCCGGTAGCGGACTGCTGGCGTTATTACAATCCATAGTCTTCCTTCACCTGCGCCATCACCAAATGCATAGTGACGATGACCTCACGGGTCATCTGCCTCAGCTCGTCCGGGTTATCAGGCTGTCGCGCGTCCCTTTCAATACGCCTGACCGTGTTTTTTAAACTGGTAATTCCCATCGAATCCACGGTCGACTTCAGCTTGTGGGCTAGTTTACTCGCAGCCTGCCAGCTTCCCCCCTCCGCCGCCGCCGCCAGATTGCCCAGCGTCTCGGGCACCGTATCCAGGAATAGCTTCAGCATCTTTTCCACAAAAGCCGGGTCACCTCCGGAAATGGAAGTTACCAGAGCCAGATTATAGAGCGGCGCCGCTGCCCCCCCTGCTTTTAAGCTATCTCCGCCAGCTACACCAGGAGCCTTCGCCACACCAGCCAATAAGCCATCGGAAACGCCGCCCCGCGATAAATTATCTGTAGAAACTTTTGCTCCATTATGCAGCAACCCCTCCCGAGAGCCGCTGTTTATCCCGTCAGACTTCAAACCATCCGGAGAACCCCCCACAGGCCCTCCCGCGACAAATCGCTCTGTAACTTCCTCCTGCCGTTCCTCACCCGGTTTTTTCTTCCGCACATTTTTGCGCACCACGGCCAGCAACTCCGGCTCAGTAAAGGGTTTGGATAGGCAGTCGTCCATCCCCGCTTCAAGGTATTCTCGTGAATCCCCGTGCCCTAGATTGGCCGTGAGAGCCACCACGGGCACGGACGATTTACACTGGTCGCCCATTTGGCGAACCTGCCGCGTGGTCTCCAGGCCATCCATCAACGGCATCTGGATATCCATCAGTACCAGGTCGTATTCGCCCTTCTGCAGCATCTCCAGCCCCGCCACACCGTCGGCGGCCACATCAACCAAACAACCCCAGGATGACATGATATGAAATGCCAGCTCGCGGTTGATGTCCACGTCGTCCACCACCAGTATCCTTTTGCCTGCAAGACCACTGTGTTTTTCCATAGACTTTCCAATTGAGCAATCGTTCAGAAGGCTGGACTTTTTCTCCGCCGGCATGCCTACGTATGCACCTGCCCGATAGCATGCGGTAGATAATGATTTATTTGTTAGAGATCTCGCCCGCCTGTATCATCCGGTAAATGGTGCTCTTGCCGATGTCCAGCTTCCGGGCCACCAGCAACACGTCGTTGTCGTGCTTTTGGAGATAATGCTGGATGATGTCGATCTCATATTGACGTAGCGTTTTTTCCGCATTCAGCAGACCGGAGATGGAACTGGAAGTGTTCAGGTTCAGATGCTCCGCCCCGATAGCATCGCCATCGGCCATCACCGTGGCCAGCTCCACCACCGAACGTAACTCCCTTACATTCCCGGGAAAAGGATAAGATAGTAGTTTCTGCTGGGCCTCGGGTGAGAGCGCTTTTCGACCCGACTTATTTTCCGCACAGAACGAATCAATAAAATGTTTGGCCAGCATCACGATATCACTGCCCCGGTCGCGCAAGGGCGGCACTTCAATGGGCAAACCGATCAGCCGGTAATACAGGTCTTCCCGGAACGTCTTGTTCTGCACCTCCTGCAACAGGTTACGATGCGTGGCAACGATGATCCGGCAGTTGATCTTGGTGACCTCATTGCCCCCCACTTTCACCACCTCGCGCTCCTGCAATACCCGCAACAGCTTGGCCTGCAGGTTGATGTCAAGTTCCCCGATCTCGTCCAGGAACAATGTGCCGTTGTTAGCCTCTTCGAATTTCCCGATCCGGCGGGTGACCGCCCCGGTAAACGCGCCCTTTTCGTGGCCAAAAAGCTCACTTTCTATCAGCTCCCGGGGAATGGCGGCTACGTTCACGGCCACAAAGGGTTTTTTGGCCCGGTCGGAGTTATAGTGTATGGCCTTGGCCACCACTTCCTTCCCCGAGCCGGTTTCCCCGCTTATCGACACGGTTATGTTCGTTTGGGAAGCCTTCTCGATCATGCTGCAGACCTTCAGGATCTGCTCGCTTTTGCCGATGATATACTTCGAATAGTCGTATTTCTTTCCCACCTGTTCCTTCAGGTCCTCCACCTCCTTACGCAATCCCTTGATCTCTTTCAGGTGGAGCAGGGCGTTCCAGATGCGGTCTTTCGTGTCATCGTCTTTCACGATGTAATCGAAAGCGCCGTTTTTCAGCAGGCTGATGGCAGTGGCTACGTCTTCCTGGCCCGATATCACCACCACCTGTACCGAAGGATGGCTGTCTTTTATTTTTTTCAGTACCTCGTCGCCTGCCATGTCCGGCAGTGAGTAGTCGAGCGTGACCACATCGGGCAGCTCGTGCAGGTTATTGAAAAACTCGGCGGAATTTTCGAATCTCCGCACATCATAATCGGGATTCAGGGAAAGATAGTGGTGCAGCATGGAGCCGTACCAGGTGTCATCCTCCAGGATGAAAATCTTAAGCGAATTTGGGTTTTTCATGGGGTGCGATTCAAATGCGATTCAGACCCTATAACGCATAATTGTTAAAATTATTCCCAAAATGAAGCGGATTTCCAATAAATGATGCGCTTTTCTTCGCCCGGCCGCTGTTTCGGGACGATCTTCAACCCTTAACTTTGGCACATGACAACCAGGGAATTGCTCCATACACAGTTTGAAAACGAGTATTCCCGCCTGAATGCACAACAAAAACAGGCGGTGGATACCCTGCAGGGGCCTGTTATGGTGATCGCTGGCCCCGGAACCGGAAAAACACAGATCCTGGCGGCCCGGATCGGCAAGATCCTCCTCAACACCGACGCCTCCCCCGCCGATATTCTCTGCCTTACCTATACCGATGCAGGCGCCCTGGCCATGCGCCGCCGCCTGCTGCACTTTATCGGCTCCGACGCCTATAAGGTGAATATTTATACCTTCCACGCCTTTTGTAATGATATCATACAGGATAACCTGTCCTTTTTCGAGAAGAATGAGCTCGACCCCATCTCCGACCTGGAAAAGATGGAGTTGATGAAACGACTGATCGACGGCTTCCCCAAAAACCACCCCCTGAAAAGATATCGGGGCAACCCCTACTATGAGATAAGAAGCCTCGAGTCGCTTTTTTCCACCATGAAACGCGAAGGATGGAATGCAACTTTTATTCTGGAATGCATCGACCAGTACCTGGCAGACCTCCCCAACCGGGAACGATTCGTGTATAAAAGGGCCACCAAAGATTTTAAGAAGGGTGACCTCAAGCTGAACGCTATTCAGGCCGAAAAGGACGCTATGGAGCGGCTGGCGGCTGCCGCAAAAGAGTTCGACGCCTTCCAGCAGTTGATGCACGAGCAGAGCCGCTACGATTTCGACGACATGATCAACTGGGTGATCCGCGCCTTTGAAAACAACAACCAACTGCTGCTGAATTACCAGGAACGTTTTCAATATATCCTGGTCGACGAATACCAGGATACCAGCGGTACCCAGAATCGCCTGGTGAACCTGCTGATCAGCTACTGGGACCAGCCCAATATTTTTGTGGTGGGCGACGACGATCAGAGTATCTACCGTTTCCAGGGAGCAAACGTGGAAAATATGGAGCAGTTTGCGAATACCTACGCCGCTGATCTCCTGAAAGTAGTGCTCACCCATAATTACCGCTCCACTCAGCCTATCCTTGACGTGTCTCACTCTCTGATCTCCCGCAACGAGGAGCGGCTGGTCCGGAAGATCAGCGGGCTTACAAAAGACCTCGTGGCCAGTCACCCCGAGATTAGCCTGTTGAAGCACCCCCCCACCATCACTGAGTATGAGACGCAGCGTCAGGAGATGATCGGCATCACCATGGCAGTGGAAAACCTGGTGAACCAGGGCATCCCCCCGGGAAATATCGCTGTCATCTTCCGGGAAAACCGCTACCTCGACGAGCTGATCCAACTATTCCGGCTGCGGAACATCCCGGCCTATAGTAAACGAAGTCTCAACCTGCTGGAAATCCCGCTGGCCAAAAAGATTCTGCTCATCCTGGAATACATCGCCGCCGAACAGGATACGCCTTACGGGGGCGATGGCATGCTATTCGAGATCCTCCATTTCAACTTTTTCGGCATCCCGCCCATTGAGATCGCCAAACTGTCGGCCGAAGCCGCAGGCAAAAAAGCGGGGGAAAGCCGGATGTCGGTCAGACAGCTACTGGCTGAAAAATCAACCCTGCAACCGAAAGACCTTTTTGATACGGGCATCCACCCCCAATTGAAGCAGGCCGGCGCCCGGCTTGAGGAGTTGATTGCAGACAGCGTCAACCTGACTCTGCAGGGACTGCTGGAAAACACCGTCAGAAAAGCCGGCGTGCTGGCAACCATCATGAACAGCGAAGACAAGATCTGGCAGATGCAGGTACTGACCGGCCTCTTCGATTTTGTAAAAGAAGAGACCCGGCGCAATCCCGACCTCGGCCTCCGGGAACTGGTAGACACCATCGCACTGATGAAAAACAATAACCTGCGCATCCCCCTGGTGCAGGTGGGAGGCAGTGAAAAAGGGGTGAACCTGCTCACCGCGCACGGCTCGAAAGGGCTGGAGTTCGAATACGTTTTCCTCGCTGGTTCGAACGCTTCGGTTTGGGAAAAGAAGAGAAAACCCGCAGCGGCTTACGCGTTTCCCGATACCCTGTTTTTGTCCCAGCCTACGGCAAGCGAAGAAGAAGAGCTGAGAAGATTGTTCTATGTGGCCCTTACCCGCGCCCAGAAATATCTCTATATCAGCTATTCCGCTTTCACCGATACCAATAAAGGGCTGGAGCCTTCCAAATTCATTGCTGAGATACGCGACAGGCATGAGTTTTCCATAGAAAAAGCCATCGTAGGAGCTGATACCGAATTCCTGTTCCAGCATATCCGGCTCTCTCAGTCGTCCGCACCGGAAATAGCACAGCCGGAAAAAGAATTCATCAACCGGATGCTGGATAAGTTCACGATGAATGTTACGGCCCTCAACCATTATCTCCGCTGCCCCCTGGAATTCTATTTCAACAACATCGTACGTATCCCCTCGCCGAAAAATGAGGCCACCGAATTCGGCTCTTCCGTACACTTTGCCCTGCAGCGACTTTTTGAGAAAATGAAAGCCGACCCCGGAGAGCAGTTCCCCTCCAAAGCCGAGCTGCTGAATGATTTCCTGTGGTACCTGCAACGCCACCGCGAAAGCTTCACCAAAGAATCCTTCGCCCGCCGGCATGAATACGGGCTGGAGATCCTGTCGAACTATTACGACGAGTACCTGTACGGCTGGAATAAAGTGGTGGCGGTGGAACGTAATATCCGGACAGCCGTCAAGGGCGTCCCTATCAGGGGAAAGTTGGATAAGCTCGAATTTGTGAACAAAGACGTGAATGTGGTGGACTACAAAACCGGTGACCCCGATAATGCAAGAGTCAAATTAAAACCGCCCGACGAAAAAAATCCGAATGGGGGCGACTACTGGCGTCAGGCGGTGTTTTATAAGATACTGGTGGACAATTACGACCAGAAAAGCTGGAACGTGGTGAGTACGGAATTCGATTTTGTGGAGCCCGACAAACAAAAAAAATACCGGAAAACCAAGCTGGTCATCACTCCGGAAGACATCACCACCGTCACCCAACAGATCACCGGTACCTGGGAAAAGATAAAGGCGCACGAATTTTATACCGGATGCGGATCAAAAGACTGCCACTACTGCGATTTTATTAAAACGAATGAGCTCTATATCAACCTCCACGATATTCAGGAGGAAGAGCCGGTTCAAATCAACGAATCATGAGCATGAGCCAACGCGAACAGCGCCCACGTAGCCAATCTGCACGACCCTCTGGCTGGATAGAAGCCGGCAGGCGTGTGTGGGCCGAAACGCTGCGAATCTGCCGGGCCCGGCTTGTAAGAGCTGCACCCGGCCCCCGCAACCGCAACGCAAAGCAAAGGCCCAACGCACCCATGCATCCCGGTAACCTGCACCTGAGAACAAATACGGGTGGTGTGAGCGTTTACCGCAGGTTTGCACCCGTCGCCTGCTATTTAGCTGCCGCGGCACTGGTAATATCCATGGCGGGAACGGGAACTAGCTGCGCCAGTATTGTACCGCCCACCGGCGGCCCCAAAGACACCCTGCCGCCCGTACTGGTGAACGCGTCGCCCGCCGATTCCACGCTCAGCTTCACCGGCAATAAGATTGTGCTGAATTTCGACGAATTTGTGCAGATAGACAACCCCCAGCAGAACATGCTGATCTCCCCGGTTCCCAAAACCAATCCGGTGATACAGGTGAAGCTCCGTACCATCACTGTCCAGATCAAAGACACGCTGGAAGAGAACACCACCTATTCGTTCGATTTCGGCAAAACCATCAAAGACATCAACGAGGGAAATGTGTTACGCAACTATCGTTACCTGCTTTCCACCGGCCCCTGGTTCGACTCCCTGTCGCTGGCCGGCAAGGTGACCGTTGCCGAAACCGGGAAATTCGACAGCACACTCAAAGTACTGCTGTACACAAATTTCGACGACTCGGCCGTGGTGAAGGAAAAACCCCGCTATATGGCAAGAGTGGATAGCAGCGGGAATTTCCGGTTCCGCAATTTACCCGCCGATACCTTCGCCATCTATGCGTTAAAAGACGAGGGGGGCGGCCGGTATATGTCTAAGGACCAGTTGTTTGGCTTCTACGACTCCGCCGTCACCAGCGCCTCCGGCAAAGACGATATTCATCTCTATGCCTTCATCGCAAAGGACACGGCTGCGCCCTCCGCTACGCGACTGCCGCCCAAAGCCCCGGCAAAAGGAGAGGAGGGAACAGACACGCTGCTCAGGCTCCAAACCAATCTTTCTAATAGTCAGCTCGACCTGCTCTCCAACCTGGAACTGAATTTTGTGTCGGATCCCGTACAGGAGTTCGACTCCACCAAACTGGTGCTCATGGACGAAAACTATGCGGTGCTCAGTGGCTATTCCTTCCTGCGCGACACCGGCAACCGGAAGATCACCCTGGTATATCCCTGGGTGTCCAGCACATCGTATAATTTGCTGCTGGATTCGGCCTTTGCCACAGATACCTCCGGCCGGCGCCTGCTCAAAACAGACACCCTTCATTTCCAGACAAAAAAGAGCAGCGAATACGGGCTGCTCCGCCTCCGTTTTCAAAACCTTCCGCTCGAACGCAGCCCCTTGCTGCTGTTCATACAGGGAGGCAACGTGGTAAAATCGCAGGCGATGACCACCAACCAATTCTTTGCTCCCCTGTTTCAGCCGGGCGAATATGAACTGCGGCTGGTGTTTGATGAGAATGGCAACGGCGAGTGGGATACAGGCGAATTTTTCGGCAACCGAAGGCAGCCGGAGAAGGTGCAGCGGATAGATAGCAAGCTAATCGTGCGACCGAACTGGGACAATGAGGTGAATATACAGCTTTGAGCTTTGTATCTTTGCAGGATGCAATTCTCTTCCTCCCTGTTGGAAAATGCGGTGAATGAATTTGCCCGCCTGCCCGGTATCGGAAAAAAGACAGCCCTGCGGTTGGTGCTGCATCTTATTAAGCAGGAAACACCCGCCGTACAATCATTCGGAGAAGCCATCTTAAAGATGCGGCAGGAAATAAAATTCTGCCAGCGCTGCTGCAATATTTCGGATGGCGACGTCTGCTCCATCTGCGCCAATTCCATGCGCCGGCAAGACCTGGTTTGTGTGGTGGAGAATATCCGGGATGTGATCGCCATCGAAAGCACCCAGCAATATAACGGTACTTATCACGTGCTCGGGGGCATCATTTCTCCCCTCGACGGCGTAGGCCCCGATCAACTGAACATCGAGCTGTTGCTGGCACGCCTACAAAAAGAAGATATCCAGGAGCTGATCTTTGCGCTCAATCCCACGGTGCAGGGGGATACCACCATCTACTATATTCAGAAGAAGCTGCAGCCGCACGCTCTTCGTATCACCACCATCGCAAGGGGCATCGCCTTTGGGGGCGAGCTTGAGTATGCCGATGAAATGACCCTGGCCCGCAGCCTGCAGAACCGCGTTCCTGTGGAACGATTCGTAAGCTATTAAAGAGGTTTGTAAAGCGGGTCTTGGCAATTAATCGATATTGCTATACCTTTGCCCGCTATACAGGCGGATTTGTTTATTGTTCAGCCTGTGCAAAAAACTGAACTAATAAACGCCAACGAAACGCCCTTCCTGTTTCCCAGACGTTTAAGAGGTTCAGTAATCAATCGTTAATACGAACGTTATGAATCATATCAGGAAAGAACTGGACAAACGTATCCTCGTCATCGACGGAGCAATGGGCACCATGATCCAACGCTACAAATTGGAAGAGCAGGATTACCGCGGTGAACAATTCAGGGACTGGCCCACTGACGTCAAGGGCAATAACGACCTGCTCAGCATCACGCGCCCCGACATCATTACAGCCATTCACAGGCAATACCTGGAGGCGGGCGCGGACATCATTGAAACCAACACCTTCAGCAGCACTTCCATCGCCATGGCTGATTACCAGATGCAGTCGCTCGTTCACGAGCTGAACACTGCTGCCGTGCACTGTGCCCGGCAGGCTATCCGGGAGTCGGGCAAAACCGCATGGGTAGCGGGGGCCATCGGGCCACTGAACAAAACCCTGTCGCTCTCCCCAGACGTGAACAACCCTGGATTCAGGGCGGTCACCTTCGACGAAGTGGTGGCAGCGTATTATGAACAAATAAAGGGGCTGACCGAAGGGGGCGCCGATATCCTGCTGATCGAAACCATCTTTGACACGCTGAACGCGAAGGCGGCCATCTATGCCATCAAAAAATATTTCCGCGACACGGGCGGGGAGCAGTTGCCGGTGATGATCAGCGGTACCATCACCGATGCATCGGGCCGGACGCTGAGCGGCCAGACCCTCGAGGCCTTCTATACTTCGGTGAGGCATGCAGACCCCCTGAGCGTGGGCCTCAATTGTGCACTGGGGGCGAAGGACATGCGACCGCATATCGCCGAGCTTTCGCAGCTCGCTTCCTGCTATGTATCGGCATATCCCAACGCAGGCCTCCCCAATGAAATGGGGGAATACGATGAAACTCCCGATACCACTTCACATTTCCTGGAAGACTGGGCAAAGGAAGGATTTGTGAATATCGTGGGCGGATGCTGCGGCACCACGCCCGATCATATCCGGCATATTGCGGAAAAAGTAAGATCCCTCCCTCCCAGAAAATTACCCATACTTGAAAAAGAAGTGGTTTAACCAACCCCGCTAACTATATACTATGAACGATCTTCCTCGTATACAACCTTATCTCCGCCTGTCGGGCCTTGAGCCGCTGGTAATACGCCCCGAAACCCTGTTTGTGAACGTTGGAGAAAGAACTAACGTGACGGGCTCAAAAGCCTTCGCTAAACTCGTCCGAAATAACGAGTTTGAAGCGGCGCTCAGCGTGGCACGCCAACAGGTGGAAAACGGCGCCCAGATCATCGACGTGAATATGGACGACGGCCTGCTCGACGGGGTGCAGGCTATGACCACCTTCCTCAACCTGCTGCAGAGCGAGCCCGATATCGCAAAAATCCCGGTGATGATCGATTCCTCTAAATTCGAGATCATCGAAGCCGGTCTGAAATGTGTGCAGGGAAAATGCATTGTTAATTCCATCTCCATGAAAGAAGGCGAAAAAGCATTCATCGAACACGCGGTGATTTGTAAGAGCTTTGGCGCCGCGGTGATCGTGATGGCTTTCGACGAGGAGGGACAGGCCGACACCAAACAGAGAAAGGTAGACATCTGCCTGCGTGCATATAAGATCCTCACCGAGCAGGTGGGCTTCGATCCGCAGGATATCATCTTCGACCCCAATATTTTCGCCATTGCTACCGGCCTTGAAGAACATAATAATTATGGGGTGGATTTTATCGAAGCCACCCGCGAGATCCGGCAACTGATGCCGCTTTGCGGTGTCAGCGGAGGAGTCAGCAATCTTTCTTTTTCGTTCCGCGGCAACGAGCCGGTCCGGGAAGCTATGCACGCGGTATTCCTGTACCACGCCATCCGGGCGGGTATGACCATGGGTATCGTGAATGCCGGCCAGTTGGCCGTTTACGATGAAATCGAACCGAACCTCAAAGAATTGTGCGAAGACGTGATCCTGAATCGCAACAATACGAACAACGAGGCAACCGAAAGGCTGCTCCAATTTGCGGAATCGGTGAAATCAAAAGGCAAAATCGAGAAGAAGGATGAAGCCTGGCGCAGTAGTTCCGTAGAAGAAAGATTAAAACATTCTCTCGTTAATGGTATCACGGACTATATCGATATAGATACAGAGGAGGCGCGCCAGCAATACCCCAAACCCCTGGACGTGATCGAAGGTCCGCTGATGGCCGGAATGGATGTGGTGGGCGATCTGTTTGGAGCGGGGAAGATGTTCCTTCCCCAGGTGGTGAAAAGCGCCCGGGTGATGAAAAAAAGCGTCGCGATCCTGACGCCTTATATCGAAGAGGAAAAGAAAAACAATCCGGCCGCACAACAGGGTGGGGCGGCAAAAATATTACTGGCAACCGTGAAGGGAGACGTGCACGATATCGGCAAAAATATAGTTGGCGTGGTGCTGGGCTGTAACGGTTACGATGTGATCGACCTGGGCGTGATGGTACCGGTAGACAAGATCCTCGATACTGCCGACCAGCAGCAGGTGGATATCATCGGGCTGAGCGGGCTTATCACCCCGTCGCTAGATGAAATGGTGCACGTGGCCAATGAAATGAAACGGCGCGAGATGAAGCAGCCACTGATGATCGGGGGCGCCACCACTTCGCGTATGCACACGGCTATCAAGATCGCTCCTAAATACAACAATGGGGTGGTTCACGTGCTGGATGCCTCGCGTAGCGTGACCGTTGCGGGGTCTTTGCTAAACGCCGGACTAAAAACGAATTTTCTTTCTGATATCGAAAAAGAGTACAAGAAGCTGGCGGAAGACTATGCCAATAAAAAAACGGCGAAACAATATATCTCCTTTGAAGAGGCGCAGCGGAATAAAACAGTCATCAAATGGGAAGGATACCAGCCGCCCGCCCCAGGCTTCCTGGGTACCAAAGTGGTGAATGACCTGCCCCTCGAAGCGCTGCTGGACTATATCGATTGGCAGCCCTTCTTCATAGCCTGGGAAATGCATGGTAAGTTCCCCGATATTTTATCGGACGAGGTCATCGGCACCGAGGCCACAAAATTATACAACGACGCACGCGCGCTCCTGCAGAAGATAATCGACGAAAAATGGCTGCGCCCCCATGCCGTTATCGGCCTTTGGAAAGCAAATTCCGACGGAAAAGACACGGTGACCCTGCTCGACGAACAGGGTGGTTCTCCCCAACCCGTTCAGTTGGAATTCCTCCGGCAGCAGTCCAAGAAGGCGGGCGGACAACCCAATCTTTCGCTCGCCGATTTTATCGCGCCCACCGGTACAGCCCAGGATTATATCGGTGCCTTCGCCGTTGGTATACACGGCATAGAGCCACATCTTGCCCGTTTTATCGAAGACAACGACGACTATAACAAAATCACACTTCAGGCCCTGGCTGACCGCCTGGCCGAAGCTCTGGCAGAAAAAATGCACGAGCTGGTGCGTAAGGAATATTGGGGGTATGTTAAAGACGAGTCGCTTTCCAACGAAGAACTCATCAAAGAAGCCTACCTCGGCATCCGGCCCGCCCCGGGCTATCCCGCCTGCCCCGACCATACAGAGAAACGTAAGCTGTTCAAGCTGCTGAATGCCACCGAGCAGGCCGGTATCCAACTCACGGAATCGCTGGCCATGTACCCGGCCTCCGCAGTTTGCGGATGGTATTTTTCGCATCCCGACAGTAAATATTTCGGGATAGGAAAGATTCAAAAAGACCAGGTAACGGACTATACCCGGAGAAAAAAAATATCTTTGGAAGAAGCGGAAAGATGGCTGATGCCCATACTGGCATACGAACCCTGAAACTTTTCCGGGCAGGATGCGCCGGCCGCTCCACACCCCTGGTAAGGGTGTCGGGTAGCTAAAGCCGGGGATGGCATACATAAAAGAATCTAACAATGGGGAATAACGGAAACCTACGGATCATCAGTTACAATGTCAACGGCATCCGGTCTGCGATAAAGAAAGGTTTTATCGAGTGGCTGAGCACAGACCCTGCCGACGTGATATGCCTCCAGGAAACAAAGGCGATAAAGGATAATATCGACTGTAAGGCAGTGAATGACCTGGGGTACGAAGACTACTGGTATTCGGCCCAGAAAAAGGGTTACAGCGGCGTGGCGGTGTTTACGCGACGCAAGCCGGATAACGTAGTATACGGCAACGGCCACAAGGTGAGCAATGACGAAGGCAGGATCATCCAGCTCGACTTCGGGAATATCCGGCTGATCAACGCCTATTTTCCTTCCGGCACCTCCGGCGACCTCCGCCAGGCCTTCAAATACGAATGGCTGGACGAATTTTATCTGTACCTCGATGAGCTGAAAAAGAATCATCCCAACCTCATACTTTGCGGGGACTATAATATCGCACATCAGGAAATAGACATTCATGACCCGAAAGGCAACAAAAAATCCTCCGGGTTTCTGCCCGCAGAACGCGCATGGATGGACAGGTTTTTTGCTAACGGATTTACCGATAGTTTCCGGCATTTTAATCCCGACCCCCATCACTACACCTGGTGGAGCCAGCGTTTCCCGACCGTCCGGCTGCAGAACAAGGGGTGGCGGATCGACTACATCAATGTCACCGCTCCGCTCGTCTCTTCCCTCGTAGCGGCTCGTATCTACCCCGACGTAAAACACAGCGACCACTGTCCCGTTTATCTCGAATTGAAACCGCCGGTTCATGATCATTTATAATATCACCACCCGTGTGATCTGGGAAATACACGATGAATGGCTCTCCTGGCTAAGGCAGCAGTGCATTCCCGGCATGCTCGGCACGGGGCTGTTCACAGGCTTTCAGCTCGTCCGGCTAAAAGAGGTCGGTGAAGAAGAAGGCCCTACTTATGCCGTCCAGCTCTTTGCCAAAGGAGAACCGGACCTAAAGCAGTACCGGGAAAAACACCTGGAAACGCTGGAAAGAACCGAATGGGAAACCTGGGGTGAGAACGCATTTTCTTTCAAAACTGTCATGGAAGTTATCAACTGAATGTGGATAATATTCCGGCGCTAAGGGGGGAGATGGTCTGCTGAAACCCTTTATGGGACGGACTTTCGGGGTAATAAGCCGGAAACCCGCCACAGTAAAGGGTTTCAGGCGGCAGGGTGTTTTTGCGTGCCGCTTAGTAAAATTACGATTTTGATGGAATCCTTACCCGGCGCGGTTTTTATATCGGTCGCCGGGCATTTATTTTAACGGACAAAAATTTTGTTGCATTAAAAAACCCTCTAAATTTGTCGCAGTTAAAAATACACACTATGAACAAAGCTGAATTAATTTCTAAGATCGCAGATGATGCAGGTATTACAAAAACCCAGGCAAATGCTGCTGTTGATTCTTTTATTGAGGCGGTTACAAAAACCCTGAAAGGTGGCGGAAAAGTTACCTTGGTAGGGTTTGGCACTTTCTCTGTTTCAAAGAGAGCTGCCCGTAATGGTCGCAATCCGCAGACTGGCGCAGTAATCAAGATCAAAGCGAAAAAGGTAGCCCGGTTCAAAGCTGGTAAAGAATTGCAGAGCAAATTATAATGCCGCATCAGAAGCTTGTTTAGGTAAACTTTAAAAAGAAAAGAATGGACGCCATTTTGCTTTTTAAAGTTTACCTTTATTTTTTTAAAATAAATTAATCAACCCGTATGGGCAGAGGAGATAAAAAAACGAAAAAAGGAAAGATATTTAAAGGATCATTTGGCAAATCGAGGCCAGCTAATCCGAAGAAAAAAACGGCACCTAAAAAGAAGGATTAGCCACCCTGCGGATACATTCCCTGCAATGTACCTGTTTACCCGAAGGATGGGCGGCGCTTCTAATATTATCGTGGTTAAGCCGGCTGCTGTTTCTTCAATTGCTCGAGCAGAATTTGTTCATCGGGGTTCATTATATAAGTACGCAGGTCTCCGTTCTTTAACACTTCCACCACCCTGAACCCGCGGTAGGTGGTACCCCATCTTGAATTTGCACCGAATCGACCGTCAAACATGAACGGGATATTCCCCGACATCTTTATATCGTCGTGATCATGATCGTGTCCGTTAAAGACGGCCCTAACATTGGGATATTTGGCCAATAACTCATGAAACTCCGGGCAGTCAACTCCGTACCTTGTCCATTTTTTAGGAGTGATATGTATAAAAATATATACCTCTTTTTTCTTTTTATATTTCTCGAGGCTCTCTGCGAACCAACTCATATCCGGACAGAGATAAGTGCCTTTCTCGTTAGAGGTGGTGCCCAATAAAAACGCGCGGTTACCCATGGAGAAGTGGTGGTTCAGCGGCATGCCCCAGGTTTGATGCCATACTTCGGGGCTCACCCTGTCGTGATTTCCCTGGGTCACATACAATTTGGGCTTCAGGCCCTTCAATGCCTGGAAAGCCGGTTGGAGGAATTTGGGATCGTCGTGTATGACATCTCCGTTTACCACTATAAATTTCGAGGGGAACTGTGCATGGTGTTCGTTGATCCTTCGGACGGCAGTGGCAAAATACTGTTCATACGGAGTGCCTTCCTCGCCGTAATGTCCGTCCGACGCTACGGTGAACCTGAAAACTACTTTATCGTCGGCTACATTGAAGAACGAATGTGCCAGCCTGCCGTTTGTTATCAGTGCTCCGGTAATGAACATCTTCTGTAGAAATACGCGTCTTTCCATGGTGTACCGTTATAATCTTTTAATATTATCGCGCTGCACATTATCCGCGACCTCACAGTTTAAGCTGTTACGCTGGTAGGTTGTTCACTCAGTAGCTAACAAAATACTGATAAAAATGCAAAAATGAACAGCTACCGGCATGTGGTGATGGAGAAAGCCTCCTGGGATGTGTGAAGCAGGAGGGCGGGGTGACGATTTGCGGGATAGGGTGGGTCTTTTCAGGGCGCCAGGCGTTCTATGGTCCAGCCTTTGTTAACGTCGTGCAGGTATTGAATACGATCGTGCAGCCGGTCGGGTCTACCCTGCCAGAACTCTATCTGAGAGGGGCGTACCCGGAATCCTCCCCAGTTTTGTGGCCTGGTGGGTACTTTGTCTTTCCATTCCTTCGTCACGGCCGCAACCTGCTGCTCGAGCCACTCACGGCTACTAATCACCCGGCTTTGGGGTGAGGCGATCGCGCCTATGCGGCTTCCTATGGGACGGCTGTCAAAGTATTCGTCGCTGCCGGTCGTGTCCAGCAGTTCCACTCTGCCGGTGATCCGCACCTGGCGTTCCAGCTCCTGCCAAAAGAAAACCAGGCAGGCATGCGGGTTCGCCATCAACTGCTGCGCCTTGGCACTATGATAATTTGTAAAAAAAATAAAACCCGACGCATCAAACCCTTTCAGCAGCACGATTCGTGCCGAGGGAATGCCTTCGGCCGTGGCGGTGGCAAGGGTCATGGCATTGACTTCCGGAACTGCGCTATCCCGCGCTTCATTCCACCACCTATCGAATTGTCTGATCGGATCCTTCTCCACTTCTTCTTCCCGCAAGATTTTTAATTTATATTCCTTTCTGATGGCCGCGATTTCCTTTGACATACCTGATCGGTTTAATATTTTGACGGCTTTGCGATAACCCGGTGCTGCCGCCAGTCAAAATTAGCACGCAGACGGAGCCCGTCAAAAACGGATTTGCAGCAACCGGGTTCGCCCCCCGGCAGGCACAGAAATGGTGTAGCCGGTTCGATGGTCAGATTCGTTGAAGCCGGGCACTGCGAGTAGCATACAGCACGGAAATGCTGCCAGAGCAGGATGGCTGGATTCGTGGGTATCGCGCCGTGGTATCATCAGGCCTATTTCAGTTGCCGGCCTTCGTCTGTAGCGCGGGAAAGTAGGGTTTCGATTTCGCTGATCCGTTTCAGTTGGGTTTCCAGCCGCTTATGATGGCCCGATACCTCCTGGAGATCATTGGCGAGTTCGTCGAGGAATGCAACTTTCCGCGTAAGCTGAAGTTTCTGGAAACTGGCGTCACGGAGTTTTTCCTCCACATCGGTGAGGGAGCGGGCCTGTCGTTGGTTCTCTTCCATCAATGCGAGGTATTTCAGCTTCAGCTCGTCATATTCTTTTGTGATCCGGAAATAGGATTGTTCCAGCCCGTCGTAGTCCAGGCTGCGGCTGCGGGGATCGACGATCTGCGCCTCCACTTTGTGGATCCTGTCTTGCAGAAGGCTGAATTCTTCATAAGCTTTTCCCAGGCGGTCGGTCATCTCCTTGAACAGCGACTCGTTAAGATTTTGTTGGGCAATGACCAGATCGGAAATATGTTTTGTTGACAGTTGGCTTGCGGAAGTGGTCTCCATACTTTCTTCCAGGCTGCGGATCTCCGCCTTTGCCTCGTCGAGCTGTTCCACCAGGGCTTTCTCCGTTTCGGCCATACGCAACAGCTCCTTCTGCATACGTTCTTCGTTCTTCTCGTGTTTTTCTATCTGCTCATAAAACTGCAGTCTGCGTTCGTCTTCCTCGGATATTCCTGCTGAGTCTACGGGCAGGGCATCACGGATACCGGGCACCGACTTGCGGCCGAATGCATAAAAATGGATGGAGAAACCTAAGAGCACGGCAGCGAGCAAAAAAATGATGATCTCCGGCAAGCCCAGGGTGACACTATAGCCAAAAATAATAGTAAGCGTATTCATAACGGTTCGGGTAGCTTTTATGTTCGGGTTTAGCCGATTTTCCAGAGGATCTGAACCGTAACCATAAAAAAGCCACTACGGATAGTGGCTTTATAAGTCGTAAAATACTAAGGTATCTTCAATATTGCAAGTAATGTGGTGAATTTGAGCTAAAAAATGGGTTTAGTCCTTCACCAGTGTACCCACCCGTTCGCCGGTCACCACTCTGTACAGGTTATCCGGTTCGTTCATATCGAACACGATGATCGGCAGCTTATTCTCCATGCAGAGGGTAAAGGCCGTCATATCCATCACCTTGAGATTCCGTGAGATACATTCCTGGAAGGTGATCGTGTTGAATTTGGTGGCAGTCTTATCTTTCTCAGGATCAGCGGTATAGATGCCGTCCACGCGTGTACCCTTAAGGATCACATCTGCCTGGATCTCGATCGCCCGCAGGGATCCCGCTGTGTCGGTTGTAAAATAAGGATTACCGGTTCCGGCGCCGAAGATCACCACCCTTCCTTTTTCCAGGTGGCGGATGGCCCGCCGGCGGATATAGGGTTCGGCAATCTGCTCCATCTTGATAGCACTCTGCAGCCGGGTATAAACCCCCACTTTCTCCAGCATCGCCTGCATAGCCATGCCGTTGATAACGGTGGCGAGCATACCCATGTAGTCGCCATGCGCCCGTTCGATTCCAGTCTCCACCTCATTCATCCCCCGGTAAATATTTCCACCGCCGATCACCACTGCAACCTGCACCCCCAGTTCCGTAATCCCCTTGATATCCCGGGCATATTGTTCGATAATAACAGGGTCCATCCCAAAACTTTTCTCGCCCATCAAAGACTCGCCCGACAATTTAAGCAGAATACGTTTGTACTTCGGAAGCATGTATCTCAGTGAATTTGTATCGAATATATTATCCCAGCGCCACTCTTCTGAATGCCGTTACCTCCAGCGAGGGATCTACGGACTTCAGGTAATCGCCCACGCTCTTCGAGCCGTCTTTCACATACATCTGCGCGAGAAGGGTCTGTTCTTTAAAAAATGCATTCAGCTTGCCCTCCGCGATCTTGGCGATCATCTCGGCAGGTTTGCCCTCCATTTTTGGATCCGCCTTGATCTGTTCGATAACAATCGCCCTTTCCCGCTCTACTGTAGTGGCCGGTACGCTATCAGCGTCCACTGCAACAGGGTTCATGGCAGCAATCTGCATCGCAATATCTTTACCTGCAGCACCTGCATCCTTGTTAAAACCCACCAAAACCCCAATACGGTTGGCTCCGTGTATATAGGAAGCCACGTAAGGAGCGTCTATCCTTTCAAACTTGGTGATGCCGATTTTTTCTCCGATGCTGGCCAGCTTGTCGTTCACCATATCGGAGACCTTTGCACCATCTATGGTGGTGTCATTCAATGCCTCGGCACCCTTTACGTTATTGGAAATAGCTGCTTCTCCAATACTTTCTGCAAAAGCCACAAAATCGGCATTCTTGCTCACAAAATCTGTTTCGCAGCTCAGGGAGAAAGTGATACCCGTGGTATTATCTGCGCTGGTCCGGGCGATCACCACCCCTTCCTTTGCTTCACGGTCTCCTCTTAAAGCGGCTACTTTGGCGCCTTTTTTTCTCAGCCAGTCGATAGCAGCCTCAAAATCTCCGTTGGTTTCTGTTAAAGCCTTGCGACAATCCATCATACCTGCTCCTGTAGCCTGGCGCAGTTTATTGATATCAGCCGCCGTTATAGTTGCTGTAGACATATCTTTTATTTTTTAAGTAATTAAAATCGCGAATCGGCTCCACCTATTATCTTCCTCCTCCAGGCCTGCGTGCTCCACCGCCCTGGGGCCGGCGCCGCTGGGGACCCGCGTTGCTGCCGCTACGTCCTCTTCCGTCTCCGCTACCAGTGGTGCCGGAGCGACGGCGGTCTTCGGAGTCGCCCTCTGAGTCCGCAAGCAGACGTTCCGCATTCTTTTCGTTCTCCTCGGCTGTATGCTCTTCCACATCCTCGTCCTTGGCGGCTTGCCGCTCAGCCAGTCCCTCTGCAATAGCAGCAGTGATATACTGGGTGATGATCGCAATAGATTTTGTGGCATCGTCATTGCCGGGGATTGCAAAATCAACTTTGTTAGGATCGCAATTGGTATCTACAATTCCAAAAGTAGTAATCCCTAAACGCGTGGCTTCTGCCAGTGCGATGTGCTCGTGCCCGATATCGATAATGAACAGAGCAGCCGGAACACGGCCCAACTGAGCAATGCCGCCCAGCACTTTGTCCATCTTATCGCGGTCGCGCTGAAGCTGCAGCCGTTCTTTTTTTGTCAGGCTTTCGGCGCTGCCGTCGCCCAGCAACTTGTCAATGCTCTGCATTTTTTTCACGCTCTTCCGCACAGTGTTAAAGTTGGTAAGCATCCCTCCCAGCCAACGCTCAGTGGCATAAGGCATGTTTACCTTTTTGGCGCAGTCGGAGACAATTTCCTTCGCCTGCTTTTTCGTTCCCACGTACATGATCTTTTTACCGCTGCGGGCGATCTGCTTCAACACCGCTGCAACCTCCTGCAAGTGTTCCGATGTTTTGTTCAGGTCTATTATATGAATGCCTTTCTTCTCTGCAAAAATATAGGGCAACATCTTGGGGTTCCACTTCTTACGCAAGTGTCCAAAATGAACGCCTGCTTCTAATAATTGCTGTTGTAGCGAAGTGTTGTTTTCCATTATATATAAAATTGAAATTTGAGTTTGAAAATTAACGCTTGCTGAACTGGTAGCTCTTCCGGGCTTTTTTGTGTCCGAACTTCTTACGTTCAACAGATCTCGGGTCGCGTTTCAGCACGCCTACGGCCTTCAGGGCCGGCCGAAACTCCGGATTGAGATCAACAAGCGCCCGGGCAATACCCAATTTGGCAGCTTCTGCCTGCCCCTTGATACCACCGCCGGTAGCATTGATCTTTATATCAAACTTATCCAGGGATTCTACCGTTTTCAATGGCAGCTCAACCTGATTCTGGAGATATCGCAAAGAGAAATATTGTCTATAATCTTTATCGTTCACCATAATGCTGCCCTGCCCTTTGGAAAGGAAAATCCTGGTGACAGCTTCTTTGCGGCGCCCGATGGCATTTTTTTGCTTTTCCATATTGTTCAATTAGAAATTTAAAGGTTGTGGTTTCTGCGCCGCGTGAAGGTGTTCTGTACCGCTGTACACAAACAGCTTCTTAAACATTTTGCGGCCAAGCCTGTTCTTGGGGAGCATTCCTTTTACGGCCTTTTCCACCACGGCCTCGGGACGGCGCGCCAGCAGGGCCTTGGCAGTGATGGACTTCTGCCCGCCGGGATAACCGGAAAAAGTGAGGTATTCCTTTTCTTCCAGCTTATTGCCCGTAAACTTTACCTTTTCTGCATTGATAACGATGATAAAATCGCCGCAGTCAACATGTGGCGTATAATAGGCCTTGTTCTTACCTTTAAGAACGGCAGCTATCTTAGCGCACATACGTCCAACGGTTTGATTGGTACCGTCCACAACATACCAGTTGTGCTTAACGGTAGCCGCATTCGCATGTTTTGTAGTGAAATGTAGTTTGCTCATTGTACTTTTTTTGCTATCCCTCCGCCAACCCGGGAGAAATAAATAATTAAATGGAGCGCAAAGGTAAGACCCCCCGGCCTCAAAACCCGTAAATAATATAGGAATTTTATCTCACACCTTTGTAATGCACTGATTATCAATAAATATTTTGACGAATAATTTTCATCTTCCTCCGTTTGCCTTTCTCCGGTGCTGGGATTCAGACAAAGCTGGTGGACTCGGCGCAGGCTCCTGCCTCGCCCTGCAAGCGGCCCAGCCATATTAAAGTAGAAAAATCGGCGTTCTGCGGGCAGACATTAAACTAATTTGCGGCTGGTAAATATAGTATCATGTATTCAAAAGACGACATATTACGGTTGCAGCAGGCCACCGCACAATTGTTGAAAGAATCCGGCAGCCGGGATTCTGCAACGGCCCGGATCGAGGCGCTGAAAAACGTGCTACGGTTCCACGAATACCGTTATTACATTGAGAGCGACCCGCTGATAGCCGATGCCGAATACGACACGCTGTTCAAAGTGCTGGAAAGCCTGGAAAAAGAGCACCCCTCGCTGGTAACCTGGGATTCTCCCACCCAGCGCGCTGCCACAACGCTCACAAAGGAGTTTTTCACAGCTCCCCACCTGGTTCCTATGCTCTCCCTCGAAAACTCCTATAACGAAGCTGACCTGCTCGACTGGCATCGGAAGGCCAGGGAGGCGGCCGGGCTCGAAACGATCGAATACTGTGTGGAACCCAAATTCGACGGCGCCAGCATTTCACTGGTGTACGAAGACGACCGCCTGCTCAGGGGCGTCACCCGGGGGAATGGTATTGAAGGCGACGACATCACTATCAATATCAAACAAATACCCTCGGTACCCCTTTCGGCGGCTTTTTCAAAATATGGCATCCGCCAGATAGAGATCCGGGGAGAGGTGCTGATGAACAAAGCCCGGTTTAAGAAGTATAACGACTGGCTGGCGGAGCAGTTTATCCCACCGCTTGCCAACCCGCGGAACGCCGCAGCCGGGTCACTGCGGATCAAAGACCCTGCCGAGGTGCGGCGCCGCAACCTGGAAGCCTTCTTTTATCACGTCAGCTACGTACTCCACGATGGCAAAGAACTCCCCAAAGAACTGATGACCCACTCGGGCTCCCTGAAACTGCTGTGGAACCTGGGATTTAGAAGCCCGGAAAAAGAAAAGACGGTAGTGACCGGCATCGAACAGGTGATCACCTGTTGCCGGGAATTTGAGGCCAGGCGCGACGAACTGCCGTATGAAATAGACGGGATGGTTATAAAAGTGAACGATCTCGAACTGCAGGACCGGCTGGGCATGACCACTCATCACCCCCGCTGGGCGATGGCCTTTAAGTTCAAGGCCAGGCAGGCTACCAGCAAACTTACCGGCGTAGAGTTTCAGGTGGGTCGGACCGGCTCGGTTACTCCCGTGGCCAAAATCCAACCTGTGCCGATCGGGGGAGTGACGGTAGGATCCGTTTCCCTGTTTAATGAGGAAGTGATCCGCGAAAAAGACCTGATGATCGGCGACACCGTACTGGTAGAAAGAGCAGGCGACGTGATACCCTATATCGTGAAGTCACTTTCAGATACGCGTACCGGTGAGGAACGCCCGATTATCTTTCCTTCGACCTGCCCGGTTTGCGACGACCCCCTTGTAAAGCCCGAAGAAGAGGCCGTTTGGCGGTGTGTAAATATCAACTGTCCCGCCCAGGTTGTAGAACGCATCATCCACTATGCCAGCAAGAATGCCATGGATATCCGCGGACTGGGCGAAGCCCTGGTGAAAAAATTCTATGAGTCGGGCCTGCTTGCCGATATACCGGGCATCTATACCCTTCCTTTTGAGAATGTACGGACCCTGGAGGGTTTTGGGGCAAAGAGCATCAGCAATCTTGCCTCGGCAATCGAAAAATCAAAGCAACAACCCCTGCATCGCCTGATTTTTGCATTAGGCATAAGATATGTAGGGGAAACCACCGCTAAGGTGTTGGCCAAAGCGGTGAACCATGTGTCTGACTTTAACAAATTTACTTTAGAGCAGCTTTTGACTTTGGACGACGTTGGTCCGAAAGTTGCCGGGAGTATTTACTCGTTTTTCCGTAACGGCGACAACCTGGCAATGCTGGCCGAACTGGAAAAACGGGGAGTGAGCCTGGAGAACAGCAGGAGCAGTGATCCGGTGTCGGGTAATCTTTCAGGGCAGACCTTCCTGTTCACAGGAACACTGCCCACCCTTAAACGAAGCGAGGCCGAAGCACTGGTGGAGGAGAACGGGGGAAAGCTGCTGGGTAGCGTGAGCAGCAAGTTGAATTTCCTTGTGGCAGGTGAAGAAGCCGGCTCAAAATTGGAAAAAGCAAAAAAAATACACTCGGTGAGGGTCATCAGCGAAGCCGATTTTCTGGCCATGATAGGCCGGAAATGATTTCCGGATCGCCCGGTGCCGTTAATAGTTTTGCATCTGTTTTTTGTAACTTTAAAAAAAGGAAGACAATGATAAAAAAAATCCCCAACGAAAAATGGAAACCTTTACAGTTCAAAGGTTGGAAACATCTACGGAAAAAATACGCGTTGTCTTCGCATGGGCGGATCGCCAGCTATAACGATGATATTTTTGAAGACGGCAAGCTGCTACAGGGCTCGTTAACCACTGGCTACCGGACACTCAATCTTCACCGCCCCGGCGACAACGGAACGCTGTATATCCACCGTGAGATAGCCAGATTGTTCCTGCCCAAACCCTCTTCCAAAGCAAAGTATGTGATACATCTGAATCACAACAAGCTCGACAACACGCTGAAGAATCTGCGTTGGGCAACGCTGGAAGAAATGATCGACCACCAGCAGAAAAGCCCTGCCAAGATCGCCTATAAAAAGGTGCAGGCGAACAGGAGCAAGGGCCTTAAGCTGAATGCTACCCAGGTCAGAAGTATCAAAAAGATACTGGACAACAGCAAACGGAAACTGACGATCAAAAAGCTTGCGGAAAAATTTGGCGTCAGCGAAATGACCATGTACCGCATTAAAAGCGGGGAGAACTGGGGCAGGATATAGGGTGCTATACCCACACACCGGCCCAACCCGCATAAGCTGGCCTTTTAAACCGGGGCCGGCATCGGGTCTTTCGGCCTCGAAAAGCAGTACCTACATAAGGCTTGCCTTATAAAGACCTCCTGGGCGCGATTGTGTAGATACAGCGCGTTTTATGAAGTTGTTAGTTCAACAGGCCATTTGCTACGCAGTATTCTGCGATCTGCACCGCATTGGTCGCCGCTCCTTTGCGGAGATTATCGCTCACGATCCACATATTTAAAGAACAGGGCTGGCTCTCATCCCTTCTCAACCTTCCTACAAACACGTCGTCCTTATTATGTGCGTCGATGGGCATGGGGTACTGCTGGTTTGCTGGATCATCCACCACCTTCACCCCGGGAGTTGCGGCAAGCAGACTTTTCACCTCCGACAGATCAAAATCCTGTCCGAATTCTACATTCACACTTTCACTGTGTCCGCCTATTACAGGAATCCGTACCGTGGTGGAAGTAATACGAATGGAATCGTCTCCGAGGATCTTGTTCGTTTCCAGCACCATTTTCATTTCCTCCTTCGTATACCCATTGTCGAGAAACACGTCGATCTGGGGGATCACGTTCAGGTCGATGGGATATTTATATGCCATTGGATATTCGCCTTTATCACCGTTGAGCGCCCTGCCCCGCTCTCCCTGGAGCTGGTCGACCGCAGTTTTGCCCGTGCCGGTTACACTCTGATAGGTGGATACCACAACCCTCTTGATTCCGTATTTTTTATGAAGCGGATTTAATGCGACCACCATCTGAATGGTTGAACAGTTTGGGTTAGCAATGATCTTATCCTCCCGGGTGAGGGTGCCGGCGTTTATCTCCGGAACCACCAGCTTTTTGGAAGGATCCATCCGCCACGCAGAGGAATTGTCGATAACGGTGACCCCTGCTTCCGCGAACTTCGGCGCCCATTCCAGCGAAGTGCTGCCACCCGCGGAGAAAATGGCAACGGCCGGTTTCGCCTTGATCGCATCCTGCATGCTCACCACCTTATAGGCCTTGCCTTCGAACATCACCTCTTTCCCGACCGATTTTTCCGAGGCTACAGGTATAAGTTCGGTAACCGGGAATTTTCTTTCCGATAAAATCTCTAACATTTTGGTGCCAACAAGTCCGGTGGCGCCCACAACTGCAACTTTCATGGATCCTCCTTTATCCTCCTTCCGGAGGGGTTTAAAGTTAAAAAAAAAGCCTCCCGTATGGAAGGCCTGAATATCTATGCATACAAAACTACTCTCAGCCTTCCGTTGGGAAATGAACCTTAGTGCGTTTTGTATCTTTCTTTATTTGCATAACCGCTCAAAAATAATTGACAAAAACTATTGTACCAAATTATTGTTGTCTTTTTCTTTCTTTTGAGCGGTGGGTCCCTCCTGGTCCGGTTCTCCCGCCGACCCATTTTTGCCCTCTGAGCACTTCGCCTATGCACACACTCATTTTAACTATACTGTTTTTACTCTGCATTCGGGGCGGAACCGCCCAGGAACCCGGGCCTATGGAGATTGTGATCAACGAGATCCTGTTTAATCCGGTGAAAGACGGCCACGATTATGTAGAGGGGCTGAACAGGGGTAGCCGGATATTTGACCTTACCGGTTTATGGCTGGCCCGCCGTAATCTGGCAGGAGAGATCACGGTGAAGAGAAAGATTGAAACAAGCACTCCTCTACTGGCTCCCGGCGGCTATTTTTTGATCACGTCCAACGAAAGCTGGCTGCGGCAGCACTATCGCACGGGTGCCGCAGCGATCATCTGCCGTATGGTTTCCATGCCCTCCTTCCCCGACGACGAAGGAATTGTAGTGCTGCTGGACAGCGGGGACAAAGTGGTAGACGAGGTACACTATAGCCGGAAATGGCATTTTGCCCTGATCAGCGATCCGGAGGGAGTAGCGCTTGAGCGTATCGACCCTGATGGGGCCAGCCAGGACAAAAACAACTGGACCTCCGCCTCTTCTTCTTCCGGGTATGGCACGCCGGGTTTTGTAAACTCCCATTTCCTGGCGGCCTCCCGGACGGAAGAGGAGATGGTTGTTACACCCCCTGTATTTTCTCCGGACAACGACGGAGCCGACGATCTTGCCCAGATCCGTTTTCGGACGAGCGGGCCGGGTTTTGTGGCGAACCTGCTGGTATTTGATATGTCTGGGCGGCGGGTGCGCCACCTGCTGAAAAATCAATTACTGGGAGCAGAAGGGCTGTTTACCTGGGACGGGCTGGACGATAATGGCGGGCCGCTGCCGCAGGGCGTCTATGTGCTCCTGGCGGAGATCTTTAATACAGCAGGCCGCACCAAACGGTTTCGGCGCGCCCTCGTGCTTGCCCGCCGCTGAACGGGTTTTCCGGGGGGCGATGGTTTTATCGGGATCACCTCAATCGGCTCTTTCTCGCCGCGGGCAGGTAACCACCGGGGTCACCGCACACATTGCTTAGAAACGACCTGGGGTGACCGCGTTCACCGCCGCATTATCGTTTTTAGAATTTCGTTGCAGAGAAATCCGTTATTTCAGTTTCAGGGTATTAATAAGATGTTTCATATCCTCTTCCAGGAAATCATTTACAATGTTGAGCGAATCTGCATTGGGAGTGGCGTCGAAGTAGAGTGCGCCCCGCAGAAAATGGCGGGTGGAATCGGTTATAAAAAATTGCCGGCCGGTGGCCGCATTCCCGCCAACCGTAAAAAAGATGCCTGTAAGGTTATTGGGAGTATGCATCAGCGAATCTCTGATCGCGGTGGCTTTAGTGGTATGTTTATAGGTGAGCTTAAAGGCATCGTCCACGAGTTTGCCGAAATCATTTTTTCTCACGTCTTTATAGCTGATATAAAACTTCCCGTTCAGCGTGGGGAAATCGATATTGATCCAGTACGGGTTCTCCGGTTCTTCGTCAAAAAAGCTGGTATCCCGTACAATGTTTGCATAAACGGGATACTCAAAAGAATAGGGAAACTCCGGGCTGTCGAAAAGCTGGTATTCGTGATGGGGAAAATCAATCCTGAAATATCCTTTCTGACGGATCACATAATCGCTGTTACAGGCAGTGGCGAAAAAACAACCTAACAGGAAGCTGCTTATTACATATTGTGCGCGCATAGTAGTTGTGCTTTAACGTTACCGCAGCAGTTGTTTTACCACGTTGTCGTTGTCTTACGAAGTTGCCATTCTTCCACCACCGGTTGTGGCTGCCGCCTGGTGATAGCCAGGGCCAGCTGTTCCGGGCTGCGGGTGTCTTAGCGGTGGACGGTCACCCTCACTTTCTTGATCCTGTTCTTATCCACTTCCAGCACCTGGAAACGGAAATCACCGGTTGTCACCGAATCATTCACTCTCGGTATCTCCCCGGCCACCTCCAGAATCAGTCCTGCCAGCGAATCGCTTTCCCCGCGGATCGCGTTGAAGGTGTCGAACGAGATATCCATCATGGAGCAGACATCATGTAGCATAGTACCTCCTTCAAAAATAAAGTTATTCTGGTCGATCCGTTTATTGCCCGATTCCTCGTCGTCAAACTCGTCCTTAATATCCCCGATCACCTCTTCCAGGATGTCCTCGAGGGTTACGATGCCGCTGGTTCCGCCGAATTCATCCACTACCACTGCAAAATGGACATGCTTGGACTGAAATTCCTTAAGTAGGTCTTCGATGTATTTCTGTTCATGAACAAAATAAGGCGTCCGCATCAGGCTATGCCAGTTAAAGTCGTCCGGCTCACCCAGGTACAGGATCAGATCTTTGGAGTGGATCATTCCCGCAATATCGTCAAGGCTGCCCTTGTATACCGGAAGCCGAGAGTAGTGTAGCTCTTCAACTCTTTTTTTCAGCTCGCCGAAAGAAGCATTAAAATCAACGCCGCTTACGTCGAGGCGGGTGCGCATAATCTGTTTGACCGTTATGTCGCCAAACTTGTAGATACCTGAAAGTATCCGCCGCTCTCCTTCTTCGGTTACGGTGGACTTGATCGCGGCTTCGAGTTGTTGCTGGGAGTACGCGCGGGACAACCGGCGGCTGAAAAACCGTTCCAGGCTATCCGACACGTTTATAAGCCGAGCTGCCATCCTTCTGAATACATAATAGAGTATCTCCACGAGGTAGGACGCCTCGTACGCAAAACGGAGATTATTCTGCGCTGCGCGTACTTTGGGCAGGATTTCACCGAACAGTATGACCAGCGAAGCGATCACCACCACCTTCACCGCCAGTACCAGTAAACGTTCCCACCATAACACCACGTCTAGGATATTCAATTGGTCGATCAGCAGATTGAGCAGGATAATAACGGCGATGTTCACCAGACAGTTGGCAATTGTGAGCGAGTTCAGCAACTGGGCCGGCGCCTCAAGCAGGTTGGCAATTCTTTTCCATCCGGGATCTTGCTTGGTCTTCAGCAGGTTTACATCCCGGTAAGTGAGGGAAAAAAAAGCCACTTTTGCGCCCGAGATAAAAAAGGAAAGAATAAGAAGAAAGATCACCAGCAATACAATCAATACCGTAGACTGTGTAGTGGCAGCCAGAAGCAATGGATAAAAGACCTCGCAAAAAAAACTGGTCAATAAATGGTTCTCCAAGTCGAATGGTTTCGTTTCATTACAAAGGCAGGTACAGACCTGCCCTTTAAAGATTGCAAAAATATAGGAATAGCCCGTATAAAAATGGAAATAAACACCCCCGCTTAAAAGGGGAGGTCCTGGGAATCACCGATCGGCGGAATATCATTAAACCCCTCCAGCCCCTCCTGGTTAGAGGAGCTGTTGGCATGACCCTGCCCTCCTTCCATCCGTTTGTCGAGCATGATCAGATTATCACCCACTACCTCCGTCGCAAACTTTTTATTCCCTTCTTTGTCTTCCCAGCTTCTTGTCCTTAACCGACCCTCTATGTAAACCAGGCTCCCTTTGTGCAGATATTTCTGTGCCAGCTCTGCCAAACCCCTCCATAATACCACCGTATGCCATTCGGTTTGTGAGATCAGTTTCCCGGCCCTGTCTTTAAATGTTTCCGTAGTGGCAAGGGGAAACTTGGATACTGCAATATTTCCCTCCAGATGTTGTACGTCGGGATCCCTGCCCAAATTGCCAATCAGCATAACCCTGTTTACTCCTCTCATAGCGAAAAATTTGATGTGTGAAGAATCTCCTCCCTTTTTTGCCTTTTTAAAGTTAGATTTTTTCGCAGACATGCATACAAATATTTGACCCTCTCTGCGATGTATTTTCCTGCTGGAATCGAGTGTTTAAACGGTGCCGGGACGGATGAAGGTGTTAGGAGCGCTGACCTGCAGGGAAAAACTCGGGGTCGGTGAAACAGCTATTGATCAGGCGGGGAAATGCATACTCGTGCAGGTCATTTATTTTGACCAGGTGGTAATCTCCCGGCAGTTCGGCTGTTGAAGGCAGTTGGACCAGGTAAAATTTTCCACGGATACGTTGGTGGGTGAGCTGTTGCACTTGTTCTTTGCTGATGGCCCGGATGCTATATGAATGGTGTGGCAGTATCAGTTTCAGGAAAGCCGGGGCCGGATCATCGTCGGCCTCAGGCCGCTCCAGCAGCACGAACTCGTGAAGATGCTGCCAGATGTCTTTTTCCTGGCGCCGGCGAATATAGATGCTGTCTCCCACCCGGATAATAAAATAATAAAACCAGCGCGTTTTGATGGTCAGCTTTTTCAGTTTTACCGGCAGATCGGCTACAGATCCATGCCGGAACGCCTCACAGTCGCGCGACTGCACGCAGGTGTCGCAGAACGGAGCCGCCGGTTTGCAGATCGTGGCTCCGAAATCCATTATAGCCTGGTTGTATATCCCGGGAACGTCGCCGTCAATAAGCTCCTGGGCAAGCCGATGAAATAGTTTTTTCCCGGCAAGGGTATCAACAGGTGTAGAAATTCCGAAATAGCGGGCAAGCACCCGCTGCACGTTGCCATCTACCACTGCCCGGTTCTCGTTGAAAGCGAACGAAGCAATGGCCGCTGCAGTGTAGGCACCTACTCCCTTCAATTTTAACAATTCAGTATAGCTGTGGGGAAACCTGCCACCGTACTCGTTTACTATCGTCCGGGCTGTTTCCAGCAGGTTCCGGCACCGGGAATAATAACCCAGTCCCTCCCATAGCTTAAATACCCTGGAATCCTCCGCACCGGCAAGCGCCTGTACGGTAGGATATTCAGTAATAAATTTATGGTAATATGAAACACCTTGATTTACACGTGTTTGCTGCAAAATGATTTCACTCAGCCAGATTTTATAGGGATCTTTTTCTCCTTTCCAGGGCATTTCGCGATGGTTTGCGATTTGATTCCAGCGGAGCAAGTGCAGCGTAAAATCAGGCTTCATCGAAAAAATTAAGTAACTTCATTATCAATTATTTACAGTTTTCTTGCTTTTATGGAAATTAACTTTTAATTTCATTTAATGAATTGATTTTGTGTTGTTTGCCAGAAAATCACAGATAAACTCCGTTTTAAAAATCAAATTATGAGAAAAGCTGACCTCGTTAACCAAATATCTGAAAAAACAGGTATCCCGAAGGTTGATGTGCTGGTAACGCTGGAAACTATGTTCAAAGAGGTAAAAGATACTCTTTCCAAGGGTGAAAATATTTACATCCGCGGATTTGGTAGTTTCATCACCAAAAAGAGAGCAGCAAAAATAGGCAGGAACATTAAGAAAAATGTTGCCGTCCACATCCCTGAACACTACATTCCTGCCTTCAAACCAGCAAAGGAATTTGTAGCAGAAGTTAAAAAATTACAATTCGTTAAGGAAGATCAGCCAAACCCGGAAGACGAGGCGTAAATTTGGGGCCTTAAATTTTTGGATTGAAAAAGCAGCAGATCATTTTAGTTGCAGGTGCAATAGCACTGCTAAGTGTAATCTTTTTGTTTGGCAGGACCGTGCCGCCTAAAAAGGCCGCTCCGGAAAACCAGACTGCCGCAGAAACTGCAGCTTTTGATATTGAGCAGGTGCTCGAAGCCTCCAAGGCCCGACTCACACCCGAGCAGCAGGGGCGAATTGCCCAACTTGAGTCGGCCGTTGTCCGGGGCAACGTAAAAGAACAACAGGCTGCCGTATACAGGCAGTTGGCCGCATTTTACAGGGATACAGCCCATCTTCTTCTTCCTTTTGCTTATTATACCGGAGAAGCAGCCAAATTGGAAAATTCTGAAAAAAGTCTCACCTTTGCAGCCCATTTCTTTTTGGAGAACGCCAGGAAACAGCAGGATCAGGGCATGAGAAAGTGGATGGCAACTGAATCCAAAGGGTTATTTGAACAGGCATTGGTACTGGATCCGGGGAATGATTCACTGAAAGTAGGGTTGGGCGCCTGTTATCTTTTCGGCAACATCGTCGCCAATCCCATGGAAGGCATTCTGATGATCCGCGAAGTGGCCGAGCGCGACCCCTCCAATATGTATGCACAGTACATGCTTGGTATGGGTGGCTTGATGTCGGGGCAGTTGGATCGTGCGATCGAACGCTTTGAGACTGTACTCGGTGGCGAGCCCGAGAATGTGGAGGTAAAACTTTTGCTGGCTGAAACATTCGAAAGAAAGGGGGATAAAAATGGAGCGATCCGGTGGTACGAAGACGTGAAAACCCACGTCGGCAACCCCGATATAACGCTGGAGCTCGAAAAGCGTATCCAGTCTTTGAAACGGTAGGTAGCTCTATAGCCCTTGACTGATATATTAAAAAGGATTTTAAAACATTGTTTAACTTAAATCATTAGTGAACTATGCCTTGTGGTAAAAAAAGAAAGCGTCATAAGATTGCGACGCACAAACGTAAAAAAAGGCTGAGAAAAAATCGTCATAAGAAGAGAAGCCGTTAAGAGCTGATTTTTTGATGTACAGGGCTCTTTCGGGAGCCATCCTTCTTGTTCGCTGAATCCTTTATTTGTCACTTATCGCCCTGCTTACGCCTCTCACCCGATACCTGCCAAATAATTCCACTTCAGCAATGCCCCATTAGTGATGATGGTTAGACGTAAAAGTGATCACGCTTGAATAAGGAATTAATTATAAATGCCGCCCCTTTGGGCGTTGAAATAGCCCTGCTGGAGGACAAAAAGCTTGTCGAACTCCATCATGAAAAAACCGATGCCAGTTTTGCTGTCGGAGACCTTTATCTGGGCAAGGTAAAAAAGCTTATCCCTGGCCTGAATGCTGCTTTTGTAGACGTGGGGTTTGAAAAAGATGCTTTTCTGCACTATACGGACCTCAGTCCTTATGCCCGGTCTCTCCTTAAGTTCACGCAGCAGGCAATGCACGATAACACGCCCGGAGGATTTGACTTTTCTTCGTTCCGGGCAGAGCCCGAGATCATCAAAACGGGCAAGATTAATGAAGTGCTGAGCGGTAAACCCAATGTGTTGGTCCAAATACTCAAAGAACCCATTGCTGCGAAGGGCCCACGCCTGAGCTGCGAAATATCTTTGCCGGGCAGATTTGTAGTAATCACTCCTTTTAATGATATCGTTGCCGTATCCAGGAAGATCCATTCTGCCGACGAAAGAAAACGGCTGCAAAAGATCGTGGAATCGATCAAGTTTAAAAACTTTGGCGTGATCGTTCGTACGGCTGCCGAGGGTAAGAATACTGCCGAGTTGCATGAAGACCTTTCCATGCTGCAGGAAACCTGGAAGCTGATACAGAAGAATCTGAAAGGAGCAGTGGCTCCCGCCAAGGTACTCAGCGAACAGACCAAAACCACCAGCATGCTGCGGGATCTCCTCAATGAGGACTTCAACAAGATCGTGCTGAACGACAAATCTCTGTATAACGACACCCGTCATTATATACAACGTATTGCGCCGGAAAAGGCCGACATCGTTTCATTCTACAATAACGGAATTCCCCTTTTTGACCAGTTCGGCATCACCAAACAGGTAAAAGCGGCTTTCGGCAAAACCGTGAACCTGCCCAGTGGGGCGTATCTGATCATTGAGCACACCGAGGCGCTACATGTGATCGACGTGAACAGCGGCTATAAAAGTGTGAGCAATAACCAGGAGCAGAATGCACTGGAGACCAACCTAGAGGCGGCTGCGGAAATATCCCGGCAGCTCCGGCTACGGGATCTTGGCGGAATCATCGTAGTGGATTTTATCGACATGAAGTTGCCGGAGAACAAACGGAAACTGATCGAGGCAATGGAATCATACATGCGTCAGGACCGGGCTAAGCATGCCGTTCTGCCCATATCCAAATTCGGGCTGATGCAAATCACCCGGCAGCGTATGAAGCCGGAAACCAATATCAACACACAGGAGGTTTGTCCTACCTGCAATGGCACGGGAAAAATCACTTCCACCCTGCTATTGGAAGACGAAATAGAAAAGAACCTCAGCTACCTGGTGAGCCAACAGCATAAGGATCTTACACTGGTGACCCATCCGATCCTGTACTCCTATTTCACAAAGGGCCGCCCATTCTGGTCAAAAACATGGAAGTGGAGATGGAAATTCGGCCAGAAGATCAAAGTCAGGGAAAATACGAACTATCATCTTACTGAATACCATTTCTTCGATCCCCACGACGAAGAGATCAAACTCTGACCCACCCGCACCTGTGTTTCCCCTCTACGCAGCTTCTTATTGGTTCCCGATCAAAATGACCGGAACCAGGTGGGCATCACCTCTAATTCCGGGCTGGGTATCCGCTGCGGCGGACTGTAATTTTTCCTCCGCCCGCCTTCGCAAGGGTGGTTTACCTGATGATCGCAGGATTAGCTGTTGCGACGGGGTCTGAGAAA
>CAZUWX010000040.1:0-13502 GCA_964624205.1 uncultured Chitinophagaceae bacterium
TACCCTATCTTTGCGCTGCTTTCCGTGTTTTCGGAAAGCAGCTTCAGATAACCGGGGTGCTTGCCGCTTCAAAGCGGCCGGCTGAGATGATACCCGTTGAACCTGCCAGGGTAATGCCTGCGAAGGGAGTACAACGCTTCATTCTGTTATTTTTTCCCCGCTAAGGAGGCTGAACATTCAGTTAACAATTGTAAAAAATGCAGAAATGAGAAATTACGCGTTGCCGAAATTGTTTTTTGCCGTTACTGTTCTTTCGCTCCCTTTGCTCACCGTTGCCCAAATCAACCCGCGGACCAGTCAACCCGATCCTGGAACCGGGCAAACTAACCAGCAACCCAGCGAAACCACCCTCCGAACAGAGGATTCCCTGAAACGCGCCGCACTTTTCCTCGAACCCGTGGAGATAAAAGCTATCCGCGCAGCAGATAACGCGCCCTTCACCAAAACCACCCTCACCAAAAGCCAGCTCAAAGCCCTCAATACGGGTCAGGACCTGCCCTTTATCCTCAACCAAACCCCCTCGGTGGTGGTGAGCTCCGACGCAGGTAACGGTATCGGTTACACGGGAATACGCATCCGCGGCTCCGACGCCACCCGCATCAACATGACCATCAACGGTATCCCCTACAACGACGCCGAATCACAGGGCCTGTTTTTCGTCAACCTGCCCGACCTGGCTTCCTCTGTCAGCGATATCCAGGTGCAGCGCGGCATCGGCGCATCCTCCAATGGCGCAGGCGCCTTCGGTGCCTCCATGAATTTCAGCACTAACGAGGTGAACCTCACACCCTACGCCGAAGCCAATAACAGCATCGGCTCCTTCAACACCTGGAAACACACGGTGAAAGCCGGTTCGGGGTTGATCAACGACCATTTCACCGTAGACGCCCGCCTTTCCAGGATTGCCAGCGACGGGTACGTCGACCGCGGCGAAACCGACCTGCATTCCTTTTACCTCTCGGGCGCCTATCTTACCGAAAACAGCGCCATCCGACTCAACGTTTTTTCCGGGAAAGAAAAGACCTACCAGGCCTGGAACGGTATCCCCGCATCCGACCTGGAAAACAACCGCAGGGCCAACTACTCGGGCACCGAAAAACCGGGCGCTCCCTATGCCAACGAAACCGATAACTATCAACAGGATCACTACCAGCTCTTTTTTAACCATCGCTTCAACCCCTCCCTGGAGTTCAACACGGCCATTTACCTGACCAGGGGCAGAGGATATTATGAGAATTATAAGGCCGGGCAATCGTTCGCCAAATACGGACTGGAAGACATGGTCATCGGCGATACCACCCTCACCCAAACCGACCTGGTACGGCAACTCTGGCTCGACAACCACTCCTACGGACAGATCGTTTCCCTCCAGCATAAATCCAACAAAAGCGCCCTCACCGTGGGCGGTGGCTGGAACCGCTACGAAGGCCTGCACTACGGAGAAGTGATATGGGCGGAAACCGGGTTTCCCGTGCAGTACCGCTGGTACGAACACGACGCCGGCAAGACTGACATCAACGCCTATGCGAAATACCAGCACCGCATAGCCACCGGACTGGAACTCTTCGGCGACCTCCAGTACCGTAGCGTACAATACAAACTGGACGGCTTCCGCGATAACCCCTCGCTGTATATCAACAACCACTACGGTTTCCTCAACCCCCGGGCAGGCATCACCTATTCAAAAAACAATGCCCGCATATACGCCTCCTACGCCTATGCCTCCAAAGAGCCGAACCGCGACGATTTTGAAGTGGGGGCCGACGAGCAGCCGCGCCCCGAAAGCATGCACAACGTGGAAGCAGGGATAGAGAAAAAGCACGCCGGCTGGGAGTGGGCAGCCAACCTGTTTTATATGCGGTACCGCGATCAACTGGTGCTCAGCGGCAAGATCAACGACGTGGGGGCATATACCCGTATCAACATTCCCGAAAGTTATCGTGCAGGCATCGAGCTGCAGGCAGGCGGCACCATAACCACCTGGCTGCACGCATCGGCCAACCTAGCACTCAGTCGCAATAAGGTGCTGGATTTTACCGAGTTTTATGACGATTACGACGATGGCGGACAAAAATCGGTGTTCTATTCCAATGCAGACATTGCGTATTCCCCGGCAGTAGTAGGCGGCGCTTCTCTACAGTTAAAACCGATTAAGAACGGCGAAATCCACCTCATGAGCAAATATGTGAGCCGGCAATACCTGGATAACACTTCCAACAAAGACCGCAGCCTGAACGCCTACTACGTACAGGACGCACGCCTGCTGTACACTATCCGGCAGGCCTTTTTCCGCGAGATAGGACTGATCTTCCAGGTCAACAACCTGTTCAACAAAAAGTATGAAACAAATGGCTACACGTTCAGCTACCAGTATGGCGGAGAGTTCACCACCGAAAATTATTATTTTCCTATGGCAACCACCAACCTGATGTTTGCCGTGAACATCGGCCTCTAATTCTTACCGTATTCGCGCTACTGCTGGTCGATCCGGCAGTAGTCGCGGACTAGGTGCTATCAGGCTATGAAATCCTTCCTGGTCCGGGCTCTCCGACTTAACTGCTCTTTGCCCACTCGAGCATTCCGCCGGTCAGGTTCTTCACGTTCCGGAAACCGTTCATTTCCAGGAACAGGCAGGCCTGGCCGCTGCGGTTGCCGCTGCGGCAATAACAGATCAGCTCCTCATCTTTCAGATGGTCGATCTCGTCCAGTTCCATGCGCTGGATATTTCCCAGCGGAAGCAGTATACCGCCGATATTGAACTCGGCATTTTCAGCCGGCTCCCGAACGTCTACCAGGTGTATATTCTCCCCTGCATCCAGGCGGGCGCGGAGTTCATTCACTGAGATATTTTCCATGATTAATATTCGTTTTGATCGTTGATAAGCGTGGAATCGGCCTGCCGGAGAGGAAACTGACTGCTGAGCCAGAGGTCGACGGACTGACCGGGCCGGATCCTGTTCACCTTCCGGTCGTACGTCAGCCGTTCGGGACTCTGGCGATACACGTAGGCATTGGCGATGTCTTGTACGTCAGTGTCTGGCACCACCGCACCCGTGTTCAGGCCCGTGGACTGCAGCACCGTTTGTGCCTCACTGTAAGTAAGAGAAAACAGGTCCGGCACATTGAACTCATCCTGCCCCAGGCCACTGCCCAGCACCAGCAGGATGGCGCTACCCATCGCCAGATGAGTGCCCGGCTTGATGCGTTCGTCATTATATTGCTGCTCCAGCACGGAATTTTTTGCAAAATCGGGCCGGAACACCGTGTCTTTGAGTTTCAGCCCATACTGCTTCAGCACCAGCTCGGCAGTCCGGAAGCTCATCCCCTCCAAATTGGGCATCTCGATAGAAGGGGGAACGGCGCGGTTGATAGTAAGATATACGGTACGGTTCGCTTTGACCACCGCATCGGCATCGGGAAACTGCCGGAGTACCGATAAGGGGGCGGCAGTATCCTGGTAAACAGAATCCTGGATCTCTACCTCGAAACCCTGCGCCTCGAGTATGTTCTCCGCTTCGGGCAGTGTCAGGTTCATGACGGAAGGAATGGTAAGCGAATCACCGTGGCGGGTAAAATAGTCGAGCGATAGCAGGAATACAAACAGGAAAATAAATAACAGTACGATGCTAAATAAGACGTTTACCCACAGCGGTTTACCCGTAATAAACTTAAACATAGCACCAAATGTAATAAAGAATTACCTGAGTTTTCGGGAGAGCGCCTCATCAATCAGCGCGGAGTAGAAGGCCTTTAGCGTCCAACCCATGGCCTGGACCTGCTGCGGCACCAGGCTGGCTTCACTCTGCCCTGGTATCGTATTGATTTCCAGCAAATAAGGTTGCCCGGCATCTTCGTGATAGATAAAATCGGCCCTCACCACCCCGCGACAGTTAAATATTTCAAATACTTTTTTAGCCGTAGTCCTGATCTTTTCCGCCATTTCCTCCGGTATGGGCGCCGGCGTGATCTCCTCGCTCCTGCCCTCGTATTTGGCGTCGTAGTCGAAAAACACATTGTGCGTCCGGATCTCCGTAATGGGCAGCACGATCACATCGTCGCAGGTCCGGAAAATGCCGACCGTGAACTCGCGACCCGGGATAAATTCCTCCACCAGCACCTGGCTATCTTCCCGAAACGCCCGTTCCAGGGCTGCCGGCAGCTCCGCTACCCCCTCCACACGGCTCATGCCAATGCTGGATCCCCCGTTATTGGGTTTCACAAACAGGGGGAAATTCAAAGTGGCCGCAATCTGCGCCGGTGCCACCGGGTGATCCTTAAAAATATGGACGGACCGGGCCGTGGGGATCCCGGCAAAAGCGGCCACCGCCACCGTATATCTTTTGTTAAAGGTGATCGCCGAGCTGGCGGCGTCGCAGGAAGTATAGGGAATATTGTGCAGGTCAAAATAGCTCTGCAGTTTTCCGTCCTCGCCGGGAGTGCCATGAATACCTATAAAAACGGCGTCGAACCATATTTTTCTACCGGCCAGCAGCAGGGAAAAATCGTTCTTGTCCACCAGCACCTTCCCGTTCTCGTATTCGTGTATCCAACCCTCGGGCCGGATGTCGATCTTATATACTTCGTACCGGTCGGTGTCCAGGTTTTTTTCAATGTTGATGGCGCTCTTATAGGAAACCACCGCCTCGGCGGAATATCCTCCCGTTACAAAAGCAATGACTGGTTTGGTCCCCATCAAATATGAAGCTTATCTTTTTTTCCGAGGAGTTCATCCACCGTTTCACGATACATTTCGTCCGGAACGCAGCAGTCCACCGGGCATACCGCGGCGCACTGGGGCTCTTCGTGAAAACCCTGGCATTCCGTGCACTTGTTGGGAACAATATAGTAGGTGTCGACCGAGATGGGTTCGTGGCGCTCGTCGGCCTCCACCATGGTTCCGTCCATCAGCACGTAGCTACCCTTAACAGTGGTTCCGTCCGCTATCGCCCATTCCACTCCGCCCTCGTAAATTGCGTTGTTGGGACATTCAGGTTCACAGGCGCCGCAATTAATACATTCGTCTGTTATTTTAATGGCCATGATCTTAGAATTTTATTGACTTGTTTCCGGTTATTTTTGTGTAGAAATTATAATACAAATATAGCACGAATGAATTTAGTACAACGCCTGGGAATTCTAAAACAATTGGGGCGGCATATTTTATCTGACGATGCTTACTGGACAGCGATCAGGGAAAAAGCAACGCGGGAAAACGCATGGTTTATTCCCGAATTCGTCAACTACCAGCTCCGGCATATCGCCAACAATTTCCTTTCCGCCGACGCCCTCGAACAATGGGCCAACCGTTACGCTATCCCCGATACACAACCGTCGCCCCGCAATATCGGCATCGTCATGGCCGGCAACATCCCGCTTGCCGGCTTTCACGATTTCCTGGCCACCTTCATTTCCGGCCATCACCAGACCATCAAGCCGTCTTCGCGCGACCAGGCGCTGATTTCCGGTGTTATTCAGAAAGTGAACGAATGGAGCGGGCAGGAAAAACGGGTAACCATCGCCTCCCAACTGCGGGGTTGCGACGCCTATATCGCCACCGGAAGCAACAACTCAGGAAGATATTTTGACTATTATTTCGGCAAACACCCGAATATTATCCGGCGTAACCGCACCGCAGCAGCTATTCTTACGGGAAAGGAAAACGAAGCACAGCTTTCGGACCTGGCCAACGACGTGTATCTCTATTTCGGCCTCGGCTGCCGCAACGTGACCAAGATCTACGTGCCCCGCGAATATGATTTTCTGCCGCTGCTCAATTCGTTTAAAAAATTCGACCAGCTATTCGACCACCACAAATACAAGAATAATTACGACTACCAGTTGGCGATCATGATCATTAACAAAGTATATTACATGACCAACGGGTCGATCCTCCTGCGGGAAGACAAATCATTATTCTCTCCCATCAGCCAGTTGCACTATGAGTACTACAACAACCCCGCAGCCGTTGCGGCGGCACTTGACGGCAACCCGGATATCCAATGCATCGTGGGGCCCGGCTATCTGCCCTTCGGTCAGGCTCAGCAACCGGCGCTGCACGACTATGCCGATCGGGCCGATACGCTCCGCTTCCTGCTGGATTTATGAAAAACCGGTAACTTTGTGATGAACTACGAAGGCTTTAGTAAATTAATTGTTAAACTGAAATCCGTATGCTGCCCTTATTGCAGATTGATCGTTTATTTGTCGTGCCGCCCCGTGCGGGCACGTAATTTGTCCACATCCTTAATACAAGCGATAAAATATGAAATTTAAAACCACACTTGCGGTAATAGTACTCAGTGCCGGCACTACGCTGGCTACGCTTTGGGGCTACAACAAGATCACTCATAACGACGAGGGTACTTATTTGTACCAGCAGAACAAGACGGGTGATTCGGGAACGATCCCTGCCAATTATGCAGGATTCAGCGGTGTTAATGCGGCAAATGCGCTGGTGGATTTTACTCCGGCGGCTTCTGCAGCTATTCCGGCCACTGTGCACATTAAAACGCAGACCAACCGGACGGTCAGCAACAACCTGCCCCGGATGAGCCCGTTCGGCGATATGTTCGACCTGGGTGACCTGTTTGGCGACCGCCCCCGGTCAATGCCGCAGATGGCTTCCGGCTCGGGCGCTATCATCAGTGAGGACGGGTTCATTGTTACCAATAACCACGTGATCGCGGGCGCCGACGAAATCACCGTTACCCTGAGCAACCGGAAGTCTTTCAAAGCGAAGCTGATCGGTGCGGATCCCAGCAGCGACCTGGCCGTGCTGAAGATCGAGGCCAAAGGTTTGCCCTTCATGATATACGGAAATTCAGACGACGTGAAAGTGGGGCAATGGGTGCTGGCACTCGGATACCCCCTCAACCTGGAAGCCACGGTAACCGCAGGTATCGTCAGTGCGAAGGGAAGAACCCTGGATATCAACAGACGACAAAGCAATTCCCCGGTTGAATCGTTCCTGCAGACCGACGCGGCCGTGAATCCCGGCAATAGCGGCGGGCCGCTGGTGGACATCGAAGGCAAGTTGATTGGCATCAACTCCGCCATTGCCTCTCCCACAGGAGCCTATGCGGGCTATTCGTTCACCATCCCCGTGAATATCGTGAAAAAGATAATTGCCGACATGATGAAGTTCGGTACCGTGCAACGTGCCTACCTGGGCATCCAGTACGCCAGGGAGGGACTCTCCGAGCAGCAACGCAAGGAACTGGGCATCACCGATGTGGGACAGGGCATCCATGTGCTGGACGTTCCGAAAGACGGGGCCGCTTCTGCAGCGGGAATTAAAAAGGGAGACGTGATCACGGCCATTAACGAGGTGCCCGTTAACTCAGGTGCCGAAATGGTGGGACAGATCGCCACCTACCGCCCGGGCGATAAGATCACCATCCGGTATCGGCGCGACGGCAAGGAATATAAAGCCAACGTAACCCTTCGCAACAGCACCGGCACGCTCGACGTTGTAAAAGCTTCCGTGCTGGACAAGCTGGGTGCAGAATTTGAAACCCTGGATAAAGATCAGGCCAAAGAGCTGGGCGTGAGCGGTGGCGTGGAGATCAAATCGATCGGGCCCAGGGGCCTGCTCAGCAAGGTGCGCGTACAGCCCGGTTTTGTGATCCTGAAAGCCAACAACGAAAAGGTGAACAGCGTGGACGATTTCCGCAAGGTGCTGGAAGCCGGATCCAGCAGCATCAAAGTGGAAGGCATCTACCCCGGGTATGAGGGTGTTTATAACTTTATCCTTAATCTGGACAGCGTGAAATAGCAGGAATAGCTGATGCCAACTGCCTGAAGCAGGAAGCAATCAACCTTTTTCAAGTACAAGATATCCCCAGGGCTCCATCTGTAAAGACTTTACCGGTGGAGCCCCTTTTTTTTCGGGGCTTAACACATCGTGGTAACGACCGCGACCGGCCAAGGCTTCCAGAGGGACCGTTTGGGTAGAAGGACTGAGATTCAGCACCACCAGCACCGTTTTGCGGGTAGCGCTTTTCCGGTACACAAACACGTTCCTGTCGCCCGAATGCTCCAGCACCTGTACGGTCCCTGGCGCCGCCCCGAACGATTTCCGCAGGGTGAGCAGGGCCTTATAAAAATCATGCAGCGCGTATGTACCGGTCCAACTGATGGGGTCTTTGTCGAAGAACTGCAACCGTTTATGATTCGGCAGCTCCTGGCCACTATACACCAGCGTATGTCCGCTCCAGGTACAGGCAAAGGCGGCAAAACACAGCGCCGCGTTTCCGTATTTTTCATATTCCGTCCCGTTCCAGCTATTTTCATCGTGATTGCTGGTGAAAAAAAGATGGCGGGCCTGCGGAAGCCGTTTGTGTTCGTAGTCTGCCATCATACGGCGAAGATCGTCGGTGTTCGCCTGCCCGTTTGCCAGTTTCCCGGTGAGGTGCATCCAACGCCAGGCATAACTGCTGTCGAAGACGTGCTGGTAAATATCCTGCTCCGTCTCCGCCAGCCAGAATAATTTTTTAACCGCATCAAGGTGCCGCCGGGCGTCGCGCCAGAAATCGAGCGGCACAAGGTGCGCCATATCGCAGCGGAATCCGTCGATATCGCATTCCCGGACCCAGAACTCCATAGCGCGGATCATTTCGCGGCGCATGGCCTGATCGTAATAATTCAGGTCTATCACGTCGGCCCAGCCGTAATTATCATAAAACTCCCCGTGCTGGCCGGTTTTATAGTAGCCGGGATTCGTAAGGGTCCATTCGTGATCCCAGCCGGTATGGTTAGCCACCCAGTCGATGATCACTTTCAGCCCGAGTGCATGGCTTTGCCGTACGAGCTCGCGGAAATCGGCCACTGTACCAAATTCGGGATTGGTCTGCACATAGCTGGAACAGGCGTAATAACTGCCCAGGGTACCCTGTCTTTTCAGCTGGCTGATGGGGGTGACGGGCATGAACCAGAGTGCGGTTACACCCATGTCGGCCAGCCTTGGCAGGTGTTTTCCAAAGGCGGCAAAACTTCCCTCCTCGGTGTATTGACGCAGATTCACTTCATAGAAGCTCGCATTGTGCGACCAGCTCACAGGTTCAAAACGAATATTCATCCCATAATATAATAAAAAAAATCACACCGGAAACTACGAAAAATAGGTTTCGTAACTTTGAACGGATATGAAATCGTTTGATGTACCGGTTGACTACCGAAGTCCCCTGATCAGCGCCATCAAGAACCGGCGTAAGCGGGAAGACAGGATGAAAAAAGACCTCAGCCCCACCCTGCTCGACCTTGGGCCGCTGCAGATCTATCTGGCCCGCCATTTCGGGTTTTGTTACGGTGTGGAGAATGCCATCGAGATATCTTTCCGCACCGTGGAAGAGAACGAGGGCAAAAGGATATTCCTGTTGAGTGAAATGATCCACAATCCGCAGGTGAATGCCGACCTGAAAGAAAAAGGCGTGAAATTTCTGCAGGACACTTCGGGCCGGGAGCTTATCCCCTTTGGGGAATTGCAGCCCGACGATATTGTGCTGATCCCAGCTTTCGGCACAACGCTGGAGATGGAGGAACGGCTGAAACAACGTGGCATTGCCGTGGAGAAATACAATACCACCTGCCCATTTGTTGAAAAAGTATGGAACCGGAGCGAGCAGATCGCAAAAAAAGGATACAGCATCGTGATCCATGGCAAACCGAAGCACGAGGAAACCAGGGCTACTTTTTCTCACGCCTCTTCCGGGGCGCCCGCAGTGGTGGTGAACGATATGCAGGAGGCCATGCAGTTGGCCCGCTATATCACCGGCGAGCTCTCTCCGGAAAATTTCTACTCCGACTTTGCCGGGCGATATTCCGAAGGTTTTAAGGTGGAAGAACATTTACAACGGATCGGCGTGGTGAACCAGACCACCCAGTTGGCCACCGACACCCAGGCCATTGCAGATTTTCTGAAACAAGTGATGATACAGCATTACAACCTGCCCGACGAGCGGATCGAGGAACGTTTTGCGGATACCCGGGACACGCTGTGTTACGCCACTAATGACAACCAGGGGGCCGTGAACGCCCTGCTGCAAACGCCCGCCGACCTGGCCATCGTGGCCGGGGGATACAATTCTTCCAATACCACCCACCTGGTAGAACTTTGCGCCGAAAAACTGCCGGTGTATTTTATCAATTCCGCCGAGAAGATCCTCTCCGCAACGGAGATCCTGCACTTTGATTTTGTCAGGAAAGAAGAGTTGCTGAGCCGCGACTATCTCCCCGCCACACGGCCGGTGCGGGTGCTGATGACCAGCGGCGCTTCCTGTCCAGATGCCGTTGTGGAAAACATTATAAGGCGGCTGGCCGGCCTGTATGGCGCCGGCGACACCCTGGAAACCATCATCCGGCTTTCCGGTGAAAACTAAACCATTGTAAAACTCTCGAGGAATTTGGTGTTGAAATTACCGCTCCGGAACGCATCGTTGCGCATGAGCTGCTGATGGAAGGGAATAGTGGTCTTGATACCTTCTACCACATACTCGCTGAGTGCGCGGCTCATCGTATTAATGGCTTCTTCCCGGGTGCGGGCAACGGCGATGATCTTGGCGATGAGTGAATCGTAAAAAGGTGGTATCGTATACCCGGCATACACATGCGAATCGACGCGGATACCATGCCCTCCGGGCTGATGAAGCACCGTAATCTTGCCGGGTGAAGGCCGGAAATCGTTGTACGGGTCTTCCGCATTGATCCTGCATTCGATGGCATGACCCTGCGGTTCGTAGTCCTGCCCGCTGATGGCTTCTCCGGCAGCGATCTTGATCTGTTCCTTGATCAGGTCGAAATTGGTCACTTCTTCCGTCACACAGTGCTCCACCTGTATGCGGGTATTCATCTCCATGAAATAAAAATCGCGGTTTTTGTCGACCAGGAACTCGATGGTGCCCACGCTCTCGTAGCCGATCGCGGATGCCGCTTTTTTGGCGGCTTCGCCCATTTGCTGCCGCAGTTCGGGGGTCATAAAGGGTGAGGGAGATTCCTCCACCAGCTTCTGGTGCCGGCGTTGAATAGAACAATCGCGCTCGCCAAGATGGCAGACCCTGCCGTACCGGTCGCCCGCCACCTGGATTTCGATATGGCGGGGTTCTTCAACGAACTTCTCCATGTAGATCCCGTCATTCTTAAATGAGGCGGCTGCCTCGGCTTTGGCAGTCTCATAAGCTTTCTCCATCTCCGACTCTTCCCAGACCACCCGCATGCCCTTGCCGCCACCGCCGGCGGTGGCTTTCAGAATCACAGGATACCGGATATCGCGGGCAAGGCTTTTGGCCTCGTTCAGGCTAGACAACAGCGACTCTCCCCCCGGCACCACGGGCACACCGGCCCGGATCATGGTTTCTTTGGCCGTCATCTTGTCGCCCATCGACCGGATCTGAGCAGGCGTCGGCCCGATAAACTTGATATTGTGTTCTCCGCATATCTCGGCGAACTTGGCGTTTTCGGCCAGGAATCCGTATCCCGGATGGATGGAATCTGCTGCGGTGATCTCTGCTGCCGCCATGATGTGCGGAATATTCAGGTAGGAGTCAGAACTCGCCGGCTTTCCGATACACACAGCTTCATCGGCAAATTTCACGTGCAGGCTGTCTTTATCCGCGGTGGAGTACACCGCAACGGTCTTAATACCCATTTCCCGGCAGGTGCGGATCACGCGCAATGCGATCTCCCCCCTGTTGGCAATCAATACTTTTTTAAACATTTCGTTTTTCGTTTGGTTCTCGGATCTGCTCCTTAGGAAGGATCAACCAGGAACAAAGGCTGGTCGTATTCGACGGGCGAAGCGTCTTCTGCCAGTACTTTCACGATACGTCCCTTTACTTCACTTTCGATCTCGTTGAACAGCTTCATGGCTTCAATGATACATACCGCCTTGCCCGGAATGATCTCGTCTCCCACTTCCACAAAACTGGGTTTCCCTGGAGACGCACTGCGATAAAAAGTGCCGATCATCGGACTTTTGATGGTGATAAGATTGTCCGAAGCAGCATCGGCAGGCCGGGACTTATCCGAAGCACCGGATTCGGACGGCGCCTGGGACGCGGAAGGCGCAGAAGGTGTTGACGGTGAGGGGGCGTAAGATTGCGGAGGAGGCGCTGTAAATACATGCTGTACGGCTTCCTCTTTTTGTTTTATGGTTAGCTTAAATCCTTTTTCCTCTATAGACACTTCGCCGATATTGGATTTGTTGACCATCTTGATCAACTCCTGAATCTGTTTGAAATCCATTGGTGATGGTTTTAGTACTTATGATCACAAAAACAGCGGCTAAGATAAGGATTTAGAAAATTGCCTTATCCCGATTATTTTACCCCTTCCCTTATTTTACCCTTTCCACGTAGTCGCCGGTCTTGGTGTTTATCCGGATCAGCTCGCCTTCATTTACAAACAGGGGTACGTTCACGGTAGCCCCGGTTTCGATGGTGGCCGGCTTCAGGGTACGGGTGGCCGTGTCGCCTTTCAGCCCCGGCTCGGAATAAGTGACCAGCACCACGATCTTCTCAGGCAATTCAACACTCATGGGCAGTTCGGTTTCCGTATTCAACAGTACCGACACTTCCTGGCCTTCTTTCAGGAATTTCGGGGCATCCACCATATTTTCCGCCACCGTCACCTGCTCAAAGGTTTCGTTGTCCATAAACGTGTAGCCCGACTCATCTTTATAGAGGAACTGATAAGAATGTCTCTCCACCCTCACCGGATGGATGGTGTCCCCCGAATTCCAGGTGTGTTCCATAGAGCGGCCATTTTCCACCCCTTTCATCTTTGCCCAGATCTTGGCGCCCGCACGGGCTGTTTTGTTCTGACCAAATTCAACTACGGAGTACAATGCCCCATCCAGTTTGAGGATCATGCCCCTGCTGATATCGGCTGTTGTTGCCATACGCTTTTAATTTTTATTTGAACCCGTTTTATGATATCGGAGGGCAAAGGTAAGGGGAAGTATTTATACATTTGTAACCTAAACAATGAGATTATGAGCCGAAATGTAAGGAATATACGCATTAAATACTATCTGCTGGCCGCGCTCTGCCTGATGGTGTTCCAGACGATATTCTCCCAGTCGGAGGTTGCCCCCTACAAACAAAGCCCGCATGTTCCGAAGTTCGAGATCCAGCAGACGAATAACACATTGTTTTCCAGCGACAAATTGAAGAAAAACACGCCACTGATCATCATGTTCTTCAGCCCCGGCTGCGATCACTGCGTGCACCAGTTCGAGGACATGGCAAAGCGGAAAAAAGATCTGCAGGGGTTCCAGATCGTGATGGCCACCTACCAGCCTATCGAAGAGCTCGCAGCCTTTAATAAGAAGTACAACCTGGCGCAGTATCCGAACATCATTACCGGCAGAGATGTCAACTATTTTTTCCCGATGTTCTTCCATATCCGCAATTTCCCCTACCTGGCCTTCTACGATAAGAGCGGCAAACTGGTCGACACCTTTGAGGGCAACATGACGATCGATAATATACTACAGAAATTCAAGTGAG
>CAZUWX010000040.1:13602-25515 GCA_964624205.1 uncultured Chitinophagaceae bacterium
GCCGGAACTGCGCTTACCGGTTTGTGGTATAGCAAATGACCGCCGAAATGCCTAGCTTTGGGCATTCTGGTTTTGACATTCATTTATTGTTAATCTGTAAACCACGGTCATGAACACACTTCGTCCGCTTTTCGTTTCACTTGCTGCCTGTCTGTTTTTTTTCTCTGCTTCCGTTGCACAGGACTGCGCTCAGTTTTATTTCCTGCAGAACAACAAGACCATTACTATGGCTTCGTTTAACAAGAAGGGCAATGAAACGGCCCGGCAGGTGTACAAGGTTACCAATGTGCAGCAGGACGGCAGTGCAGTGACCGCCGAACTGGCAACAGAATTGTTCGATAAAAAGGGCAAGTCGGTCGCTACTTCCAACAGCACCGTGAGGTGTGAGAACGGCGTGATGCTGATGGATATGAAAATGTCCATCCCCACTCAGCAGAATGAGCAGTTTGCGAATACAGACGTGAAGGTGGACAATTTTTACATCCGCTATCCTTCCTCGATGAAGGTGGGAGATCAACTTGAAAATGCTACCATGCATATGGAAATGAACACTGGCACCGGCGTAACGCAGACCATGGATATGGAAGTGACCGAACGTAAAGTGGAAGGCCAGGAATCTGTGACCACCACAGCGGGCACCTGGGATTGTTTTAAGATATCCTTTAAGTCAAGAACGCGCATCAAAACAATGGGTATAGGCATTCCCGTGAACGTCGACGGGGTGGAATGGTTTGCTCCCGGATTCGGCATCGTAAAAACGGAAAGCAAGGGGAGCAGCACGGCAATAGTAGATATAAAATGATGAATAGGAACGCCATCGACTGCGACCGGCAACAGGGCACCGCTACAGTCTTAGAGGCCCCAGTGGTGCCAGCCACCGCGCGGGCAGCTCCATTTCGCAGGCTGTTCTTTGTCCGGGCAGTCCCCATTGTCGCGGCCTATCGCCCGTTTCTCCGGAGATCACTCAGCAGATACTGAAATGCTGTACACACTTTTGCAGCCATCAAAGCAGCCTTTCATCAAACCCAAATGACTCGGTAGCATGCACCTTTATCCGGCCGAAATCGGGATGCTGAGGATTGATCAGATAGTTGTATTCTTCCGGAATGATGGCCGATGGCACCCGGAGTACGGCAGTTGCTTTTCCTTTTAACCAGGTATCCCCGATGACCTGACAGAAGGCATAATTGGTATATTCCTGCCAATTGTCGGGTAGCCCCTTTTTATCGATCTTTTTTATTTTCAGTTCATCGGGTATCTCTATCAGCGTAACCCGAAAAAGGTCATCGGCCCCAATGCTGCGTCGGTGAACCATATTCTCCAGACAGGCTAATGCCCGGGTGCTTGCCGCGTAGGTCATAAAATGACCGTTGCTGTTCCACCGGGCAGCGCGACCTGACGCAGTGAGCTGACCGGCCCATTTTGCCAGGGTAATACGGTAGGCGATCATGCCACCGCTCCGTATTCCATCCTGAGCAATTCTTCCATTACCAGGTTGATCCCGCCCTGCGTATAAAGCAGATCAAAAGGAACGATGCCTCCCAGTCCCGATGCGGGTTGCCTTAGCCATTGATTAAAAGCCTCGGAACTGCCAAAGATCTCCTGGCCTTTTTTATAGAGCGCCATCAGTTGTAGCAGGTGTTCGCTTTCGGTACGGCCCAGTTTATGCCGCCGCAAGCGGTAGTTATCGATAGTTTTGGGAGTGGTGTCGATAAAGGCAGCTAACTGATTTTTATTCAGGGCCGAAACCCGGATGATCTCATCAAAAACCGACACCGCCAATCCCTCGGCGGCTTTCAGCACCATCGCCACTGGATTGGACAATTCTTTCTCATATTGATGAAAAAGAGAGGTCTTTATACTTCCTGCTGTACTCATAGTAGAATTATTTCTCCACAATAATACAGAAAAATTACGTTTACAACAAGGTAAATTTACATATTAAGCTGATTCGATGAGATCCAATTCTTTAGATTCGATCGGGTGTGGTTGGACTAAGATGGTAGCCTGCCGAGGCGGACAGATCGGGTGTTTCTACGGAAGGCGGAAGTCTCGCAGCGTTCCATCTGACCAGGCCTGCGGAACAGCCAGGACGATCTACATTGTCCGGCCAGCCGCCTGGCCGGCCAGGATCTCCCAGAACTGCCCCACCCTTTTTTCCCAGCTATTGGCAGTCGCAACGCCAAGGCGTTCCTGCTGCCGTTCGGCGGTATCGTCCGCAATGGCGGTGTCGATCGCGGTAAGAAAGGAGTCGTCCGAACCGGCTATCTCCGCCACCTGCCGGAAGGCAAAGATGTCTTCGGAAAAATGGGTTGCCACCACGGGCCGGCCGGCAGCAAGGTACTCATTGATCTTCAGCGGATAAATACTCCGGGTGAGCGTGTTCTTCAGATAAGGAATGATGCAGCAGTCGAAGTGCCGCAGATAAGCCGGCAGTTCCTCCTGTTTCCTGGCTCCGGCGAACACGAGGTTAGGCAGTCCCCTATTCCACTCGTAACTTTTTTTATCCATCACCGGCCCCAGCAGGAATAGGATCTTATCAGGATGATGCGCAGCCGTTTTTCTCAGTAATTCAACGTCGGTCCGGTAGTCGATGCTTCCCACCATGCCAATTACTTTTTTGTCGCCGAACTGCATGTCGGCTGGCCGGCTTAATTGTTTCTCCATTGCCTGGCGAAACAAAGTCACATCGGCACCATTAGGATGATAAAATACGCGGGGAGAAAAAACGGATTTCAGCTTCGTCAGCTCACGGGAGGTGCAAAGGGTGATATCGGCCCGTCGGATCAACTCTTCTTCCAGCCGCAGACCATGGCGGCGTGTGTACGAGACCTGTGAAAGGTCGTCCATACACTGGTACACATACTTCAGCGGCAGGATATCATCCGGAAGATTTCCCAGATAATAGGGATCGAAAAAATTGATGAAAATAAAATCCTTCACCTTGTTGTCGAGGATCACCTGCCGGAGCGTTTTTTCCAGCATGGCGTTGTTGATCCGCGCCAGCCGGTTGTATAAATTCCCTTCCGGAAGGAAGTTCACCGGATACACCAGCCGGCTGGAGACCGCCGTCAGGCCATCGCTGAACCCGGGCTCCCGGTGATAGATATCCTCTCCCCTTCGCAACGCCTTTTTTCTACGTTGTACCGCCGGCGTCTTTTTTTCCCGGAAATAGTCTTTCCAGGAAAAGGGGTGATCCAGAAAAAACACACGGTTGGTTTTGCCGAGCTGTTTGGCGAGGGAGAAGGCCGGAGAAGAAATGGGGGCATCCCAGCGCGAGAGCGACAGACAGATGATATCGGCCTTATGGAGCGAATCTGAACTCACCCGCATACTGTTTAAATGAAGGAAGCTGTTTGTCTTTCTCCGACACAACGGCATGGTGTTCCGGAATACGCCAGTCCAAAGCCAGTTGCGGATCGTTGTACCGGATACCTCTTTCGCTGTCTTTATGATAATAAGCGTCGCATTTATACATCACTTCCGCCGTTTCGCTCAGTACTGAAAAACCGTGGGCAAAGCCACCGGGGATATACAATTGTTTTTTATTGTCTGCCGATAGCTCAATGGCATAGGACATCCCGAATGTCGGTGAGCCCGTCCGGATATCCAGTACAATATCCAGGATGGAACCCAGCAGCACCCGGATCAGTTTGGCCTGGGCATAAGGCGGCAGCTGGTAATGCAGTCCCCTGATCACACCGTAGGCCGAGCGCGACTGGTTGTCCTGCACAAATGCGGCGTCAATGCCGTGCTGCCGGAACATCCGTTCGTTATACGACTCGAAGAAATAACCGCGGTTATCGTTGAACACCACCGGTTCAACTACGAGCAACCCCGGAAAGGCTGTTGGAGTAAATGGCATGAAGACTATCTTTTTAAATACTGCTCCTGATAATACTGCTGGTAATTGCCGGAAGTAACGTGCTGCACCCATTCGGTATTGGCGAGGTACCAGTCGACCGTTCTTTCCAGCCCTTCTTCAAAGTTAACGGAAGGTTTCCATCCCAGCTCACGTGTGATCCTGGAGGCGTCTATCGCGTACCGGAGATCGTGACCCGGCCGGTCGGCCACAAATTCGATAAGCTTTTCTGAACTCCCCGGTGGCCGGTTTAGTTTCCGGTCCATAATTTTTATCAGCAACCGCACCAGGTCGATATTGGCCCATTCGTTCAGGCCGCCGACATTGTATTTTTCGCCTAATCTGCCCTGGTGGTATACCAGGTCAATCGCGCGCACATGATCCTCCACCCATAGCCAGTCGCGCACCTGTTGACCGTTGCCGTATATGGGCAGGGGCCGGTTCTGTTGAATATTATGGATCACCAACGGGATCAGCTTCTCCGGAAAATGATGTGACCCGTAATTATTGGAACAGTTAGAGAGCACCACCGGCAACCCATACGTATGATGATAAGCCATCACAAAATGATCCGCCGCTGCTTTCGAAGCCGAATAGGGTGACCGCGGATCGTAGGCTGTTTCTTCGGTAAAAAGCCCCTCCGGCCCGAGCGAACCGTACACTTCGTCGGTAGACACCTGGTAAAACAGCCTGCCTTCGTAATTATTTTTCCAGTACTTCCGTGCGGCATTCAGCAGAACGGCGGTACCCATCACGTTGGTCCTGACAAAAGCCAGCGGGTCGGTGATGGAGCGGTCGACATGACTCTCCGCCGCCAGGTGGATCACCGAATCGAAAGCATATTTTTCAAACAGGGCGTCGATATAGTGCTCATCGGCCACGTCTCCTTTCTCAAATGTATAATTGGCTGCTGCTTCTATATCCCGGAGATTTTCCAGGTTGCCGGCATAGGTTAATGCATCGAGGTTCACAACATGATATGCCGGGTACCGCGTCACAAAACGGCGCACCAGGTGCGAGCCGATAAAACCGGCTCCTCCCGTGATCAATATGGTCTTTTTAATTGTCAAGTATTATGTATTAACCCGTCTTGCCCGATTCATAACAATTTGCCGGCTCGTATTAACTTGCCGCGCCTGGATTCATATCAATTCGTCGCAGCCTGGTTATTATTCGCGCCGCTACAGGCTCCAATATGCGCGGCTGTGAATCCGGTTCTTATAAATGCCTTTCAGGTCGGCGATCACCCCTGCCGGCTTGGTGAGGCTGGCAAAATAAGCGTCGTCGTGATCCAGGTATGGCTTGTGGGGAACCGTGATGATCACGGCGTCGTAGCCATTCTCCACCTTCTCGCATAACCGAAGTCCGTATTCTTCGTGCACCTCTTCGCCCTGTGCATAAGGATCTTCGACATCTACCTTGATATTGAACAACAGCAGTTCCTTGACCGTGTCGACGATCTTGGAGTTACGGATATCGCTCACATTTTCTTTGAAGGTCACACCCTTCACCAGCACGCGGGGCTCCGCCGAGTTTCTCAGCACATAGGTGATGATCTTGCGGGCCACGTACTTCGCCATGTCGTCGTTGATATTCCGGCTGGAGGAGATCACCTGCGAATCGAAGCCGAGTGCAGCGGCTTTATAGGTAAGATAATAAGGATCCACGCCGATGCAGTGTCCGCCGACCAGGCCCGGCTGGAATTTCAGGAAATTCCACTTGGTACCGGCGGCTTCTATCACGTCGAAGGTGTTGATGCCCATACGGTCGAAGATCATCGACAGCTCGTTCATCAACGAAATATTCAGGTCACGTTGCGTGTTCTCCACAATTTTGCTTGCCTCCGCCACCTTGATAGTAGGAGCACGATGCACGCCGGCATCTACGACGAGTTCGTATATTTTTGCAATTTCTTCCAGGGCTTCTGCGTCGCAGCCGGACACTACCTTGACCACCGTCTTCAGCGTATTTTTTTTGTCGCCCGGGTTAATGCGCTCGGGGGAATAGCCAAGTTTAAAATCAACTCCCAGTTTCAATCCCGAAAGGTTTTCCAGTATCGGCAGGCAGTCTTCTTCCGTGCAACCGGGATAGGTGGTGGATTCGTACACCACGTAGTCGCCTTTCTTCAGCACCTTTCCCACAGTGGTGGACGCGCCGAGCAGTGGCTTGAGGTCGGGCACGTTGTGGCGATCGACGGGTGTGGGAACCGCTACTATAAAAAAGGTTGCTTCCCGGAGGATATCCATATTATCTGTGAATACAATATCCCTGCCGTCAAATTCAGCCGGAGCCACTTCCTTGCTGGGATCCTGGCGGTTACGCATCATATTGATACGTTTCGCGTTGATATCGAATCCGATCACGGATATCTTTTTTGCAAATTCCAGGGCGATAGGCAAACCCACATAGCCCAACCCGATTACCGCCAGTTTCGTCTTTTTATCTACAAGGTCCTTGTACATGATACTATTTTTAAAGGGTATAACTACATTCTGCTCTTGAATTCCTTGGGCAATTTATACAAATCTGCTTCCGGCAGCGACCGAAAATACGCATAGGTATTTGCGAGGCCTTCTTTCCGCGCAACCTCCGGCTGCCAGCCCAGCAGTTCCTTTGCCCGGGTGATATCAGGCTGGCGTTGTTTGGGATCGTCCATAGGCAGCGGCTTGTACAGGATCTTTTGCCGGGATCCGGTTAAGGCGATGATCTCCTCGGCAAACTCGCGGAGGCTGATCTCATCGGGGTTGCCGATGTTCACCGGCAGATGGTAGTCGCTCATCAGCAGCCGCACGATCCCTTCTACCAGGTCGTCCACATAACAGAACGACCGGGTCTGGCTGCCGTCGCCAAAAACGGTGAGGTCTTCGCCCCGGAGTGCCTGGCCTATAAATGCGGGCAGGGCGCGACCGTCGTTCAGCCGCATCCTGGGGCCGTAGGTATTGAATATTCTCACTATCCGGGTTTCGAGTCCGTGAAAATTATGGTAGGCCATAGTGATGGCTTCCTGGAATCTTTTGGCTTCGTCGTACACTCCCCGGGGGCCGACGGGATTTACATTCCCCCAGTATTCCTCGTGCTGGGGGTGTATCAGCGGATCGCCGTACACTTCCGAAGTGGAGGCGACGAGTATACGGGCCTTTTTGGATTTGGCAAGGCCGAGGCAGTTGTGGGTGCCCAGCGAGCCCACTTTAAGCGTTTGTATGGGGATCTTGAGATAGTCGATGGGGCTGGCAGGCGAAGCAAAATGCAGGATATAATCGAGCTGCCCGGGTACGTGGATATACTTCGACACGTCGTGATGATAAAACTCGAACTGTTCCAGCTTAAACAGGTGTTCAATATTCTTGAGATCGCCCGTGATCAGGTTATCCATGCCCACCACGGCAAACCCGTCCCTGATAAACCGGTCGCACAGATGTGATCCCAGAAAACCGGCGGCCCCGGTGATCAATATTCTTTTTGGCGATCCGTCCATTGTTTTTGATGACCCGTTCATTAGGCTCAGTTTATTTTTTCTCTTTGCAGTGGTACCGAAGCCGGTCTGCCTATGCTCTCATAATAAAACCCAAGCTCCCTTACTGCATTGGTGTCAAAAAGGTTTCTGCCGTCGAAGATCGCTTTATGCTGCATAGCCGTTACGATCTTCAGAAAATTGGGCGTGCGGAATTCGTTCCACTCCGTACAGATCACCAGGGCGTCGGCGTCCTCGAGGCAATCATATTGATTTTCGCCGTACCGGATCCTGTCGCCCAGCACCTCCCTGGTATTCGGCATGGCTTCTGGATCGAACGCATGGATCAGCGCCCCTTCGGCAAGCAACTCATTGATCATATACAGAGAGGGGGCTTCCCTGATATCATCTGTATTGGGCTTAAACGCCAAACCCCAGAAAGCCAGCTTACGACCTTTCAGATCGTTGTTGAAATATTTTTTGATCTTGGGGAGCAGGTGCAGTTTTTGTATTTCGTTCACTTCCATAACGGAATCCAGTATCCGGAAAGTATATCCAACTTCTTTTGAGGAATTGGCCAGTGCCTTGACGTCTTTCGGGAAGCAGCTCCCGCCGTAGCCGATGCCGGGGAAAAGGAATCTCCGGCCGATGCGCTCGTCGCCGCCTATGCCTTTTCGGACCATGTCCACATCCGCCCCCATGCGTTCGCAGAGCTGTGCGATCTCATTCATAAAAGAGATCTTGGTGGCCAGGAAAGAATTGGCAGCGTATTTGGTGAGTTCAGCGGAACGCGCATCCATAAAAACGATCGGGTTACCCTGCCGTACAAACGGCGAGTAGAGGTCGTTCAATATTTTTCTGGCCCGTTCCGAGTCGGTGCCGATCACCACCCTGTCGGGTTTCATAAAATCGTCCACAGCCACACCTTCCCGCAGGAACTCGGGATTGGAAACGACGTCAAATTCGCCAGAATAGGATTTGGCTATCTTTTCCGCCACTTTTTCGGCGGTGCCTACCGGAACGGTGCTTTTATCCACGATAACCTTATAGCCATTCAGCAGCTTCCCGAGGGTGTCGGCCACACCCAGCACATACTGCAGGTCGGCCGAACCGTCTTCCCCCTGGGGGGTGGGCAGGGCCAGGAACACCACTGCGGCATCCTTTATGCCCTGTTCGAGGGAGGTGGTGAATTGAAGGCGGCCTTCGCGCAGGTTGCGCAGGAATAATTTTTCGAGACCGGGCTCATAGATAGTGATCCGCCCATCGGAGAGCTTTTCCACTTTCGAGCTGTCGATATCTACACAGATCACTTCATTGCCCGTTTCGGCAAAGCAGGTACCGGTTACCAGTCCCACGTATCCGGTTCCAACTACTGCGATTTTCATATTGATATTATTCTGGGTTTAGTTTCGGGTTTGATCAGGGATGTTTGGATTCCAGGTATTCCAGCACATTCCGGGTTATATGAGCGAGCTGTTCCTCATCCATCTCCGTGTGTATTGGAAGCGACAGCACCCTTTCCGTCAGCCAGTCGGTCGTGTCCAGTTGAAAACTGTCACCGCCGAACGCCCGGAACATTTTCTGCCGGTGAGCGGGAACGGGGTAATAGATCATACTCGGCACACTGCGTTCTGCCAGCCAGGCATGCATGTCGTCGCGATCCACTCCATCCAGAATAATGGTGTACTGATGGAATACATGGGTGCTGTAGGGCGCCCTGTAAGGCGTTGTGATACGAGGATGCCCTTTAAATGCTTTATCATAATAATCTGCCACGCCGACACGTGCCCGGATATAATCGTCGAGGTATTTTAGCTTAACGTTCAGCACTGCCGCCTGCAGTGAATCGAGCCGGCTGTTGCAGCCCACCATATCGTGATAATATCTTTTCTGCTGGCCGTGGTTGGCGATTTTCCGCAATACCCCCGCCAGTTCGTCGTTACGGGTAAACATGGCTCCCCCGTCGCCATAGGCTCCGAGGTTTTTGGAGGGGAAAAAGGACGTGGTGCCGATAGTGCCGATGGTGCCGGTTTTTTCCGTTCTGCCGTCAGGGAAGGTGTAGCTGGCGCCGATGGCCTGGGCATTGTCTTCTATCACGATCAGGTTATTGCGCGCCGCGACTTCCATGATCGCGTGCATATCGGCCGACTGGCCATAGAGGTGTACCGGAATGATGGCTTTTGTTTTGGAGGTGACCGCTCTTTCCACCGCCCCGGGATCTATATTAAAGGTCCGCGGGTCCACTTCCACAAACACGGGCTGCAGGCGAAGTAAAGCGATCACTTCGGTGGTGGCCACATAGGTGAAGGAAGGGGTGATGACCTCATCGCCGGGCTGCAGGTTGAGCGACATCAGCGCGATCTGAAGGGCGTCGGTGCCATTGGCGCAGGGGATCACGTGTCCAACCTCAAGATATTGCGCCAGGCGACGCGAGAAGGTTTCCACTGCCGGACCGTGAATAAAGGCAGCCGAACCCAGTACTTCATTCAGCGCCGCGTCCACCTCGGTCTTTATCTTGGCGTACTGCTGTTTCAGGTCTACCATTTGTATTGGCCGCATATGCAGGATATATTCGATTTAATAAAGCGCACAAACCTACTGTAAAAAACTGGTTCTGACAAGGTTAGTTAGGCACGCATGTGCCTTCGCAGGGCTGGTTCGGCCGAAAGAACCCATCGTAAAAGCGGTTTGCTTCCCGATATTTTATACTTTGTGCCGGCTTTGCCCCGGAGGTAAACTTATCCGTATCATAAAATGAAGAACGCGCTTAGCAGCGCTCATATTTTATAATTTTTATCCTTACTGTTCACCTGTGTTCCTGCTCGTCTACAACATTGTTGTCCGTCTTTACGGGGCTGCCGTACATATTGCCGCTCTCTGGAACCCCAAAGCCCGGTTATGGGTACGGGGCAGGAAGCATGTTTTTGAGGAGATCAGGCTGGCGATGAAAGATAATACCCGCCCGGTGGTCTGGATGCACAGCGCATCGCTGGGAGAATTTGAGCAGGGCAGGCCGTTGGTGGAGCGGATCCGGACAGCCTATCCGGAGTATTTTATTGCAATCAGCTTTTTCTCTCCCTCGGGCTATGAGGCGATGAAAGGGTATGACAAGGCCGACCTTACCTTTTATTTGCCGCTGCCCACCCGGCGGAACGCCCGGCGGCTGGCTGCCTTACTGAACCCCCGGCTGGTGCTGTGGGTCAAATACGACTACTGGTATCATTACCTGGCGGAGCTAAAAAGAAAAAACATTCCGCTGCTGCTTATCTCGGCGATCTTTCATCGCCACCAACCCTTCTTCCGGTGGTACGGTTCTTTATACAGAAAGATGCTTGGTTGTTTTAGCCGGCTGTTCGTCCAAAGCGGCGCTTCGGAAAAAAGGCTGCAGTTGATCGGCGTTGCGGGAAATGTAACGGTCAGCGGCGATACGCGGTTCGACAGGGTGGCGACGATCGCCAGCCACTTCACTCCCATCCCCGAAGTGGGGCTGTTCACGGGGGGGCAAACGATAGTGGTAGCGGGCAGCACCTGGCCCGAAGACGAAGAGGTGCTGGCCCATTATGCCAACGCCCACCCCGAGATCCGTTTCATCATTGCCCCGCATGAAATCGACGAGGAGCACGTTCGTGATATCCAACGGCTTTTTCGTCGCGCGGTCCGCTATTCGGAATGGTCCGTCCGGGAGCCGCCTGCCGGAGTTAACACCCTGATCATCGATAACATAGGCATGCTTTCGCGGCTCTACCACTACGCAACCATCACTTATGTAGGGGGAGGGTTTGGAAACGACGGCGTACACAATGTACTGGAGGCGGCGGTGTATGGAAAACCGGTGATATTCGGTCCCGTATTCAACCAGTTCAGGGAAGCGATTGACCTGCTGGAAGAAGGGGCAGCCTTTACAATAGAAACCGCGCTGGAGTGTGAGGATATCATGAACAGGCTGGTCTCGGACGCAAAGTTTCTCAACGAAAGCGCCGCGGCGGCAAGGGGCTATGTGCAGCGAAACAAAGGTGCCACTGAAAAGATCATGCAGTATATTCAGGAGAACCGTCTTCTTATCAGGTCGTAAAAAAGACGGGTGGTCGCTTTATGCTCTTCCCAGCCGAGCTTCACCTTCAACTCTCTTTCTATCCAGTACTCCGCTTCGGCAAATATGCGAAAGCCGTTGATCGTTTTAAGGCTTCTCTCGTACATCACCTCGTCTCCGCGAAACAGCTCATTAATAAAAACGTAGCGGTCGTTCACGCCGATCGCTTTTTTCAGATCGCGTATCGGATGTTCCTTTAAAATATGACCGATTTCCTTTTTATCTTCTTTCAGCTTGTCGTTAAGGGATGCATCGCGAATGCCGATGATCTCATTGATCTCTTTTACAGAATGTTGCTGGGAGAGTGTGGGGATTTCCGTGAGAGGGTCGAATATAAATTCGGGAAGGGGATCCGTTGCCGCAGGCCTGTCTTTCCCCGAAAGTTCCTTCGTTTTGGCAGGTTCAGTTTTTCGGAATACTTCATTCGCTTCAACAGGTTGCTCTTTCGGCGAAAACTCTTCTGCTGCGGGTTCGGCTTGCCGGGAGAATTCCTTCTTTTCGGCAGGTTCC
>CAZUWX010000040.1:25615-31140 GCA_964624205.1 uncultured Chitinophagaceae bacterium
CTCTTCTGCTGCGGGTTCGGCTTGCCGGGAGAATTCCTTCTTTTCGGCAGGTTCCGTTTTCCTGGAAAGCTCCTTCACTCCGGCGGGTTGCTCTTTCGGCGAAAACTCTTCTGCTGCGGGTTCGGCTTGCCGGGAGAATTCCTTCTTTTCGGCAGGTTCCCCCACTTCGGCAAAGGCGGGCACGGGAGGAGGAGACTTCCTGCTTTCGCTGCTGGCCGCCTGCAGGGTGTCAACCGCAGGTTCAGGCCGGATCTTCCGTTCGTCTTCTGCCAATGCATCGTGATATCGCTGATGGTAACCGTTACGATCGGCGGGCATCACCACCGTAATCATGGAGCCAACCGAGCCGGCAGCAACAGGCGGCTGGGCGGTTTCGGCCTTCATCAATTCCCTTTCTATGAGGAGGGTAGTCGCCAATAGTTTTGACGAATCCACTTTTTGTTCGAATTGTTCTTTTAATTTGCTGATCAGTTCGGCTAAACGCTCCATTATATATGGACAGTTTTAGGTGACAAGTTGTATTCCATATAAAGTTAACAATTTTTGAATCTAACTACGCGTGAAGAAAGGCATTCCGCATATTATAACACTGTTAAAAAAAGATGTGCTGCTTGAGATCCGGCAGCAATATACTTTTTACGGCATCCTGCTATACGTCGCATCCACTGTTTTTGTTTTGTATCTCGCGATGGGCCAGCCGGAGGCAGCAGTGTGGAACGGGCTTTTCTGGATGATCCAGTTGTTCATCTGCGTCAATGCTGTAGCCAAAAGTTTTCTGCAGGAAAGCAGTGGCCGGATGCTGTACTACTACAGTATTGCGGGAGCGCGCGACTTCATCCTTGCCAAGCTGATTTTTAATGCAATTTTAATGATGGTGATGAGCCTGATCAGCCTGCTGCTTTTCAGATTGCTGATGGGAGACCCGCTGCAACATCCGTGGAAATTCGTGTTTACGGTCTGCCTTGGCGGCTGCAGTTTCAGCCTTGTTTTTACTTTTCTCGCCGCCATCGCTGCGCGTGCCCGGCAGAATGCCGCCCTGATCGCGATCCTTGGTTTTCCCCTGATCATCCCCCAGGTACTGCTGCTGATGAAGGTGTCCAGCACCTCTTTTGCAGACGTGATCCAGGCAGGTTACCTGAAAATGAATTTCCTGCTTGCCGGGCTCGATGTACTGGTGATCCTCCTGGCCCTGATCCTGTTCCCTTTTCTGTGGAAGGATTGACCTCCTCCCGCTTCTCCGGATAAATCCATTTCTCTTTCCGATGGAGGATTAATGCCGCTTGTTTTCCCCGGATAAAACCTGCTCCTTCGTCCGGAAAGATTAAAAAAAATGGATATTGAGCCGCTTTACCCTAATTTTGCGATCCCATGGCGTTGCGATGATCCCGTATCGCCGGAATTTCTAAATCTTGGGATTCATGCGTTGGTGGAAGATATTAAGTATTCTATTACTGTTCTACTCATTTATAGCAGGGTTCACCATCAGGGTGCCCGATATCGGGAATCTTGAGCAAACCATCCGTAACTTTTTCTTTCATGTTCCGATGTGGTTCGGACAGCTTTTACTGGTCACGGTATCGGTGGTGTATTCCGTACGATACCTCCGGAAACCTTCCGAGCGGTTCGACGTGGCCGCCACCGAGTACGCCAAGACGGGAATCGTGTTTGGAATATTGGGATTGGTAACCGGGATGATCTGGGCCAACTATACCTGGGGGGCTCCCTGGAATAACGACCCCAAACAGCTTGGCGCCGCCATTGCCCTGCTGATCTACCTGGCTTATTTTGTGCTGCGCAATTCGATCCCCGACATTGATAAACGGGGTCGTATCGGCGCGGTGTACAATATCTTTGCATACTGCATTTATATCCCCATGATCATGATCCTTCCCAGGATGGTGGAATCGTTGCACCCGGGTGGGAAGGGCGTGGAAGGTAATCCCGGCCTCGGCGGGGGCGACCTTGACCCGGTCATGCGGTTGGTATTCTGGCCTGCCGTGCTGGGCTGGATCCTGCTTGGCATATGGATCACAACTCTGCGCATGCGGCTACAGTTCATCAGGAATAAAAAAATCAACAATAGCTTCGCACAATGAAACCCAGCACGATAAATTTTATCACACAGGAGAATGTATATGTGGAGTTCCATCGTGCTGCCGCACCTTCACGAAGCCGGGCCAATGCCGCGCTTTGGCAAAACAAGGCCGGCGAAGTAAATCCAACCATTGAAAAGACAAAAAATAAACGGATGAAACGGACCTCCACTCACCCGCATTCTGTAGCAGATCATTTCGACCGTTCAATGTCGCTTCCGGAGAAATCCGTAAAGCTGGAAACAAAGGGAAGTGCTGCTCTCCGTTTCATTACCGGACAGGTCTCCCGGGCCTTTGTCAAAAAGTTGTTGCTGGCGTTATTTTGCACCGGGCTTGCCTGCTGGGCGTTCGCCCAGGACACTGCAGGAGTTGCTGCCGGCCGCGAACCCACCGGCCTCAGGGCTTATGAAAAAGTGTACGTTGTGGTGGCAGTCCTCACCACTATTCTCGCCGGCTTTTTTATTTACGTGATCCGGCTCGACCGGAAAATAAGCAAATTGGAGAAAGAGTAGTTGCGCCGGGGGCGTTTTACCGCCACCCGGTCTTCTTTGCGCGTTTTTTTTAGGAGCAGCAGGACCCAGGGTCCTGCCAACTGCTGCTGAATATGCTACCTCTATCAATAACCATAAAACCATCTACATGCTTTCAAACCAAGAGTACAGCTTTTTCGGCGACGTCGAAAAAAGCTTCAACAAGGCGGCGGCATTCACCAAATGGGATGCCGGCGTGCTGGAACAGATCAAACAATGCAACGCTGTGTACCGTATGTTCTTTCCTGTGAGAGTGGGTGACAAGATTGAAGTGATCAAAGCATACCGCGTGCAGCATTCCCACCACAAAACGCCATGCAAAGGCGGGATCCGCTTTTCCACCAATGTGAACCTCGACGAAGTGATGGCCCTGTCTGCGCTCATGACCTATAAGTGCGCGATCGTGAACGTGCCTTTCGGAGGCGCCAAAGGAGGTATTTCCATCGACCCGAAAAAATACAGCGTATATGACCTTGAAAAGATCACCCGGCGCTATACTGCAGAACTGATCAAAAAGAATTTCATCGGCCCCGGTATCGACGTGCCGGCCCCCGACTATGGAACTGGAGAAAGGGAGATGGCCTGGATCCTCGACACGTATAGCAGCATGCGGCCAGGCGAAATCGATGCCCTGGGCTGCGTAACCGGAAAACCTGTTACCCAGGGAGGTGTGCGCGGCCGCCGTGAAGCCACCGGCCTGGGCGTATTCTTTGGCGTGCGGGAAATATGCGACACCCCCTCTATCATGAAACGGCTCGGCATGCCGACTGGTATCGCAGGCAAACGCATCGTGATACAGGGATTCGGAAACGTGGGATACCACAGCGCCAAATTTTTTGCTGAGGCAGGCGCGAAGATCACCTGTATAGCAGAAATGGAGGGCGCCATATTCCATAACGGGGGACTGAACGTGGAAGCCGTTGCCGTACATAGAAAAGAAACCGGTTCCATCCTGAATTTCCCCGGCGCCACCAATATCGAAAACACCGCAGTGGCACTGGAGCTGGACTGCGACATTCTGATCCCCGCAGCACTGGAGAGTGTGATCCATGCAGAAAATGCCCCCCGCATAAAAGCCAAAATTATTGGCGAGGCGGCAAACGGCCCGCTGACACCTGAAGCCGACGAAGAGTTCCTGAAAAGAGGAGTGCTGGTGATCCCCGACATGTTCCTGAACTCGGGAGGGGTGACCGTGTCTTATTTTGAATGGTTAAAAAATCTCAGCCATGTACGCTACGGAAGAATGGAAAAAAGGTTCACCGAAAACATGAACGGCCATATTCTTGCCCAGATGGAAGAACTTACCGGACGGCGTGCAAAGCAGCCGGAAAAAGACCTGATCATACGCGGCCCGGAAGAAGTGGATCTCGTCCGCAGCGGCCTGGAAGAAACCATGATCGCTGCCGCCCGGGAGATCCTGGAGGTATGGCAGCAGAACGACCAGATCCCCGATATGCGAACCGCCGCCTATATAGTGGCGATCAACAAAGTGGCCAACAGCTACGCCGAGCTGGGTATTTTCCCCTAATCGGGGCTATCGAAATCCGGTAGCTCGTTCAACGGCACCAATTGTTTGTCCCGTTTTCTAAACGCATAACAATTGGTGCCATTGGTGATCACCAGGTATTGAACCGGCACGGCGATATTGTATCTTAACACCTGGTGCAGCACTTCTTCTTTCAGCGCAACATTGCCGGCCTTACATTCCACCATCATCCAGGGCTGATGCTGCCGGTTGTATATCAGCACGTCAAACCGTTTGCCCAACTCGCCCACCAGGATCTTTTTCTCCAGTGCTACCAGTGCAGTAGGATAGTTCCGCACGGTAAGCAGGTACCGTACAAAATTCTGCCGTACCCATTCCTCCGGAGTGAGCTTCAGCCAGATTTTCCGGATCTCGTCGAAGATCATCTCCCGGTCGTTCTCCCGCTTCATCCGGAAATCATGTTCCGGATAGTCGATTTTGATCATGCCTGGACAGACTAGTTAAATATTCTTTGTATTTTACAAATAAACACAATTAAACACGAATAGTACGCCGCAAACCGGTCGCCATGCATCCCTTACTCCAGATCAATGATCTCCGGATCGACTTCGACACTGCAGGCGGCACTACGACCGCCATAAAGGGTATAACACTGACCATCAACCGCGGCGAGATTACCGGTATTGCAGGCGAATCAGGCTCCGGAAAATCCGTGACGGCGCTGGCTATCCTGCAGTTGCTCGGCAGTCCACCGGCCAGATATGTTTCCGGCGAGATCCTGTTCTCGCCCGACGGCCACTCCCCCGTAAATATAAGGACACTTACGCCCCGCCAGCTCCGAATGGTACGGGGGAAGGGCATCGCCATGATCTTCCAGGAACCCATGACTTCACTCAACCCCGTTTTTACCTGCGGCAGCCAGGTAACGGAGGCCGTGCAACTGCACCGAGGCCTGGGCCGGCAACCCGCCCGGAACGTTACCCTGGAATTATTTGAAAAAGTACAGCTCCCCAACCCTGCCGCCATCTTCGATCGCTACCCGCACCAACTGAGCGGGGGACAAAAACAACGGGTGATGATCGCCCTGGCGATGAGCGGCGACCCTGCCCTGCTGATCTGCGACGAGCCCACCACAGCGCTGGACACCACCGTGCAGCAGACCGTACTCCGGCTGATCGCCGACCTGCAGGCCGAGACCGGGATGGGCGTGATCTTTATTTCACACGATCTGGCAGTGATCGCCGAGATAGCCGACCAGGCGGTGATCATGCGGAACGGAACTTTTGTGGAACAGGGTACGCTTCCCGCCCTGTTCCACAACCCCACCCATCCCTATACGCGGTCCCTGCTGGCCTGCCGGCCGGCACTGTACACCAAAGGCACCCGGCTGCCCGCTGTGGGCGAGGTTGTCGCGGC
>CAZUWX010000040.1:31240-33820 GCA_964624205.1 uncultured Chitinophagaceae bacterium
CATATAACAAAGCCGTGAACGGAGTCAGCTTCGACGTGTACCGTGGCGAAACCCTGGGGCTGGTCGGGGAATCAGGTTCCGGAAAAACCACGCTGGGCAGGGCATTGCTACAATTGGTCGAGCCGCAGGCCGGAGAGATCCGTTACGGCGGGCAGCACCTGGCGCAGCTCCGTGGCGACGAACTGACACGGTTCCGGAAAAATGCACAGATCGTGTTCCAGGATCCCTATTCCTCGCTCAACCCCTCGATGACCGCCGGATCTGCCCTCGAAGAGCCCCTTCGCGTGCACGAGCCCGCGCTTGGACCGGCACAACGGAAACAACGCGTGATGGACCTGCTGCAAAAAGTGCAGCTTTTGCCGGAACATTACCAACGGTATCCCCACGAATTCTCCGGCGGCCAGCGGCAACGCCTGGTAATCGCCCGGGCCCTTATCTGCCGCCCGGAATGTGTTGTCTGCGACGAATCAGTGTCCGCCCTCGACCTGAGTGTACAGGCGCAGGTACTTAACCTGCTGAACGACCTGAAAAACGAATTCGGGTTTACCTGTATCTTTATTTCGCACGACCTGGCCGTGGTGCAGTACATCAGCGACCGGATCATTGTGATGAAAAAGGGGGTGATCGAGGAGATTGGCGCCGCCACCCAGGTCTACCAACACCCAAGCTCCCCTTATACCAGGGAGCTGCTGGCAGCCATGCCCTCCCTGTAGCCCGCCGCACCAGCAGACTTTACAACCTGCTCATCGTCGCTCCCCGACCAGCTTCCGGCCACTCGCTTCCGCTACACTGGGCCTAAAAGACCGCGGCCCAAGATTTTATATGATTCTTCAGAAAAAATCCGTACTTTTGCACGCTTGGAAATCATACGTTGATATCCGCCTGGTGCCGTAAGATCAGGTTAATATCGGGAAACCCCGATATATCCCTCCCTCACCTGTCTGGTATCATGTAGCAAAATAAATAACCGCATTACATGAAATTATCCCAGTTCAAATTCGATCTACCCTTAAACCTTATTGCCCAACACCCTACTAAAAAAAGAGAAGATGCGCGCATGATGGTGGTGAACCGCCAGACCGGGGAGATGGAAAACAGGCATTTCCGCGACATCATGGACTATTTCGACGATAAGGATGTGTTCGTGGTGAATAACACCAAAGTGTTTCCTGCCCGGATGTACGGAAGAAAAGAAAAGACCGGCGCGAAGATAGAAGTGTTCCTGTTACGGGAACTGAATAAACAAAACAGGTTATGGGATGTGATCGTTGATCCCGCCCGGAAGATCCGGGTAGGCAACAAGCTGTATTTTGGAGAGAACGACGAGATGGTGGCGGAAGTGATCGACAACACCACTTCCCGGGGGCGTACCATCCGGTTTCTCTGGGAAAACTCCGATGATGAATTCCGGCAGATGCTTGAACTGCTCGGCGAGACCCCGTTGCCGAAATACATCAAACGCAAACCAGACGAAGAAGACAAGGAAAGATACCAGACGGTCTATGCCAAACACGAAGGAGCGGTTGCCGCGCCCACTGCTGGCCTGCATTTCAGCAAGGAACTGATCAAACGCCTCGAAATAAAAGGGATTCGTTTTGCAGAAGTCACGCTTCATACCGGCCTGGGCACTTTCCGTCCGATAGAAGTAGAGGATCTCAGCAAGCATAAAATGGATGCCGAATATTACCGGATCGAGGAGAATGCGTGCAAGATCGTGAATCGGGCCATTACGGACCGCCATCGCATCTGCTCGGTGGGCACTACCACCATGCGGGCTATAGAGTCGTCTTTCACCGCAGAAAAACTGCTGAAGCCATCCGAAGGGTGGACCAATATCTTCATACACCCCCCTTACAATTTTAACGTAGCGGACTCGCTGATCACCAATCTGCATTTGCCCAAAACGAGTCTCCTGATCATGGTCTGCGCTTTTGCCGGCTACGAACTCGCTATGGAAGCATACAAAAAAGCGATCAAGGACAAATACCGGTTCTTTAGCTACGGCGACGCGATGCTGGTGATCTGATTAAGTATCTTCCGGAACACCTGCTCCCGGAAGATAAAAACAGTGCCGAACAGCAAGGGCGAGTTCGTTCTGAAATGCCTAACTTTGTTAGGGAGGCAAATCGTCAACCGTACATCTTATAAAATAAATATTGCACAACCTCAACGTGATTTTCATTGACTGCAAGAGCTAGTGGTAAATTGCCCTTTTTTGTTTTCTCAAAAAGTCGCGCTCCCTTATCTACAAGTCGTCTCACGGCTTCAATATTTCCAAGAGAGCAACATAAGTGTATTGGCGCATTCCCACCATGATCTGTGAGATTAATATTTGCACCTAGATCAATCAATCTTTCAAATACTTCCCATTTCTCCAGGCCCGCAGCAAGAATCAATGGCGTGGTGCCATCATCGGATTGCGCATCTAAATCACACCTATAGCGCCTATAAATATCAGAAAGCCGATTCGGATCACCCGAATAGACAATACTGTGAATGACGGTTTCATCTAAATCGTTTTTTAACCAAATTGAGGCGCCATTCTCAATTAAGAAGTTATAAACCTTTTCTGAGCTAAAT
>CAZUWX010000041.1:0-33774 GCA_964624205.1 uncultured Chitinophagaceae bacterium
GGTCTTCTTCAACAAATAGCTGCATTTGCTCCAGGCTGGTGATAGCGGAATGCGCTGCCACCGCGCGGAACAGGTGGTGGTATTTGGCGCCCAGCCGTAATGCACCGAAACCGCCCATGGAGAGGCCCGTGATGAATAGCGGGGAACCCTCACCCGCGCCGGGAATATATCCCCTCACTGCCGCCGGCACATCTTCCACGATCCACCGTTCAAAATTACGGCCGCTGTGCGGAAGATAACCCGATCCGTCGCCCCAGAGGCCATCGGAAGGCATCACCAGGATCATTGGCGGAAGTACCCCCTGTTTAATCAGATCCCGGGCACGCAGGTGCACCCCGCCACTCCAGGCCCAGCTCCAGCAACTGCCGTACACGCCATGCAGGAGCAGCGCGATAGGAGTGTGGTCGCCGGCCACAACCCCTTCTGGCACAAAAACGCAGAGATCGCCACGACCACCCAGATGGGGCGACTTCACCGTTATAAAACGTAGCGAATCTTTTTCCAGCCTCGCTTCGGAAATCTCTACAGTTCGGAATATGCTCATCGTATCAATACTGATTAGTTCAAAAATCTGATTAGTCCGCAAAAATGATCGCTGCTCCAGCAGGCTGCCCGGCAATTTAAAGATTTCCTTTTTTAATCCGGCCATCAGGGGATCGCTTCGCAGGTTGCCTGGCTCAAATCTTTTTCTTCCTTCTCTCCCTATCCGGCTTTTTGATCGCATCGCATTTTGTGGGCCTTCCAGCCACAATCTTTACATAAACACAATCGCCGATCGTATCATGCCCTGATATGCAACCAGAACAGTTGTAAGATACCTTTGGGGAAGCAGCCGGGCGTTTACGCGAAGGATAGGGTAATGCCCAACCGCGAGGTGGGGGAAAACCAGAAAAAAAATACCTGTATATTGCGCGGCTGACGCAATGACATGAACCCAAAAGTAGTGAATGCTTTTTAATTCTCTTGATTTTGCCGTTTTTCTTCCGTTAGTATTTGGGCTATACTGGCTTGCAGCCAACAGCAGTTTACGAGCTCAAAATCTGCTACTGCTGGCGGCGAGTTATTTTTTTTATACCTGCTGGGACTGGCGTTTCCTGGGTCTGCTACTGTTCTCTACGGGATTGGGCTTTCTTACGGGAATACGGATGGTTGAAGCCGGGAGTGAACGGTCGAAAAACGGGTGGTTTTGGCTGAACATCCTTGTGAGCCTGGGTTTGCTGGGCGTGTTCAAATACTTCAATTTTTTTATAGATTCCTTTGCAGCGGGGTTATCGCAGATAGGGTTGCAGGCGCATGAGCGTACACTGCAGATCATTCTCCCGCTGGGTATTTCCTTTTACTCCTTCCATGGCCTTTCTTACGTTATTGACGTTTTTAAAGGCCGGATAAAAGCAGAAAGGAATTTTATCGACTATGCCGTCTTCATCAGCTTTTTCCCCCTGCTGATCGCCGGGCCGATCGAGCGAGCCACTCATCTGCTGCCCCAAATCAAGAAAAAAAGAATTTTTCATTCCGCCGCAGCGGCGGACGGATTGAGGCAGATATTATGGGGGCTATTTAAAAAAGTGGTGATCGCCGATCGCTGTGGAGAGTGGGCCGACCTGATCTTTAATCATTCATCCGACTACTCCGGCAGTACCCTTGTACTGGGTGCGATATTCTTTGCATTTCAGATTTACGGCGATTTTTCCGGTTACTCGGATATCGCACAGGGAACCGCCCGGCTTTTTGGAATAGAGGTGTTACGGAATTTTGCTTTTCCCTATTTTTCGAGGGATATCGCGGAGTTCTGGAGGAGATGGCATATTTCCCTCTCCACCTGGTTTCGGGATTACCTGTATATTCCCCTTGGCGGCAGCAGGGTAGGTGCCCGTAAAAAGATCCGTAATGTGTTTGTGGTTTTTATAGTAAGCGGGTTTTGGCACGGAGCCAACTGGACCTTTATCGCTTGGGGCGCCCTGCACGCGCTTTATTTCCTGCCTCTTTTACTCACAGGGAACAACAGACGCCATCTGGGAACAGTTGCAGAAGGACGGCTGCTGCCCCCGCCAGCCGCATGGATGGGCATAATGACAACCTTCGGTCTGACTACATTCGCCTGGATATTTTTCAGGGCTGATAGTCTTCAGCATGCAGGAAGTTATATTTATGATATGGTTACCGGATTGCTCCATACACAGGGGTACAGGGAAACGATCGCTTTGGTTGGTGAACAAATCGGTTATAAGACCCCTTTGTTATTGCTTTGTTTTATTGTAACAGAATGGCTGGGGCGATCGCAGCCTTATGCGATCGCAGCGCTGGGAATGAAATGGAAACGTCCTTTTCGATATGCCATGTATTACCTGATTATTCTTGCGATATTCTGGTGCGGTGGAAAAGAGCAGGAATTTATATATTTTCAATTTTAGCACATGCGCCTTTTCCTTTTAAAACTATGCCTGTTCCTTTTGCCCGTTGTGGCCGCAGGTATTGTTATAGAAGTATTGCTAAGGAGGATTCCGAACGACTATCAGCAGAAGAAAGAATATCTCGATGCGCACGCCCCCGAAATTGAGACGTTGGTTTTGGGGAGTTCACACGGTATGTACGGTTTCAACCCGGCGTTTTTCTCCGGTCACGCTTTTAATGCAGCCTATGTATCTCAAACGCTGGACTACGATCTTCAAATATTGGAAAAGTATTCAGACAGGCTGACATCCCTCAACACCATTGTTCTGCCCATTTCCTATTTTACACTGTACGAAAGACTGGGAGAGGAATTAGAAGCTTGGCGGATAAAAAACTATATGATCTACTACGAGATGAACACTGCAAATTCATTAATAGATTATACAGAGGTGTTAAGTAATCAATTTGTGGTGAATTACGACAGGCTCGTGTCGTACTATTACAAAGGTGAATCCGACCTCAGGTGTAACAGGTTGGGCTGGGACAGCGTGCACACCGCTGCTTCGCCTAAAGAGCTTGGGGTAACAGGCAGGGCATCGGCTCTCCGGCATACTGTGCCCGACAGGCAGGGGAAAAGAGTAACCGCCGTTTTTAAGGATAATCTCCGGATATTGGCTCGTATGGCGGCGTGGTCCGCAGACAGAAATGTAAAGCTGGTACTTGTGACTACCCCCGCCTTTGAAACATATCGGGAAAATATGGAATCTGAACAATGGCGTATCACCATAGATATCGCGCGGGGGATGGCAACGCAATACTCAAATGTGCGATATTACAATTTGATCGCAGACCCCGCTTTTACAGCGGAAGATTTCTCTGATGCCGATCACCTATCCCAAAAAGGTGCGGAAAAGCTGTCCCGCCTGATCAACCAAAAACTATTCCGCCAATAACCGGATCTCAAAGTCCGGAGCCGGGCCTGAAATAGTTTCCAGTCTTAGTAAAACGGAGTTGCCGCTTTGACTGTCCGACCGAAGCGAAACAGGTAACTGCAGGCTTTTATTTTTTTTCAGCGTTAGCGGTAGGCGGGGCAGGTCTATCACAAACTGCTCGATATTCTTTCCAAGCAGTTCCACAGCAATAATCTCGATGGCGTCGCCGGTATTGGTGATCTCGATATTTTTTGGGGTTTGCCGGCCTATGTGTACGACCGAGTCCAAACTCGACAGCACTGGTCTGCCGCGTGAAAATTGTAACGGCCTGATTTCAATATTCCGCAAATAGTGCTCGGCGCCCTCACTTTGAAACTGGAGTTTTCCTCCGGTCGCCTGCCTGCCGATATCCTGTCGGAAAATATTGTATAACCGGTTCACCACAAAACCGTTGACTATGAATACGGCATCCGCATGTCTGGCAACAAGTTCGCCTTTTGTCCACTCACCATGGGGACTTTCAAAATTCCCCGAGCGGTATACTCTTCCCGAGTATCTCTGTAAGGGCGCAAGGGGGTCGTATTGTTGCACCTTTTCCTGTTGTAGCGTAATTGCAGGGCTGATCTGAAACTCCGGCACCCCGCCATATACATCGTAATAGTCGCCTATTTCCGTTTCCTGTATTTGCATTTCCACGCTCCGCATCCAGCATTTCGATGCATAATCAAACGGTCCGCTGCAATGAAAAAGTACCCCCCCGTCGCGCAAAGCCGTATCTTTCGGATACCATTTTTTTTCTCCCCATTTGCTTTCAAAGCGAAGATGATAATTGCTGTAAGATTGATGGGTGGTGATAGCTCCCCACACTTCGCCGGAAATTCTGATAACACCGTCGCTCACCGTGAATACGCGCAAGGGGTCGTTATTCAGTCCGATAGGCGGTTCGTAAGGGATGGCAGGATCGTCGACATAGCCAACCAGGTTGGTTGCCCGAAGGTAGGTATCCCACCCGGTGAGATCTTTTCCATTAAATAGAGAAGTCCAACGTTGTGCACTTACGCTACCGTATAGCATGCAGCAAAATATGACGGCGGACAAATAACGGAGCGTAGACAAAAGCTCCGGCCGATTTTTTCTGATCGTCTTCATGATCTTTGCTTTAGATTTTAAAAGCTTCGTTATTGTTTTCCTGATTGCTGTAAAAACGCGATTAGATCCGCCATCTCGTGGTGGCTGATATGGGAAAAGGACGGCATCAGCGACATCTCCACCATGGCCATAGACTGAATATCCTTCCGGTCGAGGGTTTTTTCAACTCCTGGCCCTGTTCTTAATGTGATGGCCGACGACGACTCGCTGACAATGATGCCCTGGAGGGTTTCACCGTTGTTTAGATTGACTGCTCTGGCATCGAAGCCCACCGCTATTGATAATCCGGGATCAAGGATATTGGCCATTATATCTTTAGCGAGCCAGCTCTGAACAGTTCCCAGATCCGGGCCGAAGGGGTTGCCTATCGCCCCCCTGACCTGGTGGCAGAGCGCACAGTTTTTGAGGAACACTTCCTTCCCGCCGTCGAAGTGGCCGGTTAGGCTCAGCGCTTTCTGGAAATCCCGGATGATTTTTTCCTGGTCTTTGTTAATGAACAATGCTCTTGCTTTCTCCCGGATATCGTCTTCATTATCCTGCATCAGTTGCATGCTTCGGGCCCAGCCTACCGTGGAAACCGGGACAGTCCCATCCTCAACGGCTTGTAATAGTTGTTTTTTTCGGGGGGAATTAACCATAAAGACCGAAAGGGCTTCTTCCCGTACTGTTTGCGTAAGGGCAGGCCAGTTTTCGATAAGATAACCGGTAACCGAAGTATCCGGGATCAGGTTAAGGGCCTTGATAGCAGCGACCTGCAGGGATGGATGCTCCTGCGGTACCACAATTTGCCTGAGGAGGGATTCATATCGGAGCGGGGGCTCCAAAGTAAGAAGGTTGATCGCATCGATCCGCCTTTCATCGGAAAGCCGTTTATCGATCGTTTTGGCCGCCGCGTGTTCAATTGTCCTGTTTCTCCGGGTGGTGTCGGGGATGCCGGTAGACTTCAGCAGTTGAAAAGCTGCTTTCCGGACCGCATCCTCCTGATGAGTGAAGCAGGTACGGATCAGCAGATCCTGTGTTTGATCCGCCAGGGCGGATGAGCCCTTCGGGTTTCGAAATGCATCGGCCAGCCCAACCAATAAGGGTGCCTGCCAAGGCCTGGGTGTGCCGGAAAGTACGGTTTGGATCAGGGAGTCCATTTGCACACCCGCTGTGGCGCCCGTCATGGCCGCCAGCCGTTTCGTAAGGGAACCGTAAGACCCGGATGCGGGCTGGTATCGTTTTAATACCACACTTAACAGTGCTGTTGGTTCACAAAATGCGGAAGACAGGGCAGCGATTTGCACCCAGTTGTCATCAATGTCGCGGAACAGGATATTTTGACGGGCATGTTCTGCCTCCGGAGTGTCCACATATCCCAGCGTGCAGAGGAGCTGAAAGCGGACTTTGGGTGCCGGATCGGCTTGTAGACGGGGCAGTAATTGTACCAGATCGGGGGATTCTTTCAGGTGTAATTCTGCCAGCTTGATGGCATTTTCCCGAACCCCTGCAACCGGATCTTCGAGGGCTTTCTTAATGATTGCGGGACGAAGGCTGTTCAGACCCTGCAATGTCCAGAGCACCTGGACCCTTCCCTCCGGCAACCCGCAGGTGTCGAAAAGGTGCTCCAATAACGGTGCAATGCTTTTGTCCGCTTTGTCTACCAGCAGGCGCTGGGCGTGAGTCCGCCACCATGTATTCGAATGGCCCAGTTTTGGTACAAGTTCCGGGGGGCTTTCCCCGCCCATTTTGAGCCCCCGTGTCCAATCGGCGGGGGGAGTATCATTTGCAGTGATACGGTAAATACGGCCCATATCGATTCCGTCATAGAGCCCACCGGCTTTTACCGCTTCCTCGCTCATCCATTCGGGATGCTCAATAATACGGCGGTAATAATCCAGCATATATAGTGCCCCATCGGGGCCGACGTACAAATTTACCGGCCGCGACCAGGCGTCTGTAGACGCCAGGAATTCTTTCCCCGGCTGGCCTACCCGGCTCGCTATAAAAGTACTGCCTGTGTCACGGAGTTTGTCGGCATGCACCAGGTTGCTGACCGATTCACAAATAAAAGTAACGTCCTTGTCAAATGGGGGAGGAAAGGCCCCGCCGGCGTATGCAACAATGCCGCTGGCGGAGGTCATAGTGCCTGCCCCGCTGAACAATTGTCGTTCCGGATGGGTGGTGATCTGGAATATCTCGGCTGCGTCGCCATGATCGGATATGCCGGTCGTTACCTGGGAAATCGTCAGGGCAGGATTTCGGGCCACGTAGGGCGCTGCAATGGCTGCCGCAAAAGCGTGATTCTGGTTGTCGCCGAATAAATGATGCCCCCACACATCAAAAGTGTGGCCGAACTGGCCTCTTCCCGAAGTCATTTCCATCTGGTAGGTATCGGGACGGAAACGAACAGAGCGGCCATCGGCATTCTTGGGTAATCTGCTGCGATCCGGGTGTTTGTTAAAGTATATTTCGGTGCCCTCGTCTTTGAAAAGATCGCGATAGGTTTTGGTGAGAATTGATCCGCGGTGCGACAGGTGTATCCAGTTGTCTAGTCCATATATAGGGTTATTTACGTTTACATGCGGATTAGACAGGGAAAATCCGGTCAGTACGGTATCCCTTATATCCGCTTTGCCGTCGTTGTCAACGTCTTCAAAATACAGCACATAAGGAGCGTCTGTTACCAGGATGCCATTTTTCCAGCGTAGCACGCCATTAGGTAATATCAGGCCGTCTGCGAAGACGGTACTTTTATCCATAACACCGTCTCCGTCCTCGTCGGACAGGAGCTTTATTTTGCCTGTTCCGCTCTTGTCCAGGGGGTATCCATGCATCTCTACCACGTACAGGCGGCCCCATTCGTCAATTTCCATGTCCACCGGATCGGCCACCAGCGGTTCCGAGGCAATTAATTCAATTTTGAAACCCGGTTCCATTTTGAAGGTTGCGGCAGCCTGTGCCGGTGGGATCGCGCCGTTCTCGTATTTTATATTTCCCGCTGAGCAGGAAAACAAGCCTGCGAGGAAACAGTAATACCCATAACGAAAGACCAGGGAGTACGCTTGTGCTGAAAAAAATCTCATATAAGTCGTTAATAGTTCATCGAAACCAGCGGAGTAGTTAATTGGCCCGACCGAAAAATGCCTCTGGCAATGAAAATTTTTACATGGTAAGTCCCATCAGACCATTACGAAATAAAAAATATACTGGTGGAAAATAAAATTATAGATTTTTATAACTCCAAAGTATCGCCTGTTTAACCATTTCTGTAAAAAATCAGCATATTGCGCCGGGCTGCGGAATCGGTTTTCAGGGAAACCACGGAGCGTCCGGAAAAACGGTTTGTAATCCCTCCGGTTTTTCCTCAAAAACAATAAATTGACTACCTTTTGGGATTAAAATAACGAGTTGGTTGATAAGATAGATATTGATGAAGTCTTGCTGAGGCAGTTTGCCGACGGCGACCAGCATGCATTTACCGTACTATACGACCGGTTTTACCTTCGGGTGCTGCAATTCACCCGAAGGTATACAAACGAAACGGATGCACAGGATATTACCGCCGACACTTTTGTGCAGCTCTGGCGGAAAAGAAACCAGTTCAGCCACCTTAACGCTATCTCCTCTTTCCTTTTTATTACTGCGCGTAACCGATGCTACGACCTGATCCGGCATAACCGGGTCAAAAGCAGGTATGCAGATGAATTGGTTGCGATGACAACGGATCGGTACGATAGCGAGTTTTTTCTTACGGAGGTTCGCCTGGAACTTGTCAGGCTTGTGCGTCAGGAGATTGACAAACTACCCGAAGGAATGCGAAAGGTTGTTATGCTTTCTTTTAAAGAAGGCCTTAAGCCAGCCGAGATAGCTAAGAAACTTAATATCAGTGTTAAAACGGTCAGCAACCAAAAGCTTTCGGCCATAAAACTATTGAAATCAGCGCTTCGTGGATACCCGAGAGAGCTCATATTACTGTTACTTCCCCAAATATTATCGGTACTGTTTGACAGTTTTTCATAAAATCTCCCCAAATACATAGGAAGTTTTGCAGGTGTATTCGTTTATTCAATAACACCTAATGTTTTTTGATGGAATATACAGAGGAATATATTGCGCGGTTGATCCTGAAGCATAATATGGAGACGCTTACACCCGCTGAAGAGGGAGCCCTGAAACAATGGGTTGCTGCCTCGGCGCTACACCAGGATTTTTTCCGTGAGGTAACTATCGGGTCGGCTATTACGGATCTGATCGCTCAGGAAGAAGAGGATAAAAACGATAATATCCGGCAGAGGCTCTTAACGGAAATTCAACGCAGGATACACGAATCCGAGGAGGTACAGGAACCACAGCCTGTACAACCGGTTATCCGTCGTCTTACCCTCCACCGGATGTGGCGCTGGTATGCGGCAGCGGCCGTTCTGCTACTGATAGCCGGTGTTGCAATTTGGAATATGCAGGGAAAAGCTAAGTACCCGCAAACATCGTTTGCGGTTGTTTCGGCTGAAAATGACAGGCTTCCGGGCAGTGACCGCGCTATCCTCACATTATCCAGTGGACAACAAGTGCAGCTGGACCCGGGCGTCGACGAAATAATAGCAGATGGCGAGGTATCGATCAGCAACGAACACGGGCGGCTCTCATACCGGGGTGCCGGCACAGTGGTTTACAACAAGATCACGACGCCGAAAGGCGGGCAATACCATATTCTGCTGTCAGATGGTACCGGTGTGTGGCTGAACGCAGCCTCTTCTATCCGCTATCCGACCATTTTTGAGGGTGCAACGAGAACGGTAAGTGTTACCGGGGAGGTATATTTCGAAGTGCAGCCGGATAAAACAAAGCCATTTATTGTTTCCACCCCCGGGGGAAATAAGGTGGAAGTGTTGGGAACCCGCTTCAATATAAATGCTTATGAAGACGAGTCGTATCAGGTAACCACGCTGGTGGAAGGGCGTGTGAAAGTGGGGCGTGATACGGAGAATGTTTTCCTTCTGGCCGGTCAGCAGGCGGTAGTAACCAACCCGGTAGCTGCTGCGCACGGAACATCGGCTGGAACATCATCCCCGGATATCCTGGTCCAGGCGGCGGATGTGAACGATGTAATAGCCTGGAAAAATAACCTCTTTGTATTTAATAACGTGGATCTGGCTACCATCATGCGACAGTTAGGAAGATGGTACGATTTTGAAGTTCGGTATGAAGGGCCCATCCGGGATATAAGGTTTCAAGGGAAAATGCCCAGGGATATTCTCCTATCGCAGGTATTGAGTGCCTTAAAAATGGTGGGGGTGAGTTTTGAACTGAAGGGAAAGGAATTACTGGTATTGTCGCAGGAACATTAAACTGAATGAATAGTAAAAAACCGCCCCGGTGTGCGAACCGGGGCGGCGAATGGTTTGATTAATAAAAAGCAGCTCTTGTAATTACCACTTATTGTTTAACCAAAACTGTAGCAAAAATATGCAAAAACATGCATTTTTTGCCTGGATTTTACGTAATCGTAAAGCCAGGTCGATCACTAAACCATTATTAGTGATGAAACTAACTACTGCTATCATCATTACCTGTATGTTAAATGCCAGTGCGAACGGCATTTCTCAGACCGTTACTTTCACCGGTAAAAATGTTGCCCTGGAAGAGGTTATCAACGCAGTTGAAAAGCAAACAAGCATCTTCTTTTTTTACGAGGCGGGTTTGCTAAGGAAAGCTGCGCCGATAACTATCCATGCGATTCAGTCGCCATTAAAGAATTTCCTGCAGGAACTGTTTAAAGAACAGCCCCTGAATTTTTATCTCGACAACAAGCTGGTGATCATTACGGGAAAACCGCCTCAGACCAACACGGTGAAACCAGACGGCGGTGCGGATGAGGTACTACCTCCTCCCGTGACGATCCGCGGGCGGGTAACCAACGAAAATGGTGAACCTGTGGAAGCCTCCGTAGTAATCAAAGGTAGTTCCGGAGGTACCACCACCAATAGCGAGGGTTACTTTGAGCTGATGCTTCCTTCAGAAAAAGCAGTGTTGGTGATCAGTGGTGTCGGAATAGAGACCCGGGAGATAGGGGTAGACGGCACGGCTCAGCAGACGTATAATATCGCGGTGGAAACAAGAATAATGGAAGTGCAGGAAGCCGTGATAACCGGATACTCGTCGCAGCGAAAAAGAGATATTATTGGTTCGGTTTCCGTGGTGGACGTGAAAGCGCTGAAATCCATACCGGCGGGTTCTGCACTACAGGCGTTGCAGGGGCAGGCCTCGGGCGTGAATATCATTTCCTCGGGTTTACCGGGACACGCCAGCAATATCCGGATCCGTGGGGTCACTTCTTTTGGTAACACCAATCCCCTGGTACTTATCGATGGCATCCAGGGTAGTTTGAACGATGTTGCCGGCGACGACGTGGAGTCTATCCAGGTACTCAAAGACGCGGGTGCAGCAGCAATCTATGGGGTGCGTGGGGCAAACGGCGTAATCGTGGTGACGACCAGGAAAGGGAAGTCGGGCAGGGCACAAACTACTTATGATTCATATTATGGTGTACAAACCCCTGTTACCAAAGTGGGGAGGGATATGATGAATCTGGATGAGTTTATGGAATATTATAATACACTCAATCCCGGCAACTCCATTTTTGCGAATGGCATACCCGACTACATGTGGCGCGGTCCTAACGGATCGGGTGTGGCGAAAGCCGGCGATCCGGCAGTAGACCCATCTAAGTATTTTAAGGATCCTGCCAATCCGTCAAACAATTACCTGATCCAGGAGTTCAACAAGGCAGGCACCGACTGGTCCGGCGAAATGTTCAAGCCGGCCCTGATGATGAACCATAATTTGTCGACAGTGGGCGGAACCGACCGGTTAAACTATATGGTTTCATTCGGTTATATGAACCAGCAGGGAACCCTGCTGAATACCCACATGAAAAGATATTCCGTAAGGGTTAATACAGAGTATAAATTAAGAGACAATATCCGGATCGGGGAGAACCTGTACGCGTTCTATCGTGATAATCCGCAGGAAAATCCGAATCACCCGTACATGTCTATCAATGCCACTCGCGGCATGCTTCCCTTCATCCCCGTATATGATATTATGGGAAACTGGGGTGGCGGTTATGCAGGCCCCAACCTGGGCACCAACGGTAACCCGGTGGCGTTGCGCTCCGGCGCCGCCAACGACAGAAGCCGGGAGATTGCGCTGGCCGGGAATGTATTTGCCGAGATCGACCTGCTGGAAGGGCTCACGCTCCGCACCAGTCTGGGGGGGAATGTCAATACGTTTTACCGGCAAACGTTCACTACAGCTAACTATTTTCACGCCGAGCAGTTTAACAACCCCAACAGCCTTGCCGAAAACAGCGGGTATGCATCGCTGTTGATGTGGACAAATACGCTGACCTACAAAAAGACACTGGACAGGCATAGCTTCACCGCGCTGCTGGGAACAGAAGCCATCACCATGGACTCCCGCACCCAGTCTGGCAGCCGCCTGGATTACTATTCCGAAGACTATAACTACCTGATCCTCGGCAACGGAACACAGAATATGCAAAATTCCAGCGCCGCCGGCGAAGACGCCTTCTACTCCGTGTTCGGAAGGGTGGACTATTCTTATGACGACCGTTACTTGCTGGGGGTTACCCTGCGCCGCGACGGATCATCGAGGTTTGGTCCGCAGAGCCGCTACGGAGTATTTCCCTCCGTAACGGCCGGCTGGAGGGTGAGTAGCGAGAAGTTCATGCTGAACGCACAATGGATAAGCGATCTGAAGCTTCGCGCCAGCTATGGTGTGCTGGGTAATGCAGACAACGTGAGCATTACTAACTCTGCTACGCTGTTCGGCCAGGCGTTCACCAACTCCTACTACGACATCAACGGAACCAGCACCGGTATTGTACAGGGATTTATCCCCAGCACTATCGCCAACCCCGCAGCAAGCTGGGAGAAGAATATCGTGTCCAATATAGGTATCGACGTGAGCCTGTTTAATAATAAGCTCGATTTCTCTTTCGAGTATTTCAACAAGCGTATCGAAGGACTGCTGTTCGCGCTGCCCTTACCCACTTCTATCGCCGGAACAGCTACAACGCCCACCGTTAATATCGGTGATATAAAAAACACTGGTATCGACTTCTCTGCCACCTATCACGCCAGATTGGGTAACGATATGCGTCTCGACATCGGCGGTAATATCACTGCCTATAAGAACCTGATCAAAAATATCCCCGGCGGCTATTTTGATCCGGCGTGGACTCCGCGCAATAGCGTGCGCAACCAGGAAGGACAAGCAGTGGGTGCATTTTTCGGATACGACATTGTTGGAATTTTCCAGGATGCCGACGACGTGGCAAAATCGCCCACCCAGGACGGTGCTTTACCCGGAAGGTTTAAATACCGGGATGTGGACGGCAACGGTACTATCAACACAAGCGACCGAACCTTCATCGGCAACCCCAATCCCGATTTTGTATACGGAATCAACGTCGGATTCTCCTTCAGGAAATTCGACCTGGGCGCTATTTTCTACGGTTCACAGGGCAATGATATCCTGAATGACGCAAGTGGACTGACCAACTTTGCCGGAGGCCTGGGAAACAAAAGCAAAAAGCTGCTGGACGCCTGGACACCCGGAAATACGACGACTACAGTTCCCAAGCTCGAGCAGGCTCCTTCTTTCAGTACATCGAACGTGATGAACACTTATCTGCTGGAAGACGGATCCTATTTAAGATTGCGGTCGCTGGTACTAGGATACAATTTTGATGTTTCGGGGCTGAAAAAAGCGGGGATCAACAGGCTGCGGGTATATGTCCAGGGTGCCAACCTGTTCACCATCACCAACTACAGCGGATCTGATCCGGAAATTACCAGCTACAGGAACCAGACATTTGGTATTGATGAGGGCTACTATCCTAACTCAAGGAATATTCTCTTCGGACTTAATGTAGGATTCTAAGTTATATCTAGTACAATACTAAAAAGCATCAAAATGAAATTTATATATCATACATCGATAATTGCTTTAGGACTGGCGACAATGATACTGCCCAGTTCCTGTAAAAAAGATTTCCTGGAGAAGTCGCCGATCGGCAGTATCAGTGAGCAGACCCTGTTTACGAGGGAAGGCGTAAACGGTATGCTGATCGGTACTTATTCCATCCTTAACGGAACGGCCAGGTTTGGTGGCTGGGATTTCCTGAACGGGGTATCCAATGCTATGCTTGCCGGTGTAGCTTCCGACGATGCACATAAGGGTTGTATCTACGATGCGAACACAATGATCGATCAGGCAGAAAATCACACGCTCGACGCCACACAGGGCTTTAATAACGACAGGTGGCGCTCTATTTATACAGGAGTGCATCGGAGTAACGAAACGATACGCCTGCTGAATAAACTTCCCGAAGGCATACTGTCGCAGGAGGAGTCTCTGCAGATCCTGGCGGAAGCCCGGTTCCTGCGCGCCGTGTATCATTTCGAAGCAGCGAAGTTGTGGAGGAATATTCCGTACATCGATGAGAATTCTTTTTATGGATCGGAAAATGCCTACGTAAAGAACGATATCCCGGTATGGCCGCTGATCGAAGCAGAATTTCAGTTCGCCGCCGATAATTTAACGGCTACCAAAGCGAATATAGGACGGGCCAACAAATGGGCGGCCAAGGCTTTTCTGGCTAAAACCTATATGTACCAGAATAAGTGGACAGAAGCCAAACCCGTCCTGGAAGATATCATTCTCAACGGGGTCACGGCCAACGGTACAAAGTATAAACTGGTAGATCAGTATAAGGACACGTATGATCCGCTGTCGAAGAACAGCTCCGAATCGGTCTTTGCCGTTCAGATGTCCGTTCCCAATAACGATGGTGGGTATAATGGTAATGCCGGCGAATCGCTGATGATGCCCGTGCCCATTGGTGGCGCCTGGTATCAGCCTTCGTTCAGCCTGGTGAATTCATTCAAGACCGACCCGGTAACCGGTCTGCCGTCGCTGACTACCTTCAACGATGAGGACATGAAAAGCGATATGGGCCTGGACCTGGATGATCCCTTTGTTCCTTATGCCGGCACTATAGATGCAAGGCTGGACTGGACAGTGGGAAGAAGAGGTATTCCTTATCTCGACTGGGGAGTATTTAACCGTAGTTTCCTGCTGTCACACGACGGAGGACCCTATAGCCATATCAAGAGCTCTTTCTGGGAGAAAGACAGGGCATCATCTCTGGGATCGTTCGAAGGATGGGCTTTTGTTACTTCTGTCAACTACACCATGATCCGTTTTGCCGATGTGCTCCTGTGGGCTGCCGAATGTGAAGTGGAAATAGGAAGTCTGCCGAAGGCCGAGGAATACGTCAATATCGTCCGCGCACGGGCCGCCAACCCCGATGGTTTTGTAAAGACCTATGTAGACGATAATGATCCCTCAAAAGGATTTACCAATACACCGGCAGCCAACTATTTTGTTGGATTATATAATGGGGAGTTTGCGGCAAACGGAAAGGACTATGCCCGCGAAGCCGTACGTTTTGAGCGTAAGATCGAGTTCGGTATGGAGGGGCACCGTTTCTTCGACCTGCAACGGTACGATCTGCAGCAGCCCGGTTATATGGGCGATGTATTGGACGCATACAGTACGCACGAAGTACAGTCGTACATCGATGCAACCGGGCAGCCCTATCTTATTCTGCAGGGAGCCAGGTTTACCAAAGGGAAAAATGAAATATTTCCAATTCCCCAGCGGGAAATCGACCTAAGTGTAGTAAATGGCGAACCTGTACTGGAACAGAACCCTCACTATTGACAATAAGCAGATATCTTATCTGTCATCATGAGCAGGATATTCCTGCTCATGACGAATTGTGAACCTTTTAGACCTAAATCCGGAATGCAGATTGTTTTAACGTTTTTCAATTGTATCCTCCGCCATCCATTAGTGATGGTATTGAGTTGTGTTGTTTTATCTACAGTTAGCCGGGCCCAGGAAATGTATGTGGGAACAGCAGAGGTAGACATCACACCCAAACTTCCGGTAGCCCTGGCCGGCCAGGGCCATATCCGCATTGCATCGGCGGTGGAAACCCCCTTGCTGGCAAACATCGTGGCGTTGGAGTCCAGGGCAGGAGACATGCCGCGGGAAACTGCGGTCTTTGTAGCCTGCGACCTGGTGGCAATTCCCCCAGCCTATCTTGAAGGCGTGCGGAACGCCCTGGGAAAGCTGCTGCCGGATTTTGACAACCGGAAATTGATCATAACGGCCACCCATACCCATACGGCCCCCGTGATGGATACCCTCTTTGCACACTATCCTATACCTCCCAACGGGGTGACACAGCCCGAAGAGTTTGCCTCATTTTTTATAGAACGTGTAAGTGAGGGTGTCGCAAAAGCCTGGAAGAGCCGGGAAAAGTGCTCGGTGAGCTGGGGCCTCACTCATGCAGTGGTGGGTTACAACCGCCGGAGTGCCTATTTTGATGGAACGGCAGGCATGTACGGCGCTACCTATTATCCGGGTTTCGCCGGCATAGAAGGGTATGAGGACCACGACGTAAATACGCTTTTCTTTTGGAATGCAAAACAAAAGCTGATAGCCACATGCATCAGCGTGGCTTGCCCGGCGCAGGAAACGGAGAACGGCAGGGGAGTGAATGCCGATTACTGGCATGAGGTGCGGCTGGCATTAAAAAAGCAGTTCGGGAAACAACTGTGTGTGGTAGGCTGGATAGCGGCAGCAGGAGATCAGTCACCCCATGTCATGTACCGGTATAAGGCCGATCAGCGTATGCACGCCCTCTCCGGCCGTACACGGCTGCAGGAGATAGGCCGCAGAATTGCTGTTGCGGTGGCCGAAGCATACGAGCTGGTAAAAAAGGATCAGCATAATGACCTTCCGTTCGTGCATAGAAATGAGCTATTGTCGCTACCCATGAGAACGGTTACCTACGACGAGTATCTCAGTTCAAAGAAACAGCGTGATGCACTGGCGGCTAAAATTGCTTCAGATCCGAAGCAGGCCGATTCAGTGAAGGTGGAACAGTTCTTTTACAACCGGGCCGTAGACCGATATCGCGCCCAGCAGGAGGGTAAAGAACTGGTGATGCCCGTTGAAATACACGTGCTGCGCATCGGAGACATTGTTGTCTGTACCAATCCCTTTGAGCTTTACACCGAATATGGCATACGTATACAGGGGCGAAGTAAGGCTTTACAAACATTTGTGGTGCAACTCGCAGGCGAATCTTCTTACCTGGCTACGGAAAAGGCTATAAAAGGGGGCGGATACAGCGCTACTGTCAATAGCACGCCGGTGGGTGCGGAAGGCGGGCAGATGATGGTGGACAGAACGGTAGACCTCATTGCAGCGGTTATGGAAACCGGGAAGTAGTACAGCAAATGAAAGAACAATTATTGATCACGGAAAAGACAGGCAGGGGAGCTATGACAAAGAAATATCTGTTTTTGGTTATTGGGATAGGGATATGGATGGGCTTACAGGCACAACCGGCCACCAGGATCCGGCAACTGGCGTACGGAGATTCGGCACGGCTGGTGTCGGTATTTAAAGACCTGCATCAGCATCCCGAACTAGGCTTCGGCGAGCTGCGCTCTTCCGCAATAGTTGCTTCGGCTCTGAAAGAACTGGGATATGAAGTGCTGACCAATATAGGTAAAACAGGGGTAGTGGGTATTTTACACAACGGGGAAGGACCGGTTGCCATGTATCGGGCCGATATGGATGCAAATGCGGTAAAGGAGGAGACGGGATTGCCTTACGCCAGTACCCAGACCGCTGTGAAGGACGATGGCACGGAAGTGCCCGTGATGCACGCCTGTGGGCACGATGCACATATGACCTGGATGCTGGGAGTGGCCCGTATCATGATGCAGTTGAAGACTGAATGGAAGGGCACCCTGGTCTTTATAGCTCAACCGGCCGAGGAGCCGCTGTTGGGTGCCAAAGCGATGGCCGCCGATCCTGTATTCCGGGAAAAGGTTCCGATCCCTGACTACTTGCTGGGTTTGCACACCTGGCCCATCGCACTCGGACAAGTTATCAACGGTTTCGGCGTACGTAATTCCGGCAGTGATCAGCTCGACGTGACTTTTTATGGAGTGGGCGGGCATGGTTCCACCCCCGAGCTGACCAAAGATCCGGTTGTCATGCTCAGCAACGCGGTGCTCCAGTATCAAACCATAATCAGCCGGAACATTGCGGCGCAGGAAACCGGCGTTTTAACGGTCGGTGCTATTCATGCAGGGGGAGACAACAATGTTATCCCGGCCTCAGGAGTGGCGAAGCTCAACCTGCGCTGGTTTAAGGAGTTGACCCGTAACACCTTGTTGAGTCGTATCGAAGCGATCAATAAGGGTATTGCCGTAGCAAATGGATTGCCTCCCGAATTGTATCCTACCATTAACATGAAAAGTTCCACCATTCCGCTGGTCAATGATACGGGCTTGACCAAAAGGATCAATAAAGCCCTTACCGCGGTGCTAACTCCTCAAAATATTATTACTGACCTGCCCGCTTTTATGGGGTCGGAAGATTTTACTTATCTGGCGCTGGATCGTAATAGAACAGCTTGCAGTTATTCGTTTGTGGGCGTTGCTCATCCTGACGACGTAGCCAGCGCAGCGGCGGAAGGAAAAAAACATCCTTACGGTATCCATACAGGGGTGTACAAGGTAGACCTGGCAGCGATCCCGCTGGGCACGATGATCGGGGCAGTGGGTCTTTTTGAATTGCTCAGAAAACCTGTTCGGCGTTAACAAAAAAATTACCAGTTATGAGAGTATTGCTGATTTTAGTTATGCTTGTGAAGGGCGCGTCCGGTTGGTGTCAGCATCATGATCACTCACCCGAACACAACAGTCACACCGGGCATGCGCCCACAGTGCTGTCGAAGGTGGATATGCCGGCACAGCCGTTGATAGCCCAGGCGATGCGGCTGACAGAAGCGTTGGCTTACCTGGGTAGCCCGCTTTCGCCGGAAGACGAAAACAAGCTGCGGGTTATAAGCCTGGCAGCGCCTGATGATAAAACAGCGGAAAAGATCCAGCAGGTGCTGGACCCTTATTGCATTGCGGTGGTGGGCATTAATCCGGAAGCCCGGGTGAAGGTAGACAGGGGAGGCGCAAAGCCCATCCTGATGCAGGGAGGCTGGACCAGCTTCCTGGTAAAAATAGAAAATGAAGGAAGAGTCACCGCCCAACTTGAGGTGGAAAGTCCAAATGCACTGGATCCTTTTAACAGGAATAGCTGGGGGGCCAGGGTGCATCCCGACCTGGTGGTCAAACCCGGCGAAATAGCCAACCGTTTTCTTGATGCACAGATGTTCCGGGGAAAACCGTTGCATACCCACCTGTCGGGTTTCCCGCTGGAATACGCGGTAGTGCAGCTTTATAGCAAGGATGCGGGAATGCGGGACGTAGAGATTGGTTTTAACGTGGGCCAAAGCACACAGGACATCGGATTCCGAAATACGATCAACGTGCTGTTCCAGATCGCACCGGCGGTAAAATTGATCTTCGATGTGAAAGACGACGACGGCACACCGGTGATGGGGTCCTTTATCATCACCGACAGCGTTGACCGCGCGCCGGGAAAACTCTCCACGGTTTATCCACTTCCCTCCAGGCGGGTGGCAGCTTCCGATACCTATCCGGACTTTTTCTTTCAACAGCAGGTTTATCGGACAACCGGCGAGCACGTGCTGCTTCCGCCGGGCAGATTTACGATTACGTATACCCGTGGACCGGAATACATTCCCCAGATAAAAGAAATAACGATCCCCGAAGGAGTGGATAGCTTTCATGTGGATTTTCAATTAAAGAGATGGATCAACCTGCCGAAACTGAGCTGGTATAGCTCCGATCACCATGTTCATGCTTCCGGCTGTAGTCACTATAACAGTCCGGTGGAGGGCGTGAGACCCGAGGATATGTGGCGGCAGGCGGCCGGCGAAGCGCTGAATATTTCGGCACTGCTGAGCTGGGGTCCCGGATGGTATTTTCAGAAAAATTATTTTACGGGTAAAGAACATGAGCTCTCCACCCCCGAAAATATTCTCCGGTATGATGTGGAGGTTTCCGGTTTCCCCTCATCCCATGCGGGTCATGTAGTGTTGCTACAGTTGACGGAGGATGATTACCCGGGTACACAGCGGCTGGAGGACTGGCCAAGCTGGACACTGCCTGTCTTGAAATGGGCGAAAAGTCAGGGCGCCATCACCGGCTACGCCCATTCCGGCGACGGGCTCGCCCCGTTGTACACAACCAACATGAAATTGCATGCACGGCTGACGGAGAAAGAAAAATTTTACGCTCCCGTCTGGCGTACCTATGAGGAATTCACGTCTACTCTACCCAACTACATTACGCCGAAGATGGACGGGATCGGGGCCAATGAGTACATCGTTACAGCCGCACACGGATTAGTGGATTTTTACAGTGCGGGAAATACCCCCATTAACTTCGAACTGAATATGTGGTATCATACCCTCAATGCCGGGATGAGGATCCCCATAAGCGGGGAAACCGATTTTCCCTGCGTGGCCGACGAGCGGATCGGATATGCCCGCAGCTATTTTAAGATTGATGGACCGCTGAACTACGACAGTTTTGTGCAGGCAATTAAAAGTGGGAGAAGCTATGTGTCGGACGGGTTCTCACATATACTGAATTTTTCTGTAAATGGCATAGAGCCGGGCACACAAAATAGCCTTGTGAACATTTCAAAAAAACAGGCTGTGACCGTTCTCGCCGATGTGGCCGCCTACCTGCCTGAAGAACAAACCGAAGGCGGCGAAGTGATCGCCAAAAGTTCCCTTGTGAAGCATCCGCACTGGAATATAGAAAGGGCCCGGATGGGTAAGACCCGACAGGTTAAGGTGGAATTGCTGGTAAACGGAGCGGTGGCCGAAACAAAACAGATCCTGGCCGACGGAAACCTCCACGCCGTGCAGTTCAAACCTGAAATTAGCCAATCGAGCTGGCTGGCGCTACGCATATTTGCCAGTTCTCACTCCAATCCGGTGTACGTGGAGCTCAATAAACAACCGGTTGTGGTGAAGGAGAGTGTAGAGTGGTGCATCGGCGCCCTGGATCAATGCTGGATAAAAAAAGAACCGCAGATCCGGGAGTCGGAAAAAACCGCGGCAGCGGCAGCCTACCAGGAAGCTCGCCGGTGGTATGAAAAAAAATTATCAAATAAAAAATAACAGCAGGTGATCGATAAAGGGAGTCGAACAGGCCTTCTATCAGGCAGTTGGGTTAATCTAATGAAGATGTCGGCGCAGTTTATTTTCATTTTTCTTCTTTTTTGCGCACGAGGGTTCTCGCAGTTGAACGAAGACTTCCAATATATCAAACTCGAAAACCTGGACGATTTTCAGCAGGCGGGAAAAAACTGGGTACTTATAGGTGACGTTGCGGCAGACTATGCCGGAAATAAAAAAAACAGCTATCGCAAGGGATCGGGGATCCTGATGAACCAATATTCCGCCAGGCATCAGTCGCACCTCCATAGCCGAGCTAGTTGGGGAGACGTTGAGTTAGATCTTGAGTTCATGATGTTCAAGGGGTCCAATTCCGGCATTTACCTGCAGGGACGTTACGAAGTACAGCTACTGGATAGCTGGACCCGTCTACACCCGACCTGGTCAGATGCAGGTGCCATTTATGCCCGGCGGCAGGCTAACGGCGAATCTTTTGAAGGGTCGCCTCCGGTCATGAATGTAGCCAGGGCACCGGGGCTGTGGCAGCATCTCAACATCAGGTTCCGGGCTCCCATGTTTAACGAAAAAGGTGAGAAGATAAAAAACGCCCGGTTCGAATCTGTAAGCTTAAACGGTGTGGTGATCCAGCGTGAGGTAGAAGTAACGGGTTGTACTACGGCCAGCATGTTTACAGACGAGCGAGCCGATGGGCCCCTGGTACTACAAGGTGATCATGGGCCTGTCGCTTTCCGGAATATTCGCTATCGAAAAATGCCACCGCCCGCTCCGCTACCCGAAAAAGACGATATCTGGACGCGCTCTTCGTATTTCTGGAATAAAGTGGACCCCGTGGTAGTAACGCCAGGATTACAACCTGAGATTATACGAACCTTCCTTATGCATGGCGAAAAAAAACTTACACACGTCCTTTCCGTCGGTTCCCCCGACGAGATAAATTATTCGTATGATGTAAAGCAGGGGTCCGTCTTCCAGGTCTGGAGAGGGAAGTTTCTGGACGTTACGGCGGCCTGGTGGGATAGAGGGTGGATGCAGTTGGGAGTACCCATGGGCGCCCCGATCCTATTTCCCAACGCACCCGTGGCAGCAGTGCTTGCGGATGAAAATACTCCATGGCCCGACTCGGTGGCTTTCGATGATATGCATAACAAAGGCTACCGGTTGAAAAAAGGAGTGCCGGTGTTTGCTTATGCATATCATAACATGGATATACAGGACAGCATCGCGTTCATGGAAAATAAGGAGGGAATCGTCAGGGCAATAACCATTTCCAGCACAGGTAGCAGCCCTATGTGCCGTATCGCAACAGGAAAACGTATCGAGGCGCTCGGCAACGGATTGTTTACGGTTGACGATAAGTCCTATTATATTAAAATTGATGAAAAATATCAGCCTTTTGTAAGGAATTCCGCTGGTAAAGACGAGATGCTGATCCGGTACACTGGCGCTCCCGTTATCTATTGCATGATCTGGTAAGACCGGATGGTAAATTCTATCCGACCACTGAAAAAACAGAAAATATAGGGATGAAAAAATTGTTTATATCATTTTGCTATTCCGTTCTTTTTTTAACTGTCTATGCGCAGCACGAACATGACTCGGCAATAGCCAACATTCAGAAGGAAGAGGATTTTTATAACCTGATGACTATACCGATCCCGAAACACATTGAGTTGGAGGTAGGAGGGATGGTTTTTCTCCCTGGCGACAAACTGGCCGTGTGCACCAGAAGGGGAGAGGTTTGGATAATCAGTAATCCATATATGCGCAATGGTGCTCCGCCCCTGTACCGCCGGTTCGCTCGGGGCTTGCATGAGGCACTTGGTTTAAATTATATCAACGACGAACTATACGTAGTGCAGCGGTCCGAAATAACCCGGCTCAGGGATCTGGACGGCGATGGTGAAGCGGACGAATATAAAACAGTATATACCTGGCCGCTGGCCGGTAACTACCACGAGTATGCGTATGGGCCGATAGTTGATGCTGAAGGCAACATGTATATATCGTTGAATCTCGGCTGGACTGATCGCGGCGAAAGTTTATCGAAGTGGGACGGTTGGATGCTGAAACTGGACAGCGGCGGAAATATGCAGCCTTTTGCTGCGGGACTGCGGTCGCCTGCGGGAATGGGTTTTAATGCTGACGGAGCCATCTTCTATTCCGAAAACCAGGGAGATTGGGTAGGATCGGGCTATATCGCCCATGTGGAGGAAGGGGATTTTATGGGTAACCCCGAATCACTCAAATGGGCGGTGGAGCCAGGTTCGAAAGTAAAACTCCTGCCCGGGGATATACCTGATACCGATGAGCCCAAGTATGAAATAGCTAAACGAGTGCCGGGATTAAAATCGCCCGCGGTATGGCTACCCCATTCCATCATGGGCATCTCCACATCCGATATTTTGTTATATGACGACAAGGGAAAGATGGGCCCGTTTCAGGGACAGCTCTTTATAGGAGACCAGGGACATAGTAAGATCATGCGCGTGGCCCTGGAAAAGGTTCGGGGTGTTTACCAGGGGGTCGTATTTCCATTTAGGGAAGGGTTTAACTCCGGGGTGCTGCGTATGAAGTGGGGGTCGGACGGGAGCATGTTTGCGGGCATGACCAACAGGGGATGGGGATCGCGTGGTAATACATCGTTTGGATTACAGCGGATAGTGTGGAACGGCAAGATACCTTTTGAAATGAGGATGGTAAAGGCGATGCCAGATGGATTTGAAATCGAGTTCACCCGCCCGGTAAACCGAGAGCGGGCACGGATCGCATCGGCTTACACCCTTACACGTTTCACCTACCAATACGGCCATCGCTACGGCAGCCCGGTTATCAATGAAGGGAATTGCCCGGTAAAGGCGATCCAGGTTTCGGCCGACGGACTACGGGTAAGATTAGTAGTGGACAGCTTGCAGCAGGGATATATCCATGAGATCAAAACGGAAGGAATAAGATCGCAGGACAACTACCTGCTGCTTCATAATACCGGATATTATACACTCAATGAGGTTCCCGAGGGTGATAGGCTGACGATAACCGCCGAAAACAGGGTTAGTATCAAATCTCCGGAACATGCTCATCCCAGGCAGCCGGCCCCCCGAACATCGACGGCAAAGCCCCCGGCAGGCACTGCGGCTCCTGTTGCCACAAAAAGGCTGTTGAAACAGCCCGCAGGATGGAATCGGGGGCCTGATCAAACCATTGTCCTGAAGCCGGTTCCCGGCCTTAAATTCGACCAGACACGGATTATTGTACGGTCTGGGGCAAAATTGAAATTGAGATTCGACAATACCGACGATATGCCCCACAATGTTGTGGTTACTACACCGGGGGCCGCGGACGAGATAGGGGCAGCCGCGCTGAATATGGGGCTGTCCGGAGAAAAACTGGACTATGTGCCGCGATCGGCCAAAGTACTTTTTTACACTTCGTTATTACAACCGGGAAAATCTGAAACTATTTATTTTACGGCGCCGGCAGATCCCGGCGAATATCCTTTCGTATGCACGTATCCCGGTCATTACCTGATCATGCGGGGCGTGTTGAAAGTGGTGGCTGCCAATTGATAAAAATTGTGTGCATCCCTGGGAGCCCGGCAGCTACCGGCGCCGGGATGGTAGGTGTAACTTTAATAGAATCTTATGAAACTCGTTTATACACAAATGACACGGTTGGTCAACGGTTCCTTGCACGTGGAGAAAAGAACGCAACCGTTTCTCTACTCGCCGTATCACGGAAAACCTACTTTTCATGCTCATCCTGAGTACCAGTTGACTTTTATCCTCAATGGCTACGGGAAGCGGATCATCGGCAATAATATTGCACCGTATTCCCAGGGAGATATGGTATTCGTAGGGGCGAACCTGCCGCATATATGGCTGAGCGACCCGGCTTTTTACGAGGCGGACGCAGGATTACAATCCAGCGCAATTGTTGCCTATATCAACTCCCAGGTATTTGAACAAATGTTCGATCTTTTGGAAGAGTTTGAAGTTATCAAAAAAATGCTATGTCTTTCGTCGCGTGGACTATCCATACATGGCGAAACCAAAAGGCGGATTGCAGCTCAACTGGAGAACCTATTTGAGTTATCCGGGTATGCAAGGGTAAAAGGTTTTCTGAATATCCTGCACACGATCGCGGTGTCGGCCGACAAAAAACCGATTATCGATAGCCGTGTCGCAGTCTCCGGCCGCCTCAAATCGGACAGACTGGTACCCGTACTTAATTACATTAAAGAAAACCTTCATCAGGTGATATCGCTGGAGGTATTAGCGGATCTTGTCTATATGACCGCTCCTTCATTTAGCCGTTTTTTCAGAGAGCGGATGGGCATCAGCCTGTCGCAGTATATTACAGCCGAGCGGATGGAACTTGCACGCAAGCTGCTGATCAAACTGGACAAGCCGGTGTACGAGATAGCCGGCCTCTGCGGTTATAACTCCGATTCGCATTTTTGCAAAATATTCAAAGAGCATACGGGAATAAGCCCTTATCAGTACAAGGCGAAGGCAAAAGAAATAGCAGTGCTGGCCGAGGGTTAGCAGCCGATCGTTTACAGATGATCGGCCCAAAGGCTATTGGTGCAGAAGGAGGATGTGCTAATCTTTTACTGAAAATCATCCCTGTCCAGCTCTTCGTCCGAAAAGCCGGGGGTGCTGCCCAGGTTCAGCATGGACCCCATCAGGTCTTTAAACTCTACGCGGTTGTCAATCACTTTTTTGCTAATGAAGGAGTAAGCGGAAAGTCCATGCAACACAAATTCCATCAGCAAGCCGGTCTCTTTTTCATTGACTTGTTTAAAATATTTCTTCACCAGTGCATGCAACCCGTCTACTTTATACAATTCATTCAGTTTGTCGGCATCCTTCGTGTTCAGGAGCAGGTTCAGGTTATTGCCTTTGTCGAACCAGGCCTGTATCGACCGATAAGGATTTTCAGGCTGTGGCTGTGCCTGGGTATTTCGTTTTTTCTTCAGCGTATCCGGGTTGGGAAACAGGGTGACGAACTGGGTGCGGATCGCTTTTTCCAGGAGGTTGGTGGCTACCTGGTAGGGGCCTTCCTGCTCTCCTTCGTACACCAGCTCGATCTTGCCCGTAATGGAGGGTATGATGCCCACGAGGTCGTTCACCCAGACCTGGGTGTGTTTTTCGCGGTTCAGGATCGCTCTGCGTTCGGCGGCACTGAAGGCATTTTCAAGGGCCGATATACTTAACCTGGCAGACACGCCGCTTTTTTTGTCGACGTACTCGCTGGCGCGCGCTTCGAAAGAGATCTGCTCGATCAGCCGTTTGATCAGGTCATTAACCTCCACGCGTGCACGCTGCTGTTTGTGGATCGCCGCTTCCTGTTCCGTAATGGCCAGGGCAGTATCCAGTGACCGGGGATAGTGTGTCAGGATCTGACTTTGGATCCGGTCTTTCAACGGTGTAACGATGGAACCCCGATTGGTATAGTCTTCCGGGTTGGCGGTAAAAATAAAAAGGATGTCTAGCGGGATGCGCAGCTTGAATCCGCGGATCTGCACGTCTCCTTCTTCCAGGATATTGAACAGGGCTACCTGGATCCTGGCCTGCAGGTCGGGTATTTCGTTGATCACAAAGATGCTGCGATTGCTGCGTGGGATGATGCCGTAATGGATCACCATCTCGTCGCCGAAGCTAAGGCGGAGGTTGGCAGCTTTGATGGGGTCTACATCGCCGATGAGGTCGGCCACGCTTACATCGGGCGTAGCCAGTTTTTCACCGTACCGCTGGCTGCGGTGGAGCCATTCGACAGGCGTATCATCACCTTTTGAAAGGATCAGATCACGTGCGTATTTTGACACGGGTTGCAGTGGGTCGTCGTTGATCTCACTGCCTGCCACCACGGGGATAAATTCGTCGAGCAGGTCGGTGATCTGGCGCGCCATCCGCGTCTTTGCCTGTCCACGCAGCCCGAGGAATAATATATTATGCCGGGAAAGCAGCGCCCGTTCCACGTCGGGGATCACCGTTTCTTCGTATCCGATAATTCCCTCGAAAGAGGGCTTCTTTTGCTGGAGCCGTTGGATAAGGTTTTCTCTTACTTCGTCTTTTATCGATCTTGAGGTGTAGCCACTTTTCTTCAGTTCGCCTAAAGTATTGATCTGCTTTCTATTCATTGTATTCTCCTAATGGATTATGCTTGTATCTAAATATTAGTACACGGTTTTTCTTTTACCACTTTCAAAATCGCGGAATATAAATGCGCCCAGCCTGTCGAGTGAGGCAAAAAAGGCTTTCCCGTTATTCGTTTCCGTAAATTCCTGCACAAATTTCTGCAGATAAGGGTCGGTGGCAATCATAAAAGTGGTAATGGGGATCTTCAGTTTTTTGCACTGCGCCGCCAGGTTCAGGCAGCGGCTTGTAATCCTTCTGTCGAGCCCGAAGCTATTTTTATAATAGCGTTTACCCAGTTTAAGGCAGGTGGGCTTGCCGTCGGTAATCATAAAGATCTGCTTATTCGGATTTTTCCGCCTCCTCAGGATATCCAGTGCCATCTCCAGCCCTGCCACCGTGTTGGTGTGATAGGGGCCCACCTGGAGATAGGGGAGGTCTTTGATCTCTACCGGCCATGCGTCGTTCCCGAACACCACGATGTCCAGGGTGTCTTTGGGGTACTTGGTGGTTATCAGTTCGCTTAAGGCCATGGCTACTTTCTTGGCGGGGGTGATGCGGTCTTCTCCGTAAAGGATCATGGAATGGGAGATATCGATCATCAGCACCGTAGAGGTCTGGGATTTATAATCCGTTTCCCGGATGTGGAGATCATCTTCCTGCATCCGGAAATTTTCGATGCCGTGATTGATCTGTGCGTTCCGGATAGAAGCGGTGAAGTCGATCTGCTCCAGGGTATCACCGAACTGGAACGGCCTTGTTTCCGGATTCAGTTCGTCGCCCTGGCCGGGTTTGAAAGTTTGGTGCTGGCCGGGTTTTGTTTTCTTCAGCTTACCGAATATTTCTTCCAGGGATTTTTTGCGAATGCCCTGTTCGCCTTTGGCAGTGATGCGGAGCTCGCTTCGGGCAGGATCCTCCTTGATATAGCCTTTTTCTTTCAGCTCGTCGATAAAATCGCCCATACCGTACTCGTCGTTGGTGAGCGCATACTCCTTATCAAGCTGGTTCATCCATTCGAGTGCTTCCGACACTTCTCCATTCGTATAGGTGAGCAATTGCAAAAATATATCTAGCAGTTGCTCGAAGGTAGATTTTCCTTCTCCACGCGGATCATACCTCGAAAAATTATACCCCTTCATACCCTCAAGTTAAGTTATTTCCGCGAAAGCTTTTCAAACACCCCTAAATGTAAAAGAGCCGCAAATATTTTTTCTTTACGGCTCTTTCTTTTAACAATTTTATAATCAATTGTTTCCCTGTCAGGGCGTATCGATTTCCGGTAGAGCAGGGTTTTGCAAGGTATCGAGCCCGGGTTCTCCCGTTCCACGCGGCGCCACGCCGTATTGTAGTTCCAGTTGTTTCACGTGTTCGAGCAACTGGTAGGAAGAAAGGATGTCGTAGGCAAACGGACGTTGTTTTTCGGAAAGATACCCGCCCTTATTATTCAGCACGCCTGCCGCGTTCATGGCCAGGTTTTCGTTATCCAGTTGATCCTCTCCTAACGACCGGTAATACGACATCTGCTGTTCCAGATCTTTTTTCAGTGAGTGGTTGACTTTTTCGGCAAGGGCCGTGTCGCCACTACTGTAGGCTGCTTCCAGGAAGTCGGCAGAAATACTATTATGAAAATTAGCCCTGTTGGAGGTCATGCCGTAAGGCACGTTTTCTTCCAGTACCGACTGGTCGTATTTGTTCAGCACCTGTTTGGCAGAGTCCTTCCGGTTGACGCTCACCAACGATTTTGCAAGCGTGGCGTGGGCCAGCCGGATATTATTGATGTGCCGCCGGTTTTCCTCATCGAAGTAGACACCGGGTCTGCCGGCATTCCCGTAGGCAAATTTCTCCATGATATTGGTGTAAGAGATATCTGGCTGCACGATGCTGCCGGCTACGGGCACCAATCGGTACGAAAGCCCTTCCATGCGGACGTACTTATCAAGGCCCAGGTTTCTGAGCTCCTGTGTTGAGGTAAAATAAATAGGGCGTTCCCATTTATTAGCCGCAATCAGCGAGAGCACAGCGAGGTCATTCTTCTGAAGGAAGTTCCGGTTAATGTCGATCTTGATCTCACTGAGTATACTGTCGCCCGGGTTGAATTGCATGGTCTTTTTCACAGCCTCCACGTCGACGGGTATCGTGAGTTTCCGGACGGGCAGCACATTGGCGTAGTCGCCGCTCTGCATAGCCACTTTATTGCGCTGGTCGTCGCTTGCCACCACTTCACGCAGAATGGTCTCCAGGTCGTAGTAGGTCTCCTGGTCGTAATTGGGAAGGGGGTACACGGGAATCACGTTCCGGGTGTTGCCGCGGATCTGGTCGGCTGTGAAGATCACGTCTGCCGGATCACTCTCGTTCAGCTTATAACGGAGCTGGTTAATATACCAGTCGGTACCCAGCAGGCTGTAGTTGATCACGCGAAGATCGGGGCGGATGCCTTCCACTTCCTGCGCGTACCAGAGGGGATAGGTATCGTTGTCGCCAAAGGTGAGCAGGATGGCGTTTTTCTCACAGCTCTGGAGATAATCATTACCCAGGTCGCGGGCCAGGGTTTTACGGCTTCTGTCGTGATCGTCCCACTCCTGGGAAGCCATGAGCACCGGTACGGCGAGCAGGCAGAGCAGGAAGGCAGCGTAGCCGGCCCCTGCACCCTTGATGTATTTGCTCAGCTTATCTCTTACCCACAGCACGCCCAGGCCGATCCAGATGGCAAAGGCGTAGAAGGATCCTACATACGCGTAATCGCGTTCGCGGGGCTGGTAGCCCGATTGATTGAGGTAGATTACGATAGCCAGGCCGGTGAAGAAGAACAGCAGGAAGGCCACGAAAAAGTCGCGCCGGTGCCGGGTGTATTGGAAAATGATGCCGAGTATGCCCAGGATGAGCGGCAGGAAAAACAGCCTGTTATTGGCTTTATTGGTTTTGCCTGCCGTGTCGGGCAGTACGTCGGTGGTACTGTGAAAGAGGTTATCGACAAACTTGATGCCACTGTACCAGTTGCCGTCACGGATATTGCCGAATCCTTGCAGGTCGTTCTGTTTACCGGTAAAATTCCACATGAAGTACCGCCAGTACATCCAACGGAACTGGTAATCGGCAAAATACCGTACTTCATTAGCCATAGTAGGAGTTTCTCCCTCTTCCACGCCACCGAATTCGCGGTACACAAAATGCTGATTACGTTCGTTGCCACTATCCCACATTCTGGGGAAGGGGTGGGCCGTTTCCATGCCCGAGTAGTTTTGTTTCTGCATCTTTCCGGCCACCTCATATTTATCTTTCCCTTTAACATATAGATCGCCGGTGTTGACGAAATCCTCATTGGAAAGCTCTTCGGTAAAAAAGGGTCCGTACAGGATGGGCCAGTCGCCATACTGTTCCCGGCTGAGATAGCCCACCAGGCTCACGGGGTTGTCCACGTTATACATATCCACCGAGGGATCGGCATTGGAGCGGATCAGGGTGGTGAAATAAGTGGAATAGCCGATGACGATAAAAATGGTCGACCATATAGCGATCCGAAGGAAGGAATAGAGACGTTCCTTATAGCTGTTGCTGACGGCGATCAGTACGCCGAGGGCCACCAGGAAGGCCACGAAGGATCCGGAGGACTTGAGAAAGGGAAAACAGAACAGCAGCACGATAGCAGAGAGCCAGACCGGAAATCCCTTGAATTGCCGGAGCTGCTTATTGGTGAAGCGGAGGCCCAGCACGAGCAGCCCCGCCATCAACACAAAATAGAAGGTAAAGCCTACGAAAAAGGGGGTACCGAGTTGATTGACAAAAAAGATATCGAATGCGCCGGCTCCCTTGATTGACCATTGAATAATGGCCACCTGCACGATCCCGGTGATGATGCAACCCAGGAGGAAGGCAAAAAAAGTGCCCCAGGGGGTCACTTTGTAACGCTTAAAGTAGTACACCATGATGATGGCGGGGATAGTAAGCAGGTTCAGCAGGTGAACGCCGATAGAAAGCCCCATCATATAAAAGATAAACACCAGCCAGCGGTCGGCCCGGGAGAACTTATGCCCATCGGTCTGGCTCTCACGATCCACTTCGTGTTCCCATTTCAGGATAGCCCAGAATACAACGGCGGTAAACAGGGAGGAAAGTGCATACACTTCCCCTTCCACGGCGCTGTACCAGAACGAGTCGGAAAAAGTGTAAGCCAGCGCACCCACCACGCCGGCGGAAATAACGCTGACCAGTTGCTGGGAATTTAGCGCTTCCTGGCCCTTCTGTACTATTTTCCGGGCAAAATGCGTGATTGTCCAGAACAGGAAGAGGATGGTAAAGCCGCTGGCTATCGCGCTCATAAAATTCACGCCTAAGGCAGCGGTGGCGGGGTTGTCGCCGAAGAGGACGATAAACAGGCGTCCCAGCAGGATAAACATCGGCGCACCGGGTGGGTGGGGGATTTGAAGCTTGTAGGCTGTCGAAATAAATTCGCCGGTGTCCCAGAAGCTTCCGGTGGGTTCCATCGTCATCACATACACGGTGCAGGCGATGATACATACGATCCATCCCACAATGTTGTTCATCCTGTTGAAACTCATATAATATGGCATTTTTTAAACTTGGCAAACCTACAGGAATTTTGCAAACCTGCAAACAGTATAAATCCGCAATCACTCACAGGAACTGGATCTTCACGGTCTGGTAGAAAAGGCGGGTTTGCTGGTTATGCGATCTTTCGCTGAAGCCCTGCAGTCCGAATAGCCCCGCTGCGTTTCCTTTGTTGATCGCGATCTCCAGATAGCCGGCCGCGTTGAACAGGGCCAGTTTCTCGCCCTCCTTTACGCTGGCGTAGGTTTCGCTGATCGTGCTGATCACCTCGTCTCTCTTGAAGATGATCCGAAAACTACGCCCCTTACGCTGTTCTTCGAACTGTTCCTGGGTGATGTTGACGACGATATTTTCAAAATGATCGATAAAAAGGATCTGACCCTCCATCCAGTTGTCGCCGAGCAAGGGGCGCAACGGGGTTTTGTCTGTATAGGCTGCGTCGGGATTGCCGATCTCGGGAAGGGGCATCCCGGCCTGCAGTTTTTCCACGGTCTCACCCATCACGCGGGTACAGTAGAGCGTGTTCTTCACTGCAACTTTGGCCAGCGGCAGGCCGATTACCATTTCGGGTTTTTCTTCGAGGATCATGGGAAGCAGACCGTTATCAGCGCAGAGTATATACTGGTTTTTGTGGAAGGCGGCCAGTAACTGAACGGGTGGCTGGTCGAACAGGTTCACCAACACCAGGTGGAAACTGAATGGGGGGAAATTACGGATGGCATTGCGGCAGATATAGGCTGCCTGCGAAATATTGAAGGGGGTTAGGTGGTGGCTGATATCCACCAGTGTGAAAGCGGGGTTAATCTGCAGCAATTGGCCCTTCACCGCCCCCACCAGGTAGTCTTGCTGACCGATGTCGGAGGTAAGGGTTACAATAGGCATGGGCGTCCCGGTTTTTTAATGGGTATGGAATAGGCGGGGGTCATTTTACCAGCTTCCCCTTATCGTAATAAAATTTGTGCACGAGTCGATCGGTCCATGCGGGGAACAGTTTATTGAGCAAGATGGTCTGTTTTCCCTGGAAAGATAACACCAGCGTTCGTTTTCTCTTTTCGATGGCGCGCAGGATATGCTGTGCGCATTCGGCGGCGCTCATCAGTTTGGACTCATCCATCGGATTTTCCTTCTGAGGAATACCGGAGGGGTCAAGCGCAGTATTGCGGATATTGGAGCTGACGAATCCGGGGCAGACCCACATCACGTTCACCTGTTCCTCTAGCAGTTCCGTCCGGAGGGTTTCCAGCCAGCCCTGCAGGGCGAATTTGGATGCAGAATAAGCGCTGCGGCCCGGAAGCCCGCGATAGCCGGCGATGGAGGATACGCCGACCACAGTGCCTTTGCGTTCGGTGATGGACGGCAGGGCAAAGCTGGTGCAGTAGACGGCGCCGAAAAAATTCACGCCCATCACGCTACGCATCACGCTGGTGTCGGCATCTTTCACGAGTGCGCGCATACTGATGCCGGCGTTGTTGATCAGAATATCGATGCCTCCGAATGTTTTGATGGTGGATTCGATGAATCGTTTGCAATCGTCTTCCTTACTCACGTCGCAGGACATGATATGGAGCGGGTGCCCGGTGAACTGCATCTGGAGGTTATAGAGCTTATCGTAGTTTCGGCCGCAGGTGGCGATCCGGGCTCCCAGCGGGATCAGGGCTTCGATAAGCCCTCTGCCGATTCCTTCGCTGCCGCCAGTGATCACGACCACCTTATCTTTGAAAAATGACATATGGGTTAGTTGATGCGCAAAAATAGCTGACTTGGCCCGGTCAAAAAACTTTCATGCTGGAGTCCATAATAAAATTGGAGGTAAAATTTGGTACAATATCTTTTTACCTTATTTTTGCACCCCGTTGAAAACAGGGAAGTGGAAGGGGAATAATGAAAAACAAAGCACGATTATCGTGCCGGAATAAGATACATTAGCCCGCTTCACTTTGGTATTCAGCGCCGAGCGATTCCGTAGCTCAGTTGGTAGAGCAATACACTTTTAATGTATGGGTCCTGGGTTCGAGTCCCAGCGGGATCACAAAAAATAGATATAACGCTTTGTAAGTAACTCACTTGCAAAGCGTTTTTCTTTTCAGTATAACATAGGTATAACATTGAGATGGTTCGATGGCCTTTAGCTGCTCCCCCATTCGTATTTGTTTTCGTAAGCATTCCTGCATGAATATTTGATACAGAAGGCTTTTGAGAGCACAAGAATTAATGGATGAACCCGTAGCATTATGAATATTGAGCAGTATTCAAAGTCATTCTTTGTATTCGGCAGTGCTGCCCGGACGTCAGTGATAAATTACCTGATTAAGTCCATTTTGCCGTATTCCACCGAGCAACCCATCTTGCCCGTTATTTCGTGGACATATAGCTTTGA
>CAZUWX010000042.1:0-32199 GCA_964624205.1 uncultured Chitinophagaceae bacterium
AAACAAAAATGAACGGATGAACCGGAGCACAGACAAGTCTTATTCCACGGAGATCTATGTGCGGAGTTCCATCCGACCATTGAAAAAACAAAAATGAACGGATGAAAAGGATCTTATTTATTGACCGAGACGGTACCATTATCAAAGAGGCTCCGCCCACCTATCAGATCGACTCGCTGGAGAAGCTGGAATTTTACCCCCGGGTGTTTGAATACCTGGGAAGAATAGCCCGCGAACTGGAATACGAGCTGGTGATGGTTACCAATCAGGATGGGCTGGGTTCCGCAGGATTCCCCGAAGCGGATTTCTGGCCGGTGCAGCAGCTTGTCATGCGAACCCTCGAAGGAGAAGACATACGGTTCAGCGAAGTATTGATCGATAAAACCCTGCCTGCTGAGCACGCCGCTACCCGTAAACCCGGCACCGGACTGCTGACCCGCTATCTGAAAAATGATCACTACGATATCGCCGGTTCTTTTGTGATCGGCGACAGGATCACAGACGTTCAACTGGCACAAAACCTGGGGTGTAAAGCTATCTGGCTGAATAACGAACCCGGTCTGGGAGCCGCGGAGGTTGCAGGCGCGGCCAACGCCCTTCTACCCGTGGTTGCACTCGAAACCTCCGGCTGGCAGGAGATCTACCAATTCTTAAAAACCGGGCTCAGGCAGGTGGTGCACGAACGCAATACCCACGAAACACAGATCAGGATCGAGCTGAATGCTGACGGCGGCGGCAAATCGAATATCGCCACGGGGCTTGGTTTTTTTGATCACATGCTCGATCAGGTAGCGCGGCACGGTAAAATGGACCTCACGGTTAGGGTGAACGGTGATCTGCACATCGACGAACACCATACTATAGAAGACACTGGCATTGCCCTCGGCGAAGCTTTCGCCCTGGCGCTGGCCGATAAACGCGGCATGGCCCGGTACGGTTTTGCATTGCCGATGGATGAGGCAGAAGCCAGGGTATTGCTCGATTTCGGGGGGAGAAGCTGGCTGGTCTGGAACGCTGAGTTCAGACGGGAAAAGATCGGCGATATGCCCACGGAGATGTTCTTTCATTTTTTCAAATCTTTCAGCGACGCTGCACGTTGTAATCTTAACATCAAGTGCCGCGGGGATAATGAACACCATAAGATAGAGGCAATCTTCAAAGCTTTCGCCAAAGCCATCCGGATGGCCGTGGTAAGGGACCCGCTGAGCAACTACCTGCCAAGCACAAAAGGATTGCTCTAAAGAAAAAAAATTGGAAACAAATAAAAAAGTGCACATATTTGCATCGTAATGAAGTACTGTATAACAAATCAACAATGGTGGTGGCATACTAACTCCTACAGGGGCAGCTAATGCTATTACTATTATTGTAGTATGATATAGGCCCCGGTGTTCCGGGGCTTTTTTGTTAAATGTTTTGAAAGGATGAGTAAAAAAATAAGACTGCAAACGGCTTGTAAAAGAATGCTCGCGGATATATTCACGCCGGTTGGTATTTACCTGCGCGTGCGGGACCGTTTTCGGGACACGATCCTGCTGGAGAGTACTGATCACCACGCCGCGGAGAAAAGCTATTCGTTTATTTGTATCAACGCCATCGGCGGTATCGAGGTCAGTACCCAAGACAGTCTCGAAATAAAATTCCCCGGTCAGCCTGCCGAAAGGTTTCCTGTTAAGGGCAATACAGGGATACCCGATCGCATTTGGGAGTATATGCAACATTTTGAAACGGGAAAAACCGATTGCGCCGAAGCGCAGTTCGCGCAGGGGCTATATGGATATACATCCTACGACGCCGTACAGTTCTTTGATGCCATCTCCCTTGAAAAAAACACCGCCCAGGAACAACCCCTCCCGCTGATGCGCTACCGGCTGTACCAATATGTGATCGCGATCAATCATTTTAAGGACGAACTGTTTCTCTGTGAAAATATACTTCCCGGCGTTGCGAGCGACAGCGAGCTGGTGGAGTCTTTGATCCGGAGCCGCGACGTGCCGGTGTACCCCTTTCGGAAAAAAGGAGAAGAGCAATCCAATATCACAGACGAAGCGTATCGGGAGATGGTGCGCAAGGGTATCCGGAGCTGTTTGCGGGGAGATGTTTTCCAGATCGTGCTAAGCCGGCGTTTCAGCCAGGCGTTTGCCGGCGATGAATTCAATGTGTACCGCACCCTTCGGTCGGTCAATCCTTCTCCCTATCTTTTTTATTTTGATTACGGCGACTACCGGTTAATAGGATCCTCTCCCGAGGCCCAACTGAGGATCAGCGACGGCAAGGCGGTGGTGCATCCTATCGCCGGAACTTTCAGACGGACGGGCGATGCGGCGGTAGACCAGCAAAAAGCTGCAGAACTGCTGGAAGACGCAAAAGAGAATGCGGAGCATGTGATGCTGGTAGACCTTGCGCGGAACGACCTGAGCCGCCTCTGCGACGACGTGAAGGTTACGCAATACAAACAGATACAATATTATTCGCACGTCATTCACCTGGTCAGCGAGGTAACGGGCAAGGTGCGGGAAAACGGGAACCCGTTCGACCTGCTGTCCAGAACCTTTCCGGCCGGCACGCTTAGCGGCGCACCCAAGTTCAAAGCCATGTCGCTCATCAACGAATTTGAACCCGATTCGCGGCAGAACTATGGAGGTGCAATCGGTTTTGTGGGATTTGACGGAAGCTGCAACCATGCCATCATGATTCGCACACTGCTGAGTCGCAACAACCGGTTGACCTACCAGGCGGGCGCCGGCGTGGTGGCTGCGTCGCAGCCGGAAAACGAATTACAGGAAGTGAACAATAAATTAAATGCTTTAAAATCAGCCATCGACCTGGCTACTCAAATCGGATAGCTGTGCTGCTGCTGAGGAAACAAAAGATAAACGGATGAAAGTACTTGTTTTTGATAACTACGACTCTTTTACCTATAACCTCGTTCACCTCGTAGAAAAGATCCTGCCTGTAAAGGCAGACGTATTCCGGAACGACCAGATTGCACTCGAAGAGATAAAACGATACGACAAGATCATCTTGTCACCCGGGCCGGGCGTGCCTTCAGAAGCAGGGTTGCTCCTGCCCCTGATCCAGGAATACGCCCCCACCAAATCGATATTGGGAGTCTGCCTGGGCCACCAGGCCGTGGGGGAAGCATTCGGAGCAAAACTGGTCAACCTCACCACAGTGTACCACGGCGTGGCCACGGATTGCAGGCTGTTTGAAGGAAACCGGCTTTTTGAGGGATTGCCTGGCACCATCCGGGTAGGGCGCTACCATAGCTGGATCGTTTCGCGGGAAGAATTCCCCGCTGAACTGGAGATCACTGCAGAGGACGACAACGGGCATATCATGGGCGTACAGCACCGGAAATTTGACGTCAGGGGGGTGCAGTTTCACCCCGAAAGCGTGCTGACGCCCAACGGCGAGACGATCCTAAGGAATTGGTTTAAGGACTAAGTATAAAGCGATAAACAAAAATGAACGGATGAAAAAAATACTTCAATATTTATTCGAGCACAAAACGCTCACCACGGAGCAGGCGCGGGAAGTATTGACAAATATTACCCAGGGAGCCTACTCCGAACCCGAGATCACTTCGTTTGTAACGGTGTTTCTGATGCGCAGTATTACGATCGAGGAATTGCAGGGCTTCCGCGATGCACTGCTGGAGCTTTGCAATAAAGTGGACCTGGGCGGCCACCAGGTGATGGATATCGTAGGCACGGGCGGCGACGGCAAAAATACCTTCAATATTTCGACGCTTGCCTGTTTTATCGTTGCCGGTGCCGGCCAGAAAGTGGCCAAGCACGGAAATTACGGGGCGACCACCATCAGCGGCGCCTCAAACGTGATGGAGCGTATGGGATACCGGTTCAAAACGGACAATGACGCCCTGAAAAGAGAGATCGCGGAAACGAATATCTGTTTTCTACACGCACCTGTTTTTCACCCTGCATTAAAAACCGTAGGGCCGCTGCGCAAAAGCCTGGGGATACGGACCTTCTTTAACATGCTGGGGCCTATGGCCAATCCTGCCGCACCCGCTTACCAGCTTGTGGGCGTGTACAACCTGGAAATGGCCAGGATCTACAACTACCTGCTTCAGCAGGACCACAGGGCCTTCATGATTATCCATGGGCTGGACGGGTACGACGAGATATCGCTGACGGGCGATACAAAGGTGATCACCCGGGAGGGGGAACGGGTGTATTCTCCCGAAGAACTCGGCAAAAGAATGGTGGATAAAGAGGATATTCGCGGCGGCGATTCCGTGGAGTCGGCAGCGAAGATATTCCTGGACATCCTGGAAAAAAAAGGCACCTGGTCGCAGAACGCAGTGGTGCTCGCCAACGCAGCCATGGCCTTACATTGCACCGGCAACTACAGGAGCTATGAAGATGCCTACCAGACAGCGGTGGAGAGCCTGGAAAGTGGAAGGGCCCTGCAATCCCTGCAAAAACTGATCGCGCTGCAGTGACCCGGCCCGGTTGTATAAAACAGCATATGCAAAACCCAACGGCGATGACCATACTAGATAAGATAATAGCGCATAAACGACTGGAGGTGACCAGGAATAAAACGCGGCGCCCGATACAGGAACTGCAGACCATGCCCTTTTTCTCGCGCCCCGTAATATCGTTGGTGAAGGCATTGGAGAGTGGGGGTACCGGGATCATTGCGGAATTCAAGCGCCAATCTCCCTCCAAAGGAGTGATCAACGCCCGAGCAGACGTGGTTGAAGTGACCCGCGCATACGCTGAGAACGGCGCAGCAGCACTGTCGGTACTGACCGACAAACATTTTTTCGGAGGATCAAATGAAGACCTGATGCAGGCCCGGGTGAATCCGATCCCGATCCTGCGTAAGGATTTTATCGTCGACGAGTACCAGGTGGTGGAAGCCCGCGCAATAGGCGCCGACGTGATCCTGCTGATCGCGGCAGCGCTGGATCCCGGAGAGGTGAAACGTCTCGCCGCTTTTGCCAGGGAACTTCAGCTTGAGGTGCTGCTGGAGATCCACGACGCGTCCGAACTGGGACATATCTGCGACGAATGTGACGTGATAGGCGTGAACAACCGCAACCTGAAAACGTTCACCGTCAACATACAACAATCCATCGATCTGCTGGACAGCATGCCGGCGGATAGAATCAGGATATCGGAGAGTGGAATCACTGATACTGCTACCATTCACCGTTTGAAACAAGCCGGCTTCAAAGGTTTTCTCATCGGAGAGAATTTCATGAAGCAGGAAGATCCGGCGATCGCTTTTGCCTCATTCGTTAACCACTTAAAAACAGCGCCGCCGAAAGGTGGCGGCACTTAAAAACATGAGAGTTAAAGTATGCGGGATGACACAGATCGAGCAGGCAGAGCAGCTTTCGGAACTGGGAGCTTCTTTTGCCGGATTTATTTTCTACCCCAAATCACCGCGCTATGCGCTAAGGCATCTTACCACCTTCCAGTTGAAAAAGCTGCATAGTATCAATAAAGTAGGTGTATTTGTGAACGCCTCGGTGGAGGAAGTGCTGTTCATGGTAGATGAATGCCGGCTGCAGATGGTGCAGCTCCACGGAGATGAATCCCCCAAATTCTGTAGCCGGATCGCGGAGTATGTTTCGGTGATCAAGGCTTTCAGAATGAGCGTGAATGATTCGGTGGAGTGGATGACCCGCCCGTACATGGAAGCCTGCGACATGTTCATGTTCGATACCATGGGAGCGGGTTACGGTGGTACGGGCCGGAAATTCGATTGGAATGTACTTCGCGGGGCAACTCTCAACAAGGCTTTTTTTCTGAGCGGGGGCATCACTTCCGGAGACGCACCTGCCCTCCAGGAATTCGCTGACGATCCCGTAGCAAAGAACCTCTTTGCGATCGATATCAACAGCAAATTCGAAACAGAGCCTGGGGTAAAAGAAATGCAGATGGTAGGAAATTTTATTAAGGAATTAAATCATGCATAATGGCCACAGATACATTTAGGGATCCCGACGAGAGGGGATATTACGGGCAGTTCGGTGGAGCTTATATTCCCGAGATGCTGCACCGCAACGTAGAAGAGCTGCGGACGCGTTATCTCGAGATCATAAACGAGCCCGCTTTCCTGGAAACGTATAACGCCCTGCTCAGCGATTATGTAGGGCGTCCCACCCCCCTTTACCTGGCTGAACGGCTAAGCGAAAAATATAATACCCATGTTTATTTGAAGCGGGAAGACCTCTGCCATACCGGCGCGCACAAGATCAATAATACAGTGGGGCAGATCCTGCTGGCGGAGCGCCTGGGCAAGACACGGATCATCGCCGAAACGGGAGCGGGGCAGCATGGCGTGGCCACCGCCACCGTGTGCGCACTCCGGAATATCGAGTGCGTGGTGTACATGGGCGAAAAAGACATTGAACGGCAGGCGCCGAACGTTGCCCGGATGCGGATGCTGGGCGCAAAAGTGGTGCCCGCATTAAGCGGAAGTAAAACCCTGAAAGACGCTACCAACGAAGCCATACGCGACTGGATCAATAATCCAGTGAACACGCATTATATTATTGGGAGCGTGGTGGGCCCGCACCCTTATCCTGATATCGTGGCGCGTTTCCAGAGCGTGATCAGCGCGGAGATACGCAGGCAGCTTAAAGAAAAAACGGATTCGGAGTTGCCGCAATATGTGGTGGCCTGCGTAGGCGGGGGCAGCAACGCTGCCGGCGCTTTTTATCATTTTCTGGATGAGCCGGAAGTAAAACTGGTGGCGGTGGAAGCGGCCGGCCACGGCGTCCATACCGGGCAGAGCGCCGCCACTACACAACTGGGTAAAACCGGGGTGCTGCACGGTAGCAGGAGCCTGGTGATGCAGACCGAAGACGGCCAGGTGGTAGAGCCGCACAGTATTTCAGCAGGACTGGATTATCCCGGCATCGGGCCCCTGCACGCCCATCTTTTCAGCTCCGGGAGGGCAACCTTCCTGAATGCAACCGATGAAGAGGCACTGCGCGCCGCTTTTGGAGTGGCCAGACTCGAAGGCATTATCCCCGCGCTCGAAACGGCGCATGCCTTTTCGGCCCTGGGCCGTATCGGCTGCAAACCTTCCGACCACGTGGTAGTGTGCCTGAGCGGGAGAGGCGATAAAGACATGGCCACCTATATGAAACACGAGACGATGAATACACAATCAACTGATGTATGAACCGGATAGACGAACTATTTGAAAGAAAAAAGACGGGTGTGCTGAACATCTACTGCACGGCAGGCTACCCGGCCGCCGACAGTACGCTGAATGTGCTGCTCGCTTTACAGGAAAGTGGCGTCGACATGATCGAGCTGGGTATGCCCTACAGCGATCCCCTGGCCGACGGCCCCGTGATCCAGGCCAGCAGCGCCCGCGCTATCGGGAATGGCATGACCATCGGCAAGCTGTTTCAGGACCTGCGGCATTTCAGGAGCTCAGTGCATGTGCCCGTGGTATTAATGGGGTATATTAACCCGGTGCTGCAGTTCGGGTTCGAAAAATTCTGCGAACAGGCCGCCGCGACAGGGATCGACGGGCTGATCATTCCCGATCTGCCCATGCACGAGTTTGAGACCGAATACCGCCCTGCGATCGAACGCCATGGCCTGAAATTTATTTTCCTGGTTACACCCGAAACCTCCGACGAAAGAATGCGCCGGCTCGACGCGCTGAGCAGCGGCTTTTTATATGCCGTTTCTTCTTCCTCCACAACCGGTAACCAGAAAGACCTGGTGCACCAGGCAGCGTACTTTGAAAGACTCAGGTCTTTCCAGTTCCGAAATCCGGTGCTGATCGGTTTTGGCATTAATAATAAACAGAGTTTTGATACAGCCTGCCGTTATGCCAATGGCGCGATCATCGGTACGGCTTATATCCGGGCGCTGGAAACAAAAGGTTCTATTCCTTCCATAACCAAATCATTCATCGATGGCATCCTCAGGTAAACACCGTATAGTAGTGATCCGGTATAACGCCGGTAATATCCGGTCGGTACTATATGCACTGGAGCGGATCGGTGTTAAGGCGGAGGTGTCGGATAACCATGAGGTTATCCGGACCGCAGAAAGGGTGATATTCCCCGGGGTGGGAGAGGCCAGCTCTGCGATGAACTATCTCCGGGAACGGGGGCTCGACAAACTGATCGGGGAATTAAAGCAGCCCGTACTTGGGATCTGCCTCGGTATGCAGCTCTTATGCGCGCACACCGAAGAGAATGATACTGGCTGCCTGGGTATATTTGACGAACAGGTGAAATTATTCAGGTCAACCACCGGCGCGGAGAAAGTACCCCAGATCGGTTGGAATAATATCTACGGGCTTAAAACGGAGCTGTTTGCCGGCGTCCCGGAAAAAACCTTCGTGTATTCGGTGCACAGTTATTGCGCATCGGTGGGAATGGATACTATTGCCACTGCCGACTATATCCATCCCTATAGCGCAGCCCTGCATAAGGGCAATTATTATGGCGTACAATTTCACCCCGAGAAAAGTGCCGGGGCAGGGGAGCGGATATTGAAGAATTTTTTGGAGATTACCATATAAACTTAAAACAGCATCGTATTCATGCAACTGATACCCGCCATTGATATTATTGAAGGGAAATGTGTCCGGCTTACGCAGGGCGACTACAGCACCGTTAAAGTGTATAACGAAAACCCGCTCGAAGTGGCCCGCCAGTTCGAAGACAATGGCCTGAACCGGCTCCATCTGGTAGATCTGGATGGGGCAAAAGCAGGAAAGGTGAAGAACTGGAAGGTGCTGGAATCGATCGCCTCGCATACCGCGCTCCAGCTCGATTTCGGCGGCGGGATCAAGACGGCGGAAGACGTGGATATCGTGATGGGTTCAGGAGCGCAATGGGCCACAGTGGGCAGTATTGCGGTAAAGGATGAGCAGCTCTTCGTCGAATGGCTGTCCCGCTATGGTGCGGAGAAATTTATGCTCGGCGCAGACGTGAAGGATGAAAAGATAACGGTAGGTGGATGGCTGGAAACTACCGACATCAGCATATACGATTTTATCAAAAAATACACGGCATACGGTGTTACCCAGATGTTTTGTACCGACGTGAGCAAGGATGGCCTGCTGCAGGGCCCTTCCATCGAATTGTACAGGAAGATCATGGAAACATTCCCTTCTTTATATTTTATTGCCAGTGGCGGCGTGAGCACTATGCAGGATCTGCACGAGCTGGCTGCCATCGGATGCACTGGTGCGATCATTGGTAAAGCGATCTACGAACAACGGATCTCATTGCAGGAACTCAAAAACTTTAAATCGTGCTGACAAAACGAATTATACCCTGCCTGGACATCCGGGACGGGCGGACGGTCAAAGGGGTCAACTTTGAAAATATCCGCGATGCGGGCGACCCGGTTGAACTGGGCGCCCTCTACGCAGAACAGGGTGCAGATGAGCTCGTATTTCTGGATATAACGGCTACCCACGAAAAACGGAAAACGCTGAGCCGGCTGGTCAACCAGATCGCCAACCGCATCAATATCCCTTTTACCGTGGGTGGCGGTATCGGTAGCGTGGAAGACGTGAATGTGTTATTGGCAAACGGGGCCGACAAGATATCCGTCAACACCGCGGCTTTTCGTAATCCCGGGTTGGTGCGCGACCTGGCCGCTGAATTCGGCAGCCAGTGCGTGGTGCTGGCGATCGATACGCGCCAGGAATCCGATGGGGAGTGGTATGTTTACCTGAACGGCGGCAGGATTAAGACCGATACCAGGTGTATCGATTGGGCCAAACAGGCCGTTGCGTTGGGTGCCGGCGAAATACTACTCACTTCAATGAACCACGACGGCACCAAACAGGGTTTTGCCTTGGATATCACCGCTCTGTTGGCCGGATCGTTGCCGGTTCCCGTGATCGCTTCGGGGGGTGGAGGCACCCTGCAGCATTTTGTGGACGTGTTCGGGGAAGGAAAAGCAGACGCCGCGCTGGCTGCCAGCATCTTTCATTTCAGGGAGATAGCAATTCCGGAGTTGAAGCATCATTTACAGGAGAACGGAATCCCCGTAAGAATCTGATCAATCATTCACCCAAAGCATTCATATGAATATCAACTATAGCAAATACGCAGACGGCCTGGTGCCGGCGGTCGTACAGGACGTCCGGACCGGGAAAGTGCTGATGCTCGGATTTATGAACAATGAAGCGCTGGAGAAGACCCTTGCGGAAGGCCGGGTCACTTTTTTCAGCCGCACCCGCAACCGGTTATGGACCAAAGGGGAAGAGAGCGGGAACTTCCTGCTTGTGAAAGAGATCCGGGAAGACTGTGATCGGGATGCCTTGCTGATCAAGGCCGAGCCTGTCGGTCCGGTTTGCCATACCGGCGCCGACACCTGCTGGAATGAAACCAACGAACCTGCCGGCTTTCTCGCCCACCTGGAGCGGGTGATAGCCCAAAGAAAAGCGGAGGGAGATGAGAACTCCTACGTGAAAAAGCTGATGGGGAAGGGGATCAACAAGATTGCCCAGAAAGTGGGGGAGGAGGCCGTGGAGCTGGTGATCGAGGCGAAAGACCACAACCGGAAGCTATTCCTGGGGGAAGCTGCCGACCTGATCTTTCATTATTTACTTTTGCTTAACGCGAAAGGTTATAATTTGCAGGACGTCGTTGACATTTTACAACAGCGTCATGCGGGAAAGGCTGGAGCGTAGACAGTCTGGTATCAATTTCGGAAATAGAAAAATAGGGTAATGCATAAATTTTTGTGGGCACTTCTGTTATTACCGTTTTCTTTGATGGCACAAAAAAAATTTGTGATCACCGGGCAGCTTGCAGGATTGCCGGAGGGGGCACAGGTGAGCTTGTCGGATCCGAACAGCCCGGGCGACACGCTCGCCAGGGCAAAAGTAACCAATGGCACTTTTGATTTGCAGGGCACGGTGGCCGAGCCCAATCTCTACCAGCTCAGTTTTGGGGGAGGTCAAAAAAAAGCAATACTTTTTATAGGAAATGACCGGGTCAATATCAGCGGTCATGCCGATTCTTCGCAACAGATCAGGGTATCCGGTTCCACGAGCCACGACGATTTTGAGGCGTTTAAGGAAACGTTCAACCCCCTGTTTGGCGAACTGAAAGGAATGGTAGACCGGCTGAATGCTTCGCGGAACGTCAGCAGCAGCGACCCGGCAATGCTGGCTTACAACGCGCATCTGGAAAAGATCGGGAAAAAGGTCGATCAGTTTATACAGGCTCGTTCGGGCTCGCCCGTGGCTCCGTTCGTGATGATGGTCACCAGTGAAATAGAGCCCGATATTTCGGTTGTTGAACGCCGCTATAACCTGCTTGGCCGTGCAGCCAGGGAGGGATTTTTTGGAAAGATTGCCAAACAATATATAGACCAGCATAAAATCGGATCTATCGGTTCGGAGGCGATCGATTTTTCGCAGGCGGATCCCGACGGTAAGCTGGTGTCCCTGAGCTCTTTCAAAGGTAAATATGTGCTGGTCGATTTCTGGGCGAGCTGGTGCAGGCCCTGCAGGGTCGAGAACCCTAATGTGGTCAGGGCTTATCATACTTTTAAGGGAAAGAACTTCACCGTGTTGGGAGTATCGCTCGATAACAACCGGCAGCAATGGCTGAAAGCCATCGATGCGGATAAGCTGGCATGGCCGCAAGTATCCGACCTGAAGGGCTGGAACAATGAGGCTGCCGCCCTTTACCGGGTACAGACCATTCCGCAGAATATGCTGGTGGATCCTGCCGGCAAGATCATCGCCAAAGACTTACGGGGGCCTGAGTTGCAGAGCCGTCTGGCGGAACTGCTGGGTAAATGACCCATGTTGTCACCACCGTTACCGGTTTAGCTGCCGCTGATACAATTGGATAGCGTTCTCATAACCCAGATAAAGTGCGTCGGCGATCAGGGCGTGGCCTATTGAAACCTCCGCTAACTCGGGGATATTTCGCGCAAAAAAGCCCAGGTTTTCCAGATCCAGATCGTGTCCCGCATTTATTCCCAGGCCATATTCCCGCGCTGTAGTGGCTGCCTTCACATAGGGAGCGATGGCGGTATGTTTGTTGTCAGCATACCCTTCGGCGTATGCCTGCGTGTAAAGCTCGATCCGATCGGCTCCCACGGCTGCCGCTCCTTCCACCATTTCGGTCACCGGATCTACGAATACGGATACCCGGATACCAGCCTGCTTAAAAATGCCAATCACCGTAATCAGGTAATCCTTATGCTGTAAGGTGTCCCAGCCGTGATTAGAAGTGATCTGACCCGACTCATCGGGAACCAGGGTCACCTGGTGGGGCAGCACTTCCAGCACGAGGTCGATAAACTTTTGTTCCCTGCAGTTGCCTTCAATGTTGAACTCTGTGGAGATGATCTTTTTGATTTCCCGTACATCGTTATACCGGATATGGCGCTCATCGGGCCGGGGGTGCACGGTTACGCCATCGGCCCCGAAACGCTGTGCATCAACCGCAGCTTTCACCACGTCGGGCCGGTTGCCGCCCCTGCTGTTGCGCAAGGTGCCGAACTTGTTGATGTTCACCGAAAGTTTTGTCATACGGCAAATGTAAAGATTCCCCCGCTGTCGTTGCCGGGAAGGGCGCCAACAAAATGGAGGTTGCCCGTTCAGGGATAAGAACGGGTCCGGAGGTAAGGGGTGCGAATAAAAAAAATAGGAGCCGGCCAATAGCTCCTATCAAGTAAGATGGTAGTAGTAGTTAAGGATGCAGTATAGTGATGACTATTCCTTCGTGAGATCGACAGAGAACAGCACGGTTCCCTGGTTGTCTATGATATCAAGCAGGTACTTCCCGTTACCGAGAACACCCAGGTCATTGATAGCAGTAACATTGGTTCCTTTCATCAGATACCAACTGAACATCTTAACAATTCTCCCCCCTTCATTGAACATCCTCACGATGATATTCCTGTTGGAATTACAGGTAACATCAATGGTAAGAACAGTGTAGAACGGGTTCGGACGCACGGTTACTTTTGTGATCATCTTGTTTGTTTTAATGGGTGGGGTTTCTATCACACCAACCTGTTCTTCCTTGCCTGTCTGGGATATCCGGTTAGATGGGTTGCCGAATGCTGATTTGATCATTGTTTCTTCGTTTGGTATTTACGTGTTGGTGCGGATGGTACTACTAAGCCGGTGCCAGATTCTATTTGCCTGATGATCATCTGTTTAGGTTTGGCCTGGGGGCGACGGCTGTCTCATTTCGGGATGAAGTTTTTCAATTTGGGATAAATTGGATCGTGTATTACCAAGAGGTCGTTAGCGGGAAGGCTGCAGGGGCGCCGGGATACCCGTGGCGGCATTGTTGGCGGATGGCGTCAGGGGGCGTCAAAATGCCGGGTGCGCCGCGGTTTGATATGACCGGCTAAGCGCAGGATGTGTGCCGGGCAATGTCTCGGTTTGATGGGAATAAAACCGGGCACATACAGAAATAGGGTGGTTACGTTGTTGTTTCGTAACAAAGCCGGACGAACGGGGATCTTTGTGAGCGGGTAGATTCGGGTAGTGCCGGGAACTGACTGTTATCCGGCATTGTCGGGAGGGCTGACGATCAGGAGGTGGAAATGTTGATGAGTTTGCGGATCGTTTCTTTCGGGTCAGGAGAGCTAAACACGGTGTTGCCCACCACGAGCACATCCGCTCCGGCCTTGAGGATTGTCGCGGCGTTTTCGAGCGTAACACCGCCGTCCACTTCTATCTTTACATTCAGGCCTTTTTCGTTGATCAGATTTCTGAGCTCACGGATCTTGGTGAGCGAATGGGGAATAAATTTTTGTCCGCCAAAGCCCGGGTTCACACTCATTATACAAACCTGGTCGATATCTGCCAGGATATCCTTTAGGAGGGAGACGGGGGTATGCGGATTGATCGCCACTCCCGCCTGCATGCCCAGCGATTTGATCTGTTCGATATTCCGGTGCAGATGCGGGCAGGCTTCAAGGTGAACTGAAAGAATGTCCGCTCCCGCTTCTTTAAAAGCGGGGGTGTATTTCTCCGGCTCGAGTATCATCAGGTGGACGTCGTTGATCTTTTTATTGGCCCGGGTGACCTGTTTGATCACAGGTAGCCCGAAGCTGATATTCGGCACGAACCTGCCATCCATCACGTCCAGATGGAGCCATTGCGCTTCACTTTCGTTCACCATGCGACATTCTTCGGCCAGTTCAAGAAAATTAGCGGCCAACAGGGAGGGTGCAATAATTGCCATACGGTCGTTGATTTTAGGGCCAAGATACAATTAGCCGTCCATTCTTTTTATACCATCCCTGGCTTCCAGAAATGTTTCATCGAGGGCGTAGGCCCGCTGGTAATTGGCCCGGGCATTCTCCCTGTCGCCGGTTGCCTCGAAGCAGCGGCCCATCCAGTAATAGACGTCGGCATCTGAATTGGAGACGGTGCCGGCCAGTGTGAACACTTTCATGGCTTCGTCGTATTTTTTTTGCTCGTAGAGGATGATCCCTTTTTCGATATACGCTTCCGTCATTTTCCAATCGCGCTTGATGCATTCATCAAATAGCCCTATGGCTTTATCATAGTCTTTTGTTTCGGCGTAGTACACTCCCTTCATGAACACCGGTTCTGCCTGCACTTCTACAGAGTCTTTCGCGAGCAGGATGTTACAAACCTCCACAGCGCGGGGGTCTTTTCGTGAAATATACAGGCCGGCCAGGGGGATCCCGGAATAGCTGATAGGAAGCAACGCGAATGAAGTTTCAAGCGATGCGATGGCTCCTGCAGTGTCTTTCATCCGGGCGAGCAGCGTGCCCCGGTCGAACCATGCCTCGAAATTTGTGGAATCCTTATCGATGATATGATTGTATTGTTCAAGCCCCTCTTCGAGGCGACCTTTTTGCGCATATAGTTCTCCGAGTCGCCGGTTAAATTCCGTGTTCTCCGGGAATCTTGACACGCCTTCATGCAGCAGTTCGATAGCCCGCGGCAGTTCATTCATGAGAAGCAGGTTCGATATATACTGGAGGGCGATATCTTCGTTGCCGCTGATCTCCCAGGCCTTCCGGTAATCGGTGGCAGCAAGTTCGTGCAGGTTGTGCTGCGACAGCGACACTGCTCTTTTCAGGCGGAGTGGCACATCGTCGGGGAACTGGCGGATGCTGTCGGTCAGCCCTGCAAAGGGCGGGCTCTGCAGTGTATGCTCAATATCTGCATCGGTTGGCTCGTCTGCGGCTTCGCAGGAAAAAAGGGTGAGCAGCACCGTCAGGCCCAGTATCGTAAGCACGTAAAAAGAAAAGGGGCGCACACGCGAGGCGGCACCGACACGGATAGGCACCTTCTTTATGAGGCGGTTCATGCGTCAAAACTAATCGTTTTTTGCGAGAGCATGGGTTAAAGGCTTTTTAAATTGGTGGTTTGTGAAATCTGGTATTTCTTTGCACGGTCAGGTCTTCCATTTAATAAGTTAAAGTAAGCCATATGTACACCGGACTCCTCCACCTGCACAACCTGCTCCGCTGGGTCATCCTGATCTTGTTGGTGATCGCTGTTATCCGCCATCTTATCGGGATGTCAGGAAACAAGCCCTTTACCAAGGGCGACAAAAAGACGGGACTTTTCCTGATGATTGCAGCCCATATACAATTGCTGATAGGTCTGTATCAATGGTTTGTGGGGCCCTGGGGGTTGAAACTCCTGCAAAATACGGGCATGGGAGCTGCGATGAAGGATCCCGTATCCCGCTACTGGGTTGTAGAACACAATATCGGCATGCTGCTGGCTATTATCCTGATAACTATCGGGAGGGGAGTGTCTAAGAAGTCGATCTCGGATGTCAGAAAACATACCCGGACCTTCTGGTTTTTTCTGATTGCACTGGTGCTGGTACTGGCCCTTATTCCCTGGCCGGGTCGGGAAGGCATCGGGAGAGCGATCTTCCCCGGCCTCTGAGGCCGTATTTTTCCTTGTCGGTTTGATGATGCGTATTTTTAGCGTATGCTTTTTCTTCGTGGTACTCCCATGCAGAGGAGAAGTACAATCCGGAATATTATTTCGTTCTCAAAATGTTGCCGCCTGACGGAGCGCTGAAGCAGGCTACTGCCCCCCAAAAAAGATTTTGCTGAAAAAAATGGGTCAATTGCGGATCGACGCATTATATTTGTTTAACTAATTGGTTAAACTATATGGTTAATGCTGAGAATATCTCCACGGAAAAAAAAATACTTGAGGCGGCCAAACGGGTGTTCCTGAAGAACGGCTTGGCGGGGGCCCGGATGCAGGACATCGCCGACGAGGCCGGGATGAACAAGGCGTTGCTGCATTATTATTTTCGGAATAAGGAACAGCTCTTTGAGAAAATATTCCTTGAGCTGACATCCGATTTCTGGCCGCAGTTGACGACTGTATTTGAATCTGACACCCCCCTGTTCGGGAAGATCGAGTCTTTTTGTGAAATGTACACCGACAAAATAATTGCCAATCCTTACCTGCCCTTGTTTGTGCTGCATGAAATGAATCGCCGTCCCAAGCAGTTTTTAAAGAAGATGCTTGGCAGGCACCCTCCCAATCCACAGAAACTCCTCGCTCAGATCGACGAGCAGGTGAAAGCTGGAATTATCAGACCGGTCAGCCCGGCTCAGTTGATCATCAACATGGTGTCACTAACCATATTTCCGTTCATCGGCAGGCCCATGTTCATGGCTGTTATGAATATTAACGATGCTGCTTTTGACCGGCTGATTGCAGAACGGAGAAGGGAAGTGCCCCGTTATATAATTGAGTCTATAAAAAAATAGAGCGTATGCGAATCTTAAAAACCTGGTTTACCATATTCGGTTTATTGCTGGGTTCGCTAAGCGGACTTGGTCAGTCGTTAACCCTCGAAGCCGTAAACCGGCTTGCGCGAGATAATTATCCGCTGATCCGGCAAAAGGACATTATCCGGCAGATGGCGGGACTTACGATCGCCAATATCAGCAAAGGGTTTCTTCCGCAATTCTCGCTCACAGCGCAGGCCACTTATCAGTCCGATGTTACGCGGGTGGATATCTCGATCCCGGGTGTGCACATTGAGCCGCCGGGAAGGGATCAGTACAAGGTAGCGGCGGAGGTCAGCCAACTTTTATACGACGGCGGACAGATCAGGCAGCAGCAGAACATCCGGGAATTGCAGGCGGCAGTAGAGGATCAGGAACTGGAGGTAGAGTTTCACAAACTGAGAGAAACCGTCAACCAGGTTTACTTCGGCATTCTTTATCTCCAGGAACAGATGGGGCAGGCTGAATTGGTGAGGGAGGATCTGCAGACGGGTATCAGGCAGGTAGAAGCCAGGGTGCAGAACGGCCTGGCCCTCAAGTCGGCTGTTAATACCCTTCGGGCCGAATGGCTGAAAGCAGGTCAGCGTTTTACGGAACTGCGGGCGTCGCGTAAGGGGCTGGTGGAGACGCTGGGCTTATTGATCAACCAACCCCTGCAGGAAGACCTGGCGCTCGAATGGCCCGCGGTATCACAGGTTACGGAACAGCTCCTTCTCAACCTCCATGCGGCGGATCTTGCGGAACAGCCGCTTTCCCGGCCCGAAATAAGATTATTCTCCGACAGAGAACGGCTGCTTGAGCAGCAGCAAAAGCTTATCACTGCCGTCAACCGGCCGAAAACCAGCCTGTTTTTGCAAGGCGGGTACGGAAGGCCGGGGTTGAACATGCTGAAAAATGAATTTGATCTTTTTTATGTAGGCGGCGTTCGCCTTAGCTGGCTCCTGGCAGGATGGTACACCACCCGTAACGATCGCAGGCTACTGCACCTCAATCAGGACAAGGTTAAAACACAGCGGGAGGTGTTTTTACTGAACACCCGTACCGCAATCAAACAACAACAAACGGAGATCGAAAAACTGGATCAGCTCATTGCCGCGGATCAGGAGATCATCGACCTGCGTAGTGCGGTCACCGCAGCAGCGGTTGCGCAGTTGGCCAATGGTGTGATCACAGCAAACGACTACCTGCAGGAAGTGAATGCAGAAGATCAGGCGCGTCAGCACCTCATTACACACAAAGTATTGCTATTGCAGGCAAAGATCAATTATCAAACCATTTTAGGTAAATAATCAATGTATGACAACAGGTATACTGAGCTTTTTAACTACACGGTGGATTAGCAATTGTGCAGAACCGTTATTAAGGTGTCGCAGGCGCATATCGCTGGTTTGGGTGATAGGAGCTTTATCCATTATGGCGGGAGCCTGTGGCGGCAACGTTATCAGGCCGGACGCTTCCGGCACTTTTGAGGCGGAGGAGGTGATCGTTTCGGCGGAGGCTGCTGGGCGGATACTTTCCTTGCAGGTACAGGAAGGCGCCCGGTTGATGAAAGATTCGGCCGTGGGCCTGATAGACGTAACCGATATCCGGCTGCAGAGGGAGCAGGTGCTGGCGAGCATTTCGGCACTGTCTCAAAAGACTGCAGACGTGACCCCCCAGGTTAAACTCCTGCAGGATGAGCTGGCCGTACAGCAGTCGCGGCTGAACACCTGGCTGAAAGAAAAGGACCGTACAGAAAATCTTTTACAACAGGATGCAGCCACCGGAAAACAGTTGGATGATATCGATGCACAGATCGACCTGTTAAAAAAACAGATCGCGGTGACCCGGCAGCAGATAAATGTTCAGCGCAATAATATCAGTACGCAAAACCGCAGCATACTCAGCGAAACCGAGCCGCTGCAGAAAAAAGTTGAAGAGCTGGACGAACGACTACAGAAAGCCCGGATCGTTAGTCCTGTTACCGGTACTGTACTGGCTAAATACGCGGAGGCCGGCGAGGTGACGACGCCTGGTAAAGCACTGTATAAGATCGCAGACCTTTCTGTTATCTACTTGCGGGCCTATATAACCGGCGACCTGCTGCCGCAGATACGGATCGGTCAGGACGTGTCCATACAGATCGACAGCGCAGCGAACGGTTATAGAAAGTATCCCGGAACTATTACGTGGATAGCGGATAAAGCTGAGTTTACGCCCAAAACGATCCAGACAAAAGAGGAGCGGGCCAACCTTGTGTACGCCTTGAAAATAAGAGTAGAGAATGACGGCTACCTGAAGATCGGGATGTACGGTGAAATGTTACTTAACACTCCGCAATGAAACCGGTGACCGCAGACAATATTGTCAAAACCTATGAGTCGGGGCGCAACCGGATCGCGGCGCTGAACGGGATATCTTTCGAAGTGGAGCGGGGCGAACTTTTTGGAATAATCGGGCCGGATGGTGCGGGCAAGACCTCCCTTTTCAGAATCCTTACCACCCTGCTGCTGGCCGACAGCGGCGGCGCAACGGTCGATGGATTCGACGTGGTGAAGGACTTCCGGGAGATACGCAAAAGAGTAGGCTATATGCCCGGCCGGTTTTCGTTGTATGCCGACCTCACCGTGGAAGAAAACATCAATTTTTTTGCCACGATCTTCAATACGACGGTGAAAAAAAACTACGACCTTATCAAAGACATCTATTCACAGATAGCGCCTTTCAGCAAAAGGAAAGCAGGAGCGCTGTCAGGCGGGATGAAACAGAAACTGGCACTGAGCTGCGCCCTGATCCATCGCCCCTCGGTGCTTTTCCTCGATGAACCTACCACCGGCGTGGACGCCGTATCGAGAAAAGAATTCTGGGAAATGCTGAAAACCTTGCAACGGCAGGGCATCACGATCCTGGTCTCTACTCCTTATATGGATGAAGCGGGGCTTTGTGATACCATCGCACTGATCCAGCAGGGCAGCATCCTCTCCCTGGATACTCCCAGCGGTATCACCGGTGCGTTTGGCTACCCAATGCTCGCTGCCAGGGCACCCGGTATGCTGCAATTGCTTGATCTGCTGAAAACTTACCCCGAAGTGAAGGACGCCTATCCCTTTGGTGAGTTTCATCACGTGGTGATGAAAAGCGGGGGCGATAGGGAGGCGCTGGAGAACCGGCTGAGGGAAGATATGCCCCAGGCCATAGTGAAGGAGGCCAAACCGGATATTGAGGATTGTTTTATATCGCTGATGGGGAATTCTTCGCAACAGGCCGGTAAATATTAAAGTGAAACAACATGCAGACCGAAAACGTTATAGCGGTAGAAGGATTGTCAAAAAGATTTGGCGACTTTATCGCTGTCGACCATATTTCCTTCGAGGTAAAAAAAGGAGAGATCTTTGGTTTCCTTGGTGCTAATGGTGCAGGCAAAACCACGGCGATGCGGATGCTCTGCGGCTTATCCACGCCTACCTCGGGCAAAGCGTCGGTGGCCGGATTTGATGTGTTCACCCAAAATGAAGAGATCAAGAAAAATATTGGCTATATGAGTCAGAAGTTTTCCCTGTACGAAGACCTGACCGTGAAAGAGAACATCCGGTTTTACGCGGGTATTTATGGGAAGAGCGACGCTTTTATAAAACAAAAAACTGCCGGGGTGCTGAACCAACTGCGCCTCAACGAGCAGGCCAATAAACTGGTGCGGGGGCTGCCGCTCGGCTGGAAACAGAAGCTGGCGTTTTCGGTGGCTATATTTCATGAACCCCGCATTGTATTTCTTGATGAGCCCACGGGCGGGGTTGACCCGGTAACGAGAAGGGAGTTTTGGAATATGATCTACCGGGCAGCGGCAGACGGCATCACCGTATTTGTTACGACGCACTATATGGACGAAGCGGAATATTGCCATCGGGTTTCCATCATGGTGGATGGAAGGATCGAAGCACTGGACAGCCCCGCTATGCTGAAGCAGCAGTTCGGTGCCGGGTCTATGGACGAAGTGTTTCTGCAGCTCGCCCGCCGGGCAAAGCGTGATTAGGGGGCTAAAAAGAATAAAGCAACGGAGCATGATAAGTTTATCACACCTGGAATATATATACGGATGAAACAGCTTGTATCACTGGTAAGAAAGGAATTTCATCATATCCTCCGGGACAGGCGTACCCTTTTTATCCTTCTTTGTATGCCTGTTGTACAAATTCTATTATTCGGATTCGCGCTCACCAATGAAGTAAAAAACGCAAAGATCGCGGTACTCGATAATGCGAAAGATATTTCCACCACGGCACTTATAACGGAGATTGGATCGAGCCGGTATTTTGATATCACTGATTACCTGACTTCCCACCGGGAGATCCAGGAAGTGTTTAACAGCGGATCCGTCAAGATGGTAATGGTGTTTCCGCCAAATTTTCATAACGACCTGATGCATTTTAACCTCGCGCAGGTGCAACTTGTAGCGGACGCCTCCGATCCCAACACAGCCAACGCGCTGACCAACTATGCTACGGCTGTAATCAGGGACTTTCAAACGAGGATCACTGCCAACCGTAAATTGCCTTACACCATCAATGCCGAGTTAAGGATGATGTACAATCCACAACTGAAGGGCGCCTACAGTATGGTGCCCGGAGTGATGGCGATGGTGCTGATGCTGGTGTGCACAATGATGACAGCCATCACCATTGTGAAAGAAAAGGAGACGGGCACCATGGAAGTCCTGTTAGTGTCTCCGGTACAACCCCTCAAAATAATTTTTGCCAAAGCTTTGCCCTATTTCCTGTTGTCGGTCGTCAACATTGCGTCGATACTCCTGTTGAGTGTTTTTGTGCTGGACGTTCCCATTGCCGGCAGCCTCGGTTTGCTTGTATTTGAAAGTATACTTTTTACGCTTGCGTGCCTGGCGCTCGGGTTGTTGATCTCTTCTTCAACCGCTTCGCAGCAAACCGCCATGTTTATTTCGCTCACGGCAATGTTTCTGCCAACGATCATGCTTAGCGGGTTTATGTTTCCCATTGAGAACATGCCCCTTCCTTTGCGCATACTATCTAACGTGGTGCCGGCAAAATGGTATTATTCCATCGTGAGCGCGGTGATGATCAAGGGGGTCGGTCTGGAGATGGTCTGGAAAGAAACCCTGGTGCTGGCGACGTTCATGGTTGGCCTGTTGCTGCTCAGTATTAAAAAATTCAAAATCAGGTTGGCATGAGAACGCTTCGTTTCCTGCTGCAAAAGGAATTCCGGCAGATATTCCGCGATCCGTCCATCATCCGCCTGATATTCATGGTGCCCGTTATTCAGCTACTGATCCTTCCCTGGGCGGCCGATTATGAGATCAAGGGGCTCCGTATCGGGGTGGTGGATCACGATCATTCGTCTTATTCGCAACAACTGATCTCCAAGATCAAGGCCTCGTCTTATTTTCATCTGGTTCAATACGGTAGCTCCTACAAAGAATCTCTGCGTGCGATAGAAGAGGGAGATGCAGACCTTATTCTGGAGATCCCCGCCAATTTTGAAAGAGATATCGTCAGGGAAGACGAAGCGTCTGTATTTATTGCGGCAGACGCCGTGAACGGCGTGAAGGCTGGCTTGGGAACCGCATATCTTCAAAGTATCCTGGGGGAATTTAATACGGAGCTTCGTATGAAATGGATACAGCTTCCACGGTTCAGTCCGGAGCTCAATATCGAGGTGGTACCCGCTAACCGGTTTAATCCACTAATGAACTATAAGTATTTTATGGTTCCCGGCATACTGGTAATACTGCTTACCCTGGTAGGCGCCAACCTGTCGGCATTGAACATTGTAAAGGAAAAGGAGATCGGCACCATTGAGCAGATCAATGTTACGCCCATCCGCAAATATGATTTTATACTGGCTAAACTGATACCGTTTTGGGTGATCGGCATGTTTGTGCTGAGTATCGGGTTGCTGATCTCCTGGCTGGTGTATGGCATCATTCCGGCTGGCAGTCTCCTGGTAATCTATAGTTTTGCGGCGTTATATCTGCTGGCGGTGTTGGGCCTGGGATTACTGATCTCTGCTTATAGCAGCACGCAGCAACAGGCGATGCTGATTTCTTTCTTTTTAATGATGATATTTATTCTGCTCGGCGGCCTCTACACCTCCATCGAAAGTATGCCTGCCTGGGCACAGTTTATCACCAGGATCAATCCGGTTGCCTATTTTATCGAAGTGGTTCGTATGGTGATGCTGAAAGGAAGCGGTTTTGCTGATATACGCAACCATCTCCTTGTGATGGTCACTTTTGCTGTAGTGCTGAATGGGTGGGCGGTATACAGCTATAAAAAAAGAAGTTAGGGCTTTATTTTTTCGTATATTCAGCAACAAAAGCTCACCATATGATCAGATTTAACGATTTAATGCCAGGCGATCTTGTGATCGCCGAATACGACGGCCAGAAGTGGGAAGGAGTAGTAAAGGAATTAAACCGTGAAGACAAGGAAGTATGTGTGGAAACTTCAGTGCAGGAGTTCTGGTTTAAGCCGGAAGACCTCTATCCCATCCCGCTTTCGGATGAGGCGCTCACCAAGCTTGGATTCACCAAAGAGGTGAATGGGAATGGGATAAAATACATGAAAGACTCGTTTCGCCTGGTGGCTCCCTCGGCAAATGAATTTTTCCCGCTCGAGATCTGGTGGCGGGAAGACCGCCGGCATCTCCGGGAGCCCATTCATGTTCACCAATTGCAGAATCATTATTACCAGATGACCAAAGTGGAACTGAACCCCTGAGGATCCGGTGGGTGCAGCATGACAGTACATCACAGCTCAACGGAAGGTCTTGTTTAAATTAGGGCGGTATCCCTGCGCAGGCCGGGCACCGGAAGGGGTGTGTTTGATCCCGTCGGTGTTGATCGCGGGCAGCGGTAAGGGAAAGCTGATTTAAAACAGGGGATTTAAAACGATTGCTACAGGATTATGAGTCAGATTCCGGCTATAGCCATACTGGATGTAGGAAAAACAAATAAAAAGCTCTTTTTGTTCGATGAGCAGTACAAGATTGTGCACGAACAAACACACCGCTTTGAGGAGATCAGGGATGAGGAAGGAGATCCCTGCGAAGACCTGGAAAGTCTGACCCGCTGGGTGAAAGACGCGCATAGCGGCCTAAAGGCGCTGGATGGGTTTTCCGTGAAGGCGATCAACTTTTCGGCTTATGGTGGGAGTTTTGTACACGTTAACGACATGGGCGAGCCTTTTCTGCCTTTATACAACTATCTTAAACCCTATCCGGCTGAGCTGAAGCAACGTTTTTTCGGGGAGTACGGCGGGGAAAAAATGATGTCGAGGGTCACGGCCTCTCCGGTGCTCGGCAACCTTAATTCGGGATTACAGCTTTACCGGCTCAAATATGAAAAGGATCTGCTGGCAACGTCGGGTTATTCCCTGCATCTGCCCCAGTACCTGAGTTTCCTGGTATCCGGCCAGCCCTGTTCCGACATTACCAGTATCGGTTGCCATACCATGCTTTGGGATTTTGAGAAAAACGAATACCACCCGTGGGTACGAAACGAAGGTGTGATCCGGCGGCTTGCGCCTATACTGCCGTCTGACGGGGTGTTTGGTTCGGCATCGCGCTGGAAAGAATATCCCGTAGGAGTGGGTCTGCACGACAGCTCCGCGGCCCTAATTCCTTACCTTACCGGCTTTCACGAGCCTTTTGTGCTGATATCCAGTGGCACCTGGTGTATCAGTCTGAACCCATTTAACGATGCTCCGCTCACGGACCAAGAGCTGGAAAAAGACTGCCTGCAATACAAGACTTATGCGGGAAACCAGGCAAAGGCCTCCCGGCTTTTTGCGGGCAATGATCATGAGGAGCAGGTGAAACGGCTATCGGCGCACTTCAACAAGAAGCCTGACTACTACGCGTCGGTCCAATATGATGCCGCAACGGTCCGGCACCTGAGCACAAATATGGAACAGGAATCGTTGGGTGCTGATCTACCGGGACCTTCTTCATTCCGACTCCGCGACCTTTCTGTTTTTACCGGTTACGAACAGGCGTACCACCAATTGCTAATGGATATTATGCGGCAGCAGGTACTATCTACCGGCCTGGTAATGAACAGAACCACGGTGAAAAAGCTGTTTGTAGACGGGGGGTTTGGTAAAAATCCAATCTATATGAATCTTCTTGCGCTTGCCTTCCCCGCAGTAGCGGTATATGCTGCTTCGGTAGCCCAGGCTACTGCAATGGGTGCGGCGCTGGCAATCCACCGGCACTGGAACCGGCAGGCCCTGCCCGATGATCTGATCGATCTGAAACGCTATGTAGTCTAATATTGTTGCAACTCCTCTTCGATCAGTTCGCTGAGTTTGTCTTCCTGATCCATTACCCATGCCGGTAGGGAGTGGGTAACGATCTTCCATCCGCCATCTTCCTTCTGCATGCTGAAAATGATACGTTGGCCCCGGTCGTCGCTTACATCAACTGTGCACAACGCTTCTTCCCGGCCGTTGGGTTTACGGAAATTAAATTCCCGTATCCTACCTTCAGCTTTCAGCAGTCGGGTGAACTGGATGTTCTTAATAAATCGAATTTGCATATATAAGTATTGAGCAATATAATCCTATGCAATTTGTGTGCTACAAAATGCCCGGGTAATTGCAGGAGAGATTGGGGTGCTGTAATTTAACTTATTCAATTTAATAGCGGTAGTGGTCGGCTTTGAACGGACCTTCTTTGGGGATGCCGAGGTATCCCGCCTGTTCGTCGGTCAGTTCGTCGAGTTCCACGCCGATCTTGCCCAGGTGCAGGCGCGCCACTTTCTCATCGAGATGTTTGGGCAGCACATACACTTTATTCTCATAGCTTTTGTGATTGGTCCACAACTCAATCTGGGCAAGGGTCTGGTTGGTAAATGAGTTGCTCATTACAAAGCTCGGATGGCCGGTGGCGCAGCCGAGGTTCACCAGCCGTCCTTCCGCCAGGATGATAACATCCTTGCCGTCGATATTGTAGATATCCACCTGTGGTTTGATGGTGTCTTTTGTATGACCGTAATTTTTATTGATCCATGCGATATCTATCTCGATATCGAAATGGCCGATATTGCAAACGATCGCCTTGTCTTTCATCAGCCGGAAGTGTTGTTCGGTGATCAGGTCGCGGCAGCCGGAAGCGGTTACAACGATATCCGCTTCTTTTACGGCGTCTACCATCTTTTTCACTTCGAAACCGTCCATTGCTGCCTGGAGTGCACAGATGGGGTCGATCTCGGTGACGATCACGCGGCAGCCTGCTCCCTGCAGGGATGCTGCTGAACCCTTGCCGACATCTCCATACCCGCCTACTACAGCCACTTTGCCGGCCAGCATTACATCAGTGGCGCGACGGATAGCATCCACCAGGCTTTCCTTGCATCCGTACTTATTATCGAATTTGGATTTTGTTACGGAGTCGTTCACATTGATGGCGGGGATCGGAAGGGTGCCCTTAGCCATTCTTTCATACAAACGGTGTACACCGGTAGTCGTTTCCTCGCTCAGTCCGCGGATATGCTGCACCAGTTCGGGATATTTATCAAATACTATATTGGTCAGGTCGCCACCGTCGTCCAGTATCATATTAAGGGGCCGGTCGGCTGAGCCAAAGAACAGGGTCTGTTCAATACACCAGTCGGCCTCTTCCTGGGTCTGTCCCTTCCAGGCAAACACTCCCACGCCGGCTGCTGCAATGGCTGCTGCTGCATGATCCTGAGTAGAGAAGATATTGCAGGAACTCCACTTTACCTCTGCCCCCAGGGCGATAAGGGTCTCGATCAGGACGGCGGTTTGTATGGTCATATGGAGGCAGCCGGCAATTCGGGCACCTTTTAAGGGCTGGGAAGGGCCGTATTCGGTACGGAGCGACATCAGGCCGGGCATTTCGGCCTCGGCCAGGCGAATCTCCTTACGACCCCACTCGGCCAGTTTTATATCAGCAACCTTATTGGGTAATGTAAAATCGATGTTCGTGTTGGAAATTGTCGGCATAGTGTTTTTTATTTTATGCGCCAAAGGTAACATTATGCCGCTAAACCGGCAACTGATTGTGCGTATACATACTGCGCATAAGAGAAGAGCTTTAAGGTGCTGTAGCAGGGTTCATACATGTCGGAGCCGGCTTGTTAATTCATACTTTGGGAGAAGAGAAGTGCTGCGACCGGAGTGTTTTGAATGGTTGTACACAGCTTGTAAAAGCTGTAAGAGGATGGATCTGCTGCAGCGGGCCACGAGGCCCGGGACTATGGACAGGCCGGGAGGCAGCGGTCCGGTCAGCCGGAAGTTTTTAGCAGGCTTGCGACGATCTTGTCAATGGGCAGGCTTACAGATTCGGAAGAAAAATCCCCCCAGTTGATGAACCGGAAGGTTTCGGTTTCGCCGGTCTTACGGTAGGTTTCCAGTTGCTGCTGGTCAAAATCGAAGGCCGATACCCGGATCGGACAGCGGATAGCTTCCAGGGGTGTGACGTAATAATAGATCGAAATGATCTGGTGTTCCGGGTTGAAGGCGCTGATCTGGAAAAAATCGGTGGTGTAGATATGGTCACCTACTGACACCTCAAGGTCCATCTCTTCCTTGAACTCCCTTTTCAGGCAGTCGCGCGTGCCTTCTCCAAACTCAAGTCCTCCTCCCGGAAACTTGGTGTAAAGGCTGCCGCGAATGTATTCGTCACTCACCAGCACCTGTTTACCGGATGTGAGCAAGATGCCATAGACACGTACGTTGAACATCGGGTCAGAATATTTTTTTCCGCAGAAAGAACCATCCCACCAGCAGGGAAATGAGGAGGGAAAGCAATACAGGAATATAAAAAGCGTAGGGAGAAGCGGCGTAGGGAATTGGCACATTCATTCCGTATATACTAGCCACCAACACCGGGAAGGTCAATACGATGGTGATCACCGACAGTCTTTTCAACACCTCGTTCTGGTTGTTGGCGATGAGGCTGGCGAAGGCATCCAGCGTGCTGCTGAGAATATTGGTATAGATGTTTGCCATCTCCAGCCCCTGTGAATTATCAACGATAAGATCGTTCAGGATCTCCTTCTCGTCTTCATTGAGCCCCAGAAAATTGGTGCGTTCTATCTTGATCAGCAGCATCTCGTTGGACCGGAGAGCTGTAACAAAATAGACGAGGCTTTTCTGTATCCGCATCAGTTGCAGCAAATGTTCGTTACGGTTTGCGGCATACAGCTTTTGTTCGAGCAGGTTTCTTTTTACGTTGATCTCTTTCAGGGATTCCATGTATGCATGGATCACCTTTTCAAACACCTTCAACACCATCATGTTCTTTTTATCGGGGTGGCGGTTCCGGAAGGTGTCGAGGAATTTTTTGATAGCGCCGTTGTCGAACGAATTCACGGTCACGATCTGATTATGGGTGAGGATGATACAAATCGGTATCGTAATATAATATGCATCGCTCTCGTTGAATGAGTTGTTCTCGGTGGGCGCTTTGATCACGACCAGCTTCACATTATCTTCTTCTTCGAAGCGGCTTCTTTCGTCTATATCCAGGGAGTCAGTGAGGAAGTCGAGGGGTATTTCGAGAGTACGGGAGAGTTCGGAGAATTCTTCGCGTTTAAGAGGGGGCAGGATGTTAACCCACGACCCGTTCTCCGGCCGGTCGATCGCAACAGTCTGGTGGTCTATATTTTTATAGTACTGTATCATAGGCGGCGCAAAGATAGGAGTAGCGGGCCGTATCCCTACTCCAAATCCAGATCTCCCTCAAAAACTTTTTCTGCCGGCCCGCTAAGCCAGATGTTCTTGTAGGAGTTGTCGTTCATACGATCGTATTCCACACTCAGTTTCCCTCCCCTGGTTTGCACGGCAACCTCGTTAAAGCCCGCCTCATTATGATAACAGGCGAGGGCGGCCGCCGTAACGCCCGTTCCGCACGAAAACGTCTCGTCTTCCACACCTCGTTCGTAGGTGCGTACCGCGATCTCATCGTCTTCGGACTGTTCCACAAAATTCACATTGATGCCTTCCCCGGCAAAAGGGGGGCTGTTGCGGATATCCTTCCCCTCATTAAAAACGTCCAGTTTGTCCAGGCCGCTCACCATTTTTACATAATGGGGGGATCCGGTGTTCAGTACAAAGTCGCCGTCGAGGTTCTCTACCTGGTACACGTCTCGCATTTTAAGGCTGACCGTGCCGTCCAGGTCGATCTCGGCCTGGTGGTCTCCATCGACTGCGGAAAACAGGTACTCGGTTTTATGGATCCCGAGATGATAGGCGAACTTGACCAGGCAGCGGCCGCCGTTCCCACACATAGAGCTTTCCGCTCCGTTGGCGTTGTAATACTTCATTTCAAAGTCGTATCCCGGTTTCAGGTTAAAGAGCATAAGGCCATCGGCCCCGATGCCAAACCGCCTGTCGCAGAGATGCCGGATCTGCCCCGTCGTAAGCGCGTTGAACCTTTGCTCCCGGTTGTCCAGGATGATGAAGTCGTTACCCGTTCCCTGGTATTTATAAAAATGTACCTGCATAAAAGTCTTAATCTGCAATATTACTACAAACTTGCCGGCCAATAGATGGTATCTTGGTTCCCTGGGGTTGCATGCGTTTGCTCCGAGGACGGAATGGGGATGCTGGCTTGCCGCGGCCGGCGATTGTCAGGGGCCCTGTTCCCACAGGCTCTCGGCAATGAGTCTTGCCGGCTCTATCCGGTCGATCTGGTCGCCCAGGTCAGGGACTCTATTCCCACAGGCTCTCGGCAATGAGGCAATGCGGGTGTGGGATTGTCTAGGCAGTTGATGGCTCCTGCGACACCTGCGCGAGTGTGGCCCGGATCAGCCGGTCGACCGAGCCGGACACATCGGCGGTGAAGGTGCCTGTTATCCGGTTTGCGACGACGGCGCTGAGCGAGAGGCACTGGTGCCCCAGCATTTTCCCGAGGCCATAGATCGCCGCGGTCTCCATTTCGAGGTTGCATACCCGGAGATTGCCGAAACAAAAAGCTGCCAGGTTTTTAACCAATGCAGGATGCGCCAGGCCGAGGCGTAGCGTTCTGCCCTGGGGGCCGTAGAAGCCGGGGCAGGAAACGGTGATCCCATGGTGAAAATCTTTCACAAAATGTTTGATCAGCGACGCTGCTCCGGCGCTGACGTAGGGCTGGGAGGCGGGAGGATGGAGCTGGATCTGGGTGATAAAGGCCTGGAGCAGTTGCCGCTCTGCCTCACCGGGCTCAAAACGGTAAAAATGGAGCAGGTTGTCGATGCCCAGCCCATAGGTGGATGCTACGAAGCTGTCGACGGGAATATCGGGCTGTAGGGAGCCACAGGTGCCGATCCTTATGATGCGTAGGGAAACGGGTGCAGGCCGGATGGTGCGGGTGCTGAAGTCGATGTTGACCAGGGCGTCCAGTTCGTTGAGCACGATATCGATGTTGTCGGCCCCGATGCCGGTAGAAACTACCGTCAGCCGTTTTCCCCCGATATAGCCGGTATGCGAAACAAATTCACGGTGAGCGCGCTTCAGTTCAATGGTGTCGAAATATTTGCTTACCGTGGCCACCCGGCCGGGGTCGCCGACCGTCAGGATGGTGGGCGCGAGCTCTTCGGGTAGCAGGTCCAGATGGTACACTGCCCCGCGTGGGTTGAGGATGAGTTCTGATTCAACTAAGCTATTCATAATGCAGGTATTACGATAAAATAGAGCGTGACCCATCCGAGAAATAACTGTCTCAAATGGTTTTCGGTTGTATCAAAAATACCCTACTTTTGCAGCTCCCCAAGCCTGTCGCTAAGTAATATAGCGGATTCAGGCGGATCGGGCAACAATAATGGTCCTGTGGCCGAGTGGTTAGGCAGAGCTCTGCAAAAGCTCGTACAGCGGTTCGATCCCGCTCGGGACCTCATAGCAAGACAAATTATAATATGTGTAATTTCTCTTGCTTTTTTCTTGCCAAACTCAGGCACAGCAAGGATTTCGGCGATTTTTAATCAGAATCGAGGTGCCAAGAAATTTATCAAAAGCTACAATAATCGCATTTCTGGTATTTAGATAGTTATTTCGCTTAAATCCAATGCGGTAAAGGGTTTCATCGGATACATTCAATCTAGAATAAAGTTGGTTCGAAAAATCTGTTAGGTTGACCTAAGCATATTCGAACCTCTAAGTGTCACTAGGTCAAATCAGCGCGTTTTTGTACTTTTAGCGCGTGTATGACACCGCCCAGATATTAACCATTTTAAGTGCCAAGAAAAAGGACCTGGAAAAAAGGTATCCCATTTCGGAAATGGCACTATTCGGTTCCTACGCGAGGGGTGACTATAATCTACACAGCGATATTGACATTCTGGTGGATTTCAACGGTCGTATTGATGGATTTGACTACATCAGGATAGCCCATGAACTGGAGGACGCCTTTACTCATAAAATTGACCTCGTTTCCCGCCACGCGATTAAACAGGCTTATCTGCCTTTCGTTGAAAAAAATTTGATTCATGTCTGAACGGGATCTTCCCTTATTACTGGATGATATTCAGGCAGCTATTACAGCCATTCTCGAATATACAAAAGGCTACACCCTGGATAAATATGAATCGGATTTGAAAACACGGCATGCGGTAGAAAGAAATTTCGAAATTATAGGCGAGGCGGCTTCAAGGGTTTTCCAGGGGTTTAAAGACCTTCATCCGCATATCGAATGGCGGATCATTAAGGATTTCAGGAATTTTATTATTCACGACTATTTTGGAATAAACCACCGGATTGTATGGGATACCATAGAGTTTCGACTACCTGATTTACTACAGGAAATTAATGACCTCCGACATGAAACCAAACATTAGCCCTGCGATTACTTTGTCAGGCATTACCGGCTTTCCTTCTTCATGCAGATGCTTAATAGCAGTATTGATTTCAGGCCATGCAAAACGCATAACAGGATGCTTATACCAGTCTGTTCGCTTGTATTTTCTTATCAATTCGTTGTTGATTTTGTTTCTTAGAGCAACCTCCAGAATGGAAATAGAAGTATAGAGCGCTTCGCTGGCAGCAATATTTGCCTGGTATAAATAGATAGCTTTTGATTCGTTTCCAGGGTATAGAGAGAAATACCGGTTTGTTCTGTCAGCGGAAAAATATCGTGCAAGCTGGATTTTGTTCATTTTTTTATATCTTAGTGTTCTGCTGTCCCGGTACTTCCTCTCCCAGATAAGATGCTGGTGATGGAGCCGGGTTTTTTATTGCTGCAAATTTATTATTCCCGGGTACGTACTTCCCAAGCCAACCAACTCTTTTGATCAGTTTTTTCACTGCCATCGTACCGTTATTCGACAGGAGGTACCGTTGATCTCCAATAACTTATAGTTTTCGGCTACTGTTTTACCCGCTCTCGCGTAATAATTCCCGATCTCGAAACAACATCGCCTGGCCGGGCTATAGTTTTGCCGCCGTCTTAACTACGGACTGCATGTGGGTGAGGTCGGTGGGCTCACCACCAAGAT
>CAZUWX010000043.1:0-9275 GCA_964624205.1 uncultured Chitinophagaceae bacterium
CCGGAAGACCTCCGGCAGTTTCCTGTCCAGCAGGTTTTCGTAGATGAACTGGTAGGTTTCGGTCTGATGGTGAAGGCGCTTGGCGCCGCTGAAGCCGTGCCGTTGCTGCGGATAGATCATCAGCTCGAAGTGTTTATTCCGGTTTTCCAGCTCATCGGCCAGTATGAGGCTGTTTTGCATGTGCACATTGTCGTCCGTAGAGCCATGTACGATCCGCAGCAGCCCGCGATACTGACCCGCATAGGTCATAGCAGAAGTGTTCCGGTATCCGGCAGGGTTCTCGGCGGGAGTGGTCATAAATCTTTCCGTGTAATGTGTGTCATACAGCCGCCAGTCGACCACGGAATAATTTGCGATGCCGTGGGTGAAAACGTCTGCGCCGTAGGTGAGGGCCATGCAGGTAAGGTACCCGCCAAAGCTTCCTCCGGTGATACCGATTTTTGTGGTGTCTGCCCACGATTGCGCGCGCAGCCAGCGGGCGCAGTCCATATAATCGCGTATCTCGAACAGTCCCAGTTGGAGAAAGATATGGTTCAGGCCGTTTTTCCCAAAATGCCCTGAACTGCGGTTGTCCATCTGCACCTGCACCACTCCTTCCTGGGCCCAGAGCTGCGTGGCGCCGCCCGCGGGTTTCCAGCGATCGTACACCGTGCCCGCGTTGGGGCCGCCGTAAACCGATATCCAGATGGGATATTTTTTTGCCGGGTCAAAGTTGAGGGGGTAGGTGATGGTCATCGGTAATTCGTACAGACTATCCGAAGATTGTACCGTCAGCATTTTTGTTTCCGGCAGGGCGTAGTCGTCGAACTCCTTTCCCTTGCTGCTGCCGAGTTGCCGGATGAGTTTACCCTTGTTGTTGGCCAGGGCCATGGCCGGCGGCGTGGACAGGGAGGAATAGGTAGAAATAAAGTATTTGCCGCCAGGAGAGACCAGCACCGCATCGTGCGAATATTCGCCCCAACTCAGTCGCGTTAGATTTTTTCCGTTGAATGGAACCCTGTACACGTCAAATCGGGCCGGATGGTCTTTCCGAGCCTTTATATAGAGTTGACGGTTTTTCGGATCAACCAGCAGGATCTCCGTACCCCAGAAGTTACCGGTGGTGATGGCGTTGATCTCCCGGCCGTTGTTGTCGTGCAGATAAAGGTTTTCCCATCCGTCCTTATCCGATTTCAGGATAAAGCCCTTATTATCAGGAAGAAAATAGAAACGGTCGGGCTCGTCGAGCTGTATCCAGGTCGACTGTGCCTCGGTGTAGATCTCCTTCCGGCTGCCGTTGGCGGCGTCGACGCGATAAACGACCAGGCTATCCTGACGGCGATTCATCCATTGCACCCACAGCTCGTTGCCGGGCGTCCAGTAGGGTTGTCCGAAATACTGGTCGTGTGCCGGGTCAAAATCCGCCCACACCGTGGCGGGCTGTTCAACGGAAGTGATGCCGATTTTCACTTCCGGGTTGGGATCCCCTGCCTTAGGATACCGCTGCACTTCCAGAAATCCGTGCCGGCCCTGCGATACGTAGATCGGGAATATGGGCACCTGCGATTCATCGAACCGCATGAATGCGATATTGCGACTGTCGGGCGCCCACCAGAATGCTTTATAATGGGAACTCCTTCCCAGTATCTCTTCATAGTACACCCAGGAGGCATAGCCGTTCAGAATACGATCTGAGCCGTCGGTGGTGAGCGCAGTCTCCCGGCGCGTGGCGACTTCCATCACATAGAGGTTGTTGTCTTTTGTGTAGGCCAGGTACTTCCCGTCGGGCGAAGGCGTGGCATTTTTTGCCTCCCCAACATCGGGGAAATCCCGGGTGGCTTCGGCTGTTTTGTCTTCCAAATATGGCTTTGCGGCTCCCGTAGCCGCGTTCACTAACATACGCTGCGCTCGTCCGGCTAGTTCCCGCGTCTCAATATAGTGGTCATCGTCTGCCCAACCCTCGATATTGGGAAGATCCGCAAAAATGGCGGGGAACGCCCCCTCAAATAGCTGCTCGTGTGTGAAGGTCTTTTGTTGGGCAAGGGAGCCGAATGGCACCGCGAGCAGGCAGATCAGCAGGAAGGGCAGGGCAGTCCGACCCCATACTGAAAAATGCCGTGTATCGGCCGGCTGCGGCTGCCGGGTTACAGGGGCGGTAAAGAGCGATCCCGTATTTTTTTTCCGGAGATCGGGCATGTGTATAGATCGGTCAATTCGGTTCATCCGTGTATTATTAGTCTTTTCAATGGTCGGATAGAACTCTGCATGTACATTTCCCAAGTGCGAAAGGTCATCCGTATACTAGTTTTCTTATTTGACTTCCTGCATTTCCACCAGTTTCTGGTAGGTGCCCCCGTTCTGCAACAATTCCTCGTGGGTGCCGCGTTCTACGATACGGCCCTTCTGCAATACGATGATCTCGTCGGCATGACGAATGGTGCTGAGGCGGTGCGCGATCACGATGCTGGTCCGGTTCTGCATCATCTTATTGATGGCGTCCTGCACCAGTCGCTCGCTCTCCGTATCAAGCGAAGAAGTGGCTTCATCGAGGATCAGGATGGGCGGGTTCTTGAGGATGGCCCGCGCGATGGTGATCCGCTGGCGCTCGCCGCCGCTCAGTTTTGCCCCCCGGTCGCCGATATTGGTATCATATCCGTTTTCCTTTTGCAGGATAAACTCATGCGCATTGGCGATACGGGCTGCCTGTTCTATCTCCTGCTGCGAAGCGGAGGGATTTCCCAGGGTGATATTCCCAGCAATCGTATCGTTGAACAGGATCGGCTCCTGGGTAACGATGCCCATGTTGCGGCGCAGGGATTCGAGCGAATATTGCGTGATGTTGACGCCATCTACCAGGAGCTCGCCTTCCGTAACATCGTGAAAACGCGGCACGAGATCTGCCAGGGTGGACTTCCCCGCCCCTGAGGAGCCCACCAGGGCTACTGTTTTTCCTTTTGAGATGGTTAGGTTGACATTATCCAGGATCAGGGCGTCTTCATACCGAAAGCTGACGTTGCGGAATTCGATGCTATCGCTGAACGACGGCAGGGTGACGGGTGCCGCCACCTCGGTTATTTTCACCGGGGCGTCGATCACTTCCTCCATGCGCCGGATGGCAGCGGCCCCGCGCTGGGCGTTGTAGAAGGCGGTCGATAGGGATTTGGCCGGATTGATGATTTGTGTAAAGAACACGATATAGGTGATGAAGGTATCAGGCTCAATGCTGCCGCCAGAAAACACCAGGATGCCGCCGAAATACAGCACACAGCTCAGTACCAGCACACCCAGGAACTCCGACAGCGGCGAAGCCAGGTCGCGGCGGAATATCAGACGCGTGCGGAGATGTGCCAGGCGGTCGTTCGTGCGGAAAAACCTTCCCTGCAGGATGTTTTCGGCGTTGAAGGCCTTGATCACCCTTAATCCGCCCAGGGTTTCGTCGAGGATCGACATCATGGTGCCCATCTGCTCCTGCGATTCGCTCGACTGCTTTTTGAGCGACCGGCTCACCCTGCCGATGATGAAGGCGGTGAGGGGTAACAAGACGAGAAGGAAAAGCGAGAGCTGCGGACTCAGCATCACCAGCACCGACAGAATGATGATGAGGGTGAGGGGTTCCTTGATCAGACCCTCGAGTGTGCCCAGCACGCTCCACTCGATCTCCTGCGCGTCGTTGCTCATCCGGCTATTGATATCACCCTTTCTTTGCTCGGTGAAATAACCGATCGGCAGACTCAGTATTTTGGAGTAGAGATCGGCGCGCAGCCGCTTCATAATGATATTGCGGACTGGGGCAAGCACCCGGTAGGACAGGTAGATGAAACAATTCTTGAAAAAAATGGATATGATGATGATGACGCAGATGGCGCCCAGGGCATATATTTCGTTATGGTCGCGGATCAGCGTGCTCAGGTAATACTTCAGGTAGTCGAGTGCCCCCGCAGCAGAAAACGAGGCGACGGGCTCGGCTTCCACCAATTGTTCTTTGCCGAACAGCAACTGCAGGAAGGGGGCGAGCATGGCAAGCGAAAAAAGAGAGAACACCACCGAGAGTAGGTTGAACAGCATATACAGGGCGATGTTGCCTTTCTGGTCGCGGAGGTATTTCAGAATAGTGGAAAACCGGTTCATGCGTGGCAAAGATAGGAACTCCGGTACTACGCGACCGGCCTGATACGGGTTTTTCGTACCTTTAACTATTATGCAGGAAGGAAAAAGACAAAAACAGATCGCCGGATTGTTATTTGAAGAACTCAGCAGTATATTTCAGCGCCTCGGACTGAATATGATGGACGGGGGCATGGTATCGCTGAGCTCGGTGAAAATTACACCCGATCTCCTGGAGGCGCGCATCCATCTCAGCCTGTTCCAGGTGAAAGACCCCGCTGCCGCCATGCAGAAAATCAAGAGCCGGTCCTGGGAAATAAAAAAGGAGCTGACGGAGAGGGTTGGCAAACAACTCAGGCGCATGCCCGTGTTACAGTATTTCCAGGATGAAACGCTGGATCATGTGTACCGGATGGAAGAGCTGTTTAAAAAGATAAACCATGAAAAAGACGAGGAGGAGAAAAGCGAATAGCCATTCACCCATATCCTTCCTAACTCATTTACGTATGAATTATTTTGGTCTGACTCTCGGCTTTTACCGCTCCCCGATATCATTCAGCTTCATAACTATTCTGCCTTGAACCTCCTTTTTGCCTGGCGTTATTTCAAAGCAAAAAAATCGACCAACGCGATCAATATCATCGCCTGGGTAAGCATGATCGCCATCGTGTGTATCACGGCTGCATTTATTATCCTGCTCAGCGTGTTCAATGGTTTCGAGGGGTTAGTAAAATCCCTGTATTCTTCTTTTTATACCGACCTGAGAATATTGCCTGCCCAGGGAAAAACAATGGTGATGACGGAAGCGCAACTGGAGAAAATGCGGGGACTGAAGAATATCGCCGCGTGGTCGATGGTGGTGGAGGAGAAGGCGTTGCTGCAAAATGGAGAAACCCAGACCATCGTACACCTGAAGGGGGTGGACGACCATTACAGCAGGGTAACCGAAGTGGCCGAGAATATCGTTCGGGGTGAATTTCTCCTGGGCAGCGCCGACACTGCTTTTATTGTGCTGGGTAGCGGGGTGGAAAATGCCATCGGCGTACTGTCCGACCGTAACCTGTATCCGCTTACCGCCTATCTTTTCCGCCCGGGTGTCAACATCAACGTGGTGGATCCTTTTCAGGCTTTCTCTGCCGAGAACATTTCGCCGGCGGGCACTTTTTTTATTCAGCAGGATATCGATAATAAATATGCCATCACCAATCTGGGGTTTATGAAAAAAATGCTGGCCCTGGAACCGGACGAATACGGCAGCATGGAGATTGCGGTGCGGGATGAGCGGAATGTGAGGGAAACAAAAAAACAACTTCAACAGCTTTTCGGTGAAGATTATCTGGTAGAAACCCGCTACGAGCAGAATAAGAGCCTGTACAGCGTGATGAACCTCGAAAAATGGGCGATTTACGGCATCCTCACCCTGATGCTGGTAGTAGCCGCTTTCACCATGATTGGTGCGCTCACCATGCTGGTGCTGGAAAAACAAAAGGATATCCAGGTGCTGAAAGCCATGGGAGCTGATAACACCCGAATCCGGCGGATATTCCTTACGGAGGGCCTGCTGCTTGCCGGCATGGGCGCCCTGACGGGCACCGGACTGGCTGTGCTGATCGCGTATGCTCAGGTCAAATACAAGCTGATTGCGATCGAAGGCGGCACCTTCCTGATCGATTACTATCCGGTTGAATTGAAGGCGAGTGATTTTGTGCTGGTGCTGACCACGGTGCTGGTAGTCGCTTTCCTGGCTTCCTGGTTTCCGGCCAGAAAAGCCGCGCTGCAACCCTTTGAGCTGAAAAGCTAAACATCCCGTGGTCCTTTCATCAGATATCGCTGGTATTATTCCCACTATCCGGCGAATCCTCCAAATGCTGTAACTTTCCCGAAAATTCATTGATGAAGAAATTCTTTGGCGCAGTAACGGCTGCACTTGTGATGCTGGTAAGCTGCTATGAAGTGAACGAGGAAATCGTGCTCAACGATAACGGATCCGGAACCTACGTAACAAAGATGGATATGGGGGCCCTCCTGCAGATGATGCAGACGATGGGTGGAGAAGAGGAACTCAGCAAAAATGGGCTGGACCGGCCCATTGACACGCTGATCCGCCTGAAAGAGGTCATGGATGGATCAAACGAGCTGAGTCCGGCGCAAAAGAAATTATTCCGGGAAGGCACTGTGAGGCTGCAGATGAATGTCAAAGAAGGTCTTTTTAAAACCGACGTGTTTTTCCCCTTTTCTACGCACGATGAACTGGCCCGGCTAATGGCCGGTTCGGGCTCGGGAAGTATGGCGGAGGTATTCAAGAAAGTGTTTTCGGAGCAGGAGGGAGGCTCGGAGGACGATGTGTCGCCGATCGGCCAGGATCAGGGGCTCGACCAGCTCAACAGTGTGTTTGACGTGACCATTACAAAAAACGCCATCGTGCGAAAACTCAACAAAACGCGTTATGATGCGATGATGGAGCAGCCTGAGATCGCCCAGGCCAAACAGATGGCCAGCGCCGTAGAGATCCAGTATACCACCTCCATCAAACTGCCGCGGGCGGTAAAAAAAGCCGACAACGAGCTGGTGAAACTATCAGCAGATAAAAAAACAGTTACGATACAGTATAATCTCATGGATATTTTTGATCAGCCCGATAAGTTTTCCTACTCGATCGAATACTGATCCCCGGTCATTTAAATTGCTGCACAGAAGATGGAAACAGATTTCCTGGTTATTGGCTCCGGCATCGCAGGCATCACCTATGCGCTGAAGGTAGCTGAAGAATTTCCCGACAAAAAAGTGCTGATCCTCACCAAGGCCCAGGCGGATGAAACCAATACCAAATATGCGCAGGGAGGGATAGCCGGAGTGATGGACCCGGCAAACGACAGTTTTGAGAAACATATCACCGACACCCTGATTGCCGGCGATGGGCTCTGCGACCCGAAGGTGGTTGACATTGTGGTGAAAGAGGGAGTGGACCGGATAGAGGAACTGATCAACTGGGGAGCGCGGTTCGATAAGGAAAGCGATGGGGATTATAAGCTGGGGAAAGAAGGTGGGCACAGCGAATTCCGGATCCTGCACCATAAGGATGTCACCGGCCGGGAAACTGAAAGGGCCTTGCTGGAGGAGATCGCGGCATACCCCAATATCACCCTGATCAAACACTGTTTTGTGCTGGATCTGATCACCCAGCATCATCTCGGTTATCTCGTCACAAAAGCTACGCCTGATGTAGCATGTTACGGGGTGTATGTGCTGAACAGGGAGACCGACCAGGTCGAAACCATTCTGGCAAAGATAACCCTGCTGGCTACCGGGGGTAACGGCCAGGTGTACCGCTCCACCACCAATCCTTCCATCGCCACGGGCGACGGCGTAGCCATGCTCTACCGCGCGAAAGGAAGGATCGAGAACATGGAATTTATACAATTCCATCCCACGGCTTTGTACGAACCGGGGGTACGGGGCCAGTCGTTCCTGATCACCGAAGCGGTGCGGGGCGATGGCGGGATCCTGCGCAACAAGAACGGAGAAGCTTTTATGGAGCGGTACGACCTGCGGAAAGACCTGGCACCCCGCGATATCGTGGCCCGGGCGATCGACCACGAAATGAAGATCGGCGGTACAGAGCACGTGTTCCTCGACGTTACCCATATTCCCAAAGAGAAATTTGTAGAGCACTTTCCTAATATTTATGAGAAATGCCTGTCGGTAGGCGTGGACGTCACCACACAATACATACCCGTTTCCCCGGCTGCCCATTATAGTTGCGGGGGCATCAAGACCGATGAATGGGGGCGTACCTCCATCAGGAACCTGTATGCCTGTGGCGAGTGCGCCTGCACTGGCCTGCACGGCGCCAACCGTCTGGCCAGTAATTCTCTGCTGGAAGCAATGGTATTTGCCCACCGCTGTGCGGCCGACGCGATACAGCGCGTCAACAATATTCAACTGGCCAGGAATATTCCGGTCTGGAATACTTCCGGCACCAGCGATCCGCGGGAAATGATCCTGATCACCCAAAGCCTCAAAGAACTGCAGCAGGTGATGAGCGATTATGTGGGCATTGTGCGTGCCAACACGCGTTTAGTGCGTGCCATGAAACGGATCGACCTGCTCTGGGAAGAAATCGAACACCTTTACCAGACCGCAACCCTCTCACCCCAGCTTTGCGAATTGCGCAACATGATCACGGTGGGCTATCTGATCGTGAAGTGCGCACAGTTACGTAAGGAAAGCCGCGGACTGCACTATAATACCGATTACCCCGGCCAGAACGAACGGGCCATGAATATCGTGCTCTGATGATTCAAAAGGCCATGATACTTGCAGCGGGGCTGGGCACACGGTTCAAGCCCTGGACCGATCAACATCCTAAAGCACTCGCCCTGGTGAAGGACAAAACCCTCCTGCAACGAAATATTGAATACCTGCAACGGCATGGCATATACGACGTGGTGGTGAATGTGCACCATTTTGCGGAACAGATCGTCGACGCGGTGGAACACAACAGTGGATGGGGTTCGCGGGTGACCATCAGCGACGAGACGGAAGCCGTGCTCGAAACGGGAGGAGGCCTGGTAAAAGCCGCCCCCTACCTGAGGGGGGCACCGTTTGTGCTGATGAACAGCGATGTGCTGACCGACCTGGACCTGAGCGCTTTGATCGCCGCACACGAGCAGGGGGTAACCGGTTCGGCTCTTGATCGCGCGGCCGATGGATATGACAAGAAAACTGAGCATAAACGCGAAACTTTCCCGCCGCTGGCCACGCTGGCCACGACCGACCGGAATAGCTCCCGTTATTTTTTGTTCGACTCCGCCGATTGCCTCTGCGGATGGACTCATGCCCAAACCGGCGAAAAAAGGTTGGCGCGGTCCGGAACGCAACAAATTCCCCGTGCCTTCAGCGGCATACAAGTTGTGGAGCCGCGCATCTTTCCCCTGATCGCGCAGCACCCGCACTTACGCGGTAAATTCTCCCTGGTAGAAGTGTATCTTTCTCTCGCCCCGACGGAAATCGTCAAAAGTTTCGATCATTCCGGCGGGTTCTTCATCGACGTAGGCCGCCCAGAAGCCGTGAGGATGGCCGAAATGCTCATAACTAACTAGTAATCAATGATATCTATCTGGTGATTTGCTGCCTCAGCCCATCAGTGTATATTTATTGATACTCAATTGGTTAGAGCCTTAGTGTTCGGC
>CAZUWX010000043.1:9375-32010 GCA_964624205.1 uncultured Chitinophagaceae bacterium
CGGTTGATGTTCGGCTAGTGCTCGGCCAAACTTCGGCTAAGCTCCGATCAGTCTTCAGTTTGATATTCGACTGAAATCTGACTAAATAACCTGTTCGTAAAGCTAATTTTATTAGTATATTTATACTAAATAAATTAGCTTTTATGTTATACAGTGCACCACCCCTCCCCGGTTATCGGCTCAACGAGTATCTGCTAGTGCTCAGTCCCAACGAGGAACTGCGGCATCGCATCAGAGCTGTTAAGCAGCGGTTTTATGATAGTTATGGAGCGGCTATGGCCATCCATAGTAAACCACATCTCACCCTGGTGAAATTTTTTACCTGGAACCGGTTAGAGGAGAGGCTTGTCAACCGGTTCCGGCACATAGCGATGGGCCAGATGCCATTTAAGATCGAGCTAAAGGATTTCGGGAGTTATCCTTCTCATACTATCTACATCAATGTAACCACCAAGCTTCCGGTGCAGGAACTGGTGAACAAGTTGAAATCGGCGCAGCGGTTAATGAAGGCAGATCCCGATCACACTCCCCATTTCATGAGTGATCCTCATTTCACGATCGCCAGGAAACTGCTGCCCTGGCAGTTTGAGAAGGGCTGGCTGGAATATTCGCACCGTCATTTTTCCGCGAAGATAGTCGCTGATGCAATGCTGCTACTCAAAAGGCCGGTGGGTGAAGGGCCTTACCAGGTGCTCAGTCGTTTTGAATTTCAGCACTTGCCCGTGGAAGTGAAGCAGGGGGCCCTATTCTGAACTGTTCCGTTCAGGTGTGCCAGGGAGGTGTAGATAAAACAGGGTGAGCCATGTTGACCTAGTGTTCCGCAGGTCGGTGCGGTAGTTGAGCGGCTGAAGGATTAGACGCAGCGGAAGCAGGCGTTCCACATAAAAATGCAAAATAGACCATGATGGAAAAGGAAAGAAGAGAAGAAAACGAGGCAGAAAACGAGGGGCCTGGCTATTTAAAGGGCCGGGGCGCGCAGTTCAACACCCGTAACCGGTTTTTGAAGACAGAAACAGTGCGGGAGCATATAGAGTCGATAGACGACTGGTCGGATGATAACACGCCCACGCAATACCTGTTAGAAACGGCAAAGGGGATCGTGAACAAGGTCACCAGTCCCGATGTGGGCATGTGGTACAGCATGAATCCCTACCAGGGCTGTGAACACGGCTGCATTTACTGTTACGCGCGGAATTCGTTCGAGTATTGGGGATACAGTGCAGGGCTTGACTTTGAGCGCAAGATCATTGTGAAACAGAATGCACCGGAGCTATTGCGCAGGTTTTTGATGAATCCCAAATGGGAATGTGTGCCTATCGGGTTGAGCGGCAACACCGATTGTTACCAGCCGGCGGAGCAGAAATTCCGGATCACCAGGCGGCTGTTGGAAGTCTGCCTGGAATTTAACCAGCCTGTGGGGATGATTACCAAGAACGCCGGCATGCTACGGGATATGGACATCCTCAAAAAAATGGCCGAGCGCAACCTGGTGTCCATCCTGGTGTCGGTCACTTCGCTGAGCGAGGACTTACGGCGGGTGATGGAGCCACGCACCACCACCGGCCGGCAGCGATTGAAGCTGATCCGGGAGTTGAGCGACCAGGGAGTGAAGATGGGAGTGATGCTCGGGCCGATGATACCCGGTTTGAACGATCATGAGATGCACGATATCATCAAGCTGGCGAGTGAAGCGGGTGCCAGCTTTTCGGCGTACACGTTTATCCGGTTGAACGGTTCCATCAAGCTGTTATTTCACGACTGGCTCTATAAGAATTTTCCCGACCGGGCGGATAAGGTCTGGCATCTGATCGAAGGGTCGCATGGCGGGCAGGTGAATGACAGCCGATGGGGTACCCGGATGCGCGGTGAAGGTAATATTGCTGAGATGGTGGCGATGCAATACCGCAAATACACGCAGAAGTACGGGCTGAACCATGAACGGCTGGAGCTGGACTGTAGCCGGTTTCACCGGCCCGGGGAGCAGGGTAGGCTGTTCTGAGTGAAATTGGCGGGTGTCTGCGCCGCAGGGGTTGATATTGAGCTGCTATTTTTGGCACCCGGAAGCTGGTATTCACCTGAAAAGAAATCCGACCGTAGCGCTTGCAACTATGCCGGCTGGTTTGTATTTTACCGGATCAAATTCAATTTTCTAACTAAAATATCCAAACTATGAAAAGGAACAGCCCTGTTGCTACCGCTCCTATTCTAAATTTTTTGACTGGTGTGGAAAGATCCGTCACCACTCCGTTATTCAGAGCTTTATTTAAGTCGCCGTTGAGAAGAGCCCGCCATATGGTGGATATTCTCACGCCATAGTTTAGTGTATGATCAATTTAGTTTGATCGAGCCACCTCATTTGGGGTGGTTTTTTTGTTGTGTCTGTTGGCGCCGACTATGACGAACTATACAGTTACAGGTTTACGCTGTCCCCAAATATGCTTGCTGTACAGGCGGGTGATCCGTTAGCGTTTACAGTTTATCAAAAAGATAGTACAGCGGAGACTCTTCCAGCACGATGCGGTTGCCCGTATCGCCGTTTGCCTTCCATTTCACCAGCCGGACCATGCCCCGGTCGATTTCGATGCCGGTGAGGTCGCCATCTGAAAAGCAGCAGCAGCCGGTGTTAAAGTAGCTGGGTTTCACCATGGTTTTCACGAGTTTTTTACCGGCGTATTCCTGTTTGCGGCGTTCCAGTTCCTCTGTGATGGCTGCGGCGCCGGCCTCGTCATTGTCCGCCATCGCTTTTTCGAGCTGGGTGGTGAGCCGGTCGATATGATCGAGTGAAGCGAATACCGGCTTGTGGGTATGTCCGGAAATGAACAACAGGTTCTGCTGGGTGGCGCTCCATTCGTACATCATGATATTGTGGCGGTCGATCAGTTCAAAGGAATCGGCGATGGTATCGGTACTGATTTCAAGGAAACGTTGGATAGGGGTCCAGATGGCCGCCACAAACCACATGCTAAAGGCGTTGCCGTCGCTACGTTGGTCGCCCTGGTGGCCGTGGGTAAGGAAGATCGAATACTCCTGTTGATTGTATTGCGTAGTCAGCAGCAGACCTTCGTGCACGGTGAGTTTGGGGCCGAACAGGGGTTTCAGGTAGAGATGCTGCTGGATGGCGTAGGCCCATTCCAGGTCGTGGTTGCCATACACGCGCATATATCGGTTTGCCGCTTCGAAGCGGGCTTCTTCGAGCAGGGTAGCCCGGTTCTTATCGATCACGACGGAGGGGGTACTCTCCCAGAGCTCTTCGCAGTCGCCCAGGTTGATAAACGTGAACCCCTGATCATGATAGTGACGAAGCGCCGCGAGGTAATTTTTTTCCGTGTGCCGGAAATCGTCGGCATAATCCCGGGCGCCCTTGTGCTGGTCGGACAGGACAATCAACTTCGCCTCCTGCATGTTGAACGATATGGCGGGTGTATAGCCTGTTTTTCCCTCCCGGATGGATTGCAACAGCAGGCTGAGGGAATCAAAGATGCGATCGCGGTGGGGTGCCGAAGCGAACTTATTGGCGAGCCAGGTAACCGGTCTGGTAAGAATCCGCTGGAGTATTTTTCGCATTGACAATGACTATTTTACGGTATAAAATCCCCTATATTTGCTGGAAGCCAAAGAAAAACCGTGGAATCTTACGTTCCCAGAGTCAATATTTCGTTTTGAGGGGTATAAAAGTATTGTTGAATATACTTATTTATGCCCTTTTTTTATTGGTGGGGTAAAAAAGGACAAGAATCGGTACACTTTGAGCGTTAATCAGTTACAAAAATGATATGTGACTGAGGAGGCGAAGCCATGCAAAAAATCGTACACTTAACCCGTCAAAATCAGCTTATGCCAATGTCTGCGGCCAGGACTGCGTTATGTATTGTTGTGATTGGGCTGTTCTTTGTTTCCTGTACATCATCCAAAGCACTCACTGATAGAACTATATATTTTAAAAATATCTCTGACAGTGCCCTGCAATTGGCGTCCCGGCAATATGAGCCGCGGATCCAGAAAGGGGATATCCTTTATATCGGGGTGTTCACGCCCAATGAAAAAAGCGCCCAGTTATTCAACCAGCCGAATTTTTACGCAGGATCGGATCGGATGTCAGGGGGCGGGGGCGCAAACTCTGCGGGTCCCACTCAGGGTTATTTAGTGAACGAGAAAGGGAATATCGTCTTTCCTTATCTCGGCACCATGTATGTGGCAGGTCTTACAAAACAGGGGCTTTCGGAGCTGGTTACCACCAGCATTACGCGCTATCTCGATTCCGCCATTGTTTCGGTCCGGCTTTTAAACTACAGGGTGACGGTATTGGGTGAAGTGGCTCGTCCGGGCACTTTCTCCATCCCCAGCGAGCGGGTGTCTATCCTGGACGCCATCGGCATGGCGGGCGATCTTACGGTGTACGGCAAGCGCAATAATGTGCGGATCATTCGCAACACGGGCGACACCCTACATACGGCCACACTGGATCTGAACGCGGGAAATATTTTTGCCTCCCCCTATTTTTATCTGCAGCCCAACGATGTGGTGTACGTGGAGATGAACGAGCGGAAGATCCCCAATACGGACATGGCCGATATTCGGCGGGTGAGTTTTGCATTGAGCATCTTGTCGGCGGTGGGTGTGATCATAGGCATTATCAATGTATTCAAATAAAGGATCTCTTACAATGGAGAAAGACCCCATTTATAGTTTGAATGAAGCCGGCCAGGAACCGGTCAGCTTCAATTTGAAGGAGGTCCTCATGAAATACCTGCACTACTGGTGGCTGTTCCTGCTGGTGGCAGCGCTGGCGCTGACCGCTGCCTGGATTTATCTACGCTATACGCCGCCGCTGTACAGTGTTTCCTCCACGCTGCTGATTCGGGCGGATAATAATAAGGGTGGGGGCGCCGGCGGTCAGGACATTTTTTCCGACCTGGCGCTGTTCCAAAACAACACCAACAAGCAAAACGAGATCCTGATCCTCAGTTCCCGGACCATGATGGAAAGGGTGGTGCGCTCACTTGCGCTACAACAGCGATATTCAGTGGTGGGCAACGTTAAGACCACCGACCTGTATCCCGACCAACCCTTTGAAATAGAGGTAATGGCGCTCGGAGACAGTTCTCGCGGCTTTTCCCTGGATCTTCATTTTGACACCGACTGGCAGCATTTTAGACTTGGGGAGGAGAAGCAGGCCAGGCAGGTGGGCCAGGTTTGGGAAAATTCGCTGGGCCGGTTTCGGATCGTGGCGCGACCCTCGGGCTATACCGGGCTTTCTTTCCGTGACTTCCGGGTTACCTGGATGCCGCTGGAACAGGCTGCTCGCTACTATGCCTCCAAACTTGAAGTGAAGCCTGCCAATGATCAGGCCAATGTGCTTTCTCTGAGCTATATATATGAGAATCCTCGTCTGGCGAGCGATATCCTGAACGAGCTGATGGTGCAGTACAACGCGGCTGCCATTGAGGATAAGAACGAGACCAACCGAAAGATACTGACCTTTATCAACGACCGACTGGGGCTGGTGGAGGGGCAGCTCGACAGCGTGGAGCTGAACTTCGAAAAGTTCCGGACCAACCGCCAGGTGATCGACCTAAGCGCTCAGTCGCAGCTATATTTCGGGAGTGCCACCCAGTTGAATGAAAGTCTGCACCAGCAGGAGCTGCAACTGCAGGTGGTGGAGTTGCTGGAGCAGTACCTGAACCAGCCCTCCAGCCGGGCGTCCCTGGTGCCGTCCACCCTGGGGCTTACCGATCCCACCTTGCAACAACTCACGATAGCGTATAACCAACTGGTAACGGAGCGAATGACCGAGTTGCAAACCGGTGCCACAGTCGAGAATCCGGTAGTGCGGAACCTGGAGAAAAATATCGATGAGGCCCGGATAAAAATGCTGGATAACCTGGCCAATATTAAAAAAGTGTACCAGGGTATGATCCGCGCCCTGGAAAAACAACGCGTCGGTGTGCGGCGGGATATCAGTTCCATTCCCGAAAAACAGCGGCAGAGCCAGGAACAGGTCCGCGAGCAGGAGATCAAACAAAACCTCTATCTCTACCTGATGCAGAAACGGGAGGAATCTGAGATCGCGCAGGCCTCCACTATCGCCAATTCTAGGATCGTTGATCGGGCATTACCTGTGTTCAATCGGGTGGAGCCGGTGCCGCTGCGGATGTATGGCATCGCTTTGCTGGCCGGTTTACTGATTCCGGTATTGATCATTTATATCCGGGAATTATTGAACGATAGGGTTATCACGCGTAGCGATATCACCCGGGCTACAGCGGCGCCGGTGTTGGGCGAGATCAGTCACAGTCCCGTAGAAAAAGTTCTCCTCTTTCCCGAAAGTTCCCGCACCATAGTGGCAGAACAGGTCAGGATCTTGCGTAGTAACCTACGTTTTGTGATGGGGGGGCAGTTGGAAAAGCCCACTATTTTGGTAACGTCCTCTTTTAGCGGGGAGGGAAAATCGTTTATCTCCACCAACCTGGGCGCGGCCCTGGCTGCCTCAGGTAAACGTACGGTGATCCTGGAGTTCGACCTGCGTAAGCCAAAGATATTGGCCGGCCTCGAATTGCCCAAGGGGCAGGGTCTCACTAATTATCTGGTGGGAAGCGCTACCCCGCAAGAGTTACTGCATGCTGTACCACAGGTAGAGGATCTGTTTATTATTCCCTGCGGGCCTGTGCCTCCTAATCCCTCCGAGATATTGATGACGCCAAAAGTGGCTACGTTGTTCGCCTGGCTGAAGAACAACTTTGACGCTATCGTGATCGACACCGCACCGGTTGGTTTGGTGAGTGACGCCCTGACCCTGGGAGAACACGCCGATGCCACTCTGTTTGTGGTGCGCCAGCGCTATACTTATAAACGGCAGATGGGATTTGTGGAGGAGTTGTACAGGCAGAAAAAATTGCCTGCAATGGGTATTCTGGTGAACGATGTGGTGACCGAAGGTGCCAGGGGATACTATGGCTATGGGGGCGGGTATGGTTATGGATATGGCTACGGGTATGCGGGAGCCAGCGGCTATTACGAAGAGAGTCCAAAAAGTTTGTGGGGCAGATTGAAATCCGGCGGTAGAAAAAGAAGCTAGCTTCTTGCAGAATCTCAGGTGTTAGTTTTTCTTTTCATTATCGAGACCGTGATAGAAAGAATTTAATTCTACAGTTCGCGTTGCGGTATAATCAACATAGCTATTTTGCCCACCCCACGGCGGTGATTGATAAGGGATGTACGATTGGGGAAGGGGTGAAGATCTGGCATTTTTCGCACGTGATGGACGGCGCCGAGATTGGAGACCATTGCAGTTTGGGTCAAAACGTGGTGATATTGCCGGGTGTGAAGCTGGGTCGGAACGTAAAGGTGCAAAACAATGTATCCGTATACACGGGGGTGGTTTGTGAAGACGATGTATTCCTGGGGCCTTCCATGGTATTCACCAATGTGATCAATCCCCGGAGCGCGATCGTCCGGAAGCACGAATACAAAAACACGCTCGTGAAAAAGGGCGCTTCGATTGGCGCCAATGCGACGATTATCTGTGGCTGTACGATCGGTGAGTATGCTATGATCGGGGCGGGTGCGGTAGTGACGAGCGACGTTCCACCTTATGGGCTGGTGGTGGGAAACCCTGCCCGTCAGATTGGGTGGGTAAGCGAATGGGGGCACAGGTTAGAGTTTGATAGGAGAGGGTATGCAAAATGCCCCGCGGCCCAACAACTGTATACGCTAAGGATGGGAAAAGTGCTGTTGGAAAAGCGAGAAGATTCGGGTATTTGACAATTTTCCTTCTAATGAAGAGATATTTCAATTTTATTAGGCGGCTTTATGAGAAAGAGATTGACGCTTCAGGGTTGGCTGCCTTCAGAATCATCTATTCTACAGTTCTTCTATGCGAAATAGCTCAGATTTTTTACTTCCGGCATCTAATTTTCGATAAAATTCCGTTTTTAGAGCCTTCAGAAATTGATTTTACTCCCGCTCTTATAGCGTGGATGGCGACAGTGTTTTTTTTAATTCTCGGCCTGTTTACACGTCAAGCTGCGATCGCCAACTATATTTTTTCCCTGGTTTTTTTAGCCGCCATAAGGACATATGAATATCATATGTTCTATACATATATGGGGATTAATCTTCTGCTGATATTTCTAAATACATCACGGGTCAATTCTCTTGATAGATTGAGGGATAAATTTAAGTACAGAAATGTAAAATTTAATTATCGCCTTTCTAGGAAGGTGTCAGTATTGAACTATTATGTTCCTTTGTTACTGGGGATAGGATTTGTATACTTCGACTCTACTTTTTATAAATTAGCGTCCCACAACTGGATGACGGGGATAGGAATGTGGTTGCCCTCTTCTCTTCCCCACATTGCTCGTATTGACGCTACTCAAATATTAAACGTAAAGTGGTTGGTAATCGGAGTTGGCTATTTGGTGTTGGTGTTTGAGATGCTTTTTCTCTTCACTTTCTTCAGAAGAACATGGAGAATTCCCATGCTTCTTATTGGCATCTCTCTTCATATATGCATTGTGATTCAGTTTCCTATTCCATGGTTTGGTCTGGGAGTGGCGTCTTTATACTTGCTCATGGTCCCAGTAAAATTTTGGAGTGTTTTGGGCGACAAAATCAAGCGAAAGAAGCCGATCCTCACTATTTATTATGCTGAGGATCGCTATTTCCACTATCAAACGAGGGTACTACTCTCTCACTTTGATCTTCGCGAATCACTGCAATTTAGAGTTGCTGATAGCGATGCACACGCTGACGATAGCCAAACTGAGACTGTGGAAAGTGAAACGTCAACAGGTGATTTATATTTGATTACAAGTAATGGAAACGTTTTATATGGGATTAAGGCATGCCGGAGAGCATTGTTACATCTGCCAGTTTTTTTTCCAATTGGTGTTTTACTCTATCTGCCCGGATTCTACCATGTATCTAGACTAATATATCGGACCCTTATGGGAATAGGGGGCGTGGGGCAAGACAGAAAACATACCCCCTTTGTTAACACAGGAATCGAGTTTGACTCTCGTTTTTCTTACAGCTATGAGAAATATCTACAGATATTTGCCATTTCAGTTGGTTTGGGCGTTCTGAGTATACTTCAACTTAATGTTACTTACAATTCTAAGTTGATTAATGAGATTAAATCATGGTCAGGGATTAGTGACGCTGGAATTGAAGAGTCCATACAGAAATTTTCATCGCCCGTTGCATCTTTAAGCAGAGTGTTTTTGGGAATAACGACACATGCGGTTTTTATGGATAGCCATTTTGATAATTATAATCATATAATTGGTATTCAGGCAGAAACCGATAGTGGCGTCAAGATATGGCTTCCTATCATAGATAAGGATGGTCATCCCGGCACCTACATCTATTCATTCAATTGGGTAAAGTGGACCTTTCGAGTCAATTCTCCATCAGTCGAACAAGAACGACTGGCTAGTGGCATTAGAGATTTTGCAACTTTTTGGGCGATAAGGAATGGGTTTGATATAGAGAAATTGAAGTTTAATATTTTTCTTAAAAAATGTCATATACCGAAGACCTGGCAACGAGATTTTATAAGATCTCAACAAGCGATTCCTTGGGAGAGAATTGGGATTGCATACTGGCGGTCCGGTATTTTTCTTGTTGAACTGCCAACGATAGAAAGTATTTGATGATAATGATTGTCGGTATCTTGTTAAGATTATGATTGTTTCTATTCTTCAATCCAATTACATTCCCTGGAAGGGGTACTTTGATTTAATTGCACGATCTGATGTGTTTGTTATTTATGATGAAGTACAGTACACGAAGAATGACTGGAGAAATAGGAATTTAATAAAGACTCCTAATGGGTTGCAATGGTTGACTATACCAGTTCGCCAGGAGTTTTTGGAACAAAAGATCTGTGAAACGAAGGTAAGTTCTGGGGTATGGGCGCGCAAACATATTGCTGCAATACAAGCGAATTATGCTAGGGCTCCGTTTTATGGATTATATAGAAAAGCCATTTTTGATTTGTATGAAACCAACTCGGAATTTCTTTCTGTTATAAATAGTAGGTTGATAGTTGGAATTTGCGAACTATTAGGCATCACAACACAGATTATTGATTCGAGATCCTTGGCTCTAGTAGGAGATAAAAATACCAGGTTGATTGAGGCATGTAAAGTATTGGGGGCGTCTAAATACTTAAGTGGACCTGCGGCAAGAATATATCTGGATGTTGCGACATTCTGCAAGGAAGGCATTGCTGTGGAGTGGATGGATTATTCCGGATATCGTGAATATTCGCAGCTTTACCCTCCATTCCAGCATAACGTTTCGATCCTGGATTTGCTTTTTAACGTGGGTCCTGACTCGAGAAAGCATATCGCTAATTATTTATGAATAGATTGGTGATTCTTGGATCTGGTGAACTTGGGCGTCAAATCGCTTTTTATGCGAAAGAAGATGGTCACTATGATGTAGTCGGTTTTATGGACGACTGCGTCGAACCTGGGACACGAAGACACGGCCTGCCGATTCTTGGACCGATAAATCGTGCCATACCTTTATATCGGGACGGGTTTTATGATGTGGTAATGATGGGCATTGGGTATAAACATTTTACAGCGCGCGAGAAAATATATCGCGAACTGTCTTCTATTCTGCGTTTTGGCCGTATCATCCACAGTAGTGCGTATGTAGACCGAAGTTGTTCGCTTGGTGATGGAGTAGTAGTGTACCCAGGCTCTGTATTAGATATGTCCGTTTGTATCGGAAACAATGTCGTAATCAATGCGGGATGTGTAATTGCACATGATAGTAAGATTGGCGATCATTCGTTTCTCTCTCCCGCTGTAAACATTGCGGGGTTTGTCAACATTGGTTCATGTGTGAATCTTGGTATAGGAACGACGGTGATAGATAATATTTCGATAGGATCTGGTGTTCGTACCGGTGGTGGATCTGTTGTAGTCGAGAATATTGAGGTAAAAGGCTTGTATGTTGGCGTACCCGCAAAACTGAAGAAGGTATATGATTCCATTTAACAAGCCGTATTTGACTGGTAAAGAGACTAAGTATATTGAGGAAGCTGTTCGGTCCGGAAAAATATCAGGAGATGGGATTTTCACACAAAAATGCCATCAATTCTTTGAAGATAAATACGGATTCAGAAACTGTTTATTGACGACTTCCTGTACTGATGCGCTGGAAATGGCTGCATTGTTAATTGATATTCAGCCCGGTGACGAAGTAATAATACCTTCCTATACTTTTGTTTCAACAGCAAATGCCTTTGCGCTACGCGGAGCACGGATAATATTCGCGGATAGTTCAGTGGGCAGTCCAAATATTGACACGGATCGGATTGAGGCTTTGATTTCAACCAGAACGAAAGCTATCGTTCCTGTGCATTACGCTGGAGTTGCCTGTGAGATGGACAGAATCATGGAGTTGGCCGATAAATACAACCTCTGGGTAATTGAAGACGCGGCTCAGGCAATTGATTCTTTTTATAAGGGTAGGCCATTGGGGAGCATTGGCCACATGGCCGCATTTTCATTTCACGAAACGAAGAATGTAATTTCTGGCGAAGGAGGGATGTTGGTAATTAATGACGAGAGATTTGCTAGTCGAGCGGAGATTATCAGAGAGAAAGGAACAAATCGATCAGCATTTTTCAGAGGGGAGATTGACAAATATGGATGGGTAGACATAGGCTCTTCTTTTCTACCCTCGGAAATAATTTCGGCTTTTCTCTTTGCCCAGCTGGAACATTTGGATGAAATACAAGCGAGAAGGAAAACTCTATGGGAGAGGTATTGGGAGGGGTTGTATCAACTACTTTCCGAGAAGGGTTTCGGTTTTCCGACATTTATTGAGGGCTCCACTAACAACGCTCATATGTTTTATGTTGTTTGTACGAGTCTTGGGCAGCGTGATATACTTCTTGCACAGTTGAAATCTGCCGGAGTATTGGCGGTCTTTCACTATCAAAGTTTACATCGAAGCCCTTACTATAATGATAAATACACCGGCGGGGTACTGCCCAGAAGTGATTTTTACTCGGATAACCTTGTTAGGTTACCTTTGTTCTATGAGCTATCGGAAAAAGAGCAAGACTATATCATTTCGACTATTCTAAAGGTGCTCGAAGTTGGGTGATCAAGTATCCAAAACCAAAAAGGGGATAAAGTGGTCGTTGGCTGACCAGATAGTTCGACAGCTTTTAACGTTGCTCATTTCTGCGGTACTTTCCAGACTACTCACACCGGCTGACTATGGGTTACTGGGTATGGTGATGGTCGCGACGGGCTTTCTTCAGGTATTTAGGGATGTGGGATTAGGGGTCAGTATTATCCAGAAGGCAGATGTAACCGACAACGAGAAGTCAACAATATTCTGGTTGAGTTCTTTAATGGGAGTGGGGTTGGGTGTTATCCTTTTTGTACTGGCGCCGTTGATGTCCGATTTTTTTTCAGAACCCAGGCTGACTCTTTTGATACGAGTAATGTCATTTGGTTTCGTAATAAATGGCATGGTTGCTGTTCCCGACGCGATCATTCAAAAAGCGATTGATTTTAAGGCCTATTTCTATAGAAATTTAGGGACAGTTTTAATCGGCGGCTTTGCGGGAATTTTGATGGCGTACAATGGTTTTGGCGTTTGGTCGCTGGTTGGCCAACTACTAATAACCTATATCGCAGGGCTGCTGATTAGCTTTCGCATGGTGCTCTGGCGTCCAAAGTATCATTTCCAGATAGCTGATGTGAGGAGTCATCTGCGATTTTCCTTGCCGTTACTGGGCGATAGCTCCTTGAATTATTGGGTCCGGAACATAGACAGCATTTTGGTTGGTCGGGTTCTAGGGTCAGTATCATTGGGTATCTACTCCCGGGCGTATGGTCTGATGTTGCTGCCTGTTAGGCAGGTTTCAGGAACGTTGGCTAGGGTTATGTTTCCTTCTTTTTCGTTGATTCAGCAGGACAGTGATCGGATATGGGATCAGTATTGTAAAATGGGAGCTTTAGTGGCGACGGTTAGTTTTCCCCTAATGGCGCTGTTAGGTGTTTATGCACAGGAGGTAATTCTAGTTATATATGGTTCGCAATGGTTGGCGGCGGTTCCCTTATTTAAGATATTGTGTGTACTTGGAGCGTTACAGTCTATTGGAGCCCTGTCGGGTACTGTTTTCTACGCTAAAGGAAAGACATTATTAATGTTTAGAATAGGGTTGGTGTCCAAGTCACTGATGATTCTGGGTATAACTATTGGGTTATTTTACGGTGGATTGATTGGAATGGTCTGGGGGTACGTGCTTCTAAGCGGGATTGGTTTTTTAATTGAGACGCATTTTGTTGCTGGTGTTTTGCATAGGCGCTCGCGGGAATTTTTTAGGAATCTACTGCCAGAGTCGATCGCGACCATTGTTTGTCTGTTCCTTCTATTGGGTGCAAAATATCTGTTGCATTCGGCTGACTATCTATCGTTTTCGTTTATTGCTTTTCATGCTATTTCGGTCTTGGTTTCCATAGTAGTTTACTTTTTATTACTTCGACGAATGGGCGCTACAGGACTGGATATCTTGCAAAGAAATTTTTATGAAAAAAGGAGAGGCAATATTACACGTGATGCAGGATGAGAAGTTTGTGGACTATTATATAGAGCAGGCGGAATCTATTTGTCCCGGGCGATCAACATATTGGGTTACTATGTCAAATCCGGCCTCAGAGGTCAGGTACGTAAAGTCTAAATTAGTTGAGAAGGTGGAGTGGGTTTCACATTCAATTGTGGACCGCATTAAAGAGGCAAACACCTATAACTGTATTGTATTGCATGGGTTTCTTCAGGATCATATGCACGCATTCGTATTGAACGTGCGGAAAGACATTAGATTGGTATGGATGTTTTGGGGTGGGGATGGGTATGGGTTTACTAGTAACTGGCAGCGCTGGTATCTACCTGCTACATTAAGCTGGAAAAATCAGAATTTAAAGAAGAGCGTCAGTATTACGAGATACCTGGGTCGCCGTATCAAAAACTATTGGGAGAAATACATTAAGAGCTACAGGGTAAGAAATATTATCCGTCGTGTTAATATTTGCGCTACATGGGTAAGGTATGACTATGAAATGATAAGACATATCAATTCTGATATGCAGTGGAGGCATTATTCTTATTTTACTGATAAGCAGATCGGTATCGGAAACCCTGTTCCTCGGCCGTTAAATATTTCAAGAATATGGTTAGGTAATTCAGCAAGCGACACAAACAATCATTTTGACGCTTTAGACCATTTGGAGCAGATCGAATGGGCAGGAGAAATTGTCGTTCCCTTGTCGTATGGCAGTCGAACTTATGCAGACGAAGTAATATCTTATGGGAGGAATAAGTTCGGTAAGATGTTGATACCTATCTTGGAATTTATGCCTTTAGAGGAGTATCAAGAGTGTATGAATTCTTGCGGGATTGTGTGGATGAATCATATTCGACAGCAAGCTGCCGGGAATACACTTTTGGCGCTGTATATGGGGAAAATACTGGTACTAAATAGGCAGAATACGCTATATGAAACGTATAAAGATTGGGGTCTAGACGTCTTTACTTCGGAGGATATTAGGACTGTGGATAAGTGTAAAATAGATTTCAGACTCACGAGGGATGCAATTCGTAAGGAATTAGGGTTGGGAAAAAATTTACCCTTAATAAGGGAGATCTACAATGATAAATAGTATGAATGAGTATGGTAATATTTCCGCTTATTCCCCCAAATTAGATTGATGAGACGTTTTTTTTATTTAACAAATAATGAATTTTATAGTGGGATTTATCAGGGACAGGTGATTGATATGGTGAGCTATTTGCGAGTCAATCAGAATATGGATATTAGACTGGTGGCGTTTTTGCCGCTGAAGAAATATATGGAAGGACGAGCGCTTATAAAAAGACATATGCCAAATGCGATCGTTTTACCAAGTGCACCTAGGCAAAGCCGGGGCCTAAGATGGAAGCATAATCGCTATCTTTTATACTTGTTCTGTTTGTTATATCGGCGAAAGGGTATAGTTTCAAGGAATCCGATTGCAACGAATTTGGCTTTGCTTGTGAAATCAATGGGCGCTATTGACCTCGTTTGCTATGATGGGAGAGGAGCGGTCGCCGCAGAATCTGTGGAGTATGGTATTTACTCGACTGGAATTAAGAGGGAAATTGTTGCGCTTGAGAGGGGAGCAGTTGAACGATCGGATTTTAGAATGTGTATTACAAATAATTTGTTGGAGTACTGGAGAACACAATATAACTACTCGGGTACTAATTATTTTATTATCCCCGGTACTCTTAGCCGCAATTTTTCTAGTTTTGTACTGAGTGACGACGAGGTTGAGCATCTAAGAACACAGATGGGGTATTCGGCTAAGGATGTTCTATTAATTTATTCAGGGTCTACAGGTGTGTGGCAGTCTTTTGATATTTTATTCGATTTTCTGGTAGGTCAGCTAGAGGGGAATGAATACGTTAAGGTATTGTTTCTTTCTCGTTCTGACAGTTATATTGACCGGTTGGCCAGTCTTTATCCCCAAAGAGTGAGGCGAATATGGACAACACCTGAGAAGGTAAGTGAAATGTTATGGGTGGCAGACTATGGTTTAATTATTAGAGGGGACAGTGTTACAAACAAGGTTTCTCTGCCGACCAAATTTCCTGAGTATTTGGCCTGCGGGTTGAGTATTCTTGTAAATTGGTCGGTTGAAGAGGTGTCTCGTTTTGTTGCGAAGCATAGTTGCGGCGATATTATAGATTCCGGCGAGTTGATATGTTTAAAGCGGAATAATTTTCGAAATCGGATGCGAAATAGAGAGTTAGCGCTATCAGGATACGATAAATATTCAAAAGGTATTAGTATGAGATACAAAACTCTAGCTATTCATTTGGATACATGATGTTTTTTTTTATATTTTTTACGAGACGCGTTTCCGAATGAGAATTCTATTCATTTCAACTATGGCAGGTAGTAGCTGGGGGGGTAGCGAAGAGTTATGGACTAGAAGTGCAGATTATGCGTTAGACGAGGGGCATGAGGTTATTATTTCGGTTTATGATTGGGGTAAAGAGCATAGTCAAATAGCCCAACTTAGGGCAAAGAATGCAAAGATTAATTTGCGTAGGAGGATCTTTTATGGGGATAGTCTTTTGCAAAAAGTCAGAGGGAAGATTTGTCAAATAGTATTTTCTAGGAGGCAGATAAGAAGGTTGGCTCGATATCATCCGGATATCATTTTTGTAAGCCAGGGAACTATCTATGAATGCATGTTCCCTTGGTTTTGGGACTTAGTTGAGCGTTCCAATGCCAAGTTATATATAATTACTCAGGCAAATACGGAATACAATACCATACCAATGAGTTGCATTGCTATCGGCCGGTTGCTCGTAAAAAGAGCTGAAGCAATGTATTTCGTATCAAATCGGAATCGAGAGGTAGCGGAAAGGCAGTTAGCTATGAAATTTTCAAATGCAAATGTTATTTCTAACCCTGCCAATCTCAAGTCTTACAAATATTGTGATTGGAGTATGGAAGGAGGATTAAGTATGGCGTTTGTCGGTCGATTAAACTCTACAGTAAAAGGTATCGGTGTTCTTTTGGAGATTCTTGGACAGCCGAAATGGCGAGACAGGGATTGGCGCTTAAATATTTACGGTAAGGGGAAGGATAGGGAATATTTATTAGAGCTTACAGAACATTTTGGAATTCAGGATCGAGTTATTTTTAAGGGTTTTGTCAACGACGTGGGCGAAATATGGGCCAAAAATCATGTGTTGGTGTTGGCGTCAACTGTAGAGGGCACTCCTTTAGCATTGATAGAGGCAATGTTATGTGGTAGGGCGGCGGTAGTGTCCGACGTTGGGGGAAATGCAGAGCTAGTGGACGATAACATTTCGGGATTTATCGCAGAAGCACCATCGGTTAGATCTTTTGGGAATGCTATGGAGAGAATGTGGCAAAAAAGGAGGGAACTACTCGATATGGGGGTGAGTGCCAAGATGGCTATAGGTGGTAAGGTCGATTTGGATTCATATAAGAAGTTAGTTGACGCTGTAAAAGATATTTGATAGTTTTTGTGAATACTATTAATAAAGGCAAGCTGGTAAGTGTTATTATTCCAGTTTGCAATCGCCTGGATTTTTTTGGAGAGGCGCTGCAGTCTATCCGTAGTCAAACGTATCGTCCAATAGAAGTAGTAGTTGTTGACGATACTACCGATACTGAGTCTAGAGTGAAGCTAATTCAGATCGTGGAGTATAATGGAATGGTGGAAGACGGGTTCTCAGTTTCAATACTTAGAAATATAGATAGGAAAGGGGCGCCGAGCGCGAGAAATTTAGGATTTAGCAATGCTAAGGGTGAGTATATTCAATTTTTTGACTCGGATGATATTTTGCTATCCGATAAGTTGGATCGAGAGGTTGAGGTGCTGGAAGAAAATACCGATCTTGACTTAGTATATTCTAAAGCGCAATTTGTCGATGAGAATTTGAATAGGGTCGATAAATATTGGGGAATGCCTCTTAGTGGCCGATCGGCGGATTACTTTCAATTTTCCTGGCAGACGATGTGTCCATTGTACAGAAGATCAGCTATCTCGATATATGGGTTATGGGATGAATCACTGAGAATAAATCAGGATTGGGAGTTTTGTGTGCGCTATTTGATAAGTGGTGCGCGAGTTCATTTTATTGATGAGGTACACAGTCTTTTTAGGAAACATTCGAGGGGCAATATTGGAACTTTTAGAGGAGATGTATATAAGGTGATTAGTAAATGGGAGAGTACTTGGAAGGTATATAGTATGCTAGTTAATAGTAATAGGATTGATAGCTACTTAAAGAGAGTATTCATTAAACGCTGGACATACATAATGTTAATAACGTCGGGGCTGAATGAGCGAGAAGAATTTATAAGACAACTGCATATGGTTAAAGGGGAAGCTCCTCTATTTTTTCTGTGGTTTGGTCCCATATTTAGATATAGCTGGATTTCGAGGTCAGTTTTGATGCTTTTGGGATACGATAGGGCTTAGTTCAGATTGTATAGAAGATACAATAAATTGGGGCGGTAGTTGATGAAGAATACGTGACAAGATTCCGGTATGGCTGTTTATTTTTTAGAATAAGAAAACCAGAATGTTATTTAATACCTTTGATTTTCTACTTTTCTTTGTATGTGTAACAACATTATTTTTCCTTATCCCTCATAGATTTCGATGGTTTCTATTATTGATAGCAAGCTGTTATTTTTATGCGGCGTTTATCCCAGCCTATTTATTTATTCTGTTTTCTGTTATTACAATAGATTATGTATCGGCTTTATATATAGAGCGAGCTGTTGGGAGGCGGAGAAAGTGGATATTAATGATAAGCATTTTGGCGAATGTGGCAGTTTTGGCTTTTTTTAAATATTACAACTTTTTCGTAGAGAATTTTAATTCGCTCTGGTCTTCCTGGGATTCGTCATATAGAGCCCCTTTGTTGTATATAGTTTTGCCGATAGGACTGTCCTTTCATACATTTCAGGCAATGAGCTATTCCATAGAGGTATACAGGGGTAATCAGAAGGCTGAACGGCATTTTGGGATCTATGCATTGTACGTGATGTTTTACCCACAGCTTGTAGCTGGTCCTATTGAACGACCTCAGAATATTCTTCATCAATTTCATGCAGAAAAATATTTTAGTAATTCTCGTTTGTGGGTTGGACTTCGGCTAATGTTGTGGGGGTTATTTAAAAAAGTTGTTATTGCTGACAGGTTGTCTATTTTGGTAGATCGAGTCTTTGACAGTCCAGCAGACTTCAATTCGTTGGTGTTGGCTACGGGAGTAGTATTCTTTGCTATTCAAATTTATTGTGATTTTTCAGGATATTCGGATATCGCCATCGGGGCAGCTAAGGTCATGGGGTTTAACTTAATGACCAATTTTAATAGGCCCTATTTCGCCAAAAATATTAAGGATTTCTGGGATAGGTGGCACATATCGTTATCAACATGGTTTCGTGATTACATATATATACCATTAGGAGGTAATAGAGTTAAAGTTGGAAGGTTATATTTTAATTTGTCAATTGTATTTTTGTTGAGCGGATTTTGGCATGGTGCAAACTGGACTTTTATTGTTTGGGGAGCTGTTCACGCAATTTATTTAATATTCTATATGTTGGTTAAGCGTAATGTAAACTTATTTGTTCTCGATAGCACTATAGCTGGGAAATTTGTTAGTTGGTTCGTTACTTTTGTGCTAGTGTGCTTTGCCTGGATTTTCTTTAGAGCGCAAGACTTGACCACGGCCATTTCATATATCGAAAGTTTAGTGCACAATACGAGTGATTTATTACATTTCCGCGTTCCTCCGCGTGGCTTAACATTGGGATTTGGGGTGGCTAGTTATTTGATTTCTATTTTTTCTATACTATTATTGATTTTGGTGGAGTACTGGTTTAGCCCGAGAATGGAAGAGCGATTATCTTTTGTTAAGGATACCTTGTTTTGTAGTGCGGTTTTATGTGCAATATTGGCGTTTGGTGTTTTTGAAAAACAGAGTTTTATTTATTTTCAGTTTTAATGCAGTATCTAGCAAGATTTTTTTTTGTTTCATTATTTGTATATGTTATTTTGAGTTTGGGATACTCCAAAGTTGGTGAAGGATATAGAGCATACGTTGGAGCTACTGATGATAAATTTAAGCATCTATTTGTTGATTCGACCTTTTATGATGTTCTTCTATTAGGATCTTCAAGAACCCATCGCAACATTGCTCCAGTTGTTTGCGACTCTATTACGGGAATTAGTTTTTATAACGCCGGAGTTTCAGGAGCCGTGGGATTTGAGATGGAGACCGTATTGCGTGGGTATCTTTCGGAACACCCGGCGCCGAAGTTTGTACTATTAAATTTTGATCTAGGTATTTTGTCTAATGATCGGAGACTCTATAACCCTATTATTTATTACAATTATATGGATAATGACGAAATCTACAGCTCAATCAGTGCGATTGAAAATCTAGCTTGGTTATATAAATATGTGCCCTTTTTTCGGCTATTAAGTTTTAATGATGATACCAGGTATGAGGCGATGGGAGGGCTGTTGGGGCAGACGCATCGCTATAATACGGATTTTAAAGGGTTTTCCCCAATTCCGTATCGATTCACTAAATTTGACGTTCGGACAATTCGGCCGACCTATTTGAGTTGCGATATATTTAATCTGCCCGCTTTAAATTCTATTGTGGATGTGTGTAGAAAAAAGGGTGTTAAACTCATTTTTTTTAATTCGCCCGTCTATAATTCTTACTATTCCCGAAGATATTCTAACTATGATAGTATTCTGGATGCAGCTGATTTATATTGCACATTTAATGAAATTTCTTTTTTGAGATTTGATAGCCTTTTTAATGAATACCCCGACTCGTTTTTTTTCGATGATATTCATTTGAATGAAGAAGGCTCCTATAAGTTTTCTGTTGATTTTGCTGATACTTTTGGACAGACGGTGTTACTTGAACAATCCATGACTAGTGTTAAAGATTAGAATTTTATTTGTAGTTATTTATCTTTTGGTAGTGCAGGAGGCTATCTTGGGACAAGATGTCTTGTTTTCTGACAAAGTAGATAAAAAGGAATTTGCCCCCGGATACCCGGATTATAACATATCGGCACTGGAACAGTTAAGGCGGTTTCCTGCGCCGCGATTTGAGTTTTCTAATAGGCCCCCTCGCAATTTTCCTTGGTTTGCCATTAATTATCTTAGTAGAGATTTTTCGCGGGCGGAATATGGCAGTAATGGAAGAAATGATCCCCAGGCTGCTGTATTATTGATGGATGAGCTTGTAAGACACTGGAATTATTTTATTGAGATTCCTTGTTTAAGGAGAGACTCGGCAGACGCATCTGAAGCTTATGGAGATACTGCAACGATCGAGGGCAAACTGGTTTGGTATGCCAATAGTCATCCCGAAATTCCTGTAGCCACTATTACAAATCAACTTCAGAACGACGGGAGACATCTGGGTTTTGGTCATAAAAATTTTATTAGATCTCAGGATTTGCCGGATTTCTATTATCTACGCGATAGGCGTGGAGGGTTTTTGAAAAGAAATGGTAGGAAGATCCTGAGCCCGCTTATGCCCTTAGACATTGTTGAAAAGGATGGACAGGTTTCCAGAATGTATTTGAGACAGCTATTGAAACATTTAAATCGCCCCATAGATTTTATTAATGAAAATGGAGAGGTTTTTGGGCATACGATTCCGTTTTCGACATTTGCTCAGGACCCGACGGTGTATGGAGACATGATGAAAAGAGGCGTTGATGCTAGCACATATAGTGGTTGGTTTCAAAACAGGATAGACTCCTGTTATCGGGCAACTATTCTATCCGAACGTCTCCTGTCTTCTTCAAGATTTACATTTTATAATGTTTCAGAGGTTAAAAACGAGTATTGGCCGGACTACCCAAGCCGGATGAATACTAATTCTCTTGTTAACGGCCATCATCGCTCTACCCCGTCTTTTTATGTCAGATACCCTTCTATTTGGCGAATAGGGAGGGGCCCGTCAAATGGTTACGGAGCGTTGGCCTGGGGGCGATATCAGGAAATTCAGTTAGGGCAGCCCTTCTTTTCTCCGTTTGTATCGGCAGGTTGGGGTCTTGAAGAGCAGAATGTGAGGGCCGGTCAGTGGCTGGGTCTTTTAAAGGCCATGACTATGTTGGGTGCTGATTTCTTTTATACAGGTTATTTCAATGTGACGGGAACTACTGGATGGGCCAACGGGAGAGGGCCAAATGATCCGCGGGGGTATATTTATCAAATAGCGATGCCAGCTTACGCCCAGGCCGTTGCGTCCAAATACAAAGACTATATTCTCAGGGGTCAATTAATTAACCCACGGGATACTTCTCGAGATAAACTATCTACTTTTATGTTTAGAACGGGCAATGCTAGCGACCTGGTTTTAGTGAGAAAGCTCGATAGCCGATATTTAATTTACGGCTCTATTCAACCTGGCTCAAACGAGTTGGGATCTATGCCCGCTTCGAGAATGGTTAGTATAAATGTGGAAGATCATACTATCACATTTGAGATTAGGCGACAAGGTAGTACATACATTCTGGATCTGTCTGACAGACGAAAGCCAACTTTCAAGTCTTTAGATTATTGGCATCAGTATGAGCATCCCTATTATTGGCGTTCCGACTTGCTAATAGAGGCGGAGGATATCACCAACCTGAATGGAGGGACGGTGGTAACTACCACTAAATCTGATACCGTGTTAAATTTTGCAAATTTCAGTACTTTTGTAAGGCTTCATCAAGGCGATTCTTTAGTTGTACCGGTACCTTTAAAAAGATTATCTTTTTATTCTTTGTCACTAAAACTGGGGGATGTTCTTGGAAATTCAGAGATTATAATAGAGGGTTATTCTGGCAGGATTCTACGTTCCGTATCTTCAAGCGATAGTGGTCGGCTGATTTCATTTTCTAAAGATGAAGTCGAAAAAATAGGTGTCGGATCATGGACGAGCATATGTATTACAAGCAAAAGTGGGGTAGTAGACATTGATAAAATCATACTATAGATAATGGTTCGGGAAAGCGGAATAAATAGTTATGCTGAATAG
>CAZUWX010000044.1:0-16516 GCA_964624205.1 uncultured Chitinophagaceae bacterium
TTACCTTTGCCTGCCAAAAATAAAGAGCCATGAACCCAGCAGTTCAATTTGTACACGAGCAGTTAACCGCCAAAAAGGAGTTCCCGAACTTCAAAGCCGGCGACAATGTAACTGTCAATTATAAAATCGTCGAAGGTGGAAAAGAACGTATCCAGGGTTTCCGGGGAGACGTGATCAAACGGCAGGGCACCGGTGCCACCGCCAGCTTTACCGTAAGAAAGATATCCGATAACGTGGGAGTGGAAAGAACCTTCCCCCTTCTGTCCCCTAACATCGATTCCATCATACTGAACAAGAGTGGAAGAGTGCGCCGGGCAAAACTGTTCTTCCTGCGTGGCCGCAGTGGCAAGAGCGCCAGGATCAAGGAAAAGAGAATGAGCACCATTTCTGCAAACTGATTGGTGTAAACAATACTAAAAAAGCGGAGCCCCGGTTCCGCTTTTTGCGTCTGTGGCCCACCTGTGCAAATTGAAACGTTAAAGGTGAGCAGAAAGATAAAAAAGGCTTAATTTCGTTAGTCAAACTATTAAAATACACACTATGCTACAATCCGTTTCCGATACCTTGCTGATGCTTTCCATGCCGGGTGGCACAGAATGGATCCTGATCATTCTGGCCGTTTTGATCCTGTTCGGCGGCCGGAAGATTCCCGAGTTCATGCGTGGGCTGGGCAAGGGTATCCGGGAGTTCAACGACGCGAAGACCAATGTAAGAAAAGAGATTGAAGAAGGAATGAACGAGGAGCCTGACACCAAAGGTAAAGCCACTCCCTCTCAAAATTGATCTAACCCGGGATTCGTCCATCAACTTTGCGCCGCTCTCCTGAAGGCGGCCCCCTGCCTGTGTTCAGTTTCGATTCAATAAAACAATACCATTCTCAGTTACGGGATGGCAGCGCCACCTGTTTGGCCGCCGTCGAATATTATCTGCAACAGATCCGTGAACAGCAACACCTCAATGCCTATCTCCGCGTGTACGAAACAGAGGCGCTGGAGCAGGCACGCCGACTGGATGCCAACCGGGAAGCCGGATCGGGCATGGGTAAGCTGCACGGAGTGGTGATCTCCATCAAAGACGTTATCTGTTATAAAGATCATCCTGTTTCGGCGGCGTCCGGAATATTAAAAGATTTTATCTCCCTTTATAGTGCCACCGCTGTGGAACGGCTGCTGCAGGAAGAAGCCATCATCATCGGCCACACCAATTGCGACGAGTTTGCCATGGGCTCCTCGAGCGAAAATTCGGCTTACGGGCCCACCCTCAATGCCCTCGACAACACCCGGGTACCTGGAGGATCTTCGGGAGGATCGGCGGTGAGCGTGCAGGCCGGTCTTTGTATGGTGAGCCTGGGCAGCGATACGGGTGGTTCGGTAAGACAGCCGGCCGACTTCTGCGGAATCGTCGGATTTAAGCCCTCTTATGGAACAATTTCCCGTTACGGGCTGATCGCCTACGCCTCTTCTTTCGATCAGATCGGCATATTCGGCAACACGGTTCCCGACGTCCAGACTGTGCTGGAAGTGACCGCAGGCCCCGACGAATACGACAGTACCGCCTATCCCGGCCGGCTTCCCGGAACAGATTTTTCAAAAGACCCCGCAACTCCTTTACGAATCGCCTATTTTAAAGAAGCGCTCGAAAGTCCGGCATTGGACCCCGTTATCCGCGCGGGACTGCATGAACTGATGGACGCACTGCGCAGGCAGGGCCATACCCTGGAAGCGGTCGACTTTGAATACCTCGATTATATAGTTCCCACTTATTACGTATTAACCACCGCCGAATCCTCCTCCAACCTGTCGCGCTTCGACGGTATCCGGTACGGTTACCGGGCTGTGGATAAAAATTTAACATTAACTGACCTCTACCGGGAAACCCGGTCAAAAGGGTTCGGGAAAGAAGTGAAACGGCGGATTATGCTCGGAACTTTTGTGCTGAGCGCGGGTTATTACGATGCCTATTTTACGAAAGCCCAGCAGGTAAGAAAACTATTGGTGGATAAAACAAACCTGATCTTCAGCCAGTTCGATCTGCTGCTTTTCCCCACAACCCCCACCCCAGCCTTCCGGCTTGGCGAAAAGCTCGCCGACCCCCTGGAAATGTACGCGGCTGACATTTTTACAGTTTTTGCAAATTTAACGGGGCTTCCAGCCGTCTCGCTCCCGCTTTTTTGGCACAATAATGGCTTACCGTTTGGCGTGCAGATTATGACTAATCGATTTTGCGATTTATATTTGCTCGCACTATCCAATCTTTGGATGCAACAGTTTAAGGGAAGCGGAACTGAAAAACCCAAACCCCCGACCCCCGTAACCGGCTGATTGCATTTCCTCAATATCCTTTGTTGAATCATCATTGAATCCATCCTCGGGACGGCATTGTTAATTTAAAAAATGATGATGAAACGCATTTTGATCTTAGGTATTACTCCTATGCTGGCGCTGTATATGTGGACAGCTACTGCGAGTGACACCGTCCGTACCCCTACCCCCGCCGAAGCGATCACCCAACCCGTTGCAGCTAATACCGACCTGGCCGCAATCATTGAAAACCAAGCCATTACTGACAAGACCATCCGGCTTAACCCCAAGGCAGTCAGCTTTGTACTGGATTACACCAATAAATACAGCAAGAGCCTTATTCACCTGAAAGACCGGGAGATGCCCTACCTGAACACCATAGATGGCATTCTGGAGCAGCATGAGCTGCCTATTGAGCTGAAATACCTGGCCGTGATAGAGTCAAGGCTGAATCCCCGGGCCGTCTCTTATGCCGGTGCTGTGGGCCCCTGGCAGTTCATGCCCGCAACCGCCCGGAATTACGGCCTCAAGATCACCAGCACCCGCGATGATCGCCGGGATTACGTAAAAAGTACCCATGCGGCTGCCAAATACCTGAAATATCTGTATAATGAATTTGGCGACTGGCTGCTGGTGATTGCAGCCTATAATGGCGGCCCCGGCTATGTTTACAATGCCATCAAAAAGAGCAAGAGCCGCAATTTTTGGGATCTGCAGTACTACCTGCCCACGGAAACCCGGAATCACGTGAAAAAATTTATCGGCACCCATTATATCCTGGAAGGACAGGGCAGCATCTGCACCCTCACCAAGGAAGAGGCAACAGAACAGATCGGCTCCCTGGCAGGGTACCTGCTCAACCGCAACCTCAGTGCAGACGAGCTCAGAAATTCATCCACCACCACGATATCCGGAAAATACCGGGGAGTGGTGATCGCCAAATATGTGAATATGGATTTTCAGGATTTTAACCGGTATAATCCGTATTTCGACAAGATCATGGCGGGGCCGGAGAACAGCTACGTGTTGCGGCTTCCTGAGCATCTGATGAAAACATTTGTGACTAACAAATATCCCATTCTGAGTGAATCGGTTCAGTTATTGCTTACAGATTCCAACGCCGCAGAGGTAGCGGCACTAAACCGCAAACAACAAACTACGGCCATCAAATAATTGAGTTTTGTTTGTGTTCTCTAAAGTAAAAGGTACTGGTGTTAAACCAGTGCCTTTTTTATTGCCCCGGCCTTCAGCAAACATTCTTCATACTCGCTGCCGGCATCGCTGCCGAAGGTTATGGCAGAGCCCGTGTGGAAGGAAATATATCTTTTCGCTTTATGATATAATACACTTCTGATCACCACATTAAAATCAAAATCCCCTTCAGGCGTCACATAGCCAACGGAGCCCGAAAACAGGCCGCGCCGGGTAACCTCATACTGCTCGATCAGTTCCATCACCCTTTTTTTAGGGGCACCGGTCATGGAGCCCATGGGGAACGTGGCTTTTACCGCGTCGGTCCATTCCAGGTCTTCCCGGAGCACACCGCTCACGGTAGAGATCATTTGGTGCACCTGGGGAAAACTGTATATGCCGCACAGTTCGTCCACTATCACGGTGCCCTGCCGGCAGATCCTGGACAGGTCGTTCCGGACCAGGTCCACCACCATGATGTTTTCGGCCCTCTCTTTTTCGCTTTCTCCAAGCCGGCGGGCATTCGCAGCATCAAGCGCGGTATCGTCCGGCACGCGTGTCGCTGTGCCCTTGATCGGCTGTGACAGGATCCGCTCACCTTCTTTTTTCAGGTATCGTTCGGGGCTCATGCACAGCAGGTACCTGCCGCTGTTTTTATAGTAGGCGGAAAAGGGATTGGGAGAAGCCTCGGTAAGCTGATCATATAGCCGGACCGGCTCAATATCAGCCTGCTCTGCGTAGAATTCCTGACAGAAGTTGATTTCATAACAATCCCCCCGGAGGATATGCTGTTTCAGGTGCTCCACCCGCTTCACGTACTCATCCCGGTTAAAACGGCTGGATATGTTGAACCGCCCCCCGGAACGCTGAAGCGGGGTTGCGGGCCCTGTGGTCGCTTGAATCGCCCCGAAAACCCTGTCGTGATCCTTTTGCACCGAACCGATCAGTAATTCGGAGGATTTCACCTGTATTACGTACTGTGGGACGAAGAAAAAAAGATCGGGCAGGCCGATGGGATCGGGATGTGAAGACCTGAGGTTCTCCAACTCATTTTTCAGGTCGTACCCGAGATGACCGAAGATCCAGTCGCCATGCCGGCGATAGAAATCAGACACGCCCGCCAGGGCGGTTCCTGCATCTGCCCGGAAAAGATGCAACGCTCCTGCAGCCAATATGCATTCCACGGACTGGTGTCCGGAAGGGTATTGGTTATTGTCCAAAAAACAACAGGTATCAAACTGGTCACCCCAATTCAATACCTGTTTTTTGATCTGCCGGATACCACCGGCTATCGGAAAAGAAACAAATTCTCTAGTCAAGATATCATTTAAAAATCGCTTTCTTCTTTAGAAGTCATCTTCGTCGTCGTCCAGATCGGCATCGTTAAACAGGTCCATATCCTTGAAGTCATCATCAAGGGAAAGATCGTCGTCGTCGTCTCCCTTTCCTTTTTTGGAACCACCGGCCTTTTTGCCTTTGGATCTGGGAAGATCGAATTCTTCGAAATCAGGGTCCCAGGTATCTTCTTCCTCCGGTTTTTCCCATTCATCAACCTCATCCTCTTCGAGATCATCGTCCTCGTCGTCGTCCCCGTTTCGGCTTTTTTTGGACGTTCCTTTGGCAGATTTTTTTGCAGACGATTTGATGTTTTCCACCTCCTCATCATCTTCCAATTCGTCGTCTTCCAACTTCTTTTTTGATTTGGAAACTGGTTTCTTAGAAGCTTCCCTGTTTGGTTTGGGTTCGAAATTTCCCGCGGTTTTTTTTGGTGCCATGAACTGCTATATTGAACTGTAAAATTTCAGCGAAGTTTTTAATCCGCCAAACTTTTCTTCAACTTTTTTAGTGCACAGAAATAAGCTGGTCCCGGCCAGGCCCGTTCGAGATATACGCCACATCGACTCCCAGAAACCGGCTGATAAAGTCGACATAAGATACCATATTTTCCGGTAATTCCGAAGCGGAATTAAGTCCGGTGATATCCGTTTCCCACCCCTTAAAACGCTCCAGCACCGGACGGATTTCCGACCGGGTGATCTGGAACGGCACCTGGTCTGTGGTCTGGCCGTCAATTTCGTAAGCGGTGCAGGCCGACAATTCTCCGAAAGCGTCGAGCACATCGGCCTTGGTCATGATCAGTTTGGTGACGCCGTTTATCATGCACGCAAATTTCAGCCCCACCAGGTCGATCCATCCGCAGCGGCGAGGCCGGCCGGTGGTGGCGCCAAACTCCTGACCGGTTTTCCGCAGCGTATCGCCATCGGCATCGAACAGCTCGGTAGGAAAAGGACCGCTGCCCACCCTGGTACAATAGGCTTTTGTTACGCCCATCACATCGCGTATGGTTTGGGGTGCTACGCCGAGGCCGGTGCAAACGCCCGCAGAGACCGTACTGGACGAGGTCACAAAGGGAAATGTACCGAAATCCACATCCAGCATGCTTCCCTGAGCCCCTTCCGCCAGCACTTTTTTGCCCTTGCTGAGGTGGTCATTGATAAAATATTCGCCGTTTACGATCTTGAACTGGCGCATAAATTCGACCGCTTCGAAAAACTCTTCTTCCCATTCGCTAATATCCTCGTTAAAATGCATGCTGTCGAGCAGCTTCTGGTGTTTCAGCCGGAGTTTGATATAATGGGAAGTGAAATGTTTATCGAACAAATCTCCGACCCTGATGCCGTTGCGCCCTGTCTTATCCATGTAAGCTGGACCAATGCCCTTGAGGGTGGAGCCGATCTTATCGTTGCCTTTGGCCAGTTCCGAGGCCTTGTCGAGCGCCCGGTGCGTAGGCAGGATGATATGCGCGCGCTGGGAGATATACAGGTTTTTCCGGTAGTCTTCCACGAAGGGCGTAACGGATTCGCATTCTCTTTTGAGCGTTACCGGATCAAGCACAACGCCGTTGCCGATAAGATTTATTTTATTTTCCCGGAAAATGCCTGAGGGTATCTGGTGCAGCACGATCTTTTTGTCGTTCACGTAGAGGGTATGGCCGGCATTGGGCCCTCCCTGAAACCGGGCGATCACATCGTAGCCGGCCGCAAAGTAGTCTACTATTTTTCCTTTTCCTTCGTCGCCCCACTGGAGGCCTAAAATAACGTCAACCATTTTTTAAGTATGTTTCAAAAGGAGCAAAAGTAGGCAAATGAAAGGAGTTTCCAGACGAAGTTTATAGCTTCCGGAAGCGCCCCCTGATTTCCCGAAAAAGTTTATGGTTTTCCAGCGCTGCCTCTGATTTCGGCCAAAACCCATACGTTCGCAGAGCCGCCCCTGATTCCGCGAAAAAATTTATGGTATCCGGGAGTTGGCTTAGTTCTCGACCGTTTCGGTGTCGTAGCGGTCTACTCTTTCGATGCCGGACAGCCGTTTGAGGCGGTCTACGAGCATATCGAGTTCTTCTTTATCGTGTACGTACACCCGAACGTTGCCATAGAACAGCCCTTCTTTGGCTTCTATGGTCATGGCGTTGATGTTGATTTTGAGTTCTCCGGAAATAAGATTGGTGATCTTGTGTATCACGCCAACGTCATCCAGCCCCACGATATTCAATCCGGTGAGGAAGGATATTTCTTTATTCCGCGCCCATTTTGTTTTGACCACCCGGTGCCCGTAATTAGCCATCAGGCGGGCTGCGTTGGGGCAGTTTGTACGATGGATAGTCAGGCCTTTCCCGGTGGTGACAAATCCGAACACATCGTCGCCGGGTATGGGTTTGCAGCAGTTGGCGAGGGTATAAACGATCCGGTCGCTGCTCTCCCCAAATATAATGAGCTCTGCATCTTTTTTGGATGCCTGGCCGTCGCCGGGTTTGGGTTCAACGATCGGCTTCACCGGTTTGGGGGCTTCGAGCTTGTCGCCCAGTATCTGGAACTCCGACAACTCTTTGAGGTCGAGCGCCTTTATCGCCACCTGATAATAAAGGTCGAGTGGAGAATTCAGTTTATAAAAGGTGGTCAGCACGTCCACATTGTACTGGCTGAAAGCTGCGCCGGTGTTTTCGAGCTTACGCTGGACGGCATATTTGCCGTCGTCGGCGATCTTGCGCTTCTCCTCTTTAAGGGCGTCCTTGATCTTGGTTCGCGCTTTAGCGGTGACCACCAGGTTCAGCCAATCCTCGTGCGGTTTCTGTTTTCCGGAAGTGATGATCTCGACCTGGTCGCCGCTGCGCAGTTTATGGCTGATGGGCACCAGTTTATGATTCACCTTGGCCCCTATACACTGGGAACCCACTGCACTGTGGATAGAAAATGCGAAGTCGAGGGCCGATGACCCCATGGGCAGCATTTTCACGTCGCCCCGGGGCGTGTACACATAGATCTCTTCGGTAAGAAAGCTGGTCTTGAAATCCTGCAGGAAGTCGACCGAGTCGGTATCGGGCGAGGACAGCACTTCCCGGATCTGCTGGAACCATTTATCGAACCGGTTCTCGTCGTTTCCGCCTTCCTTGTATTTCCAGTGTGCGGCGAGTCCTTTTTCGGCTATCTCGTTCATACGTTTGGTACGTATCTGCACCTCCACCCATTTACCCTGGGGGCCCATTACGGTGGTATGCAGGGCTTCGTACCCGTTGGATTTGGGATTGCTCAGCCAGTCGCGAAGCCGTTCCGGAGAAGGCGTGTATTCATCTGTGATAAAAGAATACACTTTCCAGCAGTCCTCCTTCTCGCGGTACTGAGGAGAGTCGAGGATCACGCGGATAGCGAACAGGTCGTACACTTCCTCAAACTCGACCCCTTTTTTAGCGATCTTGTTCCAAATAGAATGTATGCTCTTGGGGCGGCCGTATATTTCGAAATCGAATCCGGCCTTTTCCAGCTTTTCGCGGATAGGGCGAATGAATTCATTGATATAGCGCGTGCGTTCGCGTTTGGTTTCCGCAAGCTTCCGGGCGATTTCCCGGTAAGCTTCCGGCTCCAGGTACTTCATGGACAGGTCTTCCAGCTCGGTCTTGATGGTGTAGAGGCCCATGCGGTGTGCCAGCGGAGCGTAGACGTACACCGTTTCGGAGGATATCTTTAGCTGCTTCTCCTGCTTCATGCTGTCGAGCGTACGCATATTATGGAGGCGGTCCGACAGTTTGATCAGGATCACGCGGGGGTCGTCGGTAAGGGTGAGCAGGATCTTTTTGAAATTTTCCGCCTGCTGTGAACCACCCACGTCAATGACATTGGAGATCTTGGTGAGGCCGTCCACGATCCGGGCGATCTCTGAGCCGAAGGTCTTTTCAATATCTTCCAGGGTGACGTCGGTGTCTTCCACGGTGTCGTGCAGCAGGCAGCAGATGGTGGAGCGTACGCCCAACCCGATCTCCTCCACACAGATCCGGGCCACCGCCACGGGGTGAAGGATATAGGGCTCCCCACTTTTCCGGCGCATGGTCTGGTGCGCCTCTGCGGCCATCTCGAAAGCCAGCCGGAGCAACTCTTTGTCGCCCGGCTTCAACTTCGGCTTGAGCGAACGAAGCAGTGCGCGGTACTCCCTGATGATCAGCTTCTTTTCCTGCTCCGCCGTGAGGTTATACTTCGGGTGCACTGCTACAGTATCCATTAGGTCAAATTTACACAAATTGGCCGATTTTATATAAACCCTTAGCTTTGCACCCCCCCGGAGAATCGACCCGGGGGATTCAGCGGGTGTGGCGAAATTGGTAGACGTACCAGACTTAGGATCTGGCGCCGCGAGGCATGGGGGTTCGAGTCCCTCCACCCGCACAGTATTCTTGTTGGACAATAAATTCGCGATTATAGGGGCATCTGTTCTTTGGCCTCCCGTATGCTGGGCAGCCACTTAATCCAACTACCAACAGATAATTAGCATAGCCGTTAAAAAACTTCGACAGTTGCTGAGAAATATTGGGCATTGTAGTGACCCGATCCTGGTTTCGTTCGGGACTGATAAGGGTCTTGTAAGAGACTTGTAAGGGTCTGCGACGATAAATAGTTGAAAATAAACCATTTGACCCTCTATACCCCTATCAAACCCTTACAAGACCCTTACCAGTCCCTTCCTAATCCTATATTTGTATCGTCCTGGAATCACAATACAGGTGAATAATAAATCCTGCAATCAGCTGATTAGTAGCGCCATCGAGTGCCGCCGGATGGCCGATTATTTTAACGGCTCTTCCATGATACACGGAGACGGCACTGTGCCGACGTCAAAAATAATTTAGAGCAAGTCCGCTCCTGCAAGTCTCCAAACCCAGCTTATTGATTGTTTTCAGCCATCTTTTTAGCCTTGTTTTTCTGCAGGCCTCCGAACCTTAGTCCGAGATGAACGTCAGCCTGTTTTGAATCGCTCATCAGTGCAGTCAACACGCTTCCCGAGCCGATGAACAGGGGCCCCATCCGCAGGGACACGCCCGCATTGAAACCCGTGAGCCCGTTATATCCGGCCGGCACATACAGCCCGAAAGCGCGACCCTCAAAACGAGGTGTAATGGTGAATCCGGAATAATACTGGCTGCTATAGGGCTTCTTCTCTGTATTGGCCAGGCTGATCTGACCTGCCAGGCTGAGATAAAAACCGCCGCAGAAATGATAGTCCGCATCTACCTGGAGGGTGGAAGGAAGACCAACCTTATAATCACGCCCGCCATTGGCTGCTGAAGGCGTAAAAAAGTTGGGGTGGCCATCGAAAAAAGCTTTCATGCTGTCGATCTCCACGCCGTCGAGCTGATCCAGATAGAACTTCTCGTTACCCTGGATCGCCAGTTCGTATCCGCCGCTCCGCTGCAGGTCACGTTCATATTTAACCGAACCGATGTCAAGGAGGGCGATCCCAAATCTGAATTTGTATTTATTAAGATCTCTGCGCTGATTATTTTCGTCGAGTCTGTACTTTTCATGATCGGGCCGGTATTCGTACACAAAGCCGATGTCGCCGCCGAAACCCTTACTTTGGAAAGAAGTGAGCTTGTCTGCGTCGAAGTCGCTGATATTGATGCCGCCCAGCCCCAGCTCGATGCGGCCCGTTGCCTGCTCGAGGTAGGCGTCGTAATTGACGGGGTCTTCGTTCAGGGTGGCGTTCAAACGATCAATATTCACGTAACCGTTAGCCACACCTGCCAGGTATTTAAGCGTTATTCCTCCCTTTAAAAAATGGGCACCCTCTTCACGCAGCACGCGGGCGTAGCTCAGGCCAAATTCAGACCAGGCATTTATGCTTGCCCGCATGTTAGCAGACGACTGGATGGAATACGGCAGTTCTAAATCGTCCTCTGTATCTTCCAGTATCCGATCAGCCAGCTTTCCGTCTATGTCGATGGCATTCATCATCACGCGCGCCCGGCTGGTTAACGCTATGGAAGATTTTTCTCCCAGGTTGAACAGTAACGAGGGGCCGTGAATATTGGCGGTCAGCATGCCGCTCGACATCCCGGCCTCGGAACCGATGAACCGTTTAGTCAACGAATCGGTCTCGAAACTATTGGAGATGTCTTTCAGGTTAAAGGAAGCCTGGTTGTTCCCGACATTCAAACTCATTGAGAATAGATTAAAGTCCCAACGGTAACGGCTATCTGCAATGTTTGCGGGATTAAAAAATACGCCGTTCACGCCGGTGTAATTTCCCGTCCGATAGCCTGAAAAGTCTTGCCCCGCCACAGTTTGCGAGAAAAAAACAAGCGCAATTAAAAAGAACCTGTTGATCATAGTTAGACTGGTTTATGGGTTAATGCACCAATAACGCAGATCTAGGTGTAAAAGTGTCTGCAGGCGGAAGTAAATTGGTCACCAGAGATACAGGGCGGGCTTAATGCAGCGGCTGAAACTGTTTGCAGGTGGCAGTGAATTCCAGGTTCTACGGGTAACAGGGCGGCACCGCCAATCCCCGAAACGAATCGTACCCGCAACGAAATTCGCAGTCGGCTCGATAAACCCCATGATCTGCTTTCTGCATGCGCATAATTCTCGATAATCCATTACTTTTGTGACCCTTTTGCCGGGAGGCCCGGCGGAATGGAATATCCAGGCAGTAAAACAAATTATCACTTATTATTATATGGCAACAGTAACGAGAGAAAATATAGGGGAACTGAACGACAAGCTTACCGTGAAAGTAGGCAAGGAGGATTATCTGCCATCCTTCGAAAAGTCCCTGAAGCAGTATGGTAAATCGGCAAACCTGCCCGGTTTCAGAAAGGGCATGGTGCCCGCCGGGTTGATCAAGAAGATGCACGGGCAGTCCGTTTTCACCGAAGAGGTGCTGCGGGCGGTGGAAAAGGAGCTCACCCGGTATATGAGCGATGAGAAGCTGGAGATATTCGGGCAACCGCTTCCCCTGCCGGAGAACGATCCCGGTCAACTCGACATGAGTCGTCCGGCAGAATACAGTTTCGGCTTCGAGATAGGGCTGAAACCCGATTTCCAGGTGGCCGATCTTTCCAGCGAAACGGTCACGGAGTATAAGATCGAGGTAACCGGAGAGATGGTGGACCAGCAATTGGAGCGGCTTCAAAAAGCCTATGGCAAGAAAAAAGACCCGGACGGCGGCGAGGAAGATGAAAACATTGAGAAGGCCGAGTTGAATGAGGACTTTTTTAAGCTGGCTTATCCCGGCAAGGAGATCCAGTCGGAAGAGGAGCTGCGCTCCGAGATCCGTAAGGATATTGAGGAATACTGGAAAACCCAGTCGGCCAACCAGGTACAGCACGAGGTCTATCACCGGCTGCTGGACCATTCACCCATCCGTTTTCCGGAAACCTTCCTGAAGAAATGGCTGGAAACGGGAATGGAAAAACAAAAATCTCCCGAAGAGGTGGAGCAGGAATATCCCTCCTTTGTAAACCAGCTAAAATGGACCCTTATTAACGAAAAGATCGCTACGGAGCAGAAGATCGAGGTGAATCCAGCCGATATCAAGGATTTTGCGAAAAAACAACTGTTCGGATACATGGGGATGCAGATGATGGACGACGAGCAACCCTGGGTGGAGGATTACCTGAATAAAATGGTGCAGGACCGGAAGTTTGTGGAAGACACCTACCATCGCCTCCGGGCTGAAAAGCTGCTCGACTGGGCCGCGGGCCAGGTAAAAAAAGAGGAGCACCCCATCAGTGTGGCCGATTTCGAAAAGCTGGTGCAGCAGCATCAGCACGAACACCATGAACATGAGGATGACCATGGGCACGACCATCAACATGAACACCCTGCAGACGAGCAGCAACCTGTGCAACACGCCGATGCTGACGATGCTGCTGATGCCGATGCAAAAGTAAATACCGAGCCGGAGAGCCGGAAAACACCGGAATAGTAATCCGTGCGGGTGATACATCCGGCCACCCGCAAATGGCGGTTCTCCGCAGGGCAGGGAACCGCTGGCAGTGCTCGGGGCACCGGTTCTCGCAGCCAGACTACGGTCCACGTACAGAACTGGTGAGATTGTTCTGGAAGCTGGTTTCACACCCACAAACGGACATCGACCCCCGCGGGGGTTCTCCGGGCAGTATTCTCTCACCTACCGACACTACTGCCAGTCGTCCGTGGGCTTTCTTTCCCTGACTACTGCAACTCTGTCAGTTTTTTGGCGTTTTAAAAGTTTGGACGGAGATTTGAAACAGAATCGGAATAAATTATACTTGAAATCAAGCACATGGATTATCAAAAAGAGTTTACGCAGTACGCAGTCAAACATAAACGGATATCTTCCAACACGCTGGATGCTTACACCAAACACCAGGTAACCAGTCTTACTCCCAACATCATCGAGGAACGGCCGATGAATGTGGCCGTTATGGACGTCTACAGCCGGTTGATGATGGACAGGATCATCTTCCTGGGCTACCCTATCAACGACGAAGTGGCCAATATCGTGACGGCACAATTGCTGTTCCTTGAAAGCACCGACCGTACCCGGGACATACAGATGTATATCAATTCCCCCGGTGGCAGTGTTTATTCCGGTCTCGGCGTGTATGATACCATGCAATATATCACCCCCGACGTGTCGACGATCTGTATCGGGATGGCGGCCTCCATGGGAGCCGTACTACTCACTGCCGGCGGCCATGGGAAAAGAACGGCGCTCAAGCACTCGCGGGTGATGATGCACCAGCCGAGTGGTGCGATCGGCGGCCAGGCAAGTGATATCGACATCACCGTGAATGAGATCCGGAAGGTGAAGAAGAACCTTTACGATATTCTTGCCCACCACACGGGTAAAACCCTGAAACAGATCGAAAAAGACTGCGATCGCGACTACTGGCTTACCGCCGAGGAAGCAAAAGAGTATGGGCTGGTGGACGAGGTCCTGATCACGAACCCCAGAAAAGAGAAAAAAGAGTGATCCCCGGGGTGACCGACCACCTTATTCATTCCATTAACAACTACTTTAACCAACCCACTATGAATTTGAATTCAAAATATCCTTTCCCTTTTCGGATGGACGATGACGAGGAAGATGAACCACGCGAAAAAGAGAGCAAAATAGAAGCCGGAATGCTGACAAAAAAGCTGGAAAAACATTTTTTCCAAACCCGGGCTGTTTATTTGTGGGGAGCGGTGGATGATAAAACCGCCCGGGAAGTGACCACCAAGATGCTATTGCTGGATGCCGACAAGCCCGGCGAAGAGATCAAATTCTATATCAATAGTCCCGGTGGCATCGTCACCAGCGGAATGGTCATATACGACACGATGCGGATGTTGAGCAGCCCGGTCAGCACTATCTGTATGGGCCTGGCCGCGTCGATGGGCTCCATCCTGTTGAGCGGGGGCGTCAAAGGACGCCGCCTGATCTACCCTCACGGGGAGGTGATGATCCATCAGCCCAGTCTGGGCGGACATATCCAGGGGGTCAGCGTTGACCTGGAGATCACTGCCCGGCAGACCCGCCGGGTAAAGGAGATCAGCGCCCGGATCCTTGCTGCCAACTGCGGAAAAAAGGTAGAACAGGTGATGAAGGATTTTGACCGCGATTACTGGATGGACGCCAAAGAATCGATGGAATACGGGATAGTTGACCAGATCGTAGATCAGCTATAAATATAGAACAGCCATAAGTGGGATACCGTTCCAAAAGATGGAACAGCTATGGCTCATGGAACCGGGAACCGTTATAAAAGAATCCTTGGTGCAACCAAAAAAGTTCGGGAACTTTATCTGAGAACAAAAAGCCGGCGTACAGCATAAATTATTTCTGATGGCAAAAACAACTTTGCATTGTTCTTTTTGTGGCCGCAGCCGCGACGAAGTGAAGATCTTAATCGCAGGACAGGAGGGGCATATCTGTGAAAATTGTGTGGAACACGCACGCGAGATCATCGACCAGGAACTGATGGTGAAAAACGATACGCTTGCGCCTTCGCAGTTTAAGCTCAATGTTAAAAAACCCGTGGAACTCAAGAAGTTCCTCGACGAATATGTGATTGGCCAGGACGACGCCAAAAGAGTGCTTGCGGTGGCGGTTTATAATCACTACAAGCGCCTCCAGCACAAACCTGTCGAGAACGATATCGAGATCGAAAAGAGCAATATCGTGATGGTGGGCGAAACCGGCACGGGCAAAACCCTGCTGGCCAAAACTATTGCAAAATTACTGAATGTGCCATTTGCGATTGTAGACGCAACAGTGTTCACTGAAGCTGGCTATGTAGGGGAAGACGTGGAAAGCATTCTCACCCGGCTGCTCCAGGTCTGCAATTACGATGTGCCGGCGGCCGAAAGAGGTATAGTCTATATCGACGAGATCGACAAGATCGCGCGGAAAGGCGATAATCCGTCGATCACCCGCGACGTAAGCGGAGAGGGCGTACAGCAGGGTTTGTTAAAGCTGCTGGAAGGAACGGACGTGCTGGTACCTCCCCAGGGCGGCCGGAAACACCCTGAACAAAAACTGATCAAAGTAAACACCCATAATATCCTGTTCATCTGCGGCGGCGCCTTCGATGGCATCGACAAAGTGATCGCCCGCCGGGTGAACACCAACGCGATCGGCTTCAACGTGAACAAGGAGCTGCAGGAGAATATGAAGAAGAACCTGCTGCAATACGTGAATGCACGCGACCTCAAGAGTTTCGGGCTGATTCCCGAGTTGCTGGGCCGGCTACCGGTAGTCACCTATCTGAACCCGCTTGATCCGGTTACACTGCGGTCGATCCTCACCCAGCCCAAGAATGCCCTCATCAAACAATACACCAGACTGTTTGAGCTGGAAAACATCAAACTCACGATCGCTGATGAAGTGCTGGACTTTATGGTGGAGAAAGCACTCGAATACAAGCTGGGTGCGCGTGGGCTCAGAAGCATTTGTGAGAGTGTCCTGACCGATGCTATGTTCGAGCTGCCTTCTTCCAAACAGACTGCCCTGCACGTCGATCTGGAGTACGCCGAACAGAAATTCAATAAGAGCAAGATCAGCCTTCTTAAAGTAGCGTAAGCTGACACCAGTTTAAAACCGGTTAAATTATGACGGACCTGATAGAAAAACTCAAGCTGGAAGTGGGCATCACCGACGAACAGGCGCTGAAAGCCGTAGAGGTGATCAAAAACTATACAAAGGAGAAATTCCCCATGTTTGCGGGTGCTATCGAAAACGTGTTCAAAAAGTACAAGCCGGAAGACAAGGACGATTTTCTGGCATAATAAGCATTGCTCAGGGCTCTTTACACGGAGCGCCGGCGGGTATATTAAGCGGCCCACCGGTGTACCGCAGGCCATTAAAGGTTGGGGAATTCTCAAACCTAAATTGCAAGCACCATATTCCCGTCCGACCTGCGTCAATTCAACCTTACATAATGTGATAAAAAGAGCGGCGGAAGATAGGTGCTCTTCCGCCGCTGTTATCTTTCTTTTACCAGCCAGGGTTGGGTGACAGGCCGGGATTTATTACGATCTCGTTCATCGGGAACGGCATCAGGTAGTTTTTACCAGGATCAAATCCGTAGCCATTGGGCATCTGTGTTTTGAAGGGCTGGAAATAATTATCGTCATCTTTGGGAACCGTTTTTCCGGATCCGTTATCCATGATAGGCTCGAAATAGGCGCCCCGGAAATTCTGGCCGATGATCAGCTTCGCTGCCGCCCATC
>CAZUWX010000044.1:16616-31438 GCA_964624205.1 uncultured Chitinophagaceae bacterium
ACTTTCTGAAAATCATCGTCCAACGTATAGCCGTAGTTATCCATCAGCAATTTGCACGCGTCTGCCGCTATGCGCAGGAACTTGTTATAGTCACCACCCTGCACACCGAAGGCGGTGCCATTGTGATATTTTTCCCATGTGCCTTCGAAGAGGGCAATTCTTGCTTTGAAAGCAAGGGCTGCGTCTTTATTGATGCGCTGATATTGATTGCTCTGCCTCAACTGTGCTTTTGTTTTTAACAGGTCGATGGCTTTATCCAGGTCGGACAGGATAAAGTCGGCCACGGAATCGCGCCGGGTGCGATGTACATATAACTGTTCGTCGGTACTTTTCAGCGGCTCCTTCACCAACTGCGCGTCTCCCACACTTTTCAGCACGTCAAAATAGTATCTTGCCCTGATAAAATAAGCCTCTCCTTTGTATTGATCGCCGTCCGTCTCCGTTACCCTGTCCATATTGGCGATCATAATGTTCACGCTCCGGATATTCGTGTAAGCGGAGCTGGTAGCGTTTACCGTGGGCTGGGTAAGCCCGTTCATCCAGGTGGAGATGCCGTCGGTAGACAGGGCGTTGTCCGAACCATCATCCATAGTGTACTGGTTCTTCCATGAATTATGGTACAGGTTATTCACATAGAGCTGCAGGTCATTCGCCGTTTTCCAGAATTCGGGCTCTGAGATCGTATCCAGCGGTGCGCGGTCAAGGAAATCCTTGGTGCAGCCGGTAGCGAATAGCACCGTGGCGAAGAACGGTATGATATATTTGAACTTTTTCATGTTTTGACGTTTTACTTAATCCTTCAATTAAAAAGTAACATTACAACCAAAAGAAAACACCTTCTGTAACGGGTAATTACCGTAACTGTTCAGCTCAGGGTCAAAAAACATGTATTTCGTGCTGGTAAAGAGATTCTCTCCCGAGAAGTAGAAACGAAGCTGTTTGGCGCTGATCCTGCCGATCAGCGAAGCCGGAAGGGTATAACCAACCTGCAGGTTTTTTAACCGCATATAGGCTTTGTTCTGTAAATAACGATCGCTGGTGGCTTTGTTCATCGTCGTGCGCGCTGTTGTGGCGCTACCGAAGTAAGGCTTCGGGAAGTAGGCATTCGGATTTTCGGGCGTCCAATAGTCTTCCTGGCCTCTTAGTATCACCACGCCGCCTGCACCCTGGCTAGGGCCCCAGAAGGCATTTTGCACGCCGCCGCCGGGCCAGATATCCTGCTGTCCCACACCCTGTATCATGAAGCTCAGGTCGATCCCTTTATAGTTGGCGCCCCCGTAAATACCGTATTTATACCTGGCCTGGCTGTTCCCGATAATCGTAAAATCGCCGTGGTCGTCCGCCGTTTTTTTGCCGTCATTGATCACATTATCTCCATTCAGGTCGCTGTACTTCATATCGCCGGGAAGCCAGGTACCACTAAAAATATAAGATTGGTTTACGCCACGCTTTTCCACTTCGTCAAGAGACTGGTACAATCCCTCCGACCTGTATCCCCATATTTCGCCGATCACCTGGCCTTCGTAGAAAGTGCTTAACAGCTTCAGCGGGTTGTTGTAGCTGGTCACTATGGAGCGGTGGTCGGAAAGATTAACGTTAATAAAGTAGTTGAAATTTTTGCTAAGGGCCTGTTTCCAACCCACCTGCACTTCCCATCCCTTGGTGCGTAGAGAGCCGTCATTATTCCGCGGTACGGAGCCGCCGTATATCTGCGGGACTGCAATGCCGGGCCCCACGAGGTTGTTAATATCCGACTGGTACCAGTCTGCTGTAACGGACAGTTGGTTATTGAACAGGTACATATCCAGACCGATGTCTTTGGTATTTACTTTTTCCCAGGTAAGATTCGTGCTTGTTTCATTCGGCGGTAGTACAAGGAAAGATCTTTCGGCCTCGAGCAGGTAGTTCCCCATACCGTTTGTCATGAGCGGTACATACAGGTAATTGGCCACGTTCTGGTTGCCGATAGAGCCCCAGGATACGCGGAATTTCATCATACTGATCTGCTCTTTGAAGGGGAAAAAGCGCTCCTTGGCAATATTGTAGCCTGCTGATACGGAAGGAAAGCTGCCCCAGCGGCTGTCCGACGCAAACCTGGAAGATCCGTCCCTGCGTATGTTCGCTTCGAACAGGTATTTTTCGTTATAATTATAATTCAGCCTGCCGAAATAGCTTTGCGTAGCCCAATGTCCTCTAATGTCAGACGGCGTTTTTGTCCCCACTGAGGTATTCAGGGATGGTACATTGTCTGTCAGCAAATAGGTAGCATTGCCGGTAAGACTGAAGATCGTCTGCACCTCCTGCTGGTACCCTACCAATCCGCCGATGTAATGCCCGCCGATCTGTCTGAAATAGGTGCTCGTAATATTCGGCGAAGTGTAAGTGGTTGTACGGGCTGTCGCAATATACCTGGTCTGGGTTTGGGTTATACCATACATTTTGGTAGAATCCGGCTGCAACTGATAGAATGTGTTCGCAATGTTTCGCTGGGTGTAGTTCGTATAAGTGTAGTTATACTGCATCGTGGTCACCCAATTTCTGACCGGTTCCAGATGTATAGTAGGCGACAGCACCCACTGGGTTGTTTTACGGTGCTCTTTTTCATTGAGGCCGGAGTTGATACCGGAAGCATTAAAGAATCCTCCCATCGGGTTGTACAGTGGCAATGTGGGTGCATTCCGGGATACGCGGTTCATAAAAAAATCGCGGCTATCGGCGCTGATATCCCAGGGATAGCTGTCCTCAGACCCTACATACTTGGCGATCAGTCCTACTTTCAACCAGTCCAGCGGTGTGGCCTCGATCTTGCCGCTCAATGTTTTCCGGGTATATTTTTCGGCCGCATACCTTGAAATACCGTCTTCATGGAAGAAGCCGCCGGACAAACCGTAGCTGATGTTTTTGCCGGATCCCAGAAAGTTGATGTTATGCGTTTGCCTGACGGCGTTTTTCCTGAATAGGGCATCGTACCAGTCGGTATTTGCGTTCGCGCCCAACCCGGAACCGGAAAAGTCCCACCCGGTGCCGGCCGCGTTGGGCACGGCGCCGGGCGTATTATCCGGATCCTGCATGTATTGCCTGATCCTGTCGATCGCCTCGGCGGAATAGGGTAGCGCTATGCCTGTATTCGCTGCGGCAGAGTCTACTATCGTCGCGAAACTGAGCGCGTCTACCTGCCGCGGGAAGATGGTCGGCTGCGCAAGCGCATAGTTATAGGAATAGGATACTTTTGCTCCGCCGCCATCAGATCCGCTCTTCGTCGTGATCAGGATAACGCCATATGCTGCCCTGGCACCGTAAATAGCGGTGGAGGCCGCATCCTTTAATATGGAAATGGATTTCACGTTATTAGGATCAACATCGTTCAGACTCATGGGAATTCCATCTACCAGCACAAATGGCTCACCGGGCGTAAACGATGCTCCACCGGCTTCGTTCGCCAGGGAAGCGAGGCCACGGATATTTATGGAATGACCCTCCCCCGGTTGTCCGGAAGAGGTTTTTGCCTGGATATTCAATCCCGGCACTGCGCCCTGGAGTACCTGTTGCAGGTTAGACGCGGGCCTGTCAGCGATCTGTTCCCCGCTGATCTGGGTGATCGCGCCGGTCAGGTTTTGCTTCTTCTGCATACCGTACCCTACTACAACCAACTCATTTAGTTCCGAAGCGCTTTTCACGAGCACCACATCTATTTCCGAATTACCGTTTACCGCTTTCTCCTGTAGTGCGTATCCGATATATGAAAATACCAATGTTCCATTACCGTTTTCCAGCGTAAGGGAATAATTGCCGTCCTCATCGGTTGCGGTCCCCCTCGGCTGGCCCTTCAACCCTACGCTCACTCCCGGCAAGGGGTTGCCTGCCTCATCTATGACCCTGCCTCTTACAACGAAGAGTGGGGCGGGAATTTTTTCCTGCACAGTGATATGCTCAGGTGATGTTGCACGCTGTAGCACCACCACCATTTTATCCTCTATGTGATAATTAAGCGGGTAATTTTTAAAACAGATCGCGAGGATCTGCGGAACGGTCGCCTTCCTTACGGATACGCTAACGGGGGGTGCGTTCTTTACGTCCTCGTCGTTGTACAGAAACTGGTAATCCGTTTCCTGCTGGATGACGCTGAGCACCTTGGACAACTTTACGTCCTTAAGATTCAAGGTAAGTTTCGTTTCCTGTGAATTCACGGTGGCGTGCAAATTCATCACGCACACCAGAGTTAGGAATACAGTAATACGCATGGCTCGGACAATTAATGCCGGCATGCCACACCCGGCAGACCGGTCTTGGGGAGATGGTTTTTTCTTCATACTTTCGTACGATTAATGGTAAATAATACCTGTTCGCTCTCGCCTGCCTCAGCGAACGCTTCGGCAGGTTTCAACCGGAATGAACAGATTATTTCGAATTATGAACCGGGAATGTGACCGCATTGCCGGTTTCTTTTTGGTTGTTTTGCTCAGTTTTTCTTCACGTGCAATTCCCCGCCTTCCAATGCAAAGCTTACTTTCCTTGTCAGCCCTATCCAACGTAAGACACCTGCCAGGTCCTCGTACCGGCGGATACGACCGGTAAAGTGGAACATTGTATCCACTCCTTCGTCGTATTTGACTTCTACGTTATACCATCTTGAAAGTTTCCGCATCAGGCTTCCCAAAGATTCGCTCTCAAAAGCGAACATGCCATTCTTCCACGCCAGCGCGGTTTCCAAGTTTGCTTTATCTACCTGTATGGCGTCGCCATTCTTCTTCATCACCGCTTCATAACCGGGCTTCAGGATTACGCCTTCGCTATTTCCCGAAGGCTGGCCGGCATCTTTGATCCGGACCACTCCTTCTGCCAGGGTGGTTTTCTCGCTGGGATCATCCGGGTAAGCACTCACGTTGAACTTCGTGCCCAATACCGCAATGTCCATCCTGTCCGCACTTACGATAAAAGGGTGTGCGGTATCCTTCGCCACTTCAAAATAAGCTTCGCCGCTCAGGTACACTTTTCGCTCTTTCCCGTTGAACTGTGTCGGGTAGCGCAGCGACGATGCGGCATTCAGCCACACTTTTGTGCCATCCGCCAGGTCTATCCGGTATTCCCCGCCCCGGGGCGTTACCAGGGTATTATATAAGATATCTGCGCTACGAACGCCGGAGCCGGACACATAGCTCAGTGCGCTTGACCCGTTGTGTAGTTTCGTGCCGTCTTTTTCGATGATGGCTTCTTCCAGGGTGTCGTTAAGGTCAAGCGTCTCCCCGTTCGCAAGGATCAATTGCGCCACTTTTCCCTGCGGCAGGATCTGCGTATCGGCTAAATACGCTGTCTCGTGGTTTGTTTGACCCCGCTTGCTGAAAAAATAATATCCCGCCCCGCAGATAACGATCAGCGGCAGGAGTACAGCGGCGTAACGCAATAACGTACGGCCTATGGTACGCGCGGACGGCTGTTTCCCTGAGATCTCCGCAGATAGCCGTTCCCAATACGCTTTTTTGTCTTTACTATCCTCCCAGTACTGCATATGCTCCTGCATGTATTGCGGGTCCGTCATGCGCTCCCACAACTCTTTATGCTTGTCGCTTTCGTCCACCCATGCCCTCAGTTGTGCTTCCTCTTCCGAAGACAGCTCAGATCGGAGAAACTTCCCGATTAATCCGGCTATATAAAAATATCGTTCGTTCTGTTCCATATCAGCGAGTATAATAGAAACAACTTTGTGTTAAAAATGGGTGAAAAGGTGAAAAAATTTTCTTCTTCCCGTCGCGAGCACTTATCTCACACTGCTTTTTTTCACGTCTTTAAGGATCAGTTCCTTCTCAGATCCGTCCTTACCGGTCTGCAAACCGTTCACCACGAGGTGGTCGACATTCGCCACGATCATGGCAGGCCGGGGGTCGGCCTGCTCGCTTTTAAACGTGCAGTTGGCGATTTCAATATCCTTCACATGCCGCACAAACAGGCCATAGCAAGGCAAATTACCCCATACTGTCGGTTGCGGGTATCCCTTTTCCGATTCCTTTACTCCTTCCAGATCAGGAATGTACGCTCCGGGCTGCACACCGCCCTGGTTGAATAACCGGATATTGCTTAAATAAATATTTTCGATCGGGGCATTGGGCACGCCTGTAATGGACGAAGCATAGTTTCCCGTATTGTAGGCCAGTATATTTGAAAGCTGCACATTCTTCATTCGGCCAATGGGGGGATCGGGTGCGGAAGAGGTATGTTTGCGGTTCCTGGTAGCCAACCTTACATAGAGGGCGCAATCGGTGCCCTGTATCACGATATTGCTGATGCTGACGCCATTCATCACGCCGCCATCCACCATTTCCAGGGAAATACCCGTAATGCCGTGCCGGGGGGTATTAAATGCGGGTTTTGACGTAGAGCGCGACGGTTTGATCACGCAATTGGAAATGGTGATATTCTGAAACCCGCCGGTGGTTTCCGTTCCCATTTTGATGGCATTGGCGAAACTGCTGATGATACAATTGGTGATCGTAATGTCTTTGCTGAGGGAGGTATCACTGCTTTTCAGCACGATCCCGTCGTCATCGGAATCGATGATACTGTTACTGAGCACGAATCTCCGGCAGCCGTCAATATCCATCCCGTCGTTATTTTTCATCCCGTGATTATACACTCTGATATTATTTACCAGCACGTCCTCGCAATTATAATAATGCTGGTTCCAGAATCCGGCGTTGTTAATTGATATGCCCTCGATGGTCACGTTTTTACAGGAAATGAACAGCAGGTTCCGCGGTCTTCCGTCCCTCACGCCTTTGGGAAATGTTTTGGGGTCGCGGCGTTGCCGGCCCCCATTTCCTTCGATGGTGCCGTAACCTGTGATGGAAATATTTTCAATTTCCTCCCCAACGATCAGCGAATACCATCCGTATAAATCCTGGTATGAATTATAAAAAATCTTTGACGTCCCCGGAAAGTCTTTGGCATCCACACTTGCGTATAACGTGGCGCCCTGTTCAAAATGGAGGTTTACATTGCTTTTCAGATAGATCGTTCCCGATTTATATATACCGGCGGGCACAAGAACCCTTCCGCCACCCGCTTTATTGCAGGCGTCTATGGCCTTATTAAAGGCATCAGTGCTTACTATACCGGTATCTTTCTTTGCACCGTAATCCAGTACGTTGAAGTCTTGTGCGCAAAGCGTGAGCACAGCAATAGATAACCCAATGGAAAATAAGATCTCTTTGAACATAGCATGTTTTATCACTGGAGTAGAAACAACTACTGCGGGGAAAAGGGTGAAAAGGAATTACAGATTATTTCTCGTATTGGGAAGGTGTTTAGAAATAATAGCTGAAAAAGAATGCGAACGGTGAATCTTTCAGCAATCTCTTCAGTAGCTGAAGGCCTCTCATTTTCTGGGTCTTAACGGTATTGACGGATACCTGTAAATGAAGAGCGATATCCTTGTGTTTCATTCCCTCGAAATAACTGAGCTGTAGTACATTACGGCAGCCTTTGGGCAGCTTCTCCAGCGCCCGGAACACATTTTCCAACGCTTCCGATTCAATGATGCGGATCATTGCGTCGCTTTCCCAGGCCTCTTCCTGCAGGCTCCCGTATTTACGCACGACCTTATCGTGTTTATAAATATTCAGGCATCTGTTCTTCACAGTGATGTACAGGAAAGCCTTTATCGAATTAAGATCCGCGAAATGCTCCCGCCGTTGCCAGAGTTTTACAAAGGCTTCCTGCACCACGTCTTCCGCATCTCGCTCTGTAGCGAGCATGGTAGATGCGAAGTAGCATAATCGCGTATGATATTCTTCAAATATCTCGCGGAAAACCCGTTCATCTCCCCGGAGTAAGCCCGTTATGTAAAATTCTTCATTCATTATGAGGTCTTCTCCAGACCAATGGCAATTAAATACAGCAATCCAAGACTATTTTAAGGTCAAAACCGCTGCTTGCGGGTTTTAGTGCAATTTACGGATCACCGGCGTTACTTCGCGTATTCCGGTCTGAGGTGGTTGATTATTCGGGCTGACTGACCAAACGATTACCTGGTTCTGCCGGATTATTGGCTATTCAAACCATTTTATGATCTCACTGGCGATTACCTCATGTCCTTTTTCGTTGGGATGATTATACTGCGCCATATATCGTTGCAGTTTTTCACCTGATCCTGCGAGGTTAACGAACGACGCATAACTGTCCGCCAGCCCTATTTGATATTTTTTTGCCAGTGCGATCAGTTGGTTGGTGTGCTGCTCCAGCACATTGCCGGGTTGGGTGATATCTGCCTTAAGATCAGGAGAAGGTGTGATTAATATTACTTTAATGTTTTTTTTCAATGCCATGCGTATCATCTTCTCGGTCGCTTTTTTTGCTGCTTCCAGACCGACCCTCCTGTCATTCAACGCATAGTCAATAAAAAGCACATCAGGGCGGTGCGATAGCACGTCCTTTTTGAAACGTTTTTCCCCCTGCACCGAATTTTCGCCGCCGATAGCAGTTACTATACAGTTGACCACCGAATACGGAAAGCGTTTCTGCAATTTATACAGGGTAAGCAGGGGATACGACTGCGGCCGGTGTACAAGAGGCGTGCTCCCGTATCCGCTGGGCACGGAATGGCCGTGAAATACCAGATTAACCGTTCGGTTCTGCGGCCATTTTTTATTCAGTTCCGCTTTTATGCCGTCCAGGTAGGTATCGACGCTGGCCTGCGCCATTCCCCGCTCCACCGTTAAAAAGAGGAAAAGAAGGGGTAAAATGGTAAGGAATATTTTTCTTATCATCGTCCAGTAAAATTTATGCCGCTGTAATCTAATTCGGGAGTCTATCAACCTTTCTCGGCCGCGGCAACCTATTAGCGAGCTGATGTCAGCGCTTGTTATCTGGGCGCCCCTTATTAAGCGCGTCTCAACAAGCACTTCTTATTTCAGCACTTCCCGGGAGATCACCAGCTTCTGGATTTCGGAAGTCCCCTCCCCGATCGTACAAAGTTTACTATCGCGATAAAACTTTTCCACAGGAAAGTCTTTTGTATAGCCGTAACCGCCGAATATCTGCACGGCGTCGCTTGAAACTTTCACTGCTACTTCGCTGGCAAAATATTTCGCCATTGCCGACTCCTTGGTCACTGCTTTGCCGCGGGTCTTCAGGTCGGCAGCCCGCATGGTGAGCAGCTCGGCGGCCTCTATTTCAGTGGCCATGTCAGCCAGTTTAAAGGCAATCCCCTGGAAGGTGGAAATGGGCTTATCGAACTGCTGCCTTTCTTTGGAGTATTTCACCGCCGCTTCATAGGCGCCCCGGGCTATCCCCAACGAAAGAGCGGCTATCGAGATGCGGCCTCCGTCCAGTACCTTCATGGCCTGTTTGAATCCCTCTCCCACTGCTCCCAGCCGGTTGGCGTCAGGTATCCGACAATTGTCGAAGACCATCTCTGCCGTTTCGCTGGCCCGCATTCCCAGCTTATTTTCTTTCTTGCCTCCCCTGAAACCGGGGGTGCCTTTTGCTACAATAAAGGCAGTAGCATTATTTTTTGACCGCGGGCTCCCAGTTCTTGTCATGACCACGGCCAGGTCGCCACTGATCCCATGGGTAATCCAGTTCTTGGTACCGTTGATCACCCAACTATCGCCATCTTTCTGGGCCACACACTTCATGTTGCCTGCATCGCTGCCCGTGTTAGGCTCGGTGAGCCCCCAGGCACCCAGCCACTCGCCGGTAGCCAGCCGCGGAAGATATTCCGTTTTCTGGGCCTCGTTGCCAAAACTCAGGATATGGCCGGTACATAACGAATTATGCGCAGCCAAACTAAGCCCGACAGAACCGCAGACTTTGGCTATTTCTTCTATAACTACGACATATTCAAAATAGGACAATCCTGCGCCACCATATTTTTCGGGAACGAGCATGCCCATAAAACCCAGTTTACCCATTTCCCGGAAAACATGTAGGGGGAATTCCTGGGATTCATCCCAGTCCATAACATAAGGTTTGATATACTGCAGGGCAAAGTCCCGGGCCGATTGCGCCACCTGGGAGGTAAGTTCTGAAACTTCGAGGTTCATATGCCTGCAAAATAAGCCAGATTTTAAGAGACTTCAAAAGTTTGGGTCTTTATCTTTTGGGTCAGTCCAGATAGAGATAGGGTTTGATCCTCTTAAACACAGCGGTGTCGAGGGTAAAGATCCGAGCCAGGGCCTCCAGTGAACGGAACGGCCCATGCTGCCGCCTGTAATTGACGATTGCCCGGGCCCCGGCCCACCCGAGATAGGGATGCCGGGCCAGTATTTCTTTGTCGACCGTATTGAGCGGCAGTCTCCTGATCGAAGGGGAATCACACTTCAACCAGGCCCCGATCCGCCTGAACACCGAGTCCGGCAGGCCATATACCTCGCCAATCTGCGACACGTTGTGAAATCCCCCCAGTTTCTCCCGGAAAAGCACGATGCGGGCCGCCAGCACCGGCCCGATTCCCGGCAGAGCGATAAAGGCGGCTGTATCGGCCTTATTAATGTCCATTACGGGCAGTATTTTCCGGCTATAGGCAGAGGAATAAGCCCTTCGCTCCCCGGTGCGGAAGCTTTTGGCGGCAGCTTTTTTCCCCCTCCCGCCTGCGGTGGAGTAAGCCCTTCTGCTTCCTGCCTGGCCACCGCCTGGTTCCGCAAGCCCCTCCGCTGTATACCGCCCCGGGTACGCTGCCCCACTCCGGCGTGCTCCCTCATTTCCGGACTCCGCCCCATTCCCCGAAGGCGCTCCGCTTCCCGAATCCATCCCTCTTCCTGTAGTCGGTGCTGCTAATCGGTCCGTTGCGGGGCCCTTGTTATCTCTTCCCAACTGTAGACGGTCCGCAGCCAGCTCCCCGAGATCCGGCGCTGCCGGCGCCCACCAATACCTGGTTCCTGCTGCCAGCAACACCATCAGGAGGATCAGCACAGAAATACCGCTGCGTTCCTTCCGGGTAAACCTGAGGTAGTCGTGCGCTCCCATTATCCGCTGTTTCAGGCAAAATACCGGATTCCCGGTTTGTGAAACAAGGTGTTACCACCACCACAGCGAAGGATTTTTCCGGTACCTGCGCGGTATTTGGAGTACTGAACACCAGCCCGCTGGTTCGCAGAACGCCATCTGGTTTACGGTAGTTGGGGTGATGCCACGGGAATATACCTAGAGGTTCAGCACCAGTTGGTCATAGGCCAGCGCCACGCCGGCCGGCAATTCTTTACTGACGGTCCGGTGCAAGCCCATCTGGTGGCTGATATGGGTAAAATAAACCTGTTCGGCGCCGGTATTGCGGAAAAGCCGGATACCCTCTTCCAGGTTAAAATGAGAAATGTGTTTTTGTTTCCTGAGCGTGTTCAGCGTAAGTACCCGGGTACCCCTGATCAATTCCATCTCATCGGCTTCAATCCGGTTGGCGTCGGTGATATAGGTGAAATCGCCGAACCGGAAGCCCATCACCGGCATTTTCAGGTGCCAGACCATCACCGGCACGATCGGTATATCGCCCACCATGAAAGGATCGGAGTCGATCGTATTGAGGTGGATCTCCGGCACGCCGGGATATCTTGTGTCGGCAAATGCGTAGGGAAATTCCCGGATCAGCACCGCCTGGGTCATTTCGTTAGCATACACCTGCATGGGTTTCCCGCTGAAAAAATTAAAGGCGCGGACATCATCAAGGCCTGCCACATGGTCTTTATGGGGATGGGTGAACACGATAGCATCGAGCTGTTTCACCCCCGCCCGGAGCATCTGGTAGCGGAAATCCGGGCCGGAGTCTACGGCAAGCGTGGTGGTGGCCGACTGCACCAGTATGCTCGACCTGAGACGATTATCCCGCTTGTCGGACGAAGTACAAACCTCACAATTACAGGCTATCATGGGAATTCCGCCACTGGTGCCGGTGCCTAAGTACGTAACTGTAAGAGAAGGGTATGCCACTGTTCAAATCTAAAGAAAATCAGGCTTTGGCAAGAACCTGATCAAAGATTTTCCTGCTTTCGGCCGACAGGCTGCCGGGGTCTGCCACCAATTTCGGAACAATATCTGCCAGGGTGTTGATTCTGCCTTCCAGCGTAAGGAATTTATTCAGCACCACCACCTTTTTTTGTTCGAGTATACAATAACCGCTCTGAAAAGTGCCCCTTTCGTAGCGCACGATGTACTGTATCTCAGAGATCAGGGCTTCGAGTTTGTCGAGTGTATGCTGGGTATACTTCATTTGTTTCTTTTACAAACCTTTTACAAAGCAAAGATAAGGCTAAGCCCCGGACGATTCGTCAATTGTGGATGGGAACCATTGATGGCAGTCGGGCCCACACTTCCCCGGAACCCGCCGGCAACAATAATCCACAGTGGCATCACAGCCTAGCCTCCCTTCCCCGTCATGCGGATCACAGGGATGATCATCTCTTCCAGGCTAAGGCCGCCGTGCTGAAAGGTGTTGCGGTAATAATTCACGTAGTAGTTATAGTTATTGGGATAGCAGAGAAACACGTCTTCCCTGGCAAAAATGTACGAGGAGTTCACCGTCGGCGAGGGCAGGCCGGCCTCACGGGGATCCCTGAACGCCAGCACCTGTTTTGGCTCATAGTTCAGATTCCGGCCATGTTTATACCGCAGGTTGGTGGTGGTCTGTTTGTCGCCAATCACCTTTGAGGGGGATTTCACCCGTACGCTCCCATGATCCGTTGCCACGATCACGGTAACTTTTTTGTCCGCGATCTTTTTCAGCGCCTGGTGCAGGGGCGAATGCTCGAACCAGCTTTTGGTGACGGAGCGGTAGCTGGCCTCATCGCCTGCCAGCTCTTTGAGCACTTCCATCTCGGTGCGGGCATGGCTCAGCATATCCACAAAATTGTACACAATAATATTGATATCGTTGTCCAGCAGATTATGGATATTGCTCACCAGATCCTGGCCGGCCTGGTAGTTGAGCACTTTGGTGTAGGAAAACTTCGTATCCCGCTTTTTCAACCGTTCCAGTTGTGAACGGAAGAACTCCTCTTCAAAGAGGTTTTTTCCACCTTCCTCCTCGTCGTTCTTCCAGCGTCCACGAAACTGCCGCTCGATCTCTCCCGGCATCAGGCCTGCAAACATGGCGTTACGGGAATACTGGGTGGCAGTTGGCAGTATGCTGTAAAAACTATCTTCTTCGAGTATCCGGAAACTCTCCGCAAATATGGGCTGGATGGCCTTCCACTGGTCGAACCGCAGGTTGTCGATCAGCACAAAAAAGACCGGAGTACCCTTTTCAAGATGGGGCAGGACTTTGAATTCAAACAGGGTGTGCGACATAATTGGCCCCTCTCCGCCCCTGGAAGCAACCCATTTTGGATAGTTCCGCGAGACGAACTTGAAGAATTCAGTATTGGCTTCGTTTTTCTGGGAGTGCAGTACGTCGGTCATTTCCGGGCTATTACTTTTTTCCATTTCGAGTTCCCAATACACCAGTTTCCGGTAAACTTCCATCCATTCGTTATGGTCCGGGTTGCTGTTCAGCGCCATGAACAGATTCCGGAATTGCTGCTGATAGGCGCTGGTGGTCTTTTCCGCCACCAGGCTTTTTTTGTCGATGATCTTTTTGAGGCTCAGCAGTACCTGGTTGGGGTTCACCGGTTTGATCAGGTAATCGGTGATCTGGCTGCCGATGGCGTCGTCCATCAGGTTCTCCGTTTCATTCTTAGTGATCAGCACCACCGGTATCTGGCTGTTCAGTTCCTTGATCTTGGCAAGAGTTTCCAGGCCGGTGACTCCCGGCATGGTTTCGTCGAGCAGTACTACGTCGACCGGATGCTCCTTTAAAAAATCAATTGCGTCAAATCCGTTTGTCAACGCTTCCACCTCGTACCCCTTCTGCCGCAGGAACAGGAGCTGAGATTGTAACCCCTCTATTTCGTCGTCTACCCAGAGAATTTTGCCTAACGCCATAATCTAGTTTAAAAAGTTGCTGAAATAAGGACTGTTCGGTGTCGATCTGTTTCCGACTGACCGGCAGCAGTAGCTGGATCGAAAGCTGCCCGTCGGCGCGGGTGAGTTGAGAAAAAGCCTTATTCTGAATGGTCGGGATATTATACCCGCCTACGATCCTGAAAGCTCCCAGGCCCAGTCCAAGCTCCGGCCGCAGTTTCAGGTTGCCCTTCCGGAAATCCGTGTAATATACTGCAGCAAAACCCAGGTCAAAAAGATAATGCGTGTACATCCCTAATTTTGTGCCGTATATGTTTGTTTGCCCCAGGTGTATCTCTTCAGACAGCAGCACCCCCATCGAGACCGGCCCGTGCCTCCCCTGCTGGTGTATCGACCGGGCGATTCCCAGCTCGAGATAATGGCGGCTGCTCTTATCCCCTTTATAAGCTGCGCTTTGCAAATCAAATCCGGCAACTAGCTCCGTTTTCACGTCGCGCCTGAAACGGGTGGCCGGGGAAACCGGATCAGCCGGTTGGGCTGTGGCCTCAAAACATACCGCCGCAATAACACTTAAAAGTGCAATATTTGCAAAAATAACTTTCACCGGCCTGCGCAATTATCCTAAAAGATAACCCAAATAATGCCTTGTCAGCACCCGGCGCCACCTATTTAACAGACCCGCAACAATGGAGCCTTCACGAAAAATAATCAATGATCCGGTCCACGGCTTCATCACGGTCGACGAGCCCATCACCCTGCGGATCATTGCCCATCCTTTTTACCAGCGGCTGCGGCGGATACACCAGATGGCCTTTGCTCACCTGGTTTACCCGGGTGCAGTGCATACCCGTCTCCACCACTCCCTGGGCGCCTACCACCTGATGTGTAATGCGTTGGCCGAGCTGAAAAGCAAGGGCGTGGAAATCACCCCGGAAGAGGAA
>CAZUWX010000045.1:0-28796 GCA_964624205.1 uncultured Chitinophagaceae bacterium
GTGTTTATGCGAAGTTCCATTCGACAATTGAAAATAAATAATGAACGAATGAAACACATATATTACACCACTTTTTTGTTTTTTATCGTAGCGCTGATAGCCTGCGTAAAAAAAGATGATTATAAAAAACATCTCAAAGGCGGCGAGCGGGTTTACCCGGCAAAGCCTGACAGTATAGCGGCCCATCCGGGTAACGAACGGATCATGCTTTCGTGGGTATTAGCGGGTGATCCCAATTTAACCAGCTACAAAATATTCTGGAACCGGGGCCTTGATTCGACGGAGTACATCCTAACAAGACGTAGCAGTACGGCAGACACCATAAGGGTAGTAATAGATAGCGGAGTGGAGGAAGGAATTCATACTTTTTCCATTTATGCGTTTGATAATATCGGTAACAGGTCGAACCCGGCGGAAAAAACGGCAAAGACTTATGGGGAAGACTATCAGAACCAGCTAAACGGTAACCGGAAGATTGCTGCCGTTCAAAACTATTCAGATACCCTTGTTATCACCTGGAAGGAAGCCCCGGTGGATAATATTATTACTGAGCTGAATTACACTACTCTCGATAATAGTGAGCAACAAATCAGGGTGTCGCCGGATTCGCTGCTCACCCGTATTCCGGATTATAAATTTTCTTCTGACATCTTATACAGGTCGGGCTTTATTCCCGAGGAAAATGCCATCGATACTTTTTTTATCCCTTTGTATGATACTTTGAGATATGTTCCGTAAGATTGTTCTATGGAACTGATTGCGGATCACCCGGTTTAATCATTTAGTATGAAGAAAGGTTTGGATGATTGTACATTTTGTGATCTGGGATATTAGAGGGAACAAATTGGAAACTCAATGAGCATGCAGTTAAGATGTTGGATTGCGACTTTCCGCTTAGCCGGAACTATCTATTATAACCCCTCTAATCCCGCAACTATGGCAGGCAGAATTTTTATGACCCTGGTCTTACTGTGGCTGCAACAGACGAGCTCTTTTGCACAGGCTCTTTCCCATCCCGGAAATCACGACGCATTGTTTCGCAGCCAGGCGGCGAATGCCGGGCCTCAGGCGGAGATGCCGGGCGGCCGTGTTTCCGGGAAACCTAATATCTTATTCATCCTGGTGGATGACCTGGGGAAAGAATGGATCAGTTCCTACGGTGCGGAGGATATACAAACACCCGCCGTCGACCAGCTTGCACAAACCGGTATGCGGTTTACCAATTTTTACTCAACCCCGCAGTGCACTCCCTCCAGGATCTCTCTTTTTACGGGACAATACCCGTTTCGCAATGGCTGGATCAACCATTGGGATGTGCCCCGCTGGGGTGGCGGAGTGCATTTTGACCCCGACAGGAATCCCGGCATCGCACGCATGATGCGGTCGGCGGGTTATAAGACGGCAGCAGCAGGCAAATGGCAGGTGAACGATTTCAGGGTGCAGCCGGAAGCCATGGGCACGCACGGTTTTGACGACTACTGTATGTGGACCGGTTACGAAACAGGCAACCCGGCCAGTGCAGAACGGTACTGGAACCCGTACATTCATACGAAAGCAGGAAGTAAAACATACTCCGGACAATTCGGAGAAGACGTCTTCACGGATTTTCTGATCGATTTTATGAAAAAGAACAGGAAGGATCCTATGTTTTTATATTATCCCATGTGTATAACCCATACGCCTTTTACCAGCACGCCCGACGAGCCTGATGTAGCCGGAACCTACAACAGCCATAAAGCGATGGTGCGCTACATGGACCGTATGGTGGGAAAACTGGTAAAAGCGCTCGATGAACTTGGCCTCCGCGAAAACACGATTATTATTTTCACCACCGATAATGGAACGGTTAGCTCCGTCACCGGGAAAATGAACGGCCGGGAGATACCCGGCGGCAAACAGCGGCTTACAGAGAATGGGATCTGCGAACCTTTTATTGTGAATTGCCCCGGCCTGGTGCCCGCTGGGAAAGTCACGGATGCGTTGGGTGACCTTACGGATATATTGCCCACCTGCGCGGAACTGGGCGGTGCGGCACTACCTGAAAAATATGTGTTGGACGGCGTGTCGCTGGCAAGCGTTATGTTAGGGAAAACTTCCGCTTCAGCCCGCAACTGGATCATGGCAATGGGTGGGAATGCCGGAGGATCTGCCGCCCAACTCTCTGAAAAGGGAATGGAGAACGAATACACATTCAGAGAAAGGGTGATTCGCGATAAAGAATACAAACTTTATATTTCTTCAAAAAGGCAACCCGAAAAAATGGTTGTGCTTGCAGGAGATCCGCAGGAAAAAACGAATTTGCTGCAGAGTAGGGACCCGAAGGTCCGGCAGGCGTTTAAAACGCTGTGGGAGGCAGCACTTTCATTTCCGCAGCAGGATAATGACCCTCGCTACACAGCCCTTACCCCACAGCCCTGGGACAAACCGGTGACTGTTGAAAGTCAGGTATGGAAAAAATAGGTCACTTCTCTTCTGTTAACATAGTGGATGCCTTTGCCAAGATAATGGATTAAACTTTAATTGGTTTTAATTTATTTACAGCGGATTTCCCGGGTTGAGCCGGCCTTGCATATAGGAGCGCAGGCCGCGCCCGGTAATCGGAGTCTTGCCCTTGGCCCGTGCTAAAGAGATCATTGTAAAAAATACAATTCATTCAGATGAAGAGAAGAAATTTTGTTAAAGATATCGGCACCACCGCAGCATTGCTTGCACTGCATCCAGTAATTCCTTCGGCCTTTGGCTGGCATCAGGGATTCAGCCGCCCTCCTTACACCCACCGGCTGCCCGCAACGGATCATCATTACAAGAAGGTGTCTGGCTATGTGGAAGAAGTGCCGGTGTCGGAATACACCTGGGCTTCCGAGAAAGCTTATGAAGACTTCCAGGATATTAAGTTTGGTGTCCGGCTCCACTGGGGTCCCTATTCTATCCTACAGTTGAACGGAGAGTCGTGGGGTTATCTCAGGATGTCGTACGAAGAGCGGCAGGCATATCAGCAACTGTACAAAACATGGGATCCCCAGGGGTTTGACGCCAACGAATGGATGGACTTTTTTGCCGATTCCGGGTTCCAGATGTTTGCATTTACGTCCAAACACCACGACGGTTTTTCGATGTTCGATACCCAAACAAGGGTGAAGCAAAGAGTAAACTGGACAGCAGACGATGGGCCTGTAACGGAGGACTGCGACCTGGCTTATAGCATTATGGAAACTCCGTTCCGGCGGGATGTGGTCAAAGAGCTCTGCGAGGCCGCACACAAGCACGGAATAAAAATAGATCTTTATTTTTCACATCCCGATTGGTATGATACCGATTTCCGACCCTACAACTACAGCCCCGTTCAGATCCCTTCTGCAAAGACCTGGGCAGTGGGTGGCAAAGACCTTGAGGCGGAGAATGAGTCCAGCCTGTTTATAAGGCAACTTGGCGACCGCATATTGTATATGCCGGATCCCACCCCGGCCGAAATGGAACGGATGATGCAAAGGCATCGGGCACAACTGGAGGAATTGCTTACACGGTATGGAAAGGTAGATATGATCTGCCTCGACCAATGGCTGGGCCCCAAGGTCTGGCCCATGCTGCGCGAAACCATGTTGTACCTCAGAAAGATAAAGCCGGATACCATGTTTCGTGCGAGAGGCATCGGGAACTATGGCGACTACTACACGCCAGAGGGTTTTGTTCCCGGCGACAAAGAAAACTCCGACACACCCTGGTTTGTCATCTATCCGCTAGGCAGTTCTTTTTCTTATGATTCCGATGCAACAAAATACAAAGGCGCCAAATGGGTGGTGAGGAATCTGATCGACGCCGCTGCCAAAGGTGGCAACTTCATGGTGGGCATCGGCCCCGAAGGGAACGGGAAATTTCATGAAACGGCAATAGCCCAGTTGCGGGAAGTGGGCGCCTGGCTGAGGAAAAACGGTGAAGGCATCTATGCCACGCGCGCACGGGATGGCGATCTCTGGAAAGAAGGCGACAATATTCGGTTCACCCGATCCAAAGACAATAAAACCGTGTATGCGTTCTGTTATGAATGGCCTGGTGAAAAATTTATTATACACTCCGTGAAGCCAAGAAAAAGGTCTCACATATATTTATTTGGCCATCCGAAGAAACTTGAATGGCAATACGATACAGCCAAAGGATTGGTCATCAACCTGCCTTCGGGTATTCCTGTTGACGCCCCCGCTTTCGGAATTAAAATTTTAATATAAAGCATTAGTCCATATTTTCGGCGAAAAAAAGGAGACTATGCTATTGCGTACCCTACATATTTTCGCGTACTTTTTTGTTCTGATTTTTATTTCGGTTTCTGCTTCGGCACAACGTATTGCCGTGCTCACGGTTGACCACCAGCAGGCAGGTAGGGACGTTTTGATGCCAGTGCACGTAGACCTGGATGCCCTCACGCCATTACCGGATTCAGTGTTAAACCTGTACGAAGGATCAGGAAAAGATCGCACACCGGTGGCTTTCCAGATACAGCACGGGCGGAAGCGAATGCTTACCTGGATTGCAAATCGAAAAGACGGGCAGCGTAAAATGGTATACGAACTGCATAAAGAAGCACGCAGGGCGGAAGAACAACCGATGAATGCAGTACGATCCGAGGGAGCGCTGACGCTGGGATATCAGCAGCAACACCTTCTTCGTTATCATTTCGGAATGCACTATCCAGCCGGTGTGGACTCCGTTTTCGGACGCAGCGGATTTATTCATCCGCTGTGGTCGCCTAAAGGCAAAGTGCTTACACGGATCACCCCCCCCGACCATTTTCATCACTACGGTCTTTGGAATCCATGGACGCAGATTGCGTATGAAGGCGTGACCTACGACTGCTGGAACCTCAATAGCCGGCAGGGCACTGTACGTTTCAAGAGTTTTGTTTCCGTGAACGAAGGCGAAGTATTCTCCGAATACCAGACAGTGCACGATCACGTGGTAATGCCGAAAGAGGGTGGGGAGAAAGTTATTCTCAAAGAGCTGCAGACCGTAACCGTGTATCGCCCTAATGATCAATACTATATTGCCGACATTTCAATCCGGCTCAACTGCACCGACAAGCCGGTAATCCTGAAAGAATACCGGTACGGCGGTCTGGGTTTCAGGGCCACGGAGCAGTGGAACAAAGACAATAGTGTGGTGATCACTTCCGAAGGGAAACAACGCAAGGAGGCCGATGGCTCGAAAGCGAGATGGTGTCTGATACAAGGAGCTGTTGATGGCGGACAGGCAGGCCTTGTGATGATGTCTTCCCCTACGAATTATAATCATCCCGAACCCCTGCGCGTATGGCCGGAAGAGATCTTTGGGAGAGGCGATGTATATGCGAACTTTGTTCCTATCCGGGATATGGACTGGCCGCTCGAACCGGGCAAGGACTATGCGCTTAACTACCGTTTCCTGGTGTTTGACGGGAACGTTACGCCGCAGTTAGCAGAAGCCGCCTGGCAATATTTTGCTCACGCTCCGGTAGTGACAGTGAAAAAAGACAAACAAAAATAGGCGCGTTATTTTCGAACCGGCGCCGGAACTGCAGCGGGTTCGGAGCTGCGGCGGGAAGAATGTGTCGAGGAAGCGTGAATGTCCATCGTGGTATCCAGCCGGATGGTTTTGTAGGTTTTTAAAGTGTCCTTTTTATTTTTTTTCTCGATAAGATCAAGCAGCAGCTCAGCAGAGCGCTGACCTATATCGAATGTGGGTTGGCGGATACAACTCAGCGAAGGTGCTATCAGCCGGCTCAGGGGATTATCTGAGAACCCGATGATTGCAACGTCGTCGGGAATACGGAGGCCCATATCCTGCAACATGCCGACAGAGGCCATTGTTACTCTTTCTACTGAGGCCATGATCGCGTTGGGCCTGCGTTTTTTCTCAAACAGTGCGCGGATGTCGTGCTGCATTTCGCCGGGGTTAAAATTGCAGTGAACGATCCATTCTTTTCTTACAGGAATACCATGTTTCAGCAGGGCATCTCTATAACCGGCAAGGCGGTTGCGCGTGATGGAGAGAAAGCCGGAGATCGTGATATGGGCAATATCCCGGAAACCTTCCGTTATAAGATGTTCGGTGGCGTCGAAAGCTGCTTCATAGTCGTTCACCACCACCCTGTGTGCCGGTACTGCCTCGTGCACGCGGTCGAACATCACAATGGGAATGCCCAGCCTGTTCACCTCAGTCAGGTGATCGATCTTTTCCGTTTCATTGGATAAGGCAATAATCAACCCATCCACTCTTCTTGAGGTGATCAGTTGCGTATTGATCACCTCGCGCTCATATTGCTCATGGCTTTGAAAGATTACTACATGATACCCCTGGCTGTACGCCACGTCTTCTATGCCTGCAATGGTGGAAGAACAGAAATAGTTTGCAATCTCCGGTACTACCACGCCAATGATCTTACTCTTTTTCTCTTTGAGGGAAAGTGCAATAGGATTCGGGCTATAATTGAGCTCTGTGGCGAGTTGGCGAACCATCTCCCTGGTTTCCTCCCGGATATCCGCACTTCCACGCAGGGCGCGCGAAACCGTGGAAGCCGAGATCTTTAGTCGCCGGGCAATATCTTTAATAGTTACCATTTTCCGCCTCCCAGGTCTCAGGTTAGAAAAAATCTAATAAAATTGAGAAAAAACGACCGTTTAAGAAGTTTTTGAAGGATAAATGTATGACTTTTTATGCAAACGTTGCCGGTAACGAATGCAAGACCATCGTAAAACGGATCGGGTGGACAGTGCATAGCATATCGACTGTAATTCAGTACTTTTAAGCTCAAACCAATATTGCGTTCTAATGAAGAAATTTGTTGCTGTGTTATGCTGTGTCGCCTTTTTGTTTGTTTCATGCCGTGTTAGCCGGCCTGCAGGCTCAGAAACGGTCAATTGGAAAAAAATCCAGGTATTGGTCTACACAAAAAACGGGAAGGGATATGTGCACGATAATATTCCTTCGGCTGTGGCCTGTATCCGCGAATTGGGTCAGGAGAACGGCTTCAGCGTTGATGTATCCGATGACCCCGGCGTTTTTACAGAAGAAAACCTGAAGCAGTACAATGCCCTGATATTCACCAGCACCAATAACGATGTTTTCGACACGGACGCACAAAAGGTAGCATTTATGCGCTATACGCAGGCCGGGGGTGGATTTGTCGCCATTCACTCAGTTACGGGTACAGAGCGGAAATGGGAATGGTTCAAGCGCCTGGTAGGCGGCACTTTTGTCAGGCATGCACGGATGCAGCGCTTTCAGCAACTGATTGTGGACAAAAATCACCCCTCCACCTCCTTTCTTCCCGACAATTGGGAGAATGAAGACGAGTGTTATTATACAACCACTATCAACCCCGATCTTCGTGTCTTGCTGGCGCACGATCTCCGCACGGTAGATGATAAGGATAAGCCCGTTATCTTCGGGCATAGTTTTCCGTCTGTCTGGTGCCACGAGTTTGACGGCGGCAGGCAATGGTACACTTCCCTGGGGCATCTCAAATCGATGTACAGTGATCCGCTGTTCCGCCGGCATATACTGGGCGGTCTGCAATGGACGGTGCAAGGCAACCGTAAGCCGGATTTCTCAAAAGCCACCGCGCGTACGCCTGATGATCCGTTACCATATTAAAATCAAAATAAATTCTCAAGCTATATGACTAAAACAAAAACCGGTTTTCCCCGTAGAACCTTTTTGAAGAATAGCCTTAAAACGGCCGCTGGAGCCGTGGCTCTTTCAGGATTTCCCTCAATTGTTCCGGCGAGTGTGTTCGGGAAATATGCACCCAGTAACCGGATCAATGTCGGCGCGATAGGAACGGGTCGGATCTCCCGTACTCACGATATGCCGGGAATCCTTCAGTTCGACAAGGCTAAGATCATCGCCGTCTGCGACCTGGACAGCAAGCGGGTTAAAGATGCAAAGGTGCTTGTGGATGGTCACTACGCCAGAAAGACGGAAAAAAAATATGAGGGGACCCGGATGTATGAAGACTACCGGGAACTGTTGAACAATAAAGATATTGACGCGGTGGTGATCAGCACCCCCGACCACTGGCATGCCCTGCCGGCGATACACGCAGTGCGTGCGGGCAAGGATGTGTACCTCCAGAAACCGACTTCGCTGACCATCTCGGAAGGGCGTAAATTAAGCGAAGAGGTGCACAAAACCGGACGGATCCTGCAAATAGGGAGCCAGCAGCGTTCATCAGCCCAATTCAAAAGAGCCTGCGAACTGGTGCGGAACGGAAGGATCGGGAAAGTGCATACGGTGATAGTGGGTCTGCCGATTGATCCGATGGACATAAGAAAACCCGCAAAGGAAATGCCGATTCCTGAGAATCTTAACTACGATATGTGGCTGGGTTCCACGCCCGAAGTGTTCTACACCGAGGAGAGGGTACACCCGCAGGCGGATTACGGTCGGCCCGGCTGGCTGCGCTGTGAACAATTCGGCGCGGGTATGATCACGGGTTGGGGAGTGCACCATTTTGATATTGTGAACTGGGGGCTGGGTACGGAGTTTACAGGGCCGGTAGAAATATCCGCTACTGCCGATTTCCCTCCTCCGGGCGTGTTGTGGGATGTGCACGGGCCTTACCAAACTCAGTTTAAATTTGAGAATGGCGTGAAGGTGGTTGCCAGCGATAAACATCCGAATGGCGTGAAGTTTATCGGCTCCAAGGGATGGATTTTTGTTTCCCGCGGAAGCTATACAGCCACCGCCAGCGATCCAACCTCGAATACGAACAGCAAGGCGCTTGACGCCAGCGATAAAAAGATACTTGCCTCGGTTATAGGAGAGGATGAGATCCATCTCTACGAGAGCAGCGACCATCATGGTAACTGGCTCGACTGCGTGACAAGCCGTCGTCAGCCCATCACGCCGGTGGAAGTAGGGCATCGCGCCTGCAGCATGTGTTTGCTGAGCCATGCTGCCATGAAACTGGAGAGGACCCTGTATTGGGATCCCATCAGGGAAAAGTTCAGGAACGACGAGGAAGCCAACGCGATGCTTTCCCGCCCACAACGGTGGCCTTACCAGATCATCTGATGAAAGCAGTTTGCGTCAAATAAATCAAAGCAGTCTGTCGCGAATAGATTAAGAAGTTAGTGAACGAATAAATTATTGTTTAACTCTGTCTGAATGAATTATTCTTTTGGTTTTTCAGCGCTGCTGGCAGCCGGCCTTCTCGTGGGGTGGACGGCCTGTGGCTCGGCCCCCGATTCCGAACAGGCTGCAAAAGACCGTGCGATGGTGCACCTGATCACACTTGACCCGGGACATTTTCATGCTGCCCTGGTACAAAAAAAGGCCCACCCGCGGATCGCCCCTGAAGTATATATCTATGCTCCGGGAGGAAAAGAGCTGGAGAGCCATCTGGCACTGATCAGGCAATACAACGAGCGGCAGGAGGATCCCACCAACTGGGATTCCAGGGTGTACACCGGCGAGGATTTTGTTGAAAAGATGCTGGAGGAGAAAAAAGGGAATGTGCTGGTGCTGGCTGGAAATAACCGCGATAAAACCGGCTATATCAGCAAGGGCATAGAGGCGGGCATCAACGTGCTGGCCGACAAACCCATGGCAATCAGCGGCGCAGATTTTAACTTGCTCCAGGCTGCATTTGCGCGCGCGCAGGAGAACGGTTTGTTGTTGTACGATATCATGACAGAGCGCTCCGAGATAACTAATCTATTACAGAAAGAACTCCTGCATCTTCCTGCTATTTTCGGTGAGCTGCAGAACGGCACGCCGGAAGATCCTGCGGTTCGTATCGAAAGCGTGCACCATTTTTTTAAACATGTGTCCGGCAAGCCGCTGTTTCGCCCCGCCTGGTTTTTTGATCCCACCCAGCAGGGAGAACCTATCGCAGACGTGGGCACGCACCTGGTGGACCTGGTCCAGTGGCAGGCGTTCCCAGGGAAGATCATCGATTATCAGCAGGATATCCGGATACTTTCTTCCAAGTGGTGGCCTACTCCCCTGACGCTTGATCAATTTAAAGCGATCACGCAGGAAGAGCAGTTCCCTGCCTATCTCTCAAAATATGTTTCGGGCGACGGTGTGCTACAGACACACGCCAACGGTGAGATAAACTACACGCTGAACGGAAAGCATGTGACGATCATCGCACGTTGGGATTATCAGGCGAAGGAAGGAGGAGACACGCATAATGCAGTGTACAGGGGATCAAGGGCTAACCTTGAGATCCGTCAGGGTAAGGAAGAACAGTTCAAGCCTACGCTGTATATCGTACCCGCAGCTAAAGGCGGGGGATCGGGGTATGCTGAAGAAGTGGAGCAGAGCTTTGTTTCTCTTGCTACAAAGTATCCGGGTATCAAGTTGCAGGAAGTGGAGAACGGGTGGAAGGTAGTGATCCCGGCCGAATACGACACCGGGCACGAAGCACATTTTGCAGATGTAATGGAGCGCTATCTTGAATACCTGGAGAACGGCAATATCCCTGTTTGGGAAGTGCCCAATATGATTGCCAAATATTATCTCACCACCAGCGCTGTGCAACTTGCGCAGGAAAGAGGTGGTGCTCCGCGTTAGGATCGTATGCTGGTTACCGTATAATAATCTATTTATTTGAATTTATCTATGTCAATCAACCAACTATTTATGCTTGAAGGGAAACGGGCGCTGGTAACGGGCGGGGGTGCCGGACTGGGGCTGGCGATCACGGAAGTCCTGGCAGGACTGGGTGCGGAAGTGATTATTGTAGGAAGGAGAGAAGAGAAGCTTATCGAAGCATCCGCCCGGTTAGGCAATAAGGTGAGCTATAAAGTCTTTGATCTTTCTGCTCAAATGACCGGGATCGGAGATTTTGTGGATGACCTGATTGCAACAATGGGGCCACTTGATATTCTGGTAAACAATGCCGGCATTAATCTGAAAAAAGAAGTGCTTGACGTAACGGATGAGGATTTTGCATCTGTGATTCGTACCAATCAGCAGGCTGTGTTTGCTTTGACCCGTGCGGTGGCCAAAACAATGGTGGAGCGCGGGGTGGGCTCCATCGTGATGATCAGCTCGATGGCTGCAATATACGGCATACCGAAGGTTGTGGCATATACGGCTTCCAAGGCCGCCGTTGAGGGGATGACCCGGGCCCTGACCGTGGAACTGTCTCCCAAAGGCGTCCGCGTAAATTGTGTGGCCCCCGGTTTTATCGAAACGGATATGTCGGCCCGGGCGCTGAACAACGACCCCGAAAGAAAGAATAAAGTGCTGTCCCGCACGCCCATGGGTTATCTCGGAAAACCGGTCGACATCGGTACGGCAGTGGCTTTTCTTGCCTCGGACGCTGCAAAATACATTACTGGGGTAGTGCTTCCCGTGGACGGTGGCAACTCGATAGGATTCTGATCCTGCCTGCCCCGGCACCACACAATTCCCACCCCTGCGTATCTGTTCTTTTGTGATCCGGTCGTCGGTACTGTTACCGTGTGTTCTTTCGTGATCTGGTCATCGATCCCGCTTCGGTGTCACACAATTCCCATTTTCTGCATGAGGAAACTGGCGTTTTTATTAGTAGCGACTCCCCTGCGCAGGCAATAGTCGAATGACAGGGTGCCGTCGTGGATCTGGCTTTCGAAACAGTAGTTGGCCACCACGCCCGCGTAAGTGTTTTCCAGTCTCCCCAGGCTAAGATCGTGTGTAGCAAAAAGCACCAGGCAGTTATGTCTCATCAGTTTCTCAATAAAGGCGACCGACCCCTGGGTCTTGTCGTCTGAATTGGTGCCTCTGAGTACCTCATCGATCAATACCAGCGCAGGTACGTCCGTTGCCAGAGTGGTGATGATCTCCTTCAGCCTTTTCAGCTCCGCCATAAAATAGGAAGTGTTTTCCTGGAGTGAATCGTTGATCCGGATCGAGGAAAGGATTCGCATGGGCGTACATTCAAACAAGGTGGCGCATACGGGCATGCCGCACTGGGCCAATAGCAGGTTCAGCCCTGCCGTCCGGAGAAAAGTGGATTTGCCTGACATATTCGAACCCGTGATCAGCAGCACGCGGCTCTCCAGCGCTCCGATCGTGATATTGTTAGCCACCTGCGTGCCGGCCGGGATCAGGGGATGCCCCAGATCGGCGGCCCGGATCAATGGTTTCCCTTCCCGTATCACCGGGAAAATATACGACGGGTTGTTGAACGCAAATGTTGCAAATGAATTTAATACCTCGATCTTGCCAACGGCATGGAGCCATTTTTCCACATGCGGCCGGTTGCGGTGTTTCCATTTCTCCAGCGCCGCCATACAGTGTATATCGTACAACAGAAAACTGTTCATCACCAGGTTTACCAGGAGGTTTAGGCGTTGGTCGAATAAGCCACTGAGACGCGAAAGCTGGTGTATCTCCCGGTGGGCCGCCAGAGCAGTATTCTGCAGTTCCTGCAAGATTACCGACTGTTCCGCATCGGCAAGACTGAACTGTTTCAGTATGGATGCATACTGTTCGAGCACCACCTGTTTTTTCCCGATGAGCAGGTGCTGCGCCAGTATATATTTCCCGTAGTAGCTGATGAACGCCCAGCTTGCTGCCACGCCCGCCAGCAGGAAAAGCGGGTTGTTTTCTGAAAGGTAGTATAGCAACGCCCAGATATTCAGCGCGGGCAGGATGATCCGGACAACGGTGAGCCAGCCCTTACCCATGATCCTGTTTCCGGTTGCGAGCCACTGCCGGAGGTTATGGGTATCGTCTTTTTCTTCCGTTTGCAGAAGACCGTGTGCAGTGATCAGTTGCCTGCGTTCCGGCTGCGTAGCAAGCAAACGGATTGCTTCCTGCTGTTTGATGATGTTTGCCGGATTGTCGAGTGGATGGTTTAGCAGTGTCTCCAACGCCGTCTCGCCCAGCGAAGTGGTGGTTCTGTTCAGCAGATGGAACAACGACCGGTGGCCAAAAATGTCGAGGTCGTCGGCATAGATCGAACGCCCGGTGGTACCTGCTCCATCAGGGAATTTGCTGCTGCCCTGGTCCAGTACTTCCAGCTCGTTTCGGGTAACGAAAATGAGCTTTTCGGTTAATTTTCTCCGTGCTGACAGATCCAGGAACATCCGGATCAGTATGATAAAGCAAACGAGCAGCAGCAGCGCCGCTACGAGCCATGGTGTCTGGTACTGCTGAAAAAACCGATAGGCACAAAATGCAAACAATATAAAACTGGCCAGTCTTAGTACCGAGACGGTCACGGTCTTTTTGCGGAGCGACTTATACCGGCTCGTGTATTCGCCTGATTTTTCTGTGTAAAAGTTCTTTGTGGAATCGTTCATAGCCGAAAGTTAAATAATGGCGGTAAGACTGGCAGGCTTAACGGTTAAGCTCTTCCATTGTAAAGGGGATCTGCCTTCCGGCATATTTTTCCCGCACGCGCCGGATGTCCTGCGGTCTGACCTCACCCGACTGGTTATTCCAGGAGCCCCGGATAAAGCTCAGTAATTCGGCAAGCTGCTGATCGGAGATCTCTTCATTGTTCCCGATGCCCGGCATCTCTGCGCTGATCTCCGGTTTCTCATAAAGTTTGCCTTTTACCTGTATCGGGCCGGTGAGTCCGAACAGCACGATCGACACCAGCTTTGTTTTATCTCCCGTCACCCACTCCGATTCGTTCAGGGGTGGAGCTACCGACTTCAGGCCGTTGCCGTCTTCCCCGTGGCAGGTTTGGCAGGTAGAGGCAAACAGCTTGACTCCTTCGGGATATTTTTGTTTCAGCAGCTTTGTGTTGGCGGCGTGTTTTGAAGCAGCGATATCCCCGACAACTTTCTGTAGTTGTAGGTACAGCGCCAGAGAGCTGTCTGGGTTGAGGGTTTCCAGCTTCTTCAGGAATTGTGTTTCGCGATCCTGGAGGCTGCTGATGACGGCGGATGCAACATAATCGTTATCCGCATACTGTTTCATCAGTGTGGTCAGTAATGTATCGGCTTCGGTTTTATCGAATTGTGCCACTGTATGCGCCAGGAACCCGATCAGGGGCGCCGCCAGCGTGTCGTTGTGCTGCAGTCTTTTTCTTAATTCCGCTGTATACTGCCGGTAGTTTTGCCGGTTCATTACGGAAGGCAGCACGCTGAGCGCCTGCATGCGTAGCGGCCAACTGCTGGCCTGCAACAGGGGCGTGACGTCGGCTGTTTGTAACAGCCCAAGCCCCTCCATTGTCCACAGTGCGTGGATCGTTGCAAGCGGGTTGTCTGTTTGGTGGAGGGTCTCGCGCAAAGCCGCTTCCACCTGGATATATTGGTTATCGATCAGCAGTTGCTGTGCTTTATCTCTGATCCATCCGTTAGGATCGCCCAGCAATTGTACGAGGGCGGCCGGATCCCGGGGAATAGGGATAGGCGTCACCTTTTTACCGGCAGGCACTACCCGGTATATTCGTCCATATGCCAGTGGCTCTTCCAGGTTACGTTTACGGATCTCGGATTTCAGGTAGTCGGTCAGATAGGTCTTGTGTTGTATGATCCCGCGATACATGTCTACGATGTACAGTGCGCCCTCCGGACCATTGTAAAGATTGACAGGTCTAAAACGCTCATCGGTGCTTGAGAGGAATTCTTTTTCCTGGTAGGCCTGCTGCCCGGTGAGCACATAGCCGCTGTCTTGCAGGATATTTCTTTTTATGAGGTTGGCCGAAGGCTCGGCAACAAAAACGTTCTGGTCGTATGCTTTTCCGAAAAGGTTGCCGCGGTAACAAACCGGTCCGCATGCTGCCGTGAAATTTACCAGTCGGAGGTCCGTGCCCAGGATACCTTCCATGTACCCCCGGTTCACTCCTGGGGTGGGTCGCGCGGGGTAGACGCGGTTGTCTGCGACAATGGCGGCGGAATAGCCTTTCACACCGCGTTGATTTTTATTAAAAACTTCCAGCCCGGCGGGAAAATAATCACCCAGCACATTTGCGGAATTATGATTATACATCAGGCGTCCGTAATTGTCTTGTGTAATGCCATACTGACCCCGGAAATGGGTGTGTTCGATGAGCCAGTTACCGCCCTTTTTCCGGTATCTTTTTTCTGACTTGGCGCTGTATATCCAGTTGTCCAGCCCCCGCAGCAGCCCATTGGGCTGATGCTCCACGTTTCCGCCTACTGCGTAGTCTTTGTCTACCAGGCTCCGCCTGCCGGGTTTGTCGTCATTGATCTCAATGAACCAGAGATTAGGCGGTTCCGCAACCAGTAGTCCGTTCTCTATCAGGCATAGTGCCCTCGGCAGCACAAGCGAGTCGAGAAACACCGTCCTTTTGTCGGCAAACCCGTCGTTATCAGTGTCTTCGAGGATCACGATCTTGCCATTCTGTTGCTCTTCTCCGGTTCCCACTGTGTCTGGCATATACCCTGGCATCTCGATCACCCATATTCTTCCCTTTTCATCAAAGCTCATGGCTACGGGGGTGTTGACCACCGGCTCGGCAGCCACCAGTTCTATGGAGAATCCATTCTCAATTTTCATTTTCTCCAACGAGGCCGCGGGCGACAGGGCGGGCGAGCTGGTGAATTTTTTCATGATGGCTACAGTGTCGGTTTCAAGTTCCCGATCGGGATCGTTACTGTTTTGGCAACCGGCAAAGACAAAAAGGACGAAGAGCAGCGGGAGTAGGTGATGAGTCATTCTAATTAGCTATGATAATTATTGGTTATTAGTTGTGGGTTATGATGGCAAGTAGAAAATAACAAACGGTTAATGGTGAACTGATAAAGCGGCTGACTTCCAATATAATGCTGTATCCGTATATAACGGAGAATAGGACATAAAATGACCGCCGAAAGGCAAATATTAACAGTTCTCCATTAGCAGTTAGGCATTATTGAGCTGCTCCACCAGCGCCCTGATTTCAGTTTCATTGGTTAGATAGGCCTCGCCATAATCGTTCACCTCGGGGTTGAGGTAGTTGACGGTATTGGGAACAACCTGCTTTGCGGCGGCGTGATACTCCCTGGCCCCCGTTTCGCTGATCAGTTTTCTGATATTGGCCGATTTTACACCTGCACCCGGCATGACTACGATACGGTCGCCCGCCTGTCCGATGAGCCGGGTGAGCAGCGAGCCGGCTTTCGGTGCAGCCGATTCGTGTCCTGACGTGAGCACGCGCTCACAACCGCAGCGGATGATGTCTTCAAGTGCGCTAAAAGGGTCGGGCGTGACGTCGAAAACCCGGTGGCAGGTGACTCCCATAGGGCCTGCCCATTCTACGATCTGCTTCAGCCGGGTCGTGTCAATGGTGCCGTCGATAGTCTGAACGCCGACCGATATACCGTTGCATCCAAGTTCGCGGCAGACGAAAATATCATGTTTTATCACCGCAAGCTCTTCGTCGTTGTACAGGAAATTTCCTCCCCGGGGCCGGATAATAGGGTACAGGGGAATGCTGATCCTTTCACGGGCCACTTTAATCGTGCCGTAGCTGGGTGTGGTTCCTCCCTCCAGCGGGTTGTCGCACAGCTCTACCCTCGCCGCACCTGCTTTCTCGGCGATGATGCAGGATTGGACATTGTATGCGCACACCTCCAGTATTCTGGGTTGGTTCATAAATTAGGTTGAATGGGTTTAAAGGATGTCTGGTCTACAAAATTTTTAAAAGTAGCGAAAATGTAGAAATAGGGGTTATTAAAGTTGTACCTTAATGACAGCGTACCAATTATTTCTTAACCGTTAAATAGAAACTCATGTTGCAGCAACTTACGGATCTTGTCAAAGAAAATGCAGGCAGTTTTATTAACAATAATTCCGATATACCCGCCGACAAAAAAGAAGAAGTTTTCCAGGTAGCGGGTGCGTCTCTGGCGGATGGTTTAAAGAGCGTGCTGTCGCACGGGGGCGTAGCCGATGTGATGAAGCTGTTCTCCGGAAATGCTGACGTGTCGCAAAACCCCGTTACACAAACTGCCAGCCAGTCTTTTACCGATCGTCTCAGTTCCCAGTTGGGCGTGAATGCTTCGCAGGCCGGGGGCCTGGCTGCTTCCATTATTCCGATGATACTCGGGAAGCTTGTGAATAAAACGAATGATCCCAACGACAAAGGTTTCGACCTTCAGGATATGCTGAACCAGTTCAGCGGCGGAAAGACTGCCGGCCTGGACGTAGGCGGTTTACTCAATAAATTCAAGGCCGGGTTGGACAAAGACGGCGATGGTGACGTAGATCTCAACGACCTGACGAATATGTTCGGGGGTAGCGGGGGTGGACTGGGCGATAAGCTCAAAGGGCTGTTTAAATAACATTCCCGAAGGCAGGCTGGAGCCTACACCGGCTCTATAGAATAAATATTAATATTTACTGATGCGGAAAAGTCAATATTTCTATTGTATTTATGGAAAATTGATCTATCTTGGTATTGGTGAGCCTGGAAGCAGGAACCTCGGCCTGTGCCGCCTACTGTACTACGCATTACAACACCCGGAACCTCCGGAACGTTAGATGACCTGCTGCGTGCCATGGGGAAATATCCCTGGTTGTGCAGCAGGTTTTATTTCCCGGATTGGGCGAAGCTGCGGGATATGGTGGTTTCCCCCGGCAGCGAGCCTTATATGGATACCGCTCGAAAAGGGGACGAGATATTTACGTGCGGCGCCTTCCTGGAATTGGAACGCAACACCCTGTTTCCCGTGATGTTCGGGAGGTTTGTAAGGTTTGTTTGCCCGGTTATTTGCCGCCCCCCAAATGGTAGATCGTATTCTGAAGAATACCATCCACCTTTTTTCCTTCGGAATCTGTCAGTTGATAACTGATTTCCATTACCCAGGTGGGCTTGATATTCCGGATAAAAAGCCGGATCGTTTTGCCGTCGGCGCTCAGCTCCGCTTTTTCCACCTTTAGCTCCTTTTCGTTATAGTGTTTTGAGCCGTATTTGCGGGAGCGGAGCAGATCCCAGGTCTGCACCTTGTAGCTGGCGATATTGCTGACGCTCCGGGGGTCGAGTTTTTGGGCAAAGCTTATTTGCATGCCGTCTGCCAGTGCATGTAGTTCAATTGGTATGGCAGCGGGTTCGCCGTTATATCGCACCCGGAACAGCCCACCCAGTTGAAGGGTTTGGGTAGATCCCCAGGCAGACAGGCCGCAGACGTATAATTGCCCGTCGGCGGGGTTGAACCTGCCGCGCATAATGCCGGTTGAAAACCGGGGGAGCGGCAGTTCAAAGATGCCCCCCTGCATCTGGCCGTCCACTTTTTCGTGGGGTACAATGAATATTTTGCCGTAACCGTAAGAGAAGTTCAACAGGTGATTATTCAGCGGACCCCATTTATCGCTGTCTACCCATAGTAGTTCGGAAGGGGATTGATCCAGGTGCCTTTCCACCCAAACCATGGGTTGCTGCATCGCTTCATCGGAAGAGTCGGCCGGTGGTTTATAGCCGAACATATTCCCATAGAAGCCGCCTTTCTCCACCCAGTTAATACGGTTCATCGGATTCCAGTGGCCTTCCTGGTCGGTTACGATGAAACTGCCGTCGGGGTTGATACAAACGCCATTTGCAGCGCGGAATCCTGATGCGATGATCTCCGTTTTTTGCCCGTCTTTGCTCACCTTCAACAGGGTGCCGTGCTGGGGTACCAGCGCTTCGCGTGCGTGGCGACCGCTTTTGGCATAGTACAGATTGCCTTCCTTATCCGCTTGCAGCCCCATAGCAAATTCGTGGAAATGGTCGGTAACCTGGTGGTCGCTGTTGAAGCTTTCGTAGAAGTCGGTCTCACCATCGCCGTTAAAGTCTCTAAGTTTTACGATCTGATCCCGGCAGGTGATGAATATCTCGTCGTTGATCACTTTTACGCCCAGTGGCTGGAAAAGCCCCGATGCGATGCGTTGCCATGACAGGGTTCCGGAATCTTTTGTGATGCCTTCCACCAGCCATACGTCGCCATCTGTAGAGCAGATCACACCTTTGCTCCGGTCCGACAGGAAGTCGACCCCGCTTAGCCGTAATTGGTTTTTCCAGGTGTTGTTGAACGGCGGTGTCAGCACGTCGACCGCAAACGGGCCCTCGCCCGTTCCCCGTGTGATCAGAGTTGTTATTTTTTCGGGGTATCGTGCCGGGCCGCCTTTTGTAAAGTTTTCCAGTGATTCAGGGGGCGTAGCGGATGCCGCGAACTGTTGCAGGGAGTCTGCTGAGGCTGCCGACACCAGTATTTTTAATTGCGCGGGCGTAGACGCCGGCACGTTCAGCACGTGGAATCCATCGGCAATACTTGTAGTGGCGCCAGATCCGACCACCGCTACAGAAATGCTTACCGGAGCGATCCGCATTTTCAGCGGACGGGAGGAGGCGCCGATATGCAGGGTGCGCACCAGCACAAACCGCCCGTTCAGGTGCTCGGCGCCGAAAGTTTCCAGGACTTCCGCATTGTTCACTGTATAAAAGATGATCTCACGGTCGCCATATTGATAGAGGCCTTTGTAGTGTGTCCATTTGCGCGGGAGGGGGCCGAACCGGCGGCCATCCCTTGCCTGGAAACGGTTATCGTGGAACGAGCCGGTGGCGGGGTCGGCCCAACCGGGGCCCACCGGATTTTCAAACTGCAGATCACCGACAATGCGGGGATAGGTATTGTGATGGCCGTTGAAGAGGATGGCCTGCCAGTCGATAAACCCTTCGCCGGTCCATGCTCCGGCCACCCGCATCAGGTCGTGATCGAATAGCACCCATTCTTTTCCTGCAGCTACGCCGCCTTCCCCTTTATCTAATCGCATTGCAATGCCTTTATAGGCAAAGTTTTTGTCTTTCAGGTTTTCGTCAGGAAGGGGCGCGGGGCCATTAGATTGTTCCCGCGGCGGCGCGTCCGGCTTCACGAGCTCGTAGGTATTGATCAGGAAATTCCCATAATCCATTTCCGCCCACGGTTTGTATTCTTTCGGCTCGGGGCCGGTATCCGTTCCTTTGGGGAGGCTGGACAGATAGGCAGAGTCTGGTGTAAAAGATTGGCCCGGGTTATATTTCGATACGAAGTTGTGCCGTATAAAATTAATGACATCATATTTTTCCCGCGGGCTGAGAATAGTCTGAGGAGGCATCGATCCAAAACCTCTCGTGAGGGTTTGGTAAATGGAGTAGGGGTCGTTGCCTACTTTGAAGGTGTCTTTCCAGAATCGGAAAGCCATTGGGATTGAGCCTGCCTGACCAGGGTCGCCATGGCAATTGAAACAAACGGTGCCGTATACCTGCTCTCCACGTTCCAACGATTCTTCATCGTTCTCCCTGCTACTTATCAGCCCTTTATGGTCGATATTTTTTTCGTATTCCGGAAGCTGGTCCAGGCTTATCGTGAAGTTTACATTAGCGAGTTTAGCCGGCCCCTGTGATTCTTGTGAAGAACAGGAAACAAGTAGCAGGGCAAGAGGGAGTGGAGACAGCCACAACCACAACTCAATATTTCGCATATACGATAATGTTTTTGAATTACTGATTCTCCTTTGATTGTGTTTTTTCTTTCCCTCCGATCATCATGTAATAAATAGGAATGCCCAGCACAGTGATGATCAATCCGGGCCAGGTGTAACCTGGCTTAAAGAAGATTAAAAGTATGCAAAAACTGATTCCCAGGATAATATAGAGTATGGGAAGATAAGGGTATCCGACAGCTTTATAGGGCCGCGGCAGCTCGGGTCTCTTTTTTCGCAGCACAAAAACGCCGGTGATGGTGAGTACATAGAAGCCCACCACGGTGAAAGAGATCATGTTCAGCAGGTCGCCATATTTTCCGCTGATGCACCAAAGGCAGGCGATCAGGCTCTGTAGCCAGAGTGCCGCCGCCGGCACGCTGTTTTTGTTCAGCCTGGCGGTGCGCGAGAAAAATATCCCGTCTTTGGCCATGGAATAGTAGACGCGTGCGCCGGCAAGGATCAGCCCGTTATTGCAGCCGAAGGTGGAGATCATGATCATCAGGGCAATGATCAGGGTACCGACCTTTCCAAAAATAGCCTGCGATGCAGTCACCGCCACCCGGTCGTTCGCTGCGCCGGCTATATCGGGCAGGGGCAGCACAGAAATATACATCAGGTTGGCGGCGACGTAGATGATTGTGACGATCAGAGTGCCGGCAAAAAGGCTGAGTCCTATATTCCTTTTGGGATGCCTGATCTCGGCGGCGATGAACGTAATATTGTTCCAGGAGTCGCTGCTAAAGATAGAACCCACCATGGCAGCGGCCACTGCGCCCAGAGCGAGGAGGGGGGTGTAGGAGCTGATCTCGCCGGTGCTGCTGATATGTTTCAGCGTCCAGGCGTCGTGCCAGTTCGACCGCCATATTTCGGGATCGGCCACCAGGAAACCCGCGATGATGAGTCCGGACAGACTCAGAATTTTGGTGAGCGTGAAGGTGGTCTGCAGGATCTTGGCCTCTTTCACGCCCCGGGTGTTAAATGCAGTGAGGATAAGGATGACCAGAATGGCCAGTAATTGTGCCCGCGACAGGGTAAATACCCACAGATTAAAGACGACAATGTCTTCACTGAAATAGGGGAAAATATAGGCTGTGAACTTCGAAAATGCCACCGCCACTGCCGCGATCGTTGCGGTTTGTATGATGGTAAAAAAACTCCAGCCAAAAACAAACCCCACCAGAGGGCCATAAGCTTCCCTGAGGTAGACATACTGTCCGCCTGCTTTTGGGAACATGCCGCTCAGTTCGCCATAGCTCAGGGCGGCGATCATGGTCATCAGGCCCGCGATCAGCCACACGATCATGATCCAGCCTGCGCTGCCGGTGTTGCGGGTGATATCGGCACTTACAATAAAAATGCCGGATCCGATCATGCTGCCTGCCACCACCATGGTGGCGTCGAGCAGGCCCAGCGAGGGTTTGAAGGAGGGCGGGTTCATCAGAAGCGAAGTGTTTCGAAGGAGATATTTATGATGGGGTACTGCTGCCAGCCGGCAAAATCGAAATGCCACCATTCATCCGGATAGATCACAAAGCCATGCTTCAGCATTACCTGCTGCAACAGCTCGCGGTTTTTCCGGATGTTGACAGGCAAACCGGCGAAAGCGGAATGCGCCTCCCTGGTGAAGCTGTCGTAAGGTGTGGGCATTTCCAGTTCCTTTCCGGTTTTCAGGTCAATAATTGTGAGGTCTACGGCGCACCCCCGGTTGTGGCGGGAGCCGGTATAGGGAGAGGCGACAAATGTAGTGTCGTGGAATTGCTCGTAAAAAATAACGGTGACGTCGTAAGGGCGGTAGCCGTCGTATATTTTCAATCCGTAACCCTTTTTATTCAGTTCCTGCTGGATGTTTTTCAGCGCGTCTGCGGCGGGACGGCGCATAAAAGCCGCTGAGGTTGTATACACCGGACGTTTCATAATATTATGAGGTGTGGCATAGCGTATGTCCAGCACGATCCCGGGGATATACTTTTCCAGATCAACCAGCTCCTGCCGGGCATCTTGTGCCACCAGTTCCCTGTACGCTGCAAGGGATGAGATGGGCGTCAACCCGTATTTGCGCTTTGTGCTGTTGGCGGTCCCCGCGCTGGCTGCTGCGGCTATGGTGGCTTCTGATGCTGTTGCACCTCCGTCGACAGCGGCCGGAAAAGGGATCTCCACTCCCTGGATTACCTGCATCATTCTGGTAAAGCCCTGGGTAAATGCCGTGTCCCAGGCGCGGGTATTCAGCAGCACCGCGTATGCATAACCGTTGGTACGGTGTCTGAGTTCGGTTCTTGTGCCGGGAAGCGACCCGCCGTGCTGGAAATTGCCCAGGGAATCCACGGCCCATCCGCAGGCATAGCCCGGTGAAACAGCAGGGGCGGTGAGCATGGTGCGGACGGTTTCGGGGCCCAGGATGTCTTTCACGCCATCTGCGCCGTCGGCATGGTTCACGATCTTCAGCAGGTCAGTAGCTGAGGCGATCCAGCCGCCGTGTGCGTCCATCCTCGTTATATTATAGCGATATGGATCTTCTCCCTGCTGTCCATAGTACGTCACCTCATTTCTTCTTTTTTCTTCCAACGTATTACCGCCGACCTGCATGCTCGTCACACCTACGGGAGCGAGCACCGCTCTTTTAACGTACGATTCGTAGTTTTCTCCCGTTACGGTTTCTATTACCCTGCCGAGCACGCAGTAGCCGAAATTCGAATAGGCGTAGTGGGTTCCCGGTTTGTTCTGCAGCAAATAGCTGTTCAGCGTAAAAGAGATCAGCTCGTCGATACCGCGGGAAGGATCGGTGAACATCGGGTCGGTACCGTCGTTCGTCCATCCTCCTGAAATATGTTGCAGCAACTGGCGGACGGTGATATCGGTTATCCCTTCCTTATAGGGTGATCTGCCGTATTTGTTCTTCAGAATGCCTTTCGGGCCGAATACCTTGCTGTCGAGCGACAGCTTTTTTTCTTCCACGAGCCTCATGATGGCAATGGAAGTGATAGGCTTTGAGATGCTGGCGATGCGGAACAGGTGGCGGGGTGTGAGCAGGGTGCGGTTCTCCGTGTCTGCAAACCCGTAGCTTTTTACGTACACCGTTTTTTCATCTCTTGCGATTGCCAGCGAAATTCCCGGAACGTTGTTCCTTACCATAAAGGCCTGCACCGCATTGTCGATCGTAGGGGAGGTGAACTGCGGCAACGGGCCTTCGCTCGTTTTTGGTTGGCCGTTGGCGATACCGGGAGAGATAGCTGCGAGGGCAACTACTCCGGCGGCGAGCGTAAAAAGGCGGCGGGGCGCTCGGGTGAGCCGGCCGGGGATCTCAGCTAAGGAAATACACTTTTTCATCAAGTAGTAGCTTTTTATAAGCCGCCGATCGTTTTGTGGATTCCGGCTTTGTCATTTCAACTATACAATGCAGGATGGCGTTGCACAAGCTGAATGCGCCGATCAACGGACTGAGAAAATAATTCGGGGCGGTATGCACCAGCAGTTCGAGATTCGAGTATTTGCAGAGCGGTGAATATTCGCTGTCTGTCAGCACGATGGTGGTGGCCCCGCTTTGTTTTGCTTTTTTGAACGCTTTGATGGTCTGGTTCTGGCATTTATCGAATCCGATAGCGATAACAACATCCCCTTTTTTGAAATGGCTCATGTAGTCGAACAACATCCCGTTGTATTCGGTGACAGCGTGTGACTGTGGAATATGAGATCGGATAAGGCTTTGCAGGTAGTTGGCTACATTGCCGATGTAGCCGAGCCCGATAATATAGGTTTGCCGGGATTTGATAATAGCTTCACAGGAGAGGATGATCTTACTAAAAGAAACTTTGCCGATTGTTCCGGTAAGCATGTTGAGGTCTCTTGAAAGTGCATTCCGGATCGCTTCTTCAGTGCCGGTATTTACATCAAATTCGCTGAGGAATTTGTCGATCGGCGCATGGGGAGTGGTTACCCTGGCTTTGAGCTTTTTCTTCAGGTCGTGGAAACCTTTGAAGCCTACTTCCTGGCAGGTCTTGATTATCGTGACGGGATCAACCTTCAGCTTCTCTGCGAGTTCTGCAGTACTCAGCAGTACCACTTCATTGGCATGGTCGAGAATGTATTTGATTACCAGGTATTTTTTTTTCGGCAGCGATTCGAGGTCAATATTGTTGATTAGTTCCATCATACAGATTTTGATAGCCCGGAATTTAACGAGAATCCGTTAAGGGGCTGTTTCTTTCTTTCCGGGACCGTACACCACTCTGCCCGGGGTGGCTCCCGTGTGTTCGCCATCTTTCAGCACCTGCACGCCGTTCACCCAAACGTGCTGTACACCGGTACTATATTGGTGAGGCTCCTGAAATGTTGCATGGTCCTGTATCTTTCCGGGATCAAAAACAACGATATCGGCGAAGTATCCCGGTTTCAGGGCTCCTCTCTTTTTAAGCCTGAAATTTTCAGCGGGCAGGCTGGTCAGTCCACGTATAGCCTGTTCGAGCGGGATGATCTTTTCGTCCCGCACATATTTGCCCAACAACCGGGCAAAACTGCCGTATGCGCGCGGGTGTGGATTGGAAAGGAGAAAATCGCCCTCCGGCGCCAGGGATGCGGCATCGGAGCAGAAGCTCATGTAGGGGAGTTGGATCTGTTTGCGGACGTTGTTTTCCGACATCATAAAATACACGGCTTCTACCCGGGAGCTGTCTTCCCGGATCAGGTTGATCACGGTTTCTTCGGGCGATTCGTTTCTCAGCCTGGCCACTTCTTCCAGCGTTTTGCCCGTGTATTCTCGGAGTTTTTCGTTTCGGAATTCACTCATCAGAATACCCGAAGGGCCGCCGTTGCTCAGGAACATATTTTCCCATGCGTTGGTAGGGGTAAGCATTTCTTTTTTGATGCGGTTGCGGGTGGCCGGGTCATTGAGTCTGTCGAGGAAACGATTAAATCCGCCTTCCTGCGCCCAGGGGGGCATGGTGGCGCTGAGGCCAGTTGCTGCGGCATGGTAGGTGTACATGTCGGTGGTGATCTTAAGGCCGGCTGCCCTTGCCGAGTCGATCTTGTTCACCACCTGATCGAACTTTTGCCAGTTGTGGTCGCCTGCCATCTTAAGATGGTAAACTTCGGCGGCCACGTTGGCTTCCCGGGCGATGCGGATCAGTTCATCTAATGATTCGAGGAGTTGGTTGCCCTCGCTGCGCATATGCGATATGTAGATGCCATTGTATGCTCCCACTACTTTGGCCAGGGCAATCAGTTCATCGGTATCGGCATAAAATCCGGGAGGATAGATCAGGGCTGAAGCCAGCCCTAGCGCACCTTCTTCCATAGCCTGGCGCACCAGCGCCTGCATTTGGTGCAGTTCCCCCGCATTCGGTTTCCGGTCTTCATTCGCCAGCACATTACGTCTGATGGTGGTGGCTCCTACAAAAGAAGCGATGTTGGGGGTTACGCGGTTCTCCATCATCTGCAGGTAGCCGGCCAGGGTGGTCCAGGTAGTGTCGAACTTATCGGAAGGAAATCCTTTCAGGAAATTGGCCTTCATGGCGGGGTTAAGGGGGCCGGCCGACTCCCCTTCTCCGAACACTTCCAGGGTTACCCCCTGCCGGGTATCGCTCTGGCCTTTTCCGTCCAGGAGCAGCGACCGGGGTGCCCAGCTCAGTGTATTAATAAAGCCGGGGCTAACCGCATTCCCGTTTGCGTCTATTTTGTGTTTCGATTTATAGTGTTGCAGGTCGCCCATGGCAACAATGGTGTCGCCGGAAATGGCGATATCGCCACGGTATGGTTGTTCGCCGCTGCCATCGTATATCATGCCGTTGGTGATCAGCAGATCGGCCTGGGGGGAAGGGTCGCAGGCCATCATACAGCAGAGCAATAGCAGCAGACAAGCGTGAGGTGCGATGGCAGCAAACCTCAAAAGCATTTTGTTAACCATACCACCAAGTTATTATTTTACTTACAAAAAACAATATTATTGTTGCGTTTATATTTTTTTTAAAGATTAATATTTATTTTATTTGCATGGTGGATTTGTTTTTCGGGAGATTGATTATAGAGAATGTTGATGCCAGGGGCCGTGGATCTCTTGTCCGGCTTACCATATAAATTCTTACAAAATGAGAGAAAACGCGATTCTGCTTACGGGGGGATTTCTCGACCAGCCGGGAGCAAAAACTGCGCATGGATTATTACGATCTTCGTTAAGGTATCATATCAAAGGAGTAATAGACAGGAAATTTCCTGGGAAGGACGCGGGTGTAATGCTGGATGGGGTAGAACGCTATGTGAAGGTATACGGAAGTGTGGAGGCGTTCCTGGATGAAGCGCCGGCAAGGGTAAGATATGCGATAGTAGGCGTGGCTTTTCCCGGTGGCAAAATACCGGCTGATATGTTGAATGAAATCAAGGTGTTGATCAGCGCGGGTATTTCCATCGTGTCGGGTCTGCACGATTACCTGGCGGACATGCCCGAGATCAGTGCACTGGCGGCTGCTAACGGGGTGGAGCTGATTGACATCAGGAAACCGCGACCAAAGAGTGAGCTGAAGTTTTGGACCGGGGCGATACTGGGGGTTAAGTCGCCCGTTATCGGTGTACTGGGAACGGATTGCGCGTTGGGAAAAAGGACCACCGCCTGCCGCATCACCGAGGTGTTGCAGTTGCGGGGGATAAATGCGCAGATGGTCTACACGGGTCAGACGGGCTGGTTGCAGGGGTACAAATATGGGTTCATACTCGATTCCACCTATAATGATTTTATTTCCGGCGAACTGGAAAATGCGGTGGTCACCTGTTACAACGAAACGCGCCCCGAGGTGATATTTGTGGAGGGACAATCGGCGCTTTGTAACCCTAGTGGACCCTGCGGGTCGGAGCTGTTATTATCTGCACAGTGCAAGGGGGTTATCCTGCAACATGCACCGGCAAGAAAATATTTTAATGGACAGGAACACACCGGTATCACCATCTCATTGAAAAAAGAGATTGACATAATAGGAATGTACGGTGGAGAAATAATTGCAATCACGCTGAATACGGGTGCTCTTGATGTTGAGCAGGCAAAGGCTTATCAGCAAGCGTATGAACGAGCGTTTAATATTCCAGTGATATTGCCGCTGGAAGAGGGCATGGGGCGGCTGGAAGAGGTGGTAGTGGACTACATGCATAAATTTGTTCCGGCTCCGGAGCTTCCTAAATCGTATAGATGAAGATTCGTGATATCCGGATAAGCCGGGAAAACCTGGAGTTGGCGAGGCCATACACCATTGCTTTCAAAACGATCAGTGCGGTAGAGAATGGCATTATTGGTATCAGTTCAGACACCGGCCTGCAGGGATTCGGAGCGTTTAATCCGAGTTATGAAGTGGTGGGAGAGCACCTCGAAGATGCGCTGGAAGTATTGAGTGAAGAGAACCTGCAGTGGTTGATCGGACAGGAAGTGTCTGGTATAGAACAACTTTGCGCGGAGGTGCAGGAACGGTTCGGAGCCAGCACAACTGCCAGAACGGGATTGGAAATAGCGCTGTATGATCTATATGCAAGATCGCTCTGCATACCGCTGGTGGAGCTGCTGGGGCAAAAGATCACGGCGATGCCCACCTCCATCACGATCGGGATCAAAGGAGTGGAAGAAACGCTCGAAGAAGCTGCCGAATACCTTGGCAGGGGTTTTAAAATATTGAAGGTCAAACTGGGCATATCGCTGCAGGAGGACATAGAACGACTCGTAAAGCTTAGGGAAAAATTCGGCAATACGATGGAGCTGATCATAGATGCCAACCAGGGGTATGACCGGTCTGATCTGCTTCATTTTTGCCGGAAAACGGCCGGTTTGGGGATCCTGCTGATTGAGCAGCCGCTGAAAGCCGGGCGGGAGGATGAGATGCGGCAGTTGCCGGTGGCGGTGAAACAGGTTGTAGCGGCCGACGAATCGCTGCTGACGCCGGCGGATGCGTGGGCGCTGGCAGCGGATCCTGCGGCCTGCGGCTTTTTCAATATCAAGCTGATGAAATGCGGGGGTATCACGCAGGCGCTGAAGATCGCGTCCACGGCGGAGGAAAAAGGCATCGGGTTGATGTGGGGGTGCAACGACGAGAGCATCATCAGCATTACGGCGGCGCTCCACACGGCTTTTGCATGCGGCCATACGCGGTTCATCGATCTCGATGGCAGTCTGGACCTCGCTCGTGATGTGGTGGAGGGAGGTTTTGTACTGAAAGACGGGTTGATGTCTGTTTCCGGCGAGCCCGGGCTGGGGGTGTATCCGTTGGGGGGTAGGGAGCGATGAAAAGGTTGGCCACCGATTTCGGAACCCGTTCGGCTGTCGCCAAACAATTCGTTTTGTTCTGATCTGTTGAAAGTGTACTTTTGCAGCCCGTGAAACGGGAATGCCCGGATCTGCGGGGCGTAGCGTAGCCCGGTCATCGCGCCTGGTTTGGGACCAGGAGGTCGCAAGTTCGAATCTTGCCGCC
>CAZUWX010000046.1:0-18630 GCA_964624205.1 uncultured Chitinophagaceae bacterium
AGCTCTTCGGCCCTTTGCGCATCCTTAACATATATCAGCAGATGCCGGTAGAGAGCCGGAGTGTAGCCAACCACAATTCTCCTAAAAGCTTCCTGGTCGCCTGCGGCAACGAGTGTAAACAGCTTTCTGTCCATGGTGAAGGGGTGTTCAATTATCTTAAATCATCACTTGGCCAAAAATACTCATTACCTGTACAATTATGATATAATGATAAAATTCCTGAATACTACTGACAGGCAGTTGTCACCCCGCGTGTATAGCTTTGTTCCTGAACATTCACCAAAAACCAAAAAACATGAGCAACACGGACACACTGTCAACGGCGGGAACCTTTATCAGCACACAACAGATGCTGGATCACTGGCAGGGCCACAGAAGGCTTACCCGAAAGCTTATTGAATCTTTTCCCGAAAAGGATTTTTTTTCGTTTTCTATTGGCGGAATGCGGACCTGTGCAGCGCTTGTTCAGGAATTGCTTGCCATTGCGGCACCCGGCTTACGCCAGATAGCAACCGGCGAGGATGCAGTCCTGGAAGAACGTATCGATCTCCAGAACAGTAAAAAACGAGTACTCGAACTATGGGATGAGGCCACTGCCGACCTCGACCGATACTGGAAGATGATACCCGAAAAACAATTCAGCGAAAACATCGTCACTTTCGGTCAATACCCAGGCACGGTGTGGTCCTCCATCCTCTATTTTATAGACAACGAAATCCACCACCGGGCACAGGCCTATGTTTATTTGCGCGCCCTGGGAGCAGAGCCTCCCATGTTCTGGGAAAGATAACCGTCAAAAAATATCCGATGCAACAAGCTGTCCTGGTATTCAAAACATCTGTAACGAAAGAACTGGAGATCAGTAAACTTAAGCCGGTTTTGGATGAGTTGGTGGATAAAGCCGGTAAATGGAACTTCGACCTGGAGGATTGTGATAACATCCTCCGGGTGGAAGCCGTTACCTTACCTGTGAATGTAATTGTAGAGAACCTTAACCGAGCAGGTTTCGATTGTATGGAACTGGAAGATTAGATTCTCTCTCAGGTGGTCGCCGTATTTAATCTTTCTTTCCCTTTCTCCAGCAGTTTGTTCACCGTTTTCCGGAAACTTTCAGGGACAACGACCTCGGCATGATCACAAAACATCAGGTACCAGCGGGATAAACCATCCTGTACGTCCGATGTTAAAAAGGTCATTTCTACCTTATCCCCCACCGGTTTCTCCGATACAAACCCATAATATTTACGGCTGGCCCGGATATATGGCACGGTACCTTTATCCACCCGTATCACTACGCAAACTTTTTCCTGCGCCGGCTTTGTATTTTTCGGGGCGTCCAGTTTGCCCGTATGATCTTTATGAAAAGGGGCATCCGTCCGCCTGATCTCCAGGATCCGGTCGATCCGGAATTGCCGGTAATTCTTTCGCAGATGGCAATAAGCCAGCATGTACCAATAGCTGTTTTCATTAAACATATTCACCGGTTCGATCAACCGGGAGGTTGAGCCGTCTGCAAAAACAGAATGATACCGCAAGGCCACCTGCTTTTTTTCCGCAATGCTCTCAAATAAAATGTTCAGGGCATCCGGCGTTTGCTCGTTAAAAAGTTCCTTGTCAACATTCACCCAGATCTGCGCATCCAACGCATCCACGTGGTCTTTGGCAAGACCTCTCAATACGGATCTTACTTTGTATATGGCCGACTGGTGATAAGAACGTAGCGTTTTGTCACCAAATTTCTGCATGAGCTTTTCAGCAGCTACAAAACTACGCGCCTCTTCCTGCGTAAACATCACGGGAGGTAACCTGTAACCCTCCATAATAGAATATCCCACACCCGCCTCACCGATGATGGGCACCCCTGCAGATTCTAACGAACGCACGTCCCGATAGATCGTACGCAGACTCACCCCAAAACGATCAGCCAGATCCTGTGCTTTGACAACACGGGCCGACTGAAGCTGAATAAATATCGCCACTATGCGGTCGAACCGGTTAGCCGTGTCTGTACTCATGGTGCTGTCAGTTTGTTCAAAGATAGTTTACGGAACGACTACGTATTTATACGTATTCCAAAATCCGTATTTCTGGGTCTGTTAACAATATCAAAGGCAGACTACTTTTACGCCTACAAGCCGGCTATATACCACCGGTCGCATCTACTAACCCCAATTGTTACCAATTAACTCAGAACGTATGAAGATCTTATTTACCGCTTTTTCCTTCTTATTAAGCGTTTCTCTCCTGGCCCAAAAAACCGACAAACCCGACCATTCCTATGATATGGGTGGAAAGATAGAATCCATGAAGCTCACCGAAGCAGGCGTGCTGATCGTGGTGGGTGGCGGCGGACTGGCAGGCATTAAAGCAGGCGAAACAAAACCACATTTCGTATTCAAAGAATATGGTAAGGTGAAAGAAGAAGAGCTGGAATACGTGCCGGCTTCACCCTACCTGATTGTAAACCAGGGTGGCATGCTCAGCCAGAAAAAGACCGTTATAGATTATGTGGCCGGCAAACAGTTATTCGCTACCGAGGAAAACGGCTGGAAAACCCTCACCGGAGTGAACGTGATGTTACCACAGAATAAACTGGTGGTCAGTGGCACTCGTAATGCCAAGGCGGGCGGAGCTGTGGCGGTTGGCCTGTACGACCTGGAGTCCGGAAAGGAGGAAAAAGTGTTTAATCTGAACGACCCTAAAAAAGTGGGCCTCGCCTCTGCCATTCCGATGGTATCCGGCACGCCTTTGATAGTGGGCAATAATCTGCTGGTGCCTACCACAAAAAATATCATGAGCATCAATATGGACGCCGGAACGGTTGCATGGACGGCGAAAATAGACAAGATCACCTGGATGAGCGCCGACAAAACGGGCAAAGAGATCTACGGCTTTGAGGAAAGACCCAATGGCGATACAAGGATCCACAAGGTCAGCTCCTCCGGCGAACTGCTATGGAAAGACGAGCGCAAGATCAAGGGAACGGTCAGCCGCTTTGAAATACTTTCCAAAGGACTTGCAGTGGTCAGCGACGTAGACAACACCGGGAAAAAAGGCATCGCGAAACTGGCTTCCAGCGCCTCCGAATCCAAGATCGCCTTCCTTAACGCAGCAGACGGATCGGACCTGTGGGAGAAAGCCCCCAAAACCAAAGGATACGTCCAGCACTTCTATATCATGGAAGACGGCATCCTCTTTGGCATTCAGTCGGGAGGCATCAACAAGATATCGTTCGACGGCAACCCCCTTTTCAAAAAACCACTGTCTACAGGTGAAAATATCCACACAATGGCTTCCACTCCCAAGGGTCTGATCTATATAACCGATACCGACGCCAACATCGTGAACCTGTCCACCGGTGAATCCATCTGGAATAAACCCATCAAATATAAAAAGGCCTCAGCCGTTGCAAGCGCCTACGACGGCAGTCACAAACGCTATCTGATCTCAACCGGAACTGAAGTGCTGACAATCGACGAAAACAGCGGCGATATCAACACGCTGGCAAATATAAAGTTTGAAGAGAAAGAGGCTCCGACTACACTGCAGGTGAGAAAAGAAGGACTGCTATTCTGCGCAGATCAAAATCTGATGATGCTGAACTTTGACGGCACCAAAAAATACCATGAATATTATAAATCGCCCGGGCAGAGCTCTTTTGTAAAGATCGCAACGGGCGTGCTTGCCGTGGCTTCCACCGCAATGGCAAGCGCCGCTGCCTACCAGGGAGGGAGATATGGCACCTATGGCTACAGCAACCAACTGAATGCCTATGGGGAGCAGATGAAGGCCTACCAGGAGGGTTTTTCAAACATTGCCTCCGCTTCCTTCCAGGAAATGAGTAAAAGGTTCAAAGCCACAGCCGCCACGGAAAACGCACAGTTCATTTTAACCAAGCTCGACAATGGAATTGGGCTGGTGAAACTGAGTAAGGATAACGGCAAGAACGAAAAAGAGATCGTGCTGAAAGATAAAAAGCCCGTGTACGAAGTGGATGAGCTAGGCGGAATCCTGTACTATAAGGCGGGCGCCAGCGAGATCGCCGCATTCAACCTGTAATGCACCCATATTACACACCCCGGCCGTACAGGTATGTCCTGTGCGGCCTTTTTATTCGACCTATTGTACACCCCATATTACAGCGGGGCCCCAAAACAGGAACGCCGGTGTCTGGCCGTCTGCAGTCGTTTCGGACAGCATGCAACGTTATCAACCGCAATGCTGTCAACAGCAAAAAGACACCATGAAACGAAGCAAGATCCCTTTCTCACCTGAGGAAGGTATATGCGGAGTTCCATTCGACTTATTGAAAAACAAAAAATGAACGAATGAAACGTATTGTTTTGGGCCTGGTCGTTACCAGCCTGCTATTCTTTTCCTGCAAAAAAAGCAAGGAGCTTCCGGCCGACTATCTGGTCTTCGGCACCTTTTATAACGGGTGCGAGTCGGGCTGTCTCAATTTCTTTCAGATTTCCAACGACCAGCTATACGCCGCCATGCCGGGGTATAGCCTTGTGCAGACTCAATCCCAGGTATTTTCCTCCGAACCCCTGCCGGCGGAAAAGTATGAGATCGCGCGTGAATTGGTGTCGGATTTTCCGGAGTACCTGCGCAACAGTTCTGAAGAAATATTCGGATGCCCCGACTGCACCGACCAGGGCGGGCTTTATTTAGAGCGGCGGCAGAACGGTGTGGTAAGGAAGTGGAAAATAGACCCGGCAGACCACCCCGATGAGATCAGCGCCTATGTAATGCAGGTTTTTTCCATTGTACATCAACTTGATGAATAAGATATTATCTCCGCTATTTTAACGCCTGATACACTGCCGCGTGAAATTTCTCCGCCACGTTGGTTCGGGACAGCAGCACCTGCGACATAAAAACAATGGCAAGCTTTTCTGTGGGGTCTATCCAGAAATACCCGTAGAAAGCTCCACTTCCCAGGTATTCGCCCGGAGATCCCAATTCTCCCCTCTTCCCTATATCACTGATCACATATAAACCACCCAAACCAGCTTCCGGTTTTCCATCGTTGTTCATGTCCGTTCTCGGCGTTCTCATCAGTTCCACCGACTTTCTGCTCAGCAGGCTGACACCGTCTAATTCTCCTTCATTTAACAGCATCTGGACAAACCTCCCATAGTCGTGTGCGGTAGCGCTTAACCCCCCTCCTCCCGAATGGTATTTTTTTGCACCCTCTGCCGGAAATCGCGGGTTATCGATATTGATCGGCGATTCATTTCCCAACGAAGGCACCAGGCCTTTCTCAGCACCCGATGCATACAAGGTAGCCAGTCTATTCACTTTTTGTTCAGGCAGGTAAAATCCCGCATCCTTCATCTTCAGAGGGCCGAATATCTCTTCCTGAAAAAAATCCGCCAAACTTTTTCCACTGATCACCTCGCACAAATATCCCAGCACATCGGCGCTCAGGCCATACTGATACCTGGAACCGGGCTCAAAGAGAAGCGGAAGAGATGCCAGTTTTTTCATCTGATCGCTCAACTGAATGTCTTTTGTGGTGATCGCATCCAGTATGTCGTTTTTTCGATATACCGGCTGAAGTGCGTTGGCTATAAAAGGATAGCTGATTCCGGAGGTATGCGTCAACAGGTCAATTATACGTACTTCCCGTTTTGCAGGCACCGTTTCTATAATATTCCCAAGGGAATCGGCTTTTACCAGTATACGCGGATTTTTAAACTCCGGAATAAACTTCGATACGGGATCGTTCAGCAAAAAATGTCCGCGCTCATACAATATCATCACCGCAACCGTGGTGATCGCCTTTGTCATGGATGCTATCCGAAAAATAGCATCAGTCTGCATCTTTGTTCCTGAACCAAGGTTGGCATAACCATAACTCCGGTGTAGTACGGGTTGACCCTTATGGGACACAAATACGACCGCACCCGGAATTTCTCCGGATTTTACGGCTGCGTTTACCACTGCGTCCGCCCTTGACAACCGGGAGACATCAAATCCCGGAGCCGAAACGGCTTTCTGGCGCTCCTGGGCCAATATTGCCGTGGCGCCGAGCAGCATACAACAGCACCATACATACCATCTTTTCATACATAGATTCTTTAGTGTCCGGATTTCTGAGGTGGTGCTTTTTTCCACACTTTCTCCTGCATGTCCTGAAGGCGAATCGCTAAGGGCGCCAGTGCGGGCAGATCGCTGGAAGGTTTATCCAGGTAAAAGTAGGCGGTGGCAGACACGTCATCACTCCGGTAATAGTTAATTGCCGCCACCGGAAGATCGCCACTGAGTACGTCAGCCGTATTCCCGTTGTCCAGCAACCGTATGTGCTCCGGGGTCTTATCCTTCATATTGATAAAATTCTGGACGCCTTTTGCATCGAGCGCCCAAACAGGGATCAGCTTTGCATTTTTACCGATCATCTCCCGCAGCTTCTCCGGTTTTGCACTGCCCATCTGCTGAATGGTTACTGCACAGTCGTTATGAAAATAAACGGGATCAACCGTATGGTAGCGATAAAAGGAGTACAGGTCATTTTTAATGTCGGACAATAGCGACCCCTGAAAACGACCGGTAAAGGTTCCCTGTCCCCATCCCGTGCCTATATAGTCTTCCGTGCCGGTATTCACCAAGGTGGGATGCTGGCCGTCCCCGTCCAGATAAATTTTTACAATACCCTCTCCGAACCATGTGCCGTTGTAGTCGGGGTTACCGATCACCCCCATGTTAACGCCGAGGTATCGCCCTTTCCCTGCCACCCGGGGAAGGATCTGAAAATCCTGGCCCAATGCTGTCTGCATAGACCGGCTCCAATAAGCATGAAAATACAATGCATCCGGTATTGGCTTTTCGAGTTGCAGATAATCAATATCGTACCAGTAAAGTACGTGCGAAGAAGACTCATTGGTAAGCTCAATGCGTGCAGATTTACGAAATGGCATCGGCACCATACAATTAAAGGATCTCGATTCGGGATTCGAAAACAGCTCACTTTCGAAACTCGTCATCACCGACAATCCGCTACCGAAAAAATCGCCTATGGGAGCGGAAACCGCCGGCCTGGCAGCACCGTCCCAATACATATCGATCCGGACAGCCCGTCGCTGTTCGGGGTTCACTGCAATACTTCCGCTCATCCACATCTTCCTGATTACGCCGGCGCCGGTGACATCAAAAATTATCTTCTTCTCGCCCGGGGCGATAATATAGAAAGCGTTTCCTTTGGCCCCCTTGTTTGTCTTAGCTCCCTGACCCTTACCCCCGGTAGGGTTCTCAGGGCTCACCCAACGGGTATGCGTTCCCTTTTCGGGTGCCTTATAAAGCTCCTGTGTTATTCCACCATTGCAAATGCTGACTAACAGCGCACAGGCTATCGCATATTTACAACTAACCGATAGTATGCCACCCATATTTATTATAACTTTTTTACGTTCACGATTACATTTACAAATTCCGTTAATCCCATCCTTCGTTCTGAGCCAACTGAGAGTTGATTAATATTTGCCTGGTAGGAAGCGGCATCAGATAGTGCCGCGACTCGAACCTCCTGTTGGAAGTGCCCTCCACGATAATATACCCGTTTTCATCCAACGGAAATTCGATTCCGGCCCACCTGGGATCGGTCTCAAAAGCTGTCCCAGTCCGCAGCACACCTTTTATCGCCTGCGGCATTTCCGTCTCAGCCGTCTTCCATCTTCTCAAATCATCAAACCTGAATCCTTCCAGGAACAGCTCTACAGTACGTTCTCTCCGGATTTCCGTTCTCATGTCCATGCCGGGATTAGCAGCTATCAACCCGTTCGTCAGCCTGGCGACATTGGTGCGATCCCGGAGCTTATTAATTGTTTTATCCAGCTCGTCATCGGAAATTGACCCATGTCTTTCATACACTGCCTCGGCCCTGGTTAAGAGCACTTCCGCATATCGAATAACCGGAAAGTCGATCCCGGTAGGCGGCGCCACCTCTGTTCTAAACTTTACCGGATAATAGCCTGTTCTCGTCGTGTTGCCGAAATTGATATCAAAAATATTTCCGCCGGCGTTGGGGGCAGCCCAGTTCCGCCTGTACTCCGCCGGAGTCTGCGCCCAGAACTGTGTAAAAGGGCGCTGAAGAACGGTTGTCATTCGCAGATCCCGGTTCTCGTATTCCTGCTCCGGCGTCTGCCGGCCCTGGAATAAGGGGGAAAGCTCAATGGGCAGGCCGTCTGTGCATAAAAACAGATTTGCGAATTTAAGCGATGCGCTCGGCGAAAGATGTGCATTGGTGCCCCCGGCGGTCGGCCGGATCGTGGGATCGTACCGGTTTACGAAAATATATTCGTTTTGCGCAGATTTTGTAAGATTGGCTGCATTAGCCCGCTGGTTGTCCAGTATAAAAAAGTACCGGTAACTATTGTCACCCAATACATCTCTGCGATCAAAAAGCTGGTAATAGTTCCCATCAACTACCTGGCCGGATGCTTCGATAGCTGCATCCAGCAGTGCATTGCCGTCCTGGTTCCTAAACTTCCGCCATGTGCCTTCAAACAACGCAATACGGGCTTTTAAAGCCAAGGCGGCACCCTTACTCACACGCCCCTTGTCGCCTCCGGGAATAGCGGCTTCCAGCGGAAGATCGTCTATCGCTGCACCAATATCATTAAGGATATAGCTGACCACATTCTCCCGTGTATCCCTCGCACCGTACAACAGATCCGCGTCGTCCAGATCCAGCACCTTATCAATAATAGGCACGCCTCCGAAGTCCTTAAGCAAATTAAAATAAGCCATAGCTCTGAAAAAAGCCGCTTCTCCCCGGTATACTTTAATGCTCGCCTGAATATTGTCGGGCGCCGCTTCCGCTTTTGCCATGAGATAGGTGGCGTTCCTTATCGCGGAATAGGAATTACTCCACAGTGCGCTGTTGGGAGTAGGCGAATAGCTCCCGTTACTCACCTCACTGGGAGCCCAGGGGATAAGAATATCCGAATAGGTATCCCGTGTGTTCTGAGTTGTAAAATTGGGAAGATTGGTATAGAACTGGTTGGCGAAGAGCTTAAATTGCTCTGCGGTTTTAAAAAAAGTGGTCTCGGAATATTTATCAAGGGGTTCGAGATTAAGCGTCTTCTCGCAGGAAACCAGCGTTGTTAGCAACACTAATATATATATCGGTATTCTGATATTTTTCATAACAGAAAAAATTAAAAGGTTAAGTTTAGTCCGAACGAGTAAGTTCTCGGAAACGGCACAGGATTAAACTGGCGGTTGGTGAAAGGTTTTTCCGGGTCGTTTACGCCGGGAAGATTGTGCACCTCAAATAAGTCGGTACCGCTGACATACACACGCAGTCGCTGAAGATTCCACCTCTTCACCATTTGGTCGGGAAGCGTATAGCCGATCTGGATATTCTTTAGTCGCATGTACCAACTGTCGTACATCCTGTACGGCGCGTCTGAAACCAGGTAATCGTAAACAATAACGGCCGTGTTCTGCGTCAGCCTGGGGTAAACAGCCTGCTGGGCGGTAGTCGGCGTCCATTGTTTGCCATAGAAGTACTGCAGGGGTGCTACCACGTTTCCGGTGCTCGCTGTGTTCTGCTCCAGCACTTTCCATTTCAGGACTCCCTGGAAAAAGGTGCCGAAATCGAAATTTTTATATGAAGCGCCCAGATTTAAGCCTGCCAGCAAATGTTGGGCTGCGTTCCCCAGATATTCGAGGTCGCCGGAGTTTGCCGTAGGAACACCGTGTTCATCCACCTGGTACACCTGCGGCCGCAGCCTGCCATCCTGATCAAGGTCTTTATACCGGGGATTCCCGGGTTTCAGGGCGCCCGGAATTCCGGAAGTAAATTGCGAAGTATAGGCGTTCAATTCGGCATCATTCTGAATAAATCCGTCAAAACGATACCCGAAATACGCTCCCACGGGGTAGCCTTCCACAAAATTATTGAGACCCTGCACCGGATTTCTCGAGTCTGCAAGTTCAATCACCCTGCTCACATTATCACTCAAGTTGAAATTCGCATAATAGTTAAAAGCGCCGACCTTGTCACTCCACCTTATATTAAGATCCCATCCTTTTGTCTGCACCACGGCTCCGTTTATACTCGGCGGCGTGATCCCCAGTACCTGGGGAAATTCCGAAGTATAGAACATGTCGGCATTCTTCTTCAAAAACAGGTCCAGTGATCCCGAAAGTCTTGAACCCAGCAACGCAAAGTCGACCCCCAGGTTTTTGGTCTCGATGGTTTCCCAGCTTCTTATCTGGCTGGCCATAGAAGCGAGAGCCGCATGCTGGGCAATAGAGGGCGAGTTGGAATTACCCATGGGATAGCTGCCTGTAATATTAATAGTGGAGATATGATCGTATAACCCTATGCTTGATTCATTACCCAGGAGCCCCCAGGAGGCGCGAATTTTAAGAAAATCAATTACGGAGCTGACCCTGTCCATAAAATGCTCGCGCGACACCACCCACGCACCTGATACGCCGTAAAACGGCATCCACTGATTCCCTTTGGAGAACTTGGAGGAGCCATCATAACGGAAAGTCAATTCGGCCAGGTACTTGTCGTTAAATCCATATTCGAGCCGGGAAAAGGCCGATCGCAGGGATCTGTCGGACTTGGTTTCGGCCGCATACTGCTCGGTTGAGCTTCCCACGCCGAAAGTCGGCAACTCATTACTGATCAAACCCAGTCTTCTTTCCGCCGAAAAAAAACGATTATCCTGTTCTTCATGGGAATACCCGGCCATCACGCCCACACTGTGTGCATCGGCAATCCGAAACCGGTAATCTGCATGCAGGCTTCCCAGTGCATAACGGGAGCGGTTATATCTTGCTCCTGCGGTATTTCTGTTGTTGTTCGAGTTATATGAAAAAACGTCGTTTTCATTAAATAAGTCGAAACCCAGGTTTGCCCAATCCGATTCCAGTATATCAAAGTTCATGGCGGTCTGTCCCGTGATGGTCAACCCTTTAACAGGAGTCAGCACCATTCCGATCTGGCTTTTGAGGCGGTAATACAAGTCAGACACGGATCCGGACCGCTCTACCAGTCCTATGGGATTGGTGATGGATCCGTAGTTATATAAATTTCCACCTGGTGTGTAGGGCATGTGAGACGGCCATACAATGCCCTCCCATATTTCCATCGTTTCATACCCGAAGGGCTCGGTCACTTTCTGGCGTTCCAGGCTGAAATTGGTCTTGACCTCCAATGAACGCGTTACTTTCAGGTCGTTCTTCAGCCGGACAAAAAGTCTCTTATTGCGATTATCGCCGTAATTCAACATAGACTGCTGATCAACATACCCAACGGAATTAAAGTAGTTGAGACGCTCGGTTTTACCGGAAACAGAAAGATTGTATGTCTGCATCGGTGCGGGTCCGAACATAATATCATGCCAGTTGTAGTCGGCCATTATAAGATTGGCGCTATTATCAAAGGGCCACTTCACCACCAGACTACCGTCGTTCCTGCGCACATCACTCATCGTGATATTATTGTCGTCAATATATTGCTGGATATGCGTGTACATATTGGTGGTCTGCCCGTCGTTGACAAAACTCTCGTTCATCATTTCCACCAGTTGCAGAATGTTGGTAGATTTACGGAGGGCTGAAGGAGTTTGCACATTGTAGGTACTGGAAAAGTCGATCACCGGCTTACCCGATTTCCCGGATTTGGTGGTGATCAGAATCACCCCTCCGGCCGCTCTCGCCCCGTAGATCGCTGCCTGTGCATCCTTCAGTATGCTGATGTTTTCAATATCGTTGGGGTTAATATTATCCAGCGCATAGGTATCATTCTCGCTCTGCATAACGCCGTCGATAACGATGAGCACCCCCGGATTGCTCCGCGAGGTTATCCCCCTGACCGTAACTGCGCTGTTCGTTCCCCTGATTCTTCCGGCATTTGAGCGGGTAATCTGCACTCCCGGAGCCAGCCCCTGCAGCAGGTCGGTAGTTCTCGCCGCGGGCCGGCCGGCCAGATCCTCCGCTTGTATAGTAGATACCGAACCGGTTACGGTGGCCCTCGACCGGGTACCATATCCTACCACCACCACCTCGCCCAGGCCCGTTGTCAGCGTACTGACCTGTATGCGCATCCGTCCCGACAAAAGCTCCCGGTGGTCCGCCACCCTCAGCTCAACAGTATGTATGTTGGTCGCGGAGATGACGAGCGTGGCATCTTCTTCCACATCGTTCAATTCAAACTCACCCCGCGCATTAGAAGCCGTTCCGCGCCTGGTACCCTTCACCAATACCGAAGCAATCACCGGCTCATTGTTTTCGTCAACAATTATCCCCCTTGCCACTCCCGGCGGTGGAAGTATCTGATCTTCCAACCGTAGGCTGATATCGTTATTCGGGGGCGTCTGTTTTTTCCTGATAAAAACCGTTCTATTCCGGATGGTGTATTCCAACGGCAGTTCTTTCAACACCTGCCCGATCAACGTATTCAAAGAGGCGTCCTGCACATCCAGCGATACAGGGCCAATCCCCTTTAACAACTGTTTATTGTAGACAAATACAAAATCGGTTTGTTTCTCCACCTCCGCAAAAACGCTTTCAATAGAAGCTCCATTCATTTTCAGGGTAATCGTCTGCGAAAGACTTTTACCTGAAACCTGTAAAGCGATAGCAATAAAAAAAATAGCGGTTAGTTTCATCGCACGTATTGCTTTTTTTGTCATTAGGCGGTGACTTCTTGCTCGATCGAAGCCTGTAACACGCGGCGTTGGGGTTAAAAACGATTGAATTTTTCGAAACAAATGCCTATGGCAGCAAAGGACATTTTGCATACTTTTGTTTTTTGGGCCGCTCCTGTCTCACACAGAGCGGTCTGTTGGGTTGATGAAAAGCAGTTTGAGTGTCAAGATTCTTTTTGTTTGGATTCTGCCCGCTATTACACCGGAAGTGGTTGCACACTTCCGGTTTTTTTCCGGCTTATCCAGCAGTGATCACGTAATCATAACCGTTTGTTTTTTTAGTTTAGTTAATTATGCTCTCCAGATTTTTCTGAAATGTCTTATTGCTAGGGAAGTACAACCAGCGTTCTTCCATCCAGCTTATAGTTCACGTTTAGATCAGCCAGGCCATCCAGTACCTGGTCGAGGTTGAGGTCTCTTCCCATTTTCCCTCCCAATTCAACCCGGGGTACGCCTTGCGGATAAGTGACGTCTACGTCGTACCACCGGGAAAGCATCCGCATCACTTCATCCAGCGACCTGTTCCTGAAATTGAAGAACCCGTTTTTCCAGGCCATCACTTCTTCCAGGTCCACGTTTTTACGAATAGTTATTTTGTCATCCACTATTGCCTGCTGTCCCGGGATCAACTCCCGTACAGTGTTCTCTTTCAGTATGCGTATACGCCCTTCCAGGAGGGTCGTTTTACTAACCGGATCATCCCGGTAAGCGTTGATATTAAAGTGTGTGCCGATCACCTCTATTAACAGCTCGCCATTCATACTAACCCGGAATGGCAGCGAAGCGTCCTTCTCTACTTCAAAATATATTTCCCCTGTAGCTTCCACCAGCCGCTCTTTACCCATAAAACGAGTCGGGTATTTTATGGAGCTTGCTGCATTCATCCACACTTTAGTGCCATCGGGTAGTATAAGCCGGAATTGCCTGCCCTTGGGTGTGGTCATCGTATTATAGGCCATCCCGCTAAACGTTCCGCTAACCGAGTCATAAGCCAGTTGCCCATCCCGCAACGATACCTGAGCACCGTTCTGCAAAGCGATCTGTCCGTTACCCAAGCCGTCCAGCACAACCTGTTTGCCATCAGCCAGCGTCAAAATGGCCCCCTCCTGCCCCGGCCCGATCACCGAAGTAGTGACCGCAACAGGCTCCTCCCATCGATCGTTATGCTGAACCCGGCCCAACCACAGATATCCCCCTATCGCAAACAATAAAATCGCTGCTGCTGCATAGCCGAACCACGACGTTCTGATAACGCGCAACCGGGGACGGCTCTGTCCGGCCCAATCTGTATGCTCCCCGGCAGCCGGTGTCCGTTCGTCCGCAATCCCCGCCGGAACAACGGAATTCCCCTTTGTCGCCGACAGTACAGCGTCCCATATCTGCCCCGCAGCCGTTTCGTCCATCCTGTACAACTCTTCAAAGGGAACCGGATAGCGCTCGCTCAATGCCGCAAGCTCCGGTGCCATCCGGGGGTCGGCAATGATCTCCAGAAAAGCCTTCTTTTCATCTTCAGTCGCCGACTTGCTGATATACCGTTGAAACAATTCGTCCAGTAGAGAAGCATCCATATATAGACATAGACAAACAAAAAAGAAAAAACTATGAGTTTCCCGAAAAATAAATCATCCCTGGCTAAACAAAGCGAATAATAATACTACCCATTGATTACCAAATGGTAGCGTCTTGGACATATTGCAGAAGTAAACATTTAAAAGAATGGCCAGCCCCGGAAAAAAAGTGGGAAAAGCAGCGCCATCCGACTGGATAGGAAGGCGCGGACCGTTCTCAACGACAGGGTAAGATGCGAGCTCACGGTGATAACGGTGATCCCCATTTGCCGGGCGATTTCTTCTCTCGTATATCCCTGGATCCTCGATAACTCAAAAACCTTCCGCTGTTGGGGAGGCAGCGACCCCACTGCCTGCCGAAGCAGCGCCTGCAAGTGTGATACGTCCATTTTTTCCTCAACATCCAGCGTCTGCGCAGGCAAATGGGAAAGGAGCAACTGTTTGTTTTTGCCCACCCGCGCCATTTGCTGCAGTGCATTCAGACTATAGTTACGCGTGATTGTGTACAACCATGCGTCGGTATTTACTACTTTAAAAAGAATATTCCGTTTTTTCCATACGCTTATAAACACGTCCTGGACAATATCTTCGGCCAGTTGTGTATCTTCCAGATAAGTATAGGCTACCGAAAAAACCTTGTGTTTATATTTCTGAAATAGTACGGCAAATGCAGCACCATCTCCTGCCGATATTTTCAAAAGAAGATCATCCGTTTCATATGCCGGGTTCTGCGCCAAAATGTAATTAATTATTGAACAAATATCTGCTTCGCAAACTATGACAAAAATCGATAGGTCACAAAAACTTACATTTGCCCTGATCAACTAAGACAATATTTTTTGCAACCGGCCCGCACCACCGGCGCGGGTAACCGTACAAGCTACCAAGATGAAAATCACGATGCCCTTACTTACAAAAAAGGCCCATCCTGCCGGAACATTTCTATTGCTGGCATGCCTGGCCGGCTTTTTCCTTGGCGGTACGCTCATGGCCCAGCCCGCCTCCGGCAGTCCCATCCCCCCTCCTAATATCATCTTTCTTTTAACCGACGACCACCGCTGGGACGCACTGGGAGCGGCGGGGAATCCGATTATCCGCACTCCGCACCTGGACAAACTGGCAAGCGCCGGCATTTTGTTCCGGAATGCATACGTCACCACATCGATTTGCTGTGTAAGCCGGGCGAGCCTGCTCACTGGACAGTATGAGTCGCGACATAACATCCATAATTTCACGACCGACCTCGCCCCGGCCGCATTGGCGAACACCTATCCGGCCCTGCTTAAACAGGCAGGTTACACACTCGGGTTTATCGGGAAATTCGGCGTGGGAAAAAATCCGCCGGATAGCCTGTATGATTTCTGGGTCAACACAGAGAAAGGCGGCACCGGCGGACAGCCGGATTATATCAGAACATATGAAAACGGATACAGCATTCATGATAATGACACGATCAACAACGCCATTCAGCATTTCCTGCATCAGTCTGCCGGAAACGCACCTTTTTGCCTCTCCGTAAGTTTTAAGGCACCCCACGAGCAGGACGGCAACCCGCCCACCTATATCACCCAGCCACGCTTCAACGAATATTACAAGGACGCCCGTATTCCCGAGCCGGTTACTGCAGACCCGGCTTACTGGAACCAGTTGCCGCCGTTCCTTCGCACCGATAGTAATATAGGGCGCGAAAGATGGAAAGGATTGCTGTCGCCCGCCACCCTGTACCAGGAGAACGTGAAAAATTATTACCGGCTGATCTCAGGCGTGGATGAAGTGGTGGGGAATTTAGTGACTACCCTTGAACAATCGGGCCTTGCGGATAATACGGTGATCATTTTTATGGGCGATAACGGGTTCATGCTGGGAGAGCATGGCATGGAAGGAAAATGGTATGGCTACGAAACTTCTATCCGCGTACCGCTTTTTATTTATTATCCGCACCTGCCCGATAAGATCCGGCAGACCCGGCCGGCGCAGATAGCCCTCAACATAGACATTGCACCCACCATCCTGTCGATGGCGGGCCTGTCCGTGCCCCCAACCATGCAGGGGCAGAACCTGCTCGCCATACTGGAAAACCAAATCCCGGAAAGAACATATTTTTTTTACCAGCACTATTTTCTCGGGAGCCCGAGAATCCCCAGGGTAGAGGGAGTGGTGGGCCGCGACTTCAAATACATGCGGTACATTGAGCACAACTACGAAGAGCTGTTCGATCTCATACACGATCCACACGAAACCGAGAATCTCGCCAATGATGCCAGCCACCGGAAAAAACGCAACGAGCTGCGACGGCGTTACAAAAAACTGAAAATAGCAGCACAATAGCGAACAACCTTCCCGGCCGAGAAACGGACCAAACAGCCGCCGTGCAGCACGCACTCACATAATGCCATAGACATCGAAAGCTGTTTTTGCAGGCATCCCTGCGAGGATATTCTTATGCACTACTCTTTCGCCCCTGGCCTTCTCAAAAGCCTTCTCGAAAACCTCCGCCGAAACCTCAAGCGGAACAATGCATACGCCGTCCCTGTCTCCCACCACATAGTCGCCCGGACGCACCACTACCCCCGAAATTTCCACAGGCACCCGAAAATCCACCACTTTTCCACGTGGCGCCTGGTCCTTCGCATAGCTGCCATAGGAAAAAACAGGAAAATTCATTTCCAGTATGCCCAGGGTATCCCTTGAATAGCCATTCACCACCGCCCCAGCAGCCCCCAGCTTGAGGGCCCGGGCGCTCATCAACTGACCCCAGAGCGCGTATGAGGGCGGCACACCTGAACAGATATACACTTCGTTGGTTTTCAGATCGTCGAGGGCGTCCAGCATCAATCCGAAGGGCTGTCGCAACACGGGATTATTGCCAGCCCCCCAGTTGTCGACCGTATCGACCTGCAGTACGGGCATTGCTTTTCCCACGAGGGTCATATTGTCCCGCAGTGGCCGGATCCCGGGCGGCAGGAACTGGTGCAGCAATCCCAGCTTATCCATTACGTCGCCAATGACCGCGGTAAAAAGTTCGTCTTTTACCAGGAGGATCAGTTCTTCATCCGAAATGGCTGGTCGGATCGGGTTCATCGCAGACGTTTTAAGAAGATCGGTAAACCAATCAGGATAAAACTAATAAGAACCCCAGGCAATTTTTCCCTGCCTATTATCCAATCTCTCCATTATATTAGCATGGGCTCCCCGCTATTTTCCCAAAAACCGTTGCGGCTGCTATTCCAACAGCCGCCTTAGCATTGCCATTCCGGTATCCACGTAGCGAAGAACAACATCCCAGCATTATTTTTTTTTCGTCTTCACCTGATAGTTGCCCGGTACGGAACCAAAAGAGCGGGTAACCCGGTTCCAGGAATTGATCTGCGCAATTGCCAGCGTAAGATTGGCGATCTCGGCAGGGGTAAAATGTTTACTGAGTTCGTCGTGTATATGGTCGCTATGCACTTCGGGCCGCAAATGTGTCAGCTCTTCAGCAAAAGCAAGTACTGCCTGCTCTTTGGGTGTATAGTAAGGCGTTTCGCGCCATGCCGACACAGAGATGAGACGCAGCGGTGTTTCGCCCGCGTGGATGGCCTCTTTATAGTGCATATCGATACAATAGGCGCAGCTATTGATCTGCGACACGCGGAGCTTCATCAATTCTACCAATTTGTGATCCAGGCCTGAACCCGCCAGATAGGCCTCCACCCCGGACATGGCTGCGTACCAGCCGTCCGGCAGTTCCGAGAAAACAATTCTTTCCATAATGTTATTTTTTAGCAGTATAATAACGCGCAGGCATTCACGGGATGCGCGGCTTCGCCGGCATAGCAACCGAACACAAAATTAAGCGTTTTCATTTTATGCACCGTGCCAGTGCAATGCCCCTTCAATTCGCTTACTGCAATCCTACCATTTTTCCCGACACGTAAAATATAGATGAACTGTTCCCATAAGTTTCCACTTTTTAACCGCTAAAAAACTGCCATTGACTGTTTGTTCAACCTAGTTTATGCCCGCGGGTTTTGCGGAGATTACATTGAAATCGCCTTACCCTGTAATATCCCAAACGGTATCCGGGTATTTCCAGTAGAAACGATAGAAATAATTTAACCGGCAAATAAAGTATCCCCATAATATGACAAAGAATAAAACTATCAACGTGAAGGGAACAGCTATTGTCCTGTATGAGAATAATCAGGAGGATTTTATTAGCCTCACTGACATAGCCAGGTATCGAGATGCGGAAAGAAGCGATTACATCTTGCAAAACTGGATGCGTAACCGGAGCACCATAGAATTTATCGGACTTTGGGAACAGTTCCATAATGACCATTTTAATTCCATCGATTTCGATGGAATTAAAAATAGCGCCGGCTCTAACAGCTTTTCTTTGACTCCCA
>CAZUWX010000046.1:18730-24308 GCA_964624205.1 uncultured Chitinophagaceae bacterium
TCGCTTTTAAAGAATAAAACCGTTAAGAAACTAAAATAATAGCCCGATACTTTCTAATAAAAAAGATTAATTTCCGATAAAATAAAAGACACACTTATTTTTAGCGATGTATGAAACCGGTAAGCAGCCACACTCTCCTGGCCGACCTGGCGGCCGATGTACATACGATGATGCACACCGCGCAGGAACTGCAACAGCTGCCCCCAGCACTACTATCCACCCCACCCGCTCCCGGCAGGTGGAGCGTAGCGGAAATAGTAGCGCACCTGAATATCTATTCTGAATATTATCTCCCCGCCATCGAAAAAAAGCTGCAGACCGAACACCGGCCTGCGGCCCCCATTTTCAGGCCGGGGTGGCTTGGCAACTATTTTACAAGAACGATGAAGCCAACGCCGGAAAATATCATCCCACACAAAATGAAAACTTTCAAAAACGCCGTCCCTCCCCCCAATATCGACGCGGAAGCAGCACTCACCAGTTTCCTGCATCACAGCAACTCGCTGATCAACTTACTTCAGCAATCCGAGCGGGCAAACTTAAACGCCATCCGGATACCGATCTCTATCAGCAAATTCATCACTTTGAAACTCGGCGACACGTTCCGGTTTTTCATCGCTCACCAGGAACGGCATTTTCTGCAGATCAAAAACACGTTGCGCGGATTTGACCTTTACAAGGAATAACAAGGCGGCAATCAACAGGCCAACCGACACAAAAAACAGCCCAAAGAACCCGTATGAATGTATCGTTAGCGGTACATAAGAAGGTCGCAGAGGCTGCCCGGGCATTCGAAAAGGCGCTCCGCCGGCCGCTTGTTCTACGGTGGCAGATTTGACATACAGCATAATATTATGGATATCCTCATTCGAAAGATCACTATGATCCGGCATGGGAACCTTGTTATACTCCTCAAACACTGCAAGCGCCGCTTCATCACCTGCTTTTATCAGCGACCGGGATGACCGGACAAAATCGATTATCCAACTCATCTCCCTTCGGTCTTCCACGCCGGCAAGAGCAGGGCCGGTCAGTCGTTTGTTTACGCTGTGGCAGGCCGCACAGCGGGTGTCGAAAATAGATTTGCCCGCTTCTACAGGGGGCGCGGCAAGCCCGGCCGCAGAATGGCCCAGGATGATCGAGAAAAAAATAATTGCTGCTTTCATGGATCGCTCTGTTTAAATGAAAACTATTGCTGGCTGCGGTATTATTTTGCCGCAGCGAAAAATTCTTTTATCAGTGTGAGACCGCATTGCGACCACCGGAGTGAATTCAACCCTCAGACCGTTGGCGCGGGTCAAACTCCTTCTCCAGCTTTTTTATATCCTTCACCAGCCTGTCGGCCTCTGCCGGGTTCGTCCCTCTGTAATATCCCCTGATGCGGCGGAGCGGATCTACCAGGATCAGATTTTCGCTGTGAATAAAATCATCTTCTCCCCCATCGCCGTCGGTCGCCACAATAAAGAGCTCTTTGCGGGCAAACCGGTAAAGATCCCTTTTCTCACCGGTGATCAGGAACCAGTTACCGCCTATTCCCAGACGCCGGGCATAATGCTGCAGCCTTTCCGTGTCATCTCTCACCGGGTCAACACTGAGCAGGTACAGGGAAACGGCTTCCCCGCCGGCCTGCTGCACCCTTTTTAATTGTTCCACTATTTTGGGGCACACAACGGGGCAGTGTGTAAAAAAATAGCCCGCCACCACGATCCCGTTTCCCCATTCGCCGGTATTGACCGGCGCACCATACTGATCGGTAAACGAATAGCTGCCGACAACATGATCTTCCGGGCCCAGCAGCGGCAACGTTTCAAACCGCTGCTGGTACCACTTCACAATACCGAACAAACTCACCGGAAGAAGAACAACTGTGGCAATGAACAACCATATCTGCACTTGTTTGCTCATTTCGGTCTGTCACTTGTCGGGAGAATGGTTGTTTCGCTAGTTGCCGAAGGGGGAAGACGGGTTTCCAGGGGAACCGGATTATCAGGATCAAAACGGGGTGCGCCTGGTCCCGGATTGGAAGACGCATCCATAAAAGCAGGTATATACGATATTGCGAGGATGATCCCCATCGTAACCAGCCAGGGCTTGAAGGTGTCGAAAAGCGGGATCCTCTTCTCGTTGTGCAGTACCTCGCTCACAGGCAACACAAGTGCTGCCGTCTCCTTTTTCCTGCTCAGGATGGTTCCGAAGAAAACAATAAAGAACAGGAGCCCGGCAATAGTCATGATGATCCCGCCGGCCAGGGCCAACAAAGTGGTGGGCACCCACTCGGGCATGAACAATTCGTGCTCCGGATTGAGATAAGTAAGACCGAGATTGGTACGCCTCGGCTCCCCGATCAGGCCGCCCCACGACAAGCCGAAAGAAAAGATCAGGATGCCAATCACCCATAGGTAGGGGATGATCACATTTACTCCGGGAAGAAAAATCCTTTTCCCCGAGATCCGGGAATAGAGGTACAGACTCATTCCGATAATACTCAGAAACACCGGCCCCGCCACGGTCATATGAAAATGGCCGGGCATCCAGGCGGTATTATGTACTACGTTGTTCAACTGACCGGATGCATTCACCATGCCGGTAAACCCTCCGAATATAAAAAGGATTAGTCCGCAGATCAGGTAGGCGAACATAAACCTGTTCGGATCCAGGTACGGCAATTTTTTAAAAAATCCGAGTAGCCCCTTACCGCCCCGCCTCCTGCCTGCATATTCAAGCGAGGCAGCAATCGTGAAAGCAGTGATAAAGCTGGGGATGGTCACTCCGTAAGTAAGTAACCCCTGGAACATTTTTACCCCCTTGGTGATCGAGGGATCGCTGAACTGGTGATGCACACCCACCGGAATCGAGAAAACGAGGAAAAGGAAGGCCGCGATCCGGCCGGCCAGATCCGAAAATAGTTTTCCGCCCGCCAGTTTCGGAAGCATCGTATAGAACATCACATAGGAAGGCAGTAACCAGAAATAGACCAGCGCATGCCCGAAAAACCAGAACAGGGTACGGGCCAACGTCACGTTCACCGTTTGTTTCCAGCCCAGCGCCCAGGGCAGCAGCAGCACAAATACTTCATAAGCTACCGCCAGCGTACATACGAACCATATGGTGAAGTTGACCAGGGTAAAGATCACTCCCAGCGGGGTCTTGACTTCCTTGTTGTCCTTTTTCCACCGGGTGTACATCTTCGCCCAGTTAAACAACGGTATCCAGGAACCGATGAGCAGCATAGCTGCGCCCAGATAAAACAAAGGGTGCGCTTTCAGCGGAGGATAGAATGTGTACAACACCGAAGCCTTACCGGCCAACATGGCCCATGCCGCCATCAGCGTGCCCACGGTCATACACCAAAAGCTGATCCAGGATATTTTTTTTGAAGGCTCCTTTTTCAGATAAAAAGCCATTGTAGCATGACCGAATGCCACGGCAAAAAAGGAGGTCAGCACCAACGCATTTATCACTCCGTGCAGCGTGAGGCCCTGATAATAATCCAGATAAGCCACCTGCGATTCGCGGATCACTCCTGAACGGTAAACAGTTTGCATCAGCCCGTGATAAATACCGATCGACAGTAGTGCTATCGGTATCCCGAGCTGCCAGTAGATGAGGCGCCTAAGTGAAGTAGAGATTTCCATATCGCTGTTATTGCGGTTTAATTATTTGTACGCAGGATCGTTTACGATGACCCGGCCACGCATAGCCTGATGACCCACCCCGCAGTATTCATGGCAAACAATATTATAAACACCCGGCTTGTCGAATTTTACGGTCGTTTTATTGACGTTCCCGTAGGTAGCAGTAAGATTAACATTCTTCTCCACGATGTTAAAACCATGCACCACGTCCTTCGATGTCAGAAAAAAATCGACTTCGCTGCCGAGAGGAATATAAATATCTTCCGGAAGAAACTGCCACATCTGGGCGACGGCGAACACCTGGTAAAGTTTGTCGTCCACCTGTGTCACCTTCGGCTCAAGATAAGCCTTGTCGTAGGGCAGGCACTCGGGGAGGTCATTGTATTTTCCACGTGCGTACAACACCGAAAAAATAAAGATCATCAGCACGGCGCCAGTGATGGCGAGAATTTTCTTTTCGGATTTATCCATTACCGACATAGCCGACATTTTACACTCTTTCGAGCATGATGAAATAAATGCTGAACCAAAGGGCCAGACCGAATATGATCAGGAGGATAAAAAAAGCGATCGCGCCCCTGGGTTTAAAATTGCGGTCAAAAGCCTGCTCATCCGGATGCACTGCCGGCTCTGCAAAATGAGCCGAAACGGCTGCGCCGGTTCTTGTTGTAGAATTTTCCATGAGGTAAAAATATTCAGGCCCCGGGCTGTGGAGCATGACCTAAAGCGGGTACGTGCATGACTTTTATCAGTATGGTCATGCACCCGTGAGAAGAGCAAATGAACCATTCAATACCTGCAATCTGTTATCCAGAAAAAGATACGGGAGCGAAAGATCACGCGCTAAGTGCGGAAGGAGCCGCAAGGCAGAGATAGGCAGCAAACAGCATTATATACAATAATAAATGACGCGGAATAAACCGGACTATACACCCGGATCTTTGGCCAGTACGGTCCAGTCGTGCTGCGCATACCCCTCACCGATCAGCCGGTCCATTTTTTCTGCGATAGCGGGAATAACAGTAAGAGATGTTTGGGTGGCTTCCGCCTGCTCGTTCATCAGGCGGGCATCTTTGCGCGACATGGCCAGTTCCCAGGATGCCTGGTCGAATGTATCGCTGCTGATCTTTCTCAACCGGGCACGGGCAACCGCACCGGGGTTCAGGAGATCCAGCAGTGGAGCGAGCTCACCAGCCGGCACCTCCAGCGATCCCGCCAGGGTGATCAGGTCCGCTATGCCGCCCATGAGACTGATATGGAACAGGTTGCCCAGCAGCTTGATGGCGGCCGCCTTATCCGGCCGGTCGCCCAGGTTCCAGAGCTTACCGGTCATGGCCGACAGCGCCGGCTCAAGCGATTGGATCACCTCCTGGTTGCCCGAGACCATCATCGTACCCGTCCCCTCCAGCGCATTTGCGGGACCCATAAACACGGGTGCGTGTATGTAGATAAACCCTTTTTCTTTCCAGTATGCCGACCTCCTGGCCGCCCCAGGGGCGGAAGTGGTAGTATGGTCTACGATGATCACGCCGGCCTCCAACCCCTGCGCCGCCTGTGCCAGCACTTCGTCAACTGCGTTATCGTCTGATAGTGCGATATGCACACGCGCCGCACCTTTTACAGCATCGGCAACCCGCTCAAAGGCCTTAGCCCCGTCTGTTTCCAGCAGCCTGGCCCTGGCGTGCGTCCTGTTCCAAACCTGTACTTTCTCCCCTTTTTTCAAAAGTGCGCGGGTGAAATTGGCCCCGAGCAAACCCGTTCCAAGGAAACTGATCATATATCCAGGTATTAATTGACCATAAAGTTAAGCAAGCGACAGGTATCGGCAACGCCCGGGTGGCCTCTACTTCTATCTGCATGCTGCCGCATAATCTGAATTGGGTCCGAGGCTGCCGAATCGGCAGGTCCGCCGGCATACCTGAATGGTTTCGGAGCGGCATACG
>CAZUWX010000046.1:24408-28469 GCA_964624205.1 uncultured Chitinophagaceae bacterium
AGATACCTGTTTGCCTTGTCCTGAAATAACTTACAGGTGAAGGATAAATCCTGAGATTAACTATACAGTAGGCAGTTTAATCCTGTTTTTTACTGTACTGCTCATTATAGGCCCGGATAGATGTTTTAATCCTCTCAAGCCTTTGGTAAGTGTCTTACAGGAAGAATGATCTTTATCGGCCAAGATCTAACCGGATTTTTATTGTTGCTTTGTAGTTTTGGAGAATACCCCGGTATTGTTTTCTAAACCGCCTGACCCATTGCGCAATGAAAATTCGACGATTTTTCTCAGCTAGATACCCCGCTATCCCCCGGGGCCTGACTGCCCGCAACAAGGCCGTTATTGCGCACAGCGGCCACCGCGACCTGCTGCAAGGTGATGAGCGGCGGATCAGTGAAGCGGTGGAAACAAAACTCAGCCAGATCACCGGCGGAGATTACCACCGCTTTGTACTGCTTACGGGCATCGCAGCAGGCGCCGACCAACTGGTAGCGGGCACAGCAGCCAGACTGGGAATGGATGTAATCCTGCTGGCGCTGTCAGTACCCGAGGAGCAAGCCCGCATCGAAGTGCTGCAACAGGAGTTCGGTAACGACAGGATAGCCGTTTGCACCCTCGCCCCCCCTCCCGAAAACCAGTCGGCCGATGCCGCTTACGAACAACTGGCCTACGCGCTGGCGGCGCGGGCGGTCCATTTACTGGTGTTATGGGACGGTGTGGATACCGCAAAACCCGGGGGCACTTCGGAGCTGGTACGGATTGCCATGCAAGCCCCCCAAAAGAAAAAAAACTTCCGGGGAACCCTGCACCAGCTTATCATTCCGCGCCTGGCCAACCGGTATCCTGTTTGCGGGAGCGTGTTCAGCAAACAACACAACCTCTCCCCTCCAGGCGTGTACGAATGGGCAACCACAGCCTTCCCGCGGCTGGCATATAAAGACAACATTCCACCCTGGAACCGGTATATCGCTTACAACGAAAACTTCTGGCGCTTTTTTCTGCCGAGCTTGCTGGTTGTGCTGACAATCCTACTCGGCTATATTGGATTCAGCAGGCTGGATGCGGGCGGCGCTCAGGTATCCGGCTCACCCCCGATGGACTCCCGCAAACGGCTGGACGCATTTTTTAATGCGGTGAACCTCATCACTTTCAACTCTTCGGCGCTCAACACAGATAAGCCTGTTCCCCTGACCTTAAATATTGCCCGTTTCACCGGGTTGCTTTTTGTGCTGAACGCTTTCATTGTCGCATTCATGCTCGCCATCGGAAGCAACAACAAAAACCTGCTTCGCATTTACCTGTGGAAATTACTGGGATTTCGAAATATCCGGTTGGTAACCGGCCTGAATCAACTGAGCTACCCGCTCGCGCTGGCGCTGAAACAGCAGGGCGCGGAAGTGTTGCTGATCGATAAAGACCCCGACCCTAATTTCAGAGCGGAAGCTGTCCGCCGGGGAATCCGGGTGATGAGGGGCAGCGCTCAATCAGCTTCCTTCCTGGCACGGATCCAGGCGCAGCGTGCACGCGAGATCTACATCCTCGAAGAATCGGACGAGGAAAATATCAGAAGCCTCCATGAGTTGGACCAGCTATGGGCGAAACATCCCGGAGAAAAAAAACAGTGCCACATTTATCTCAAAGGAGCCCGGGCAGCCGAATTCGTAAGCAGCCCCGGCCGGCTGGCCAGTCATGTTAACGTGCGCAGGTTCAACTTCTATGAAACCATCAGTCGTAAGCTGCTGATCAGCTATCCGGCCGACCGATTCAGCCCCGTGTGCTCCAGTGCAGAAGTGTTCCTGTTCGGCTTTGCGGAAATGGGCCGGCAGTTGTTGCTCTCCTTATTACAAACCGTACATACGGACGAACAGCATCAGCTCCGTATCACGGTCTTCAGCAAGGATGCCGCGGGAGAGTGCGACCGGTTCTTCCGCGAATATCCCTGCCTGTGGCATGACATCACCAATAATCCACTCTATGAAAAGCCCCACGCGCGGGAAATAAGAGATTATGTATTCCCCGGCGGCACGCTCGATTTTAAAGAGCTTCCACTGTCAGACGCCTGTTATTTTCATGACGAAACCATACAGCGGGCGCTATCGGGAAACAACGCAGTGAGTTTCTATTTTTGCCTGGAAGACGCAGTGCAGGGCGCAGCCTATTTGAACAGTCTGCTGGGGAGGATCGGAGAGCACCAGCTCGACCTTCGGCTTTTCTGTCATTTTAACCTGCCCGGCGAATCCGAGCTGGAACACGTAGCATACGTGCTCAACCGGCAGCTCCCACATACCCCCGTGATCTTATTCGGGCAAGTGGACGAGGAATGTCGCGCGCTGGCCGAAGCGGATTTCCGGATCGACGATCTGGCAGCACTGATCAACTATTGGTACACGAACCGCACCCTTCCCGCAGAATGGCTAAAAGATCCCCGGCGAATCCTGCAGCTTTCCAGGGCAGAGTGGGAAGGTCTTCCCTACGCGCACCAGGAAAGCAGCCGCCAGGCAGCCGATCATCTCTGGGTGAAGCTCCGGTATGCAGGAATTTCGCCGCACAAGCTGCTGGAGTTATTATCAGACAAGGCCAGAGAAGGAAGCATACCCGTACCGGTTGCTGAGACGCTGAAAAACAAGCTTCCCTTATTGTCGCGCATGGAGCAGCGGCGCTGGTGTGCGGAGAAACTGCTCAACGGTTTTTTGCCGCTGCAGGATATGTATCCCGAAGCGGTGACGGCAGCAGCAGCGTGGATCCGGCGCTGGAACGACCCCGCAGAAAAAGAATTCAAGCGCAGGTACCAATCGCAAAAACTACACATCGACCTGCTCCCGTTTGAAAAATTATTCGACGGAGAGATCGTGCAGGATGGCAAACGCATCACCCATTCCGAAAAGGACAAGGATCGTAAACAGATCGAGGGCATCCCCTATTTTCTGTATGTGCTGTTCCATCACAACGATCCGGCAGCAAGATATTAGGCCCCCGTGCAACTAACTAAATCCAAACAGACTAAACGCTGCAACAGATTAAATAACAACCATGCAACCACAGATCATCTTGTTTTCCTCTTCCGGAAGCTATGCAGTCGCTGAAGGGCTCTATGCCAACCTGAAAGACCGCCACGCGGTAACGCTGTGGAAACAGTTTTTCGGTGAAAACAGCACCACACCCCTTTGGACCTTTTTCAAAAAGCTGTTCCACTACGACTATGCCATCCTCGTGCTCGCCAACGACAGTATTATTTACGACACGGTGAAACAAGGACAACAGGCATGGATCCCGAAAGACAATGTTATATTCGAGCTAGGGGCAACCATGGCAAGGTTGGGGCCGCAGAAAACCGTCCTGCTGGTACCGAATGAGCCGGAAGTGCATCTTCCCGGCTATTTCGATGACGTGCGTCCCCTGCTGTTCACCTACACAAACCAGGAGACATTTTCAGACGAAGAGAAGGTCCGGGCAACCGCGGCAGCGGCGGACGGTATCTCCGAAATTCTTGACAAGGTCAGTTACGAAACCTTTCATTCCGAATTGCCGGCCCAGGGGCTGGCCCACGCTTACCTGAACAATTTCTTTTTGCCGGTCCGCAATTCCGGGATAGTGCAGGAGCTATCCATCAACAGCAACCCGGTTCCCTGGACGCCCGACGCCGGCATTATATTCACGATCATCATACCCGGTGAGATCATGGGACGCCAAAAAGCAAACGGCTACTTTGAGCAGCTTGCCGGATGTTACAAAACCAGCTTCAAAACCAGCGACGGAAGGGATATAGGTGTATACGCCCTGCCGAGACAAAAAGAAACCGATCCGCTTCATATTCTCGATATACCCACTACCCTGCTGACCGCGGAGAATATTATCGAGCGGATCGAATTATTCTGGAGAGAAAAAGACAAAGAGAAGGTGCTGAACACCGATAACGAATTCATGACCCTGCTCCGGGAACGGGAGATCCTGAATTTCCAGCGCACGCTTTCCAATATGATCGAGGGGAAATTCCCCAACACCTATATTGTGCCGGACAGCGAGATACAATCGCACCTTGCGCAGTGGCAATAAGAAAGAGC
>CAZUWX010000047.1:0-5772 GCA_964624205.1 uncultured Chitinophagaceae bacterium
AGGACCTTCCCCGTATTTTCTCTTTGCTGAAAACAGCTCCTCTTAATAATAATATCACCGCTGTTCAGGATGCAGCCATCCGCGCTTCTGCGGCCATCAAAGACACACAGGCGCGTGCCGCGCTGATCACAGCCCAGGTGGCCCAGGCAGGCTCGGATCGCGAATACCTGTACTTCCCGGTGCTGGCTGATGTTGGCGGAAAGCAGGCGCTGTCTGCCCTGGAAAAAGCATATGCAAACGGGAACGCAAAAAGCAGGGCCGCGATTGTGCAGGCATTGTCCAAAGCGACAGACCTCCAGTCCGCCACACTCCTGCTTAAGATCCTTCAGCAGGAAGGAAATACGCCTACCAGGAAGAACGGCGTGGACGGACTGCTGAATGTGGTTCGTAGTGGCAACTTCCCGGCCGACCAGAAAGTATTGTTCCTGCAAGACATCATGCCGCTTACCACCGAACCGGCACAAAAGAAAAGGGTGCTTAGAGAAGCGGCGGCCAACAAGACCTTCCTCTCGCTCATATTTGCAGGACGGTTTATCGACGATCCGGTACTGCAGCAGGATGCAGCGAATGCCATATTCAGTATCGGCGTTTCTAATGAGTCCCTCACCGGCGACCTGGTCAGGAACCTCCTTACAAAAGCCTCCCCTCTTCTGAAAGGCGGTGATGCAGAATACCAGCAAAAGGCGATAAAAAAACGGCTCGACGATATGGCTCCCGGAGCAGGCTTTGTTTCGATGTTCAATGAAAAAGATCTTACCGGCTGGAAAGGGCTCGTAGCAAATCCCATAAAAAGATCCCAGATGACCGCCAAAGAGCTCGCGGCGGCCCAGCAAAAAGCAGATGAGAAAGTGCCCGGCGGATGGCAGGCAAAGGACGGGCTGTTGATCTTTACCGGACATGGCGACAACCTGGCTACCGTAAAACAATACGGCGATTTCGAGATGTTCGTCGACTGGAAGATCACAGCCGACGGAGACGCGGGTCTCTATCTGCGGGGAACTCCCCAGGTGCAGATCTGGGATACCGCACGCAGGGATGTGGGCGCAGAAGTGGGATCCGGCGGATTGTACAATAACCAGCAACACCGCAGCACACCGCTTGTTGTGGCCGACAATGAAGTGGGTCAGTGGAATAATTTCCATATCATCATGAAAGGAGATAAAGTAACCGTTTACCTGAACGGGGTACTGGTTACCGACAACGTGGTGCTGGAAAACTACTGGGATCGTAAGCTGCCCATTTTCCCCAGGGAGCAGATCGAGCTGCAGGCGCATGGTACTTACGTAGCATACCGGAACCTCTATATCAAAGAGCTGGATGAAGCCGGCACAAAATATACCCTCACCGATGAAGAGGCCAGGGAGAATTTCGAGGTACTATTCGACGGAACTAATCTTGACAAGTGGGTGGGCGACAAAAAAAGCTATGTGGTACAGAACAACGCTATCGTGGTGCAGCAGGCAGCAGGTGGCAATGGCAACCTTTTCACGAAAGACGAATACGCCGATTTTATTTTCCGTTTTGAGTTTCAGCTGACGCCTGGGGCCAATAACGGATTAGGTATCCGCGCCCCACTGGAAGGCGATGCCGCCTATACCGGAATGGAATTGCAGATCCTGGATAATAACGCGCCGATCTATAAAGACCTGAAACCATACCAGTACCACGGCTCTATCTATGGTACCCTGGCAGCCAAAAGAGGCTTCGAAAAACCTCTTGGCGAATGGAACTACCAGGAAGTGATTGCAAAGGGATCAAAAATAAAAGTGATCCTGAATGGCGAAACCATACTTGACGGGGATATTCAGCATTTCCGGGACAACGGTACACCAGACAAACTGAATCACCCGGGTCTGAAACGCGACAAAGGCCATATCGGCTTCCTCGGCCACGGCTCAGTAGTGAAGTTTAGGAATATCAGGATCAAGACATTATAACAGGCCGGTCAACCGGCTATATTGCTAAAACAGATCAAATGGGAGAAGCGGTAACGTTTCTCCCATTTTACATTTTAGCAACAAATAGACTTATATCAAAAAATGCCGGAATGGTTGCTAATCCCGTTTTTTTTGCTTTTCTTACCATCCCAATTCCTAGGAACATTCGGCAGACCCTGGGATCAACGTCCCGGCAACTCTTTTCTGCATGTAGAAACCACCCCTTCTATCTCATGTAAAGCCGATATCTGCAACATCCCTTGAAATTGAGCACCCGGAATCAACCGGTAATAAAATCCATAGCCTGGTAGTGTATAGATCGATTTCTTAACTGGATTTTATTCTGATGGGCCTGGCTAATTTGTTTCCGAGAAAGGGGTTGGCAATCTTGTTGGCTGCCACCATATTGTTTTTGCAGCAAACTGCTGCTCAGGAGGAATACGTACGGAGCGATGGTCATATTCCGCTACATGCTGCAATAGATCCAGAGCCTCCGCGTAAACTCTCCGCCGTACTGGTCGACAAATATTCCGGGTCGCCGCTGAGTGGAGCCACCATATTATCCCTGCATAGCAATCTTTTCTTAATCAGTGATAGCCTGGGACGCGTTAGCTTTCCGTATAGCGTGATGGAACAGGATGAAAGTCTTCAGGTCAGCCGGGTAGGATACAGAAGCCGTTCTTTAAATGCGAAGTTACTCGCGGAAACAAATGTCATTGTGTTGGTTCCGGAAGCTGCTGTGCTGGAGGAGGTTGTGGTTTCGAGCAGCAATCCTATGGCCAGAGTGAGAGATCTTCGACCCGGCCTGGAGTTGGTCACTGCAGCCGAAGCCAAAAAACTTCCTGCCATCCTCGGCGAAGTAGATATCATCAAAATACTACAGCTAAAGCCGGGTGTAAAGAATGCGGGAGAAGGCCTGGCGGGATTCTATGTGCGGGGGGGCGGCTCCGACCAGAACCTGATCCTGTTAGACGGGGTGCCTGTTTACAACCCCAATCATTTACTGGGCCTTTTCAGCGTTTTTAATAATGATGCCATCCGCGATGTCAGGCTGTATAAATCGGCTTATCCTGCAACTTACGGGGGGAGGCTGTCGTCGGTACTGGATGTTTCCCCACGGGCGGGTAGCATGGATTCGTTGCGGGTGAGCGGGGGGATAGGGTTATTGTCGTCCCGGCTTTCTGTAGAAACTCCTCTGCAGAAAGACCGTGCTTCGCTTATTGTTTCCGGAAGAAGAACGTATTTCGACATCTTCACGAAGGCGCTTAACAGGCTGCAGCAAAACAAACCCGATTATCAGCAGATACCCGACTATTTTTTTTCTGATCTTAATCTAAGGGCCGACTGGAAGATAAATCGCCGGAATGTGTTATGGACAACAGCGTACTGGGGAGCCGATAATTTCCACTCTAGCACGGACGACCTTCAGATGGATTTTACCTGGGGCAACCGGGCTGCTGCCATCAATTGGAAATCGGTGGTCAGCGACCAGGTAGAGATCACCAGTTCCGTATTTTATTCCCAGTACGAATACCAGCTCGGCAACCGGTCGGGCTACAACGATCTCGAAGTACGTTCCGGCATTCGGACCACCGGTGCAAAATTCGTTGCTACACAACGTAGCACAGGCGCCTTCCGGTATCAGGCAGGAGCGGAAGGGATGGCACATCGGCTTAATATTGGCGACTACCGTTCTTCTTCCTCTCTCGGTGGCTTTGCCCGGGGGGAGAAGGCAGCCGGTAATGAATGGAGTGTTTTTCTGAACACTGAATGGGATAATATGAAACGGATAGCATGGTCGGGCGGTATCAGATTGTCGGGATTTGAATCTGAGGGCCGTTGGCGGCTGCGTCCCGAACCGCGGTTAGTCGTAAGGGTTAATGTCAGCGAGCAGGCTGCAATAAAAGCGAGCTATACCCGGATGTCGCAGTACCTCCACCTCGCCTCCCTCAGCACCGCCGCAATGCCAGTGGATATGTGGTATCCTTCCAGCTCCAGAACGCTGCCTCAGTATGCCGACCAGCTTAGCCTCGGATGGTCGCAGGCCCTGTACGGAAACAGCCTGTTCCTGTCGGTGGACGGATATTACAAGTGGATGTACAACCAGGTGGAATTTAAAGACGGCGCGCATGTATTCGGCAATCCTAAGCTGGAGGAAGATTTTGTGTACGGCAGGGCCAATGCATATGGTTGGGAGACCTACCTTGAGAAGAAAACCGGCCGGACAACAGGCTGGCTGGGTTACACACTTTCGTGGGCCAACCGGATCTTCGACGATATTAATAACGGGGCACCTTTTAAACCGAGATACGATAGACGGCATGATTTGTCGCTGGTGTTTATGCACCGTATCAACCATAAATTTTCCCTTAGCGGTAACTGGATCTATGGCTCGGGCGCCTATACCACCGTGCCGGTCGGAAGATTTGTTTTTCAGGATCATGCGGGCAACCGTATTCGTAGCATCATTCCCGTTTACACGGGGCGAAGCAATTACCAGTTGGCGGCTGTGCACCGGCTGGACCTGAGCCTGGCAATGTCTCTCAAATCGAAGCTCGGCGAAAAACAGATCATCTTCAGCCTGTATAATGCATATAGCAGGAGAAATCCTTTTTATATACACTTCAAGGAGATCGACAGGCGGAAAGGCTATGTATCATCCATCCAGCCTACGCTGGTATCGCTGTTCCCGATTTTGCCCGGTATTAGCTACCATTTTAAATTTTAAAAAATGAGCAACCGTTTTTTTTTAGGCATGTTACTGTTGAGCTGCGCGGCCTGCAACAAAGTTGTGGAAGTGGAACTGCCCGGATACGATTCGGAACTCGTGGTGGAGATGTATCTGCAAGACGGCGATTTTTTGAAATGCCTGGTTTCGGAAAGCGAGCCTTATACCAGCAATGTCATTGAAAAATCACCGGTCCGGTCCGTGGTGATTTTTTCAGACGGTGTCACCAACGATACGTTGCGACAAGAACGGATCGAAGACTGGGAGGCAGCAAGATGGTACAATTATGCAAGCCCTAAATTATTTTTTGCCGATTCCGCTAAAACTTACACGCTCACCGTCAGTGATGGCGGGAAAAGAAAGGTAACGGCGTCCACCCGGCTGACCCAGCGAATGGTCAGGATCGATAGCCTGGTGTGCCGTCCGGGGGAGGATAATAAGGATCTGTTCAGCATAGGAATGGTGATCAAAGACCCCCCGGCGCCGGGCGACTATTACCGTTTCCTGATCACCCGCCGGATGAATGATTATTCACCAGAGGTTACCGATTTTTATGCGGCAGACGTTTCCTTTAATGGGGAAGTGTATAGCTTTTTCTCCGACGCAGTATATAACCGGAACGATACGGTACTGGCAAGGGTATATTCATTGCCGGCAGCGCATTACGACTTTCTCCAGACCGCCAACAACGCCAGGCGTGCCAATTTTAATCCCTTTGTACAACCCTCGCCGCTTCAATCTAATGTGACGGGGGGGCTCGGCATTTTCACCATCCTGCGTTACGACGAACGGCGAATAGTGGTGCGCTGACCGCTTTTACCTTGCATTCTATCGCCTGTACGCTGCAAACAAAAGAAACAAGAACAACACGGGGGAGCCAGCGGAACGATATGAATAGAACGGGCAAGCCCGCGACGGGTTGCTCAGTACCCGGTACTCAGCACTCGGTGTAGTCAGCGCTGAAAGTCCCATTCACCGCTACTACCTCTTTCATCAGTACCGGTTCGTGGCTATCCAGTTTGATCACGGTGTCACCCGCCGCCGGGCCATCTTCGATGGAGACGATGGTGCCATTGACACGGGTCAGCCCGTTGTGCTCTACCAGCA
>CAZUWX010000047.1:5872-12848 GCA_964624205.1 uncultured Chitinophagaceae bacterium
GTTAATCGTATAAAAATATGTATGTCGTATAAAAACTTAGTGTGTTGGAATAAAATCCCGATGCTCTTTCTCTTATGGATAGCTGTCCCGCTTTTTTCCTTCGGTCAGGATAGCAGTAGCAGCCGCTGGAAAGGATTTGAAAAGCTTGAGTTTAGTTTCGAAGGCCGGAGCGCCCGGCTAATAAAACCGCATACTGCTGCGGAGCAACGCCCCTGGATATGGCGGGCGCATTTTCCCGATTGGCATACGGATATGGACAGTATCCTCCTGAGTCGCGGCTTTCATGTAGCCTACGTCAATACGAATGATCTATACGGCCATCCCATTGCCATGCAGGTATGGGACCGGTTCTATGATTTCCTGGTAAAAGAATATGGGCTGGCGGAAAAAGTTGCCCTGGAGGGCGTGAGCCGGGGTGGCCTCTACGTGTATGGCTGGGCCAAACGTAACCCGGAGAAAGTAAGTTGCATATATGCCGAAGCGCCGGTGTGCGATCCGAAAAGCTGGCCGGGCGGTAAGGGCACCGGCAAGGGTGCGCCCAAGGAATGGAACGACTGGCTGAAATTATATGGGCTGGATGAAGCAAAGGCAGGAGAGTTTAAAGATATACCCCTCAACGGCCTCGCCGGGTTGGCAGGTTTCCGGGTACCCGTTCTGCACGTGATCGGATTGAAGGATAAAATTGTCCCTGTTGCGGAAAATACCTATACGTTGGTAGAAAACTATATGCGGCTCGGTGGCCCGGTTACCGTGATCCCGATGACCGGCGGTCCGCAAAACCTGGAGGGTCATCATTTCAACATCGAACATCCGGAGCGACTGGCCGATTGGGTGTACAACCACACTGTGTCAGTTCAAGACAGGCTGGACCCGCTGTCGTATATCCATGTGAACGACGGTATGCGAGCAGCGTACGAAAAGTTCGAACGTACTAAAACCGGCACAGTTACTTTTCTGGGAGGATCTATCACCTATGGCCAGGGATGGCGGAATAAGGTATCCACATACCTCAGCGAGAGGTTTCCTGATGTGAAACTGCAGTTCATCAATGCAGGCATCGGTTCGCTGGGCAGCACCCCTCACGCTTTCCGGTTCGGACGCGATGTGCTTGGGCATGGAGTGCCGGATCTGCTTTTTGTGGAAGCAGCAGTGAACGATCGTGTCAATGGATTTGATCGGCAGGCACAGATGAGGGCCATAGAGGGAATATTAAGGCAGGCGTACACCAGCAATCCCAACGCCAGCGTGGTGTTAATGGCATTTGCCGACCCGGCGAAAAACAACGACTATTCAGCGGGCATCGAGCCGGCAGAAGTGGCGGTTCACCGGGAGCTGGCCGATCGCTATGGCGCATCCTTTATCAACCTTGCCAAAGAAGTGTACGACCGTATCCAAGCAAAGGAGTTTTCCTGGGAATACGATTTCAAGGATCTGCATCCTTCCCCCTTCGGACACGAGATCTATTTTTCAAGTATCAAATCCCTGCTAAATGCACCCTTTCCAATAGCAGCCGCCCGCAAAAAAATGCCGGCACCAGCCGACCGCTTCTCGTATAGCGGTGGCACTTATATGCCGGTAGAAAAAGCAGGGCGATTGAAAGATTTTGCTATAGACCCGCGCTGGCAGCCAGTCGACGGAAAGGGCACCCGCGAGGGTTTTGTTCAGGTACCGGTACTGGAAGGCACCACTCCCGGCGCCTCTTTTGAGCTGCAATTTGAAGGGACAGCCGTAGGGATTGCGGTAGCCGCCGGACCCGATGCCGGCACGATCTCCTATACTATCGACGGAAAAAAATACGGAGAGCTGGATCTTTTTACAACCTGGAGTAAAAATCTTCATATTCCCTGGTATCTTGTTCTGGACAACCAACTGAAGAAAGGGAAGCACCGCCTGGTAGTAACGATATCGGAAAACCGAAACGGCTCCAGCGCGGGAAACGCCTGCCGTGTCGTTCATTTTCTGGTAAACCGTTAGGCATCAGAAATACTGCCAACGGAGCGCATAACCGATGAGCATAAGAAAAATATCGCATGTGAGTCGTGCATTTTTGTAAAACAGCGGATCTGCCAGCCCCAAAAAGCAGTAGATTTATCGTTTTATTTAAACCGATGATATGATGCAAGCAAGGATCAAAGCTGTTTTTCTGGGTGGCTCGTTCCTATTGGCCGCGCTCCTGACATTTGCGCAAAACCGGCCCAATGTGATACTGATCTATGCGGATGATCTCGGATACGGCGATCTAAGCTGTTACGGCGCTACACAGATTGCCACTCCGCACCTCGACCGCCTTGCTAAACAGGGATTAAGATTCACCAATGGCCACTCCACCTCGGCAACCTGTACGCCTTCCCGGTATGCATTGATGACGGGTACTTATCCCTGGAGAAAAAAAGGTACCGGTATCCTGCCCGGTGACGCGGCACTGATCATCCCTACCGACCGGCAGAATCTTGCTACCGTATTCCGTGATGCAGGATATGCCACCGCAATGGTGGGAAAATGGCATCTCGGCCTGGGCGATCAACGTGAAAAAAACTGGAATGGAGCGATCAGCCCGGGACCTAATGAGCTCGGTTTCAACTATTCTTTTATTTTCCCCGCCACCGCCGACCGCGTGCCGACGGTATTCCTGGAGAACGGCCGGGTGCTGGGGCTGGATCCCGCGGATCCCATAGCGGTTGACTACGGGAAAAAAATAGGAGACGATCCTACAGGCAGGGAAAACCCGGAGCTATTGAAGATGAAAGCATCTCCTAATCATGGGCATGATAACACGATTGTCAATGGCATCGGTAGGATCGGATTTATGAGCGGCGGACATAAGGCCAGGTGGACCGACGAGGAACTTTCTTTTAGTTTTCTTTTTAAGGCCAGAGAATTTATCGAAAATCAAAAGAGTGATCCCTTTTTTCTTTTTTTCGCTTTAACTGAGCCGCATGTGCCCAGGATGCCCGCCACCATATTCAAGGGGAAAAGCGGGCTCGGATACCGGGGCGACGTGATCCTGCAGCTCGACTGGACCGTGGGAGAGATCATGAAACACCTGGAACGACTCGGAATCGCCAAAAATACCCTGATCATTTTCACGAGCGATAATGGGCCGGTGGTGGACGACGGCTACCAGGACGGTGCAGTGACCCAACTGAACGGCCACACACCCGCAGGCCCGCTGAGAGGAGGCAAATACAGCAATTTTGAAGGCGGTACCCGGGTGCCCTGGATCATTAGCTGGCCGCGCAAGATCAGGCCGGGTACTTCAGACGCGCTGGTGTGCCAGATGGACCTGATGGCCAGCTTTGCTTCCCTGCTAAAACAGCCCCTTGCCGCCGGGGAAGCAGGCGACAGCGAAGACGTATTGAATGCATTGCTCGGGAAATCACAAAAAGGCCGGAATGTGCTGGTCACGCAGGGGATGTCGCTGTCGATCACAGAAGACAATTTTAAATACATAGTTCCAGGCAACGCGCCGGCCTATCACCGCATTACCAATACTGAGCTGGGCAACTCAACCGAACCGCAACTGTATGATCTGAGTAAAGATCCCGGTGAGCAGAATAATCTTGCTGCTTCCCATCCGGAAAAGGTATCTCATTTGAAATCATTACTCGAGGAATTGCAGTCGCGGGATAAAACGACACAATAAAGCCGCAGGTCACTCTAAAAATAGAGTAGCCACCAAAGACTCCGCAAAATAAAAATTGCACGATGAGGCCGGGATCGTCCCGGCTTGCCGGAGGAAGGTTTCCGTTTGTTGACCGGTTGGCGCTGTTGATGGAATGGCGATTTTCCCTTCACCGATCGTCCTGCCCGGACTATACCTGGGGTAGCTTGTAACCGTTGTGGTACCCCGGTGTGATGAGTTTGTTGGCGTTGCGGTTGCTGAATTGTTTTTTGTTTTCGTCCCACATAAGCTTCTCTCCGGTGAGATAAGCAATATTTCCCATGTGTGCGATTTTTGCGATCCGGGCCCCTGCTTCGATGGGTGCCCGCAACCCGCTGCTATCACCGGTACGAACTGCGTCAATGAAGTTTTGACAATGTTTTTCGACGGCGCTGTCGGTAGGTTTTATCAGGGGCATTCCTTCCATTAACGGGACGTTGTTCTTTGTTTCAGGAATCACCTGCCATCCTTCCCGGTTTACGACCAGCGTGCCCTTATTGCCGAGAAAAGCGATCCCGTGATCGAGACCGTAAGGGCCTCCGGCTATGCCCATCGACTGTTCCCATTGAATAAAATAGTCGTCGTATTCAAAAAGAGTGGTCATCGTGTCCGGCGTTTCCTGGGCATCATCTGGAAATCCGAACTTGCCTCCTGTTGACAGGATACTTTTAGGAATGCCGGCGTTCATACCGATCATCGCAAAATCCACCATATGCACTCCGAAGTCGGTCATCATGCCGCCTCCATAGTCCCAGAAGTAGCGAAAATGAGAGTGGAAGCGATAGATATTGAACGGTCTTTTGCGAGCGGGTCCCAGCCACCTATCGTAGTCCACACCGCTGGGCACGGGACTGTCCGGCTTTTTCACCAGCTCGTTAGCCCAGCCGATATATGCCCATGATTTCACTGAACGTATCTTTCCGAGTTTGCCGGACTGCACAAAGTTTACCGCATCTGTGAAGTGTTGCATGCTGCGTTGCCACTGCCCTATCTGCACTGTCTTGTTGTATCTGTCTTTTGCCTTCACCATGATCTCGCATTCCGCGATGGAGTTGCCAACGGGCTTTTCGAGATAGACGTGTTTTCCGGCCTGTACTGCTTCCACCATCATCAGGCAGTGCCAGTGATCTGGGGTGCCGATCACCACCACATCGATATCCTTATCTTCCAGCAGCTTCCGGTAGTCGGAATATTTTTTTACCGTAATGTTCTCTTTGGTAAGTTCCGCTGCCCGCCTGTCCATCAGGGGCTGGTCGACATCGCAGATAGCGGTGCACTTCACGCCTGGCAGGCCGCGCATGACATTCAGGTTGAACCATCCCATTCCGTTGAGGCCGATCACGCCGAAGTTTACGGTATCTGAATGCGGAGTGTTGGCTTTGGGCATAGCCAGCAACTGTAAAGGAAGGGTGGAAACGAGGCCGGTTCCGGCAGTCAGGAGCGATGCCTGATTTAAAAAATCTCTTCTTTTCATATGGTAGTGTATTGCGATAAAGTTAATGATTGGGAGTATCGATCCAAAGAAAAATCTGCCGGTCTCCGTGCACACAGTCGCATATTGCAGATTTGTACTTAGTTTAGCCGTTTATAGTAGCCGGAGGCATGGAGTATCCGGGATAATAGTAAAATGATATTCGTGATGTGGAGGATTGTTCTCATATGTACCCTGCTGTGCAACTACTGTTACGCGATCGGGCAAAAGGTGAACGTGGGCATAGCTATTTTCGAAGAATACATAAACAATAGCACACCCGCTATGGTGTGCATTACGGACCTGGACAGGAATGTTATTGTGGTTCCTCCGGATGGTGCGCCTGCCGGTAAACCCACGTATCCGGATATTTTTTTCAAGGGAATAGACTATCAAAACAGCCCCGATTGGGTCGGCCCTATTCGCCGCATGGATGGAAAGGGGGAGGTAAACGGACAACGGACATACGTGTACGGCGAGAATCGGTCGCTACCCTATTTCTATGATTCGGTGATGTACCAGGTGCCGGGTGATTTTTCTATTCGGCTCGATCCGGGAAAGTATAAGATTAGTATCCAGCGTGGCAACGAATACGTGCCGCTTACCGAAAATTTTATCGTTCAGCCCGGAGACAAAAATGTCCGTCATGTTTTTGTGCTAAAAAGATGGATCGATTTGCCGGCGCGGGGCTGGTATTCGGGCGATGTACATGTGCATCATGCTCTGGACAAGCCGCATTATATTGAATACTTGCTGCAGTTGGCCAGGGCCGAAGACGTTCATGTTGTCAATATGCTGGAAATGGGAGACCGGCGCGATACCTATTTCAAATCGCCTTATTTCCGCCAGCATTCCATATGCAGGGATAACCGCTGCCTGAGTTTCGGGCAGGAGGAACCCCGTAGCGACTACGGACATGTTATCGGTTTGAATATTGACACACTGGCGAGAGATACCACCCACTACAACCACTACGACAGGGTGCTGGAGCAGATACACCGGTCGGAGCTTGCATTATCGGGTTATGCGCATTTTGCTTATAAAGGAGAGGGCGTGACCAAAGGTATGGCCTTGTTTGCGCCGATGGGTCAAATTGACTTCGTTGAGCTGATGCAAAACACACAGATTAACCAGGAGGATTATTTTGACTACCTGAACCTGGGGTTCAGGATATCCGCCGCCGCCGGCAGCGATTTCCCATGGGGTTCCACTATCGGCGACTGCAGAACATTTGCATATACGGGAAATAAATTTTCTACTGCCGAATGGTTCAAAGCCCTTAAGCAAGGAAAAACTTTTGTGTCCAATGGCCCGGCCCTGTTCCTCGAAGCAAATGGAAAAATGGTGGGAGAAGAACTCAAGGTGGATAGTGGTGCAACGGTTGCCATTTCAGTGAAAGCGATTTCCCATCAGACGATTGGCCCCCTGGATCGTATTGAAATATATAACAGCGACGGCATGCTGCTGCAGCAATATGTGAATTCGACCGATTCGGTGAAAAAACAACAACGTACGAATACAGCAGATCCGGAAAAGACCGGCCAGCATACGAATACAACCCGTTCGATGGAGACACTTAACCATGCGGCTACAATTGATTCCATCCAGGTGCAGCAACATATCCGCGTAAAGGAGAGCCAATGGGTTACCGCTGCTGTTTTCTGCAAGAATGGCGCGCTCGCACACACCAGTCCGGTTTATATTATCGTCGATAACAAACCTGTGTTTAACCGGAAAAAGGCGCCCGCTCTCATCGCCCGTCAAAACGAATTACTTGATCTTATCATTCAGGAAGAGCAACTAAAAACTCATCCGGATAAGGGGATTCTCGAACGCGTGGAGCG
>CAZUWX010000047.1:12948-16158 GCA_964624205.1 uncultured Chitinophagaceae bacterium
CTTTTGGCCGTTCCCAGTGGCACCCACGATATTGCTGTTTCCGGGAAGAATTCTGTTTTGGATTCGGTGCCGGGGTACCGGCACGCCATACGGGGCACCGTGTATCTTGATAAAAACGGAAATGGCCTGCAGGACCCTGGAGAGAATGGAATGGCGGGGATGGTTGTTTCGGATGGCCTCGACATTGTGGAGACCGACGCCTCCGGCGTTTATTTACTTCCGAATGCTGCGGGGAATGCCGCATTTGTTTACGTGCATCAGGCGGATAATATCAAACAGAACGGCCAGCAGTTTTTTCATATTCTATATGCAGCCGGGCAAGACGACCGGTTTGATTTTGGCCTTGTGCCCGCCCCGGCCAGGCAGGCACCGACGGTGAGTGTTGCCCGGTTTATACAGATAACTGATTCGCACATACGAAACCCCTCCGATCGGGCTAGTATGGAAAAAGCGGTTTCGGAGATCTATACCATGGACCCTTTGCCGGATTTTGTGGTGGCAACCGGCGACCTGGTCGACTGGGGTGTTGACGAGCACTATAAGAATTACGTAGCCGGCATGCGCGAGCCCGCTGTCCCTTATTTTAACGTGTTCGGCAACCACGAGCTGGTTTTCGGCCCTGTGGAACGATATCATAAATACATAGGCCCTGATTATTTCACTTTCGAAATGAACGGCATTCTGTTCCTGGTGCTCAATTGCGTAATTGAGTCGGATCGGCAGGATAAATGGGTTAACAATGTACGGAGCCGGCTGGCGAAAGGAAGGCCCGTTGTCATTTTTCAGCACTTTCCCCCCGGCCTGGAAGATTTGGAGCGCTTTCAGGAGATGGGTGTGAAATCCGTTTTTTCCGGCCACTGGCATAGTGAGAAGGAGATGGTTTATAAGGGGGTGCAAAGCTTTAATTCACCTCCTTTCATTATGGGCGGTATAGATGCCAGTCCCGCCGGGTTTAAGGTTGTGGAGATGAAGGCGGACGGAACCGCAGAAACAGGATGGCGGTATGGATTTCAGGATAAGATGTTGAAAGTGGTTTCCCCGCAGCCAGGCGTACCGGTGAGTGCAGATTTTCCTGTAATCGTAAATGCCTATCATACCAGCCATGATATTGTATCGGTGAATTGGCGTATCGGCCCGGCGGAAGTTCCGTTGGCTTCGGGACACTTACAGCAGACGACTGCGATGAGCTGGTCTGCAACGCCCGGTATTGCATTGGGTAAGACGAGCGGAAACTCCGATGCCCAAACCGGAAATCGTATTCCTCGTGGCGCACACATTCTGTTCATAGCGGCGAAAGACCGACTCGGTAACACATGGGAGACACAGCAGGAGATCAACGTAGTATCGGGCAGGCCTGCCGCCAGGCCCGCACCATCCGGCGACTGGCCCATGTTCATGGGCAGTGCAGGGCATCTGGGTTATGTGAAGAAAAGTAGAATACGGCATCTTCCGCTTCGGCTGGCATGGGCGGCTGAAACGGGTGGCGATCCGGATTTCTCTTCGCCCATATTGGCGGATGGACGCCTGTTTCTCGCAGTTAAAAAAAGGACGAAGGGAAGCGCGAATGGAGTTGCCGCATTTGATCCTGTTACGGGCCGTCAACTGTGGTTCTTTGAAACAGAAATGGCAGTCAACCATACGCCCGCCTATTTTGACGGAGTGCTCTGTGTGGCGGAAATGGGCGGACGCGTGTACGGTGTTGACGCGGCAACCGGAAAAGCTCGCTGGCATCACGACCTGATCGATAACCGGGCCCGCTATAACTATGGAGCCCCGGCGGTGTACGATGGCCGGTTTTATGTGGGAGTGATGCGCCGGATGGCCCGGATCAGGGCTGCTGACGGCCATCTTGAGTGGGAGAGGCCGATAGGAAAAAATGACAATGACTGGATCAGCAGCTACGGTTCGCCGGCAGTAGGTGACAACCTGCTGGTGATGAGCGGGATGTTCTTTGCAGGCGAAGCGGTAACGGTCTCCAACGCTGCGGACGGCAGCCGGATATGGGGGCACAATGCGGACAACGGGCTGTTGTCGAGCGCGACGATCGCCGGCGACAAGCTGCTGTACACGTCGATGAATTCAAAGCTGTATGCCCGCGGCCTGAAAGACGGTAAGGAATTATGGGAACGTGAGCTGGGTGCCGCCAAGGGCGACGGCAAATGGTCTGCTACCACGCCGGCGGTTGGATCAATAAAAAATAAGGCGGGCATAGTAGTGGCAGGTTCCGGCGACGGGCAAATGAGCGGGATCGATCTGGCAAGCGGAGAGGTATTATGGACACATATCTCCGGCGAAACGATCTTCAAGGTTTCTCCTTATCGTCGTGATGGCCGACCACTTCTCTCTTCCCCCACAATTGCCGGGGATAAGGTGTTTTTTGGAAGCGGGGACGGACATGTCTATTGCCTGGATCTGCAGACGGGGCGCGAGCTGTGGTCTTTTGATGTGGGAGTGCCCGTGTTGAGCACTCCCCTGGTATCGGGGAATACGCTGTATGTGGCTGCCTACGACGGCAGGCTGTACGCTCTTACTGCGGGAAAGCGGTAAGAGGTACAGAAGCCAGCTGTTTGCGGGTTTCTGTTGATCGCCGCCGGCATTCATTGCCCTCCGTGTCCGCTCGTTTCGGGTGTGCCGGATCTGTGGTGCGCATCGTTCTACGGAATCGCTGTTCTCAGGCGTTTACCAGATCTGCTATGATGGGTTTTTTCATTTGAAAAAGTGCATTGGTGACCCTTCCGGACCGGTCGGGGTCGGTCATAAGTGTCGGCAGTATATCGGGCACGATCTGCCAGGAAACCCCGTATTTATCTTTTAGCCAGCCGCAGGGGCCTTCTTCGCCGCCGCCGCCGGTCAGGCTGTTCCAGTAGTGGTCAACGTCATCCTGTGATTTACAGCCCACCTGAAAAGAAATGGCTTCATTGAACCTGAACTGCGGTCCCCCGTTGAGGGCGGTGAATTCCTGGCCATTCAACTCGAATGTAACGGTCATCGCGGTTCCTTCTTTTTTTCCATGGATCTCAAAGCCTTCTTTTCCGTAACGGCTGATCGCGCCTATCCTGGAATTGCTGAAAACAGAGACGTAAAAATTAGCGGCTTCCTCGGCCTGTGTATCGAACCACAGGCAGGGAGCGATGGTCTGATTTTTCATTCCAATGTATTTAACGGTTAATGATTTGATTCGGCGTATTTTTTAAAGTTGTCGAGGATGGC
>CAZUWX010000047.1:16258-26884 GCA_964624205.1 uncultured Chitinophagaceae bacterium
ATCGATTTTACATTAAAACACAAAAAAGATATACCTGAAGCGTTTCAGGAGGTGTCTTAGTGCAACATCCCTTAACCTGCATGCCCTGCTATTGCAGGGTCTCTTTCACCGCTCCGCAGCTCAGCATTTTATCGCCATAATAGGGATTTCTTACCGTTTTACTCTTGCTGAGCCAGGAAGCGCCTTTATCGTCGAAGGCCATCGGGCAATGTGTCAGGTACAGTTCACCCTGCTGCATGCCGGCGGTTTTTACCAGCCCGATCATTTCTTCGCTCAGTTCGGCATACACTGTTCTTTGCTCTTCGATATCTGACAAAGCCGTAATCTTTGCGGCCAGCAGGGCCAGGTTTTTGCCGTTGGGAGAAGCGGCTGCGCCAGCCTCAATAGCGTTGGCGGCTGTTTTTGCTTTGTTGATATTTTCCGTGACCAGGGCCTCCGTTAAATGTACATAATGCGGATATACAGCATTTAGCTGATCGTCCTGAATGGCGGCCGGCATATTTCCTGCCGCTTGTTCCTGTTCGGCGGATTCGTGCTGATGGTGCGCGTGTTCGGATACCTCCTGCTGATTATTGCCGCAGGAGGCTAAGAACATAATGGTTGCCAGTGACAGGGTTGTTTTGATAAGATGATTCATCGTGGTGTGTTTAGATATGAGTGATGATGGATGGTTAATGGTGATCGATTTTTTGTTGGTGATCTTTTGCATCGGTTGACGGGGGTAAGGTTCCTACATAGGGTTAAATGCTAATGACGATGGTTTTCTGCCATAGGGTTCTTCCCTTTTTTTAATATAAACTCGCTGTATAGCAAATAGGCGCCGGTCACAACAACCTTCTCGCCTTCTTCTAAACCTCCGGTGATCTCCACCTGGTCGAAGGTTTCGGTGCCGGTTGTAATCTGTCGGGGTTCATATTTATGATCTCCCGATTCCACCCATACGTGCGCGCCGTGTCCGTCTCTTATCACGGCGTCAACAGGCAGGCTTAGTCGCATACCTTCGGTGGCTGCCGGTAGCAAAACCGTGGCCCTTAAACCGGGTTGCCACTGCTGCCCCGGATTTTCAATGCTGCCCCTGACCTGCAGGAGCTGGCTTCCCGGTTGCAGGGCGGGAGTAATAAAACGGATGGTCATGGGCTGGGGCTCATCTTCATACCCCGCCACGATCACTTTCACCTGCTTGCCAACGGACACCCTGTTGAGATAAGACGGATAAACGTCTGCCTCCACCCAAAGATTGTGGTAGGTTTCCAATTCCATGAGCAGGCTGCCTTCTTCCACGTACTGTCCTTCGGTGACCGCGATTGTCGCGACGATACCGGTTTCCGGCGCGAAATACGTAATATAGGGATCTTCCCTTCCATTGCTGAGCAGGTCCTTTATTTGTTTTTCAGTTTGCCCGTACAGTGTCAGCTTTTGTTTGGCTGCAGTGGCAAGCTGTTGGAAATTGTTGTTATCCGGAAAGCTGCGGGATTGCTCCTGCAACATCAGGTATTCCTGCTGAAGCGCGGAAAGCTGTTCGGAATAAATCCGGTACAGGGGCTGCCCTTTTTGCACTTTCACCCCGCTTTCTTTAACTGACAGCGTTTCTATACGCCCTGGAACCCGACTGGAGATACGAGCTGTTTTTTCGGGATTGACTGCGAGCCGGGCGTTTAGCCGGGTGAAATCAGAAAAGCCGGTTTCTCCGAGCTCCATCACGGTAATATTTGCGAGGGCGCGCTGACTGGCGTTCAGGGATAGCGACTCATCGGTATTATTTTTGTCAAAAGCCACCAGGTCCATTCCGCAGATCGGACAGGTGCCCGGTTTATGTTGGATGATCTGAGGGTGCATAGAGCAGGTGTAGGTTTGCTCCGTCACAGCCCCGGCACCGGAACCACCGTTGTCCGCGCATCCGGCCATTGTCAGCAATGGGAACAGCGGCAGAAGTATAAGGCGAATAAGGAAATTATTTTTTTTCATCGTGATGTTTGTTTTTGATCTGGTTGTTCACTGCCGGGTTGTTTGAATTTGGTTGGGGCCGATCCGGTTTTGGGGCCTCCACGGCACCGGGTTTTATAAAACTTTCGCTATCCACCAGATAGGCTGCATTTGAGGCGATCTCCCAATCCCCCAGGTCTTCTTCAATGAGCGCCATGTTTTCCATCCTTGCGGCGATTTTAACGGTTTTTGCCACAAAGGCGCCATTCTCTTTCTTAAACAGCACGCTACGGCTACCCAGGTCTATCACCGCACTTTGGGGCAGCCACCAGCCTTTCCGGGAGACGGGTAAAACGGCCGTAAGCAATTCGCCAGCACGAAACCCGTTTTTTTCCAGGTATACCCTCGCGAGCGTAAAATTTGTGCCATCCCGGAATACCGGTTGAATGAGCCCGATGTTGGCGGTATACGTGGTTTCGGGTGCATCGGTTCTGTGAAATAATAATTTCTGTCCTTTTTGCAGCGTCGCGGCGAGTGTGGGTGTAAAAGCAAATTCCGCCACCATGTCTTCACTGCTGTAAATGGTGAACAAAGATTGTCCCGTTGTTACGTATTCGCCTACACGAAGCAGAAGTTGTGCTCCGGGGGTGGCGTCGGGGGATCTTTCCAGGATATAGCCGCTGCGGCTACTGTAAACCGGAAAACGGTAAGCTATTTCTCCCGACCGTAGCACCTGGTTGATCCGGGACTCCGGCATGCCGTATAAGGCCAGTTTCTGCCTTGCCTTTTGCAACATTTTTGCGTCTGCACTTTCCCGCGATAAGAGCAGGAGTTCGCGCTGTGCCGCCACCAGGTCCGGTGCATACACTTCCATGATCAACTGTCCTTTTTGCACCGGCTGATAATTGTACTGTATGTTCAGCTTTTCAATCCTGCCGCTCACCCGACTGCCCAGGTTCACCTGCTTTCGTGAGTCGTAGGTGACGGTGCCGTCCGCGACGGCTGAAAAGATCCGCGTGCCTTCTTCCGCCCTGATCGTCGGGATGGAAGTTATCACCCGTTCATTCACCGGTTTCAGCGCTTTCGTAAGTTCGCTGTCGATCACCAGCGTGAGCGTTGACTGTGAGCCGTCGATGCCAGCGGCATTTTTGTCCGACTGTGGCGCGCAGGCTGCCATCACTCCGAAGGCCGAAACGAATAACAGGATGCCTGCCTGGTTGCTAACGGTATATCTCTTTTTCATATTCGGCGATCATTTGATAGAGTTTCAGTTTTTCGTCAAGCAGGTCCAACTGCAGCATATTCAGGGCTTCCCAGGCCTCTATTGCCGCGTCGGCCCTTGCCTTGTTTTCCTGGTAGCTCAAAAAGCTGGCGTCAAAGGATTTTTGCATGGCGGGGATGACCTTGTTTTCCAGCGCCCGTATCCGGTCTTGTGCGGATCCGATCTGTGATTGTATGCCGTACAATACTCCCCTGGACTCGCTGAGCGTGGCCGCCTTCTCTTTTTCCATGGCCTCGACGTTCAGTTTCATGGATCTGATCTCTGATTTATACATGCGGGCCGACCACGGTGCAATAGGGATGGTCAACATACCCATTACAGAAAAAGTATTTGGCATCATGCGGCTGAGCGATTGCATGTGATCGAACTGGACGCTGAATTCCGGCTTTTTTTCCAACTGCATGGAGCGGATGCCCAACTGCGTGGAGCGGATATCTGCATCGATCTTTAATAGGTCTCCGCGCACGGCGTTCAGGTAGGTCGTGTCTGCTGCTACCGGATGGAACGCGGGTGTATAGCTGGTGTCGATAGAAAACGACTCCGCTCCCGGTTGGTTCATAAGTCCGTTCAGTGTAGCTCTTATCCGGATAATTTCGGCCTCTCGTGTACGTAAACTATTGCGGTTCTGTTCAATGCGGGCCGTTATTTTATAGATGCTGCTCAGCTCGGACTGATTATACGGGTAGCGGACCTCCTCTATTTTTTTCATGGTGGCCATTATTTGCTCATTTTCCTTCAATACGCTGATCTGCTGGCTGGTCACGAGCCAGGTATAATAGAGGCGGCGCGCATCGGCCTTATAGTCGTTAAGCGTAATGCTCCTGTCGGCAAGCTGCAGATCGGCCTGTGATGCCAGGAATGCTTTTCGCGCCCGCTGTTTGCTGCTGTTGGGAATATCCTGCTCCGCACGGATCATCAACGCTCCCCGGTCGCGCGGGTCCATTACTTTCCGAAAGGGATAAGGGGTCATGAATGTGCCGGCGCCTACCATCGGCGGCATCCATGCGGTGGCACCTGCTGCGCTCTCTTTGAGCGCTTCAGCTCTGAGCCCATAGCTTTGCAGCAGCGGATTATTGCTTTCGATCCGTTGCAGTATGGTATCCAGCGACAAGACAGTGCCGGATTGACTGAAAATTGTGAGGGGCAGCAAGAGCAGTGCTGCCAGTATCTTAATGGGTTGCATCGGGTACCTCCAGTTTTCCATATTTACGTAATTCATATTCTTTAGACATCAGGAAGATGAGCGGGGTGACCAGCAGTATGTGTATGGCCGAAGTGAATACCCCGCCTATCATGGGCAATACGATGGGTTTCATAACGTCTGTGCCCACACCGGTGGACCAGAGTACCGGCACCAGCCCAAACAGGGATACACAAACCGTCATGAGCTTGGGCCGCAGCCGTTTTGCAGCGCCCCGTACCACCCATTCTTCCAGGTCCTTTTTAGTGATGGTTTCCCTTGAATTGCCTTTTTGCCGGATGAGCTGTTGCATGGCGTCGTTCAGATATATCACCATCACGATCCCCGTTTCGACGGCGATGCCGAACAGTGCAATAAAACCCACCGCCACAGCAACGGATAGATTGACCCCCCAGAAATAGATGATATAAGCCCCTCCGATCAGGGCAAAGGGAACGGTTATCAGGCTCAGGAACGCTTCTCGCAGCGACCGGAATGCAAAATAAAGCGAGAAAAAAATGATGAGCAGCACCACCGGGGCGATCCACAGCAGGGTCTGCTTTCCTCTTATCAGGTTCTCGTACTGGCCGCTCCATTCCAGGTAATAGCCTTCCGGGAGCAGTTCGTTTTCCCTGTTCAGTTTCTGCATGGCTTCCTCCACAGTGCTGCCGAGGTCCCTGTCGCGCACATTAAACAGCACGGCTCCCCGCAGCAAGGCGTTTTCAGAATTGATCATCGAGGGGCCGTCTTCAAATTGTACGTCGGCCACAGCCGACAGCGGCACCTCACCAAATTCGGGCGATTGTAAAGGAATACGCCGGATGGCTTCCACGCTGTTCCTGAATTCCTGGGCCAGCCTGACATTGATGGAGAACCGTTGTCTGCCCTCCACTGTATTCCCTACGGATGCTCCGCCCAGGGCGGTTTCCACGATGATGTTGACGTCTTCTACGCTGAGGCCATAACGGCTCAGTTCCGGCCTTTTTACATCGATGCTCAGGTATTTGCCCCCGGTGAGCGGTTCAACGTACAGGTCGCTCACCCCCGGGGTACCTTCCAGGGCTTCTCTAACCCTTTCTGAAACGGCCGCCAGCGAATCGAGGTGCTGGCCGTACACTTTTACGCCAACATCGGTACGGATGCCTGTGGCGAGCATGTTGATGCGATTGATGATCGGCTGTGTCCATCCGTTCACTACACCCGGGATCTGCAGTTTATGGTCGAGTTCGTTGATGATATCCTTTTTAGTGATGCCCTCGCGCCATTCGTTTTTATGCTTCAGCATGATGATGGTCTCGATCATATTGAGCGGCGAGTTATCGGTAGCCGTATTGGCCCGTCCCGCCTTCCCCAGTACCTTATCGACCTCCGGCACGGATTTGATGATCTTATCCTGCACCTGCAGGATCCTTTTGATCTCTCCGTTTGAAATATCCGGAAGCGTTACGGGCATGAAGAGGATACTCTGTTCGTCGAGGGGGGGCATAAATTCGGTACCTAGACTGCGTAACAGGGGGATACTCACCAGCAGGGCCAGTATGTTGACAGCCAGGGTTGTTTTTCGCCATTTCAGCACTCCTTTAATGAGGGGTGTATAAACCCGTTCAAGCACGCGGTTTACGGGGTTGGCGTTGTCGGGTCTGAACTTTCCCTTCATAAAAAAGGAGATCAGCACCGGTGCCAGCGTCAATACCAGGAACGCGTCAACGATCATGATAAAGGTCTTGGTGAAAGCTACCGGGTGAAAGTATTTACCCTCCTGGCCTGTGAGCATGAACACCGGCAGAAAGGAGGTGATGATGATAATGGTGGCGAAAAAAACGCCTCTTGAAACCTGCTTGCTTGAGTTTTTAATTATGCGAAGTCTCTCTTCTTCACTGATCCATTGTTCAGGTCTGCGAAATATTTTTTTGAGGAATTTCATAGGGCTAAACGGTTTTATTTTTTTGTTCTTCCTGCCATCCGGCATATCGTTCTGCAAGGTGTTTGTAGGCATTTTCGCTCATGATAATACCATTATCAACGATTACGCCGATTGCCAGTGCGATGCCGGTGAGTGACATGATATTGGATGAGATGCCGAATGCGTTCAGCAGGATAAAGCTGATAGCGATTGTAATTGGGATCTGGATGATGATGCTTACGGCACTTCGCCAATGGAAAAGAAAGACGATCACGATCAGTGTGACTACGGCCATTTCCTCGATCAGCGTGGTCTTGATGGAATTAATCGATTCTTTGATCAGCTCGCCGCGGTCGTACACAATATCGAATTTTACTCCTTCGGGAAGGCCCTTGGCCACTTCAATCATCTTTGTTTTTATGCTGTTGATCACATTATTTGCGTTTTCTCCGTATCGCATCACCACGATACCGCCGACGCGTTCGCCCTCGCCGTCCTGGTCGAATATCCCGATACGTGTTTCGCCGGTCATTTGTACCGTGGCCACGTCACTGACCCGAACGGATATGCCGTTCTCATTCTTCACTCCGATGTTACGGATCTCGTCGATCGACTGCAGGTACCCTGAGGTTTTGATGATGTAGCCGATTCCGCTCATTTCGAATTTCCGGCCGCCGCTTTCGTTGTTGTTGCTGCGGACGGCGTTGATAACGCTGCTGACGGGCAGGTTGTAGTAGAGCAGCTTGTCGGGATCTAGTGTGATAGAATACTGTTTCTGGAAACCACCAAAGGAAGCGATCTCACTTACGCCGGGAACCGTCTGAAGAGCGAACTTTACGTACCAGTCCTGTATAGCCCGTTGCTCTCCCAGGTCCAGGTTGGGTGCATCCAGGGTGTACCAGAGAATATGTCCCACACCGGTGCCGTCGGGGCCGAGTTGCGGTGTAACGCCCTGTGGCAGATTTTGTGAAACCGTGCTCAACCGTTCGACCACTCTTGAACGTGCCCAGTAGATGTCTACGTTATCGTCAAAGATGGCGTAGATAAAGCTCATTCCGAACATAGAGCTTCCCCGCACGTATTTGATGCCCGGCAACCCCTGCAGGTTGGTCACCAGCGGATAGGTGACCTGGTCTTCAATCAACTGGGGGGCGCGTCCCGGCCACTCGGTGAAAACGATCACCTGGTTCTCCGACAGGTCGGGGATGGCGTCGATCGGATTTTTCTGCACGCTGAAGACGCCCCATATGAACAGGACAGTGGTGAGCATCAATACCAAGATGCGGTTACGAAGCGACCATTCAATGAGTCGGTGTACCATAAATAGTAGATTATATTTCCGGGTGGAAGTCTTTGTCCTGAGCAGAAGAATACTGGATGGCGGGACAAGAACGCCGTCTGCCCGGCACGCAATAGTTCGTCCCGCCGGGTTGTTGCAGGGATATACTAAATCAGGAAGCTGTTGTGCAGAATATAGACAGGTATGCCGCTACTTCGGGGAGGAATCTGAACGGGATAGGTCTGCCGGTCTGCTGCTACCGCGTGATATGCAGCAGGGGAAGTGGCGAAGGGTTCCGGTAAGCCGATGGCGAGGGTCATCATCAGCAGGCTGTTTTCTGCAGCTTTCTGATCGGGATTGACCTTAAAGAATTTATGCTCGTATTTGCAGCAACCGTCGTCCTTGCCGGTTTCTTTTTCCATGCCGCATTGCCCGCAGGTTGCAGACTCGTGTTGGCCGGTGTTCCAGTCTACCAGCTTGTCCATGCAATAATGCAATTGCAGGGTGGCCCCGGCGGAAGTGACGAGATAAAGAACGGCTAATATGGTGGCTGCGAACCTTTTCATACTGACACTTACAAAAGTAGAACGATTATCTGCCAATAAATGTATAAAAATTTGGTAAGTTTTTACAGTTTATTGTGGGAGGGGTGTTATTGGGGAACGGAATACCGCATCAGCAGTCAGTCAGTTGAATGAATCTAAACGGGGCAGCTCTCCCCGGGTCTTCTGTAAATTTACTGCTTCCTCTTGCTGTAGTTGTTGTCTCTGCCTACTTTCTTGTATTTCAGGATGCCCTCGGTCGCTAGTCTTTTCAGGATAACCGACACATGGGTGGGATTGGCGGTTATATCGTATTCCTCCTGTAGATATCTGATAACGTCTCTGACAAATCTAGGCTTATCGAAAAATCCGGTGGAGGACGCCAATTTGGTGAGTCGGGCGGTGAGACGCTGGGCGGCCACCCGGTTGGGAGGAAGTTTGTACCGCGGCCTGGTATCGAAAGGCACGTTCAGCAATTGCATGGGTGCTACGCCGAGGGCTTTGGCAATTTCAATGAGGTGGGTGAGGTCGGTATTTGAGCCTTGCTCAATTGCCGTGATCGTATTGCGGTCGAATCCCGTCATGGCGGCGATATCTTCCACGGTGAATTCCGTCGATTCGCGGAGGCTGCGGATCTGTATTCCTACCTTCCTGAGATCCTTTTTATTGTGAAATCGTTTCACACCCAAAAAGAACGAGCATCTATAAAACAATATATACTACATATGCTGCATATTGTTGTATGCCATCGCTGGCGAATCATCCCCCTTTCCACGGGGCACTCCGGGTGATCATAAATAGGTTTGTGCTTATATTTGGGCTGGCCTGGCCTCATCCGTTTCTCTCGTATCATCCCGAAAAAGAATTAAGATGAAGATCCACTATGCAGTCGTCAACAGGGCGATCCTTTTTTTAGCAGTGCTTTGCTGGGGGCCGTCCGGTTTCGGTCAGCAGCAGGGATCTATTACGCAGGCAGGCTCCGGGGGGCAGCAAAGACCCAATATGGTGATCATCGTTTCGGACGACCATGCCTTTCAGGCGATAGGGGCTTATGGAAGCGAGCTGATGCACACTCCCGGTATGGATCGGATCGCCAAAGAGGGGGTGGTGTTCAACCGCGCCTACGTGACAAACTCCATTTGCGGGCCAAGCCGGGCGGTGATACTAACGGGGAAATACAGTCATAAGAATGGGTTTAGAGACAATGACAACTCCAGGTTTGACGCCAGTCAGGACAGCTTCATCAAACGCCTCCGGGCGGGCGGATACCAGACGGCCTGGGTGGGCAAGTACCATTTGCATTCTGATCCCCAGGGGTTTGACTATTGGAAGATATTACCGGGGCAGGGTGATTATTATAATCCAAACTTCCTGGTGCAGGGTGGGGGTACCGAGCGGATCGAGGGATACGTAACCAATATTATTACCGATGTGGCGGAGGATTTCCTGGACAACCGGGATAAGACAAAACCGTTTTGCCTGGTGATCGGGCATAAGGCTACGCACCGTACCTGGGTTCCCGACACGGCCGACCTGGGTATGTTTGACAACGTGGAATTTCAACTGCCGGCTAATTTTTATGATGAGTATGACGGTCGCCCGGCCGCGAAGGTGCAGGATATGACGATTTCGAAGACTATGCGGCTGGCTTACGACCTGAAGATGTTTTCGTTTGGAAACGGCGAGCAGCCCTATTATAAGCGACTTAACGATGCGCAGCGACGTATAATGGATGCTTATTACGGACCGATTGAAGCGGATCTGAAGGCCAGGGAACTATCGGGCCGGGCGCTAACGGAGTGGAAATTTCAGCGGTATATGCGCGATTATCTGAGCACTGCTGCCTCGCTGGACAGGAATGTCGGCCGGGTGCTGGATTATCTTGATCAGCATGGTCTGGCAAAAAACACCATAGTGATCTATATGTCTGACCAGGGCTTTTATCTGGGTGAGCATGGTTGGTTCGATAAACGTTTTATGTATGAGGAATCTTTCCGGACGCCTATGCTGATGCGTTACCCCGGCGTGGTGGAACCCGGATCGGTGAACCATGATTTTGTGATGAATCTCGATATCGGCCCCACTATGCTGGATGCTGCGGAGATATCGGTTCCGGCGGACATGCAGGGGAGATCCTTTCTCCCGTTGTTTGGGGCGGACGGCAAAAAGGTGGCCCGAAAGGAAATGTTCTATCACTACTACGAGAATGGCGAACACGCCGTGTCGCCGCAATTCGGTATCCGGACGGAGCGGTACAAGTTGATCCGTTACTACAAGCGGGTGGATGCCTGGGAGCTTTTTGATCTGCAAAAGGATCCTTCCGAAATGCATAATCTTTTTGGTGAAAGGAAGTATAGGAAGACGGCAAACCGGATAAAGAGTGAGCTTGACAAACTGATTGCCGAATATGACGACACGGAAGCCGCTGCGATCAGTCTGCATGATCCGCTTTTTCGGCCGGGCGAGTAATTCGAGTAATTAAGGTGGTGAGTAGGATAGCCAAACGGGTCGGATAGG
>CAZUWX010000048.1:0-12245 GCA_964624205.1 uncultured Chitinophagaceae bacterium
ACATCGGACGGGCCTACGCTTACACAAAATCCGAATCACCAATAGTGGTTCCTGGGATTGCTGTCTACAGAAAGAGGATTTTTTCATGAACTGAAAATCTCCCCTTTCTGTGTTTAGGGACGAAGAGGATGTGAAAAGAAAATAAATGCTATTGTTGATGAAGAGGAGCTTTCGTAATGCGCTTGGTTTTTTTGTCCGCTACGGCTTGGTTTGTTTAGCGATTCTCCCGATTGTAGCAGGTTGTGGTACTGATAAAAAGATAAAATATACCAACGGGGCGCTCCCTCCCGATGAGGCAATAGCCAGTTTTGAACTGGAACCGGGTTTCAAAATTGAGCTGATCGCAGCCGAACCGCTGGTGGCGGATCCCGTAGACATGGAGATCGACGAGTACGGAAGAATGTATGTGGTGGAAATGCACGGCTATCCGCTTGATAAAAGCGGAAACGGGAAAATAAAGCTGCTCACCGACACCGACGGTGATGGCCGCATGGATAAAAGCACCGTGTTCGCCGATAACCTGGTATTGCCCAACGGCATACTACGCTGGAAACAGGGCATTCTGGTAACAGACGCCCCGAATGTGCTGTATTTTGAAGACACTGACGGAGACGGCATCGCGGATAGAAGAGATACTGTGCTGACAGGGTTCTCCTTGTCGAATCCTCACATCAACGTTAACAACCCGATATACGGGTTGGATAATTTTATCCACCTGGCGCACCGGGGGGCTATCACCACCCGCAGCTATCAGGATATATTCGGCGATGAGGGCGAAGAAATCCGTTTTCCGGGAAAGCAGGGCAGTCCCGTGCTTCCCAAAAACGCGGAGAGCCGTTCGGTTCGTTTCCGGCCCGACCGGCAACAGATCGAGATGACCTCCGGCAGAGCCCAGTTCGGACACACGTTCGACGAGTGGGGACGTCACCTGTTCGCGGACAATCAAAACCATGCATTTGCCGAGAGTATCGCGCTCCCCTATCTGAAACGGAACCCGGAACTCCTCATAACGGAAGCGACCACCGGAATTTCCGATCACGGGGATGCCGCAGAGATCTTCCAGATCACGGAACATCCCGAACGCCAGATGTTCAGCGGCGCAGGGGTGATGACCTCCGCCAGCGGCGTGGTGGCCTACCTGGGGGGAGCTTTCCCGCCACCATTCGACAAAAAAGTGACGTTTGTTTGCGAATCAGTCAGCAACCTGGTGCATGCCGACAAGCTCCGGGATACCGGCACAACGTTCATCGCCAGCAGAATCGGCCGCGCCGGGAAAGAATTCCTTGCGTCCACAGACGCCTGGAGCCGGCCGGTAAACCTGTACATAGGCCCCGACGGGGCGCTTTATATGGTGGATTATTACCGGCAGATCATCGAGCACCCCGAATGGATGTCTGACGAGGCAATTGCCGCAGGCGGACTGTACAACGGGATAGACATGGGGCGGATCTATCGTATCTCCGCCACGGATGCGCCCCCGGCAGACTGGACAAAAGGGATTGCATTGGGAGACGCAGACAGTCACACACTCGTGGAAAAACTCTCCAGCAATAATATATGGTGGAGAACGCACGCGCAGCGACTACTGGTGGATCGCCAGGACAGTACGGTTACCGGGCAGCTCATCAACATGGCGGTAACCAATCCTGTTCCGGAAGCCCGTGTACATGCGCTCTGGACCCTGGAAGGCCTGGGTTACCTGACGCCTGATCTGATCGGCTCAGCGCTAAGGGATACGGTGGCAGGCGTGCGCGAAAATGCAATTAAATTATCCGAGTCTTATATTTTATCCGCACCTGTGCTGGCCGATGCGCTGCTTTCGTTGCAGAACGATCCGGACCCGAAAGTGCGGTATCAGCTCCTTTGTACCCTGGGCTACCTGAATTCCAAAAAATCGGAACAGGCAAGGCAGCACCTGTTGTTCCGGGATATTGACGACAAATGGGTGCAGGTGGCTGCGCTGTCAGCCGCTTCCGCTCAGTCGGGTTCTTTGCTGCCTATGGTGCTCGATCGTTTTCAACCGGGCGTGCCCGCCTATAATACCCTGGTAGAACACCTGACCGCTATGACAGGATCAAGCGGCAGCATAAAAGATATCACCTCTCTTATCCGGAAATCCGCCAGCGCAGCAACCGGCAGCCGGTCTGCATGGCAAGCCCCGGTACTGAAAGGCCTGTCGCAGGGTATGCGCACCAGAAAGCTGGAAGCGAACCTCGACAATGAACAAAAACTGCTGGTCAGCGCTGTTTTTACTCATCCTTCCGCGGCTGTTAGAAATGCTGCCATTCAATTGCTGAAGGTGATCGGCATCGACAACGAAACACAGGCAAAGGCGGGTATGACAAAAGCCGCAGGTATTGCCGGCAACCGGTCGTTGCCGGACGAAAGAAGAGTGGAGGCTATAGATTTTATTGCGCTCCGGGATCCGGAGCCGCATAAAACACTGCTCCAACAGTTGATCGTACCGCAGGAACATCCTTCCGTGCAAATAGCGGCCGTAAAAACACTTGGTCTGCTGAAAGATGAAACCGTTACCCGGTACGCCCTGCAGCAATGGGAAGAGCTTACCCCGGCAATAAGGGAGGTGGCGCTGAATACCTTCATGGCGAATCCGGTGCGGAGAAAACAGTTGCTGGATGCGCTCGAAACAGGCACTGTGCTGCCTTCCAACATTGGCTGGGGGCGCAGTGCGCAACTGATGCAGGACAACGACGATAATATTCGCAACAGGGCGAGGGTGCTGCTGGCGCCGAAAGATGAGCAAGACATTAACAAGGAATATCAGCAAACACTTACCTTAAAAGGAAACCTCGATAGCGGCCGGTTGGTATTCCAACAAAATTGTGCTTTATGTCACCAGGTAAGAGGTGAGATGGGAGTAGCCTTCGGCCCCGACCTGGGCACTGTGCAAGGCTGGCTGGCAAAAGACATCCTCGCCAATATTCTCTCCCCTAACCAATCCATTGCCGTGGGGTTCGATCTATGGGAAGTGGAGCTGAAAACCGGCGAACGGATGCAAGGTATCATATCCGGGGAAACCTCGTCGGCTCTCACCATCAAGAGCGCACCCGGCGTGGAAAAAACCCTCAATCGCCAGGAGATCCAAAATCTCCGGGTGATGAATACCTCGCTGATGCCGCCGTTGAACGGCCAGATCAATCCGCAGGAGATGGCAGACCTGATCGCCTTCCTGCGACAAACAAATTAATGAACCACCATATAGTAAAGAGAAATGATGAGATTGTATACGACGCGTTTTTTTCTGGTGTTTATTGTTGGCCTGCTATCGCTGAGCGAAACCACGCACGCTCAAAAAAAGCAGGGTTGGAAAGACATTTTTAATGGTAAAGACCTTACCGGATGGGACACCTATCTGCGGGCTACCAACATAGTGGGCTACGACGATCCCGATCCTGCCGTAGTGCCTTATGAGCCTCCTATCGGGCTGAATAATGACCCTTTGAATGTTTTTACGGTGCAGAACGGCCTGCTGCGCATTTCGGGAGAGATATGGGGCGCCATCACCACCAAAGAAATATACGGCAACTATCATCTGCGGTTTGTGACAAAATGGGGAGAGAAAAAATATGCTCCCAAGGATAATTCGCCGCGGGATGCCGGCTTGCTGTTCCATTGCACGGAAGGATTCGACTATGCATTTAAGTGCTGGATGAGGAGTATGGAAATGCAGATACAGGAGGGAGAGATCGGCGACTTTTTCAATGTGGGGGGAGGAGAGGCGGAAGTGCATGCTTCTGAAACCACCACCATGTACAACGAAACCTCCCAGCAATACGACCCCTCTGTTCCCCTGCGGCGGTACCCCGGCCGCCTGTACCGCTCCGGAAATTTTGAAAGTCCCGCTGGCGAATGGACCACCAGTGAAATGGTGGCACGCCAGGCCGACGCCGTTTTTATAGTAAACGGGTTTGTGGTGAACAGATTATTTAATATTTATCGCCACGATCTGCTGCAGCAGGTGACCAGGGGAAAGATCCAGTTCCAAAGCGAGGGAGCGGAGCATTTTTATAAATCCATCCAGATACGGCCCATCTCTTTTGAACAACGCAATCCGGTGCTGCAAACTGCGGAAAAAAAGATTGTGCTGGGAGAAGGGGAAACAAAACAGATAACGGTTACCAATCAGGGGGAGGCGGTGGAAATCATTGCAGTGGAGTTGATAGGAAAGGATATCGAGCAGTTTGTGGTGAAACTTCCTTCGTTTCCGCTGGTATTCAAAAAAGGCGTGACCCTGAATTTTCCGGTTTCACTGAAATCCGGCGGACCCGCAGGCAACTCCGTGAAGTTCAGACTGGAAACCCTGTTGGGTCCGGTGGCCGATTTTGAGGTGGAACTGGAAGCCCGGTAGCGGGTTAGCGCTGCTCCCGTTATTTTTGCTAATGGGAGAAGGCTCCAGGCCAGGAAAAGAAGCCCCTAAAAAGTGGGGGTCGCCAACAAAGAACAGAAGCGCCTGCGCACCAGGCCTGATCAAAATGGAAAATCATTAGCGAAAGAAAATAAACACAATGAAAAACACGATTAAGCCGCTGTTATGTATCGGGGTGATGGCCGCCGGAATTGCAGCATGCAATACCTCCGCTGGCAGGAAAGGGGAAGACGTGTCCTTCACAAAGCAGGTTCTTTCCACCGAGTATATTTCAGAGGGAGCTGCGGTGGCAGATGTCAACAAAGACGGCAAACCGGACGTTATTGCGGGTTCGTTCTGGTATGAAGCACCCGACTGGAAACGCCATGAGATCACTACTCCCTATATACATCCGTCTATAGATGGCTATGGCAATTCCTTTCTTAATTTCAGCATGGACGTGAACCACGATGGGTGGCCGGATCAGGTAAAGGTTGGGTTTCCCGGCAGGGAATGTTTCTGGTATGAGAATCCGCGTAATGAAGGCGGGCATTGGAAGGAGCACCTGGTAATTGCCTCACTGGGGAATGAATCGCCGCTGCTGGCTGATATTGACGGCGACGGCCGGCTGGATCTTATAGGCAACGAGTCGACCAACAAAAGAGTGGTATGGCTTCGCGCCCCCCTCTCGGCGCAGGACACGGGCTGGACGGTATTTACCATCAGCAGCGACACCCTGCTGGGTACACATCATTTTACGCATGGGCTGGGCGTGGGGGACGTCAACCTCGACGGGCGGCCGGATGTGCTGATCCGGGAAGGCTGGTGGGAAGCGCCGGAAGATCCTACACAACCCGATTGGACCTTTCACCCTGCCGACTGGGGTCCGGAATGCGCCCAGATGTATGTGCTGGATGTAGACAAAGACGGTGACCAGGATGTGATCGCATCTTCCGCGCATGAATATGGGGTATGGTGGTACGAGCAGATAAAAGACGCGGCCGGAAATATCGAATGGCGGCAGCATGAGATCTCGCGCGAATTCTCACAGTCGCACGGAATGGCACTAGCGGATGTAAATGGCGACGGCCACCCCGATATTATCACCGGAAAACGATTCTGGGCACACAACGGATCCGATCCCGGTGAAAGGGAGCCGGCTGTGATACACTGGTTCGAATGGTCGCCCAACCCTTCGGCCCGCTGGGTGCCGCACCGCATAGATGATGATTCCGGCGTCGGCCTCAATATCAGTATTGATGATATGAATAAAGACGGGTTGCCGGATATCGTGATCGGGAATAAAAAAGGCGTCTTTGTTTTTGAACAGGTGAAACCCTGATCCCTGACAGCACTCATAAAACTTGCCGGTCGGGAGTGCAGATGGAGCAAAATAGAGGAGGGCAGGCAGAGCGAAAATGGAATAGAAATAGCGTGCTGATAGAGCATATAAAAGCAATTTAAATGAATCTGGATATGAGCAAATACAAACGCAGTGTTTCCCTGGTATCGGTGTTTCTCGCCATGCTTGTTGTGCTTGCGGGTTGCTCCGGCGCAACGGACAGGAATGCAGAGCGTAGTGAAGATGCTAAAACGGCGAAGTTGAAACTCCCGCCAGGATTTCACGCAGAGCATTTGTATAGTCCGTCCGAAAACAACAACGGTTCGTGGGTTGCCATGACCTTCGACGACAAAAACAGGCTGATCACCTCCGATCAGTACGGCAGGTTGTACCGGCTCGAACTGCCGCCAATCGGCGAGAAAGACATCCCGGGGAAAGTGAAGGTGGAACCGCTTCCCTTTGATCCGCCCTCGGACGCCGGCGCCGATAGCCTGCGGAAAAAGATAACGATGGGATACGCCCAGGGATTGATATGGGCATTCAACAGCCTGTACGTGGTGGTAAACCACCTCGGGGATTCATTGTTTGAGAAGGGTAGCGGCTTGTATCGTATATGGGATACCGATAGTAACGACCGGTTTGATTCGATTGCACTGCTAAAACCTATGACAGGGTACGAAGAGCACGGCCCTCACAGCATTGTGCTGGCACCGGATAAACAATCGTTATATGTGATAGCCGGGAATTTTACGGGTCTTCCGAAAGACGTTGCCGGCTACCGGCTTCCCCGCACGCGGCATCGCGATAACCTTATACCCGACCGGTCTAACAAAGATGGGAGGGTGCAGGAAGCGGGCGGCTGGATCGCGAAAGTGGATGCTTCCGGAGCCCGCTGGGAGCTTATCGGCGCAGGGCTGCGCAATCCTTTCGACCTCACTTTTAATGAGGCCGGCGACATGTTTACTTACGATTCCGACATGGAGTGGGATATCGGGATGCCCTGGTACCGACCCACCCGCATCTGCCATGTAACCAGCGGCGCGGAATTCGGCTGGCGGGACGGCAACGCTAAGTTTTCTCCGGCCTATCCAGACAATCTCCCGCCATTGCTAAATATCGGCCAGGGTTCACCCACTAATCTTGTTGCTGCACATACAGCGGCTTTTCCTGCAAAATATCGCCAGTCCTTACTGGCCTTCGACTGGAGTTTCGGAATTATTTATGCCATACACCTCAAACCGCAGGGAGCATCGTATGCCGCCGAAGCGGAGGAATTTATTTCGGGGGCGCCGTTGCCGCTTACCGACGGTGTGATAGGCCCCGACGGGGCGTTGTATTTTCTTACGGGCGGCCGCAGGTTGGACGCAGACCTGTACCGGGTGTACTATAAGGGCGACCCGGAAGAAGAACTGGCTAATAGTCCGCATACCGTTCCCGAGCCCAACGAACTCAACCAGATCCGCAGACGCCTGGAGCAACTGCACCAGCGTTCGGGCGCTGAAGCGGTGGGTGTCGCCTGGCCTTATCTCCGGCATCCGGACCGGTTTATCAGGTACGCGGCACGAGTAGCGCTGGAACATCAGCCGGTTCAGCTTTGGAAAGAGCGTGTTTTCGCGGAAACAGATCTCCGCACTTTAATAGAAGCATCCATAGCCCTGGCAAGAACTGGCGATCCGGCTATGCGCCACCGGCTGCTGGATGCGTTGACGGCGCAGGACTACGATAAGCTGGCACCGGAAATGCAGGGTGATCTTTTGCGCGCCATAGAACTTTGCCTGCTGCGCCTGGGGCAGCCGGATCCCGCCGGCCGGGCAAAGCTCATCGCCTATCTTAACCCTCGCTACCCGGCCGCATCTGATTATCTGAACCGCGGGCTGAGCAAGATACTGGCTTATTTACAGGCGCCTGATGTGGTCGCCAAAACCCTGGTGCTCCTTGAAAAAGCAACCGATCAACCCGATGCCGCCGACAAAACCGTTGCCCGGATGTCGGATCTGATCTTCCGTAATCCGCAATACGGTATGGATCTCGCTGAAATCATGAACAATACCCCGCCGGCGCAACAGATATTCTATGCCATGGTGCTGAGCGGGGTGCAGACGGGCTGGACTCCCGAGCTTCACGAAAAATATTTTCGCTGGTTTTACAACGCGTATTCCTTTAAGGGCGGCAGGCACTACATCGGGTATATCAACAAGGCCCGCACCGCCGCGCTGGAATTTACGCCTGCTGCTAGAACGGCATATTATGACAGTATTTCCCTGAATAAAGCCTCTCTCGATGCGGTCACGGACTGGGTGAAGATCATGAGCGACGGCGGGGCCGGAAGGAACTGGAAGATCGCTGAAGCGCTGCAAATATGGGAAGAGGGAGCGGGAAAACGAGACTTTGAGCAGGGAAAAATGATGTATGCGGCCAGCGCATGCATTGCCTGCCATAGCATGCGCGGGGAGGGCGGCGACGCAGGGCCTGATCTCACGCAGTTGGGTACCCGCTTTTCTGTACGCGATATGCTGGAGTCCATCATCGACCCGGGCAAAACGATTTCCGATCAATATGCTGCCACGGTCTTTTATTTGAAAGACGGTAGTACGGTTACGGGGCGGCTGGTGAACGAAGATGGCGAGGTATATACTATCTCGCAGAATCCTTTTGCTCCCGACAAGCTTCGGGAAATACCCAAAGACGAGGTTGTGCAAACAAAATTCTCTGAAGTGTCTTCGATGCCCCCGGGCCTGATCAATAGTCTAGATCCGGAAAGGCTGAAAGACTTGCTTGCTTATCTCGTGGCCGGGGGCAATAAAGAGCACCCGGTGTACACATCGGGTAAATAGCCCGGCAGGAAGCGGGTGATAGTGGCGGCACCGGCAGGAAACAGCAGGAGGCGGTGGGGGTTGACGTGGCGAGAGGAGGCAGGTTGTTTGAGGATATTATAAAACGAATAAAGATGAAGTTTGGCATCAATACATTTCTGTTCGCATCACCCTTCACCGGCAGGGACATTGTTTTGTTTCCCCGGTTCAGGGAATGGGGATTCGACTCGGTGGAGATTGCGCTGGAGGATCCCCGGAATACGGATATAGGACTGATAAAAGAAGCGCTGGATAACAATGGGCTGATTTGCGGATCTGTGTGTGCGGCGATGGGCCCGGGGCACGACCTCAGGGGTTCGGAAAAGGAACAGCAGCGCGCGTTGGATTTTTTCAAAGATGTGTTGGACCGGATGCCTGCGCTGGATTGCCCGGTGCTGGCCGGTCCGCTTTATTCAGCGGTGGGAAGGGCGGAGCCCGTTGAAAAAAACGAGTACAAAAAACAATGGGATACGGTGGTGGCGCATTTACGCCATCTCAGTGAATACGCAGCCGGGCGGGGCGCCAGGCTGGCGATTGAAGCCATCAATCGTTATGAGACCGATTTTATTAACACTGCCGCGCAGGCGATGCAAATGGTGGAGGATGTAGGCCATGAAGCATTTTTTGTGCACCTGGACTCCTATCATATGAACATCGAAGAAAAAGACCCGGCAGGGGCGATATTGCACACCGGGAACAAGCTGGGGCATTTTCACGCCTGCGGAACAGACAGAGGCACGCCGGGAGGCGACGAGACAGACTGGAGAAAGATTGTCTCGGCACTAAAAAAAATAAATTACAACGGAACCGTTGTAATCGAATCCTTTACCACAGATGTAAAGGTGATTGCAAGGGCCGCCTCGGTGTGGCGCAACGTGGAGCCTTCGCGGGAAGACATCGCCGTGAAAGGTTTGCAGTTTCTGAAATCCGCGTGGGAGGAAAATTAAATGTTAGTCGGCATGAGATATTAGTATGAATATAAAAAAGCTGATAGAATGAAACGAAGCATGGCAAGTTTATCGCACAGGGAAATGTATATGCGGAGTTCCATACGACCATTGAAAAACAAATATTAAACGAATGAAAAGAATGAAAAGTGCGTTGGCCGCTCTTGTGGCGGCCTGCCTGTTGCCGTTTGCTATTGTAGGGCAGGAAGGGTATATCATTGAACAGGTTCCGTTCAATGCGGTGAAGATCGATGACGTTTTCTGGACTTCCCGTCTTAAGGTCCACGCAGCTAACACACTGCCGGCGTGCATCGCCCAGATACGGGATTCGACGGGGCGGATATCCAATTTTGAAAAAGCCGCCGTTTTCGGCACGGGGGGCAAAAGGGGAAAATTCGAGGGCACCTTTTTTGACGATTCCGACGTGTACAAGGTAATGGAAGGAATGGCGTACTCGCTGCAACACGCCCGGGATCCGGTTATTGAAGCGCTGATGGACCGCTGGATAGACTGGATGGAAAAAGCCCAGGAGCCCAGCGGATACCTGAATACCTTTTTTATTCTTGAACGGAACCCCGATTACTGGCCGGAATACGGACGGTGGTCCGACATCGGCCGCCACGAAATGTATTGCGGCGGACACATGATCGAGGCGGCGGTGGCTTATTATAAGGCAACAGGCAAGCGGAAGTTCCTGGATGTCGCCAGCAGGTTTGCCGACCACTGGATCGATATCTTTGGCCCCGGGAAAAGACATTGGGTAGAGGGGCATCAGGAGCCCGAGCTGGCCCTGGTGAAATTGTACCATGTTACCAACGAAAAGAAATATCTCGATTTTGCGCATTGGCTGCTGGAAGAGCGTGGACACGGCTACGAATTCGGCCCCATGTGGGAATCGAACCCCCTTGCCAACGTGGATATCCAGAGCGATGTTCCTGTCAGGGACATCACCGATGTAAAAGGGCATGCCGTAAGAGCGATGTACATGTATTCCGCCATGGCGGATATAGTGGCCAATACGGGCGACAGCACCTATCTGCCGGCGCTGCTGCGGGTATGGGACGACGTGGTATTGCGCAACATGTATATCAGCGGCGGCATCGGCTCCTCAGATACTAATGAAGGATTTGTGGAGGATTACCAGTTGCCGAACAAAACCTCTTACTGCGAAACCTGCTCCTCAATAGGGATGGTATTCTGGAATTGCCGGATGAATATGCTTTCTGGCGACGGCAAATACGCGAACACAATGGAGCGGGCAATGTATAACGCAGTGCTTGCGGGCGTGGCATTGTCGGGCGACAAATTCTTTTATACCAACCCGCACGAGTCCGACGGCGACCGCCATCGTACCCGCTGGCACGGTACTGCCTGCTGCCCCACCAATGTTGCGCGATTCCTGCCGTCGGTAGGCAACTACATCTACATGCTGAAAGACACCGAACTGTTCATCAACCTGTATGTAGGCAGCGAATCAACCATACAACTGGGCCAGACAGCCGTTACGATGACGCAGCAAACCAACTACCCCTGGGAGGGAAATATCCGGATCAACATCGATCCCGAGAGGGCTGTAAACAGCAAGGTGAAACTGCGCATACCCGACTGGTGCAAGTCGTATTCGGTCCGGGTGAACGGGAAAGCTGTGGCAAAAAAAACGGAGATGGGCTACCTCGTTATAAACAGGAACTGGGATAAGGGGGATCATATCGAGCTCAACCTGGATATGCCCGTTGAACTGGTCGCTTCCGACCCCCGCGTAAAAGACAATATCGGCAAAAGAGCCGTTCAGAGGGGCCCCATCGTGTATTGCCTCGAACAGGCAGACAATCCCGGATACGACCTGGAAAAGCTGACGTTCTCTTCCCGGAATAAATTCCGCGTAAAGGACGGGGAAGGCATGCTGAAGAATATCAGAACGCTTGAAACCCGGGTGGGCAAAGACACACTCACCCTTATACCCTATTATGCCTGGGAGAACCGGGAGGCTGGTAAAATGCTGATTTGGGTTAACTATTCGAAATGATAATCACGATAACCGTATAGAAAAAAAAATGAATTGACATGCGTGCAATATTAAGAAGATCACGAGGTTTTGTTTGGCTCCCGGGTGGCAGGCAAATGTTTTTGCTGGGGTTGGTATTCTCGATCCTTTCCTGCGGCGACGGAGCAGGGGAAGGATCCCGGAATAAGGGGGATTTTACAGAAGAAGAACAACGGCAGCCGGAAAATGCGCTTGCCGGCCTCACCGTGGCAGAAGGCCTGGAGGTACAGTTGGTTGCCGCCGAACCCATGCTGCGGAATCCCACCAATATAGACGTGGACGAACGCGGGCGGGTGTGGGTAACCGAAGCATATAACTATCGTCCGTGGGCCGACAGGGCAACTACGCCTGAGGGAGACCGTATCCTTATACTTGAAGACACGAACGGGGATGGGGTTACCGATACCGCGAAAGTATTCTACCGCGGGCCAGAGATCAATGCACCGCTGGGCATCTGCGTGCTGGGCGACCGGGTACTGGTATCGCAGAGCCCGTATGTGTGGGCCTTCTACGATGATGATGGTGACGATAGGGCCGACCGGAAGGAGATACTGTTCCAGGGTATCGGTGGAGAGCAGCACGATCACGGCATGCATACATTTGTGTTCGGCCCCGATGGCAAGCTGTATTTTAATTTTGGCAACGAGGGTAAAACCCTGAAGGACAAAAACGGGAAAGTAGTGCGGGACCAGGA
>CAZUWX010000048.1:12345-25341 GCA_964624205.1 uncultured Chitinophagaceae bacterium
GACGGTGCGCTTGCTGCCCTGCAGAATCCTAATCTTGCCGTCCGTCGGCGTGCCTGGTACACCTTGCACGAGCAGGGGCAGCGTGCCGTTCCCGGCCTCGAAAACCTCTGGAGATCGTCATCGGCAGACCCCCGCATGCGCGCGCGGGCTTTTTGGGTACTGGTAAAAATGCCGGGTGGTGCGAAATACATCGCCGAGGCGATAGGTGAAGACAATCCGGACCTGAGGATGACAGGCATCCGCGCAGCGCGGCAGTTAAAAGCGGATGTGCCGGCGGTTGTGCGGCAACTGGTGAACGACAAAGATCCTCAGGTGCGCAGGGAATGTGCGCTGGCGCTGCGGCATAGCAAGGATCCGGCTGCGGCTTCGCTTTGGACTAAGCTGGCACTTCAGCACGATGGCCGCGACAGGTGGTATCTTGAGGCGCTGGGCATCGGTGCAGACAGGCAATGGGACGCTTTTTTCGCAAACTATCTGAAGGAGGCAACCGATCCCCTATCCACTCCGGCCGGCCGGGACATTATATGGCGCGCCCGTACAGATAAGGCATTGCCTTTGCTGGCCCGGCTTGCCACGGACAAGAACACCGACTGGAAATTGCGCCAGCGTTATTTCCGCGCTTTTGATTTTATCAGCGGTACGGAAAAGACAAGAACGTTGCTGGGGCTGATAGCGGATAACAAAGAAAATGATGTGGCCTTAAACGCGCTGCTTTTACACCATCTTAAGCCTGCAGATGTAAAACGGTCGGCATCGGCACAAAAAGCACTTCATGCCGTATTGGAAAGCGTGTATGGAACGGACACTTATATAGCTTTGGTGCGGCAATACGAAGCAGCCGGCGAGAAGCCGAAACTGCTAAACCTTATCCTCACCCGATCGGACGAACCCATCGCCGCCGAAGCGGTGAAGCTCTATCTTGCATACGACGGAGAAAAGGAACTGCGTTCAGTGGTGGGCGGTAGCGACGCACTAAAAACCATGCACATGCTGAGGGCGTTTGGCAAAGTGGGTTATGAGCAAACCCTCAACATACTCCAGGAGGTGGTATTGTCGACATCATACAGCGATACGGTACGGAATGTAGCGGCCGAAGGGTTGGGACGGACCTATGGAGGAGAATACCGTGTGTTTGAGCTGGTGAAAGGCGAAAAAGTGGAAAAAGAACTTATACCTTATCTGATGAATGGCATGGAACACGGCCCCCGGCGAAGCATGTATCAGCGGGTGGAGGCCCTGCTTTCGGATACTGAAGACACGCACAAGCCGCCTTTCGACGCCGGGGAGGTGCTGGCGCTGCAGGGCAACGCAACGAATGGCAAAGCGGTATTTACTACCCATTGTGCGATTTGCCACCAGGTAAAAGGCGAAGGCACTGATTTTGGCCCCGGCCTTTCCGAGATAGGAGCAAAGCTGCCTAGGGAGGGGCTGCTGGAGGCCATCGTAAATCCGTCGGGCGGGATCAGCTTTGGTTACGAAAGCTGGGAGATCGCAATGAAGAACGGATCTACTTTGATGGGAGTGATCGCCAGCAGAACCGACGCTGAGATCCATCTTAAGTATCCAGGCGGCCAGGGCGAGAAAATAAAAGTCGAAGATGTCAAAACGGTCAAGCCGCTCTCAGAATCTGCGATGCCGGCCCTGCATCGGGCCATGCAGCCGCAGGAACTCGCAGACCTGCTTGCGTATCTGTCTTCTCTAAAAGGAAAATGAGCTAATAAAGATAAAATATAACGGATGAAGCGCAGCTTGGGAAAGATCCCCGCCGGGGATGTATATCCGGAGCTCCATCCGACCACTAACAAATAAAATATGAACGGATGAAAAGGATTGTACAGCCTTTATGTTACCTATTTGTTTTTTTTGGTATTGCCGGCTGCGGCGGGTCGCCTGCCGGACACGGGGAGGAAAACCAGCCCCCGGGTAATAAGCAGATTGTTTTTATACCAGGTCTCGACAGCCACGGAGTGGGTGAACACGAACACCTGGGCGGATGCCGCCTGCTGGCCGGATTATTAAACGACCATGTTCCCGGTGTGGAAGCCGTTGTTACGGAACAAGGCTGGCCTCTTGACACCACCGTATTGGAAACGGCCGATGCTATCGTGATGTATAGCGATGGGGGCGACCGGCACATGGCGATCCCCCACCTGGCGCATATCGACCGGCTGATGAAAAAAGGAACGGGGCTGGTCAACCTGCATTATGCGGTGGAAGTACCCAAGGGGGAAGCGGGCAACTATTTCCTGGACTGGGTAGGCGGATACTTTGAAACGCACTGGTCGGTCAACCCGTTCTGGACAGCCAGCTTTGACAATTTCCCTTCGCATCCGGTAACCCGTGGCGTAGGGCCGTTTGAAGCGCGCGACGAGTGGTATTATCACATGCGTTTCCGGGAAGGCATGGAAAATATAACACCCATTCTGAAAATACTTCCGCCCGTATCCACCCTGGAAAGGAAAGACGGCAGCCACGAGGGTAATCCTTTTGTGCGCGAGGCGATCGCCCGCGGAGAGCCGCAGGTATTGGCCTGGGCCTACGACCGGCCGGGCGGGGGGCGTGGTTTTGGATTTACGGGCGCTCATATGCACAGCAACTGGAAGATTGACTCTTTTCGTAAGCTGGTGTTGAATGCGATCGTGTGGTCGGCGGGAATGGATGTGCCCGGAGAAGGGATCCCTACCCCGACGCCAACCGATGAAGAGCTGGACGCGCTGCAAAAAAATCCGCAGTAGCGGCCGGGTAATACCCGACTCCCGGTATTGGATAAGCGTAAACTATAATATCCACCCATAATTAGATAAAATGAAGACGACCGGATTATATGAGGCCAGGACGGCTACATCCTGTTTTTGTGTTGCTGTCTGTATGGCGGCCCTGTGCCTGATGGTGCTGTTACCGTTTCAAAGCCGGGCGGATGATCTGTATATCGGCAAGGCTGCTACAGATATTACCCCCCGGATACCTGTTGCCCTGCTGGGCCAGTTTCATCTTCGGCTTGCCACTTCGGTGGAGACTCCGCTTACGGCGAATGTGCTGGCCCTGGAATCGCGCCGGGGTAACCGCGCCCTGGGGTCGACCGTTTTTGTTTCCTGCGACCTCACCGTCATCACCAATACGCTGATCGCGCGTGTTCGTAGCGCGGTGAAAGCCAAGCGGCTTCCGGGTCTGGAGGCGGAGCGCATCATCCTAACGGCCACGCACACCCATACTGCACCGGTATATGGAAATGAGAACCTGGTATACCCGATTCCGAAGGAGGGTGTGACGCAGATCGATGAATACCTGGATCTGTTAGTGGAGCGGATCAGCGCCGCCATTGCGGAAGCCTGGAACAGCCGTGTCCAGGGCAGCGTAACCTGGGGGCTGGGGCATGCCGTGGTCGGGTACAACCGGCGTAGTGTGTATGCGGATGGTTCTGCTTCGATGTATGGGGGCACGCATGTGCCGGAATTCCGGGGGATAGAGGGGTATGAGGATCATGATGTCAACGCGCTTTTTTTCTGGAATAAAACAGGAAAGCTGATCGCGATGAGCATCAGCGTTGCCTGTCCGGCGCAGGAAGTGGAAAATCGTAATGCCGTGAACGCCGATTACTGGCATGAAGTGCGATTGGCGCTTTGGAAACGTTTCGGGTCGGATGTTTGTGTGTTGGGTTGGATTGCTGCCGCGGGTGATCAGTCGCCCCGCCCCATGTACCGTAGCGCCGCTGAAAAACGAATGGACGAGCTGGCCGGGAGGAACCGGTTGCAGGCCATTGGCGGCCGGATCGCGAACGCCGTGGAAGAAATATACCGGATAGTGGAGAAGGACCGGAAAACGGATCTGATGCTGGAACACAATATTGATACCCTGCTATTGCCCATGCGTATGCTGTCTGACCGCGAATACGAGGAGGCGAAGCAGGGGCGCGACAGGCTTGCGGGTGAGATAGGAAATGATCCCAAAAAGAATGAGGAATTACAGGCCTGGATGTTCTGGTACAGGGATGCGGCGATCCGGTATGAGCAGCAGAAAATAAACCCCGGCAAAAAAGTTCCCTCCGAGATACATGTGGTGCGGTTAGGAGACATTGCCATATGCACCAGCCCTTTCGAATTGTTCACCGACTATGGCATCCGGATACAGGGCAGGAGCAGGGCGCTGCAAACCTTTGTAGTGCAACTTGCCGGTGCCAGTAATTATCTACCCACGGAAAAAGCCGTCCGGGGCGGGGGATACAGTGTGATCATGCAAAGCAGTTTTGTGGGCGCGGCCGGCGGCCGGATCCTGACCGACCGCACTGTGGAGATGATCAATGCCATGTGGCCGCAGGAAAAATGAATGGTAGGCAAGGTAGAGAAAAACGTTAAGTTAAGCAGGTAAGAAGCGGGCAGGGAAGCAGGGCGGGTACGGCAACAATTGTGCGGTTAAGAACGCGACAATTCTTGTTAAGCAGGTAACATTTTGGGGATGAATTCTCACTACATTTATAATAATCGACAATTGAAATACATGCTATCTGGAAATTATTTATTGACTGGCCGGAAGACCTGTGGAACCATTGTGCAGCCTGCTTGTGGCAAGCAGGGCAGATGGATGAAAAAACTATGCATGCTGACCGCGCTGATGGTGTCGGTATGCGCAATTTCGTATGCAGATGTGCGGTTACCGAAAATCTTCGGCGACTCGATGGTGCTCCAGCGGGAGCGCCCTATCGCAATTTGGGGATGGGCGGACGCCGGCGAAAAAATAACGGTGCGTTTTCGTGCCCAGACCCGGACAACCGCAGCGGACAACAGCGGGCGCTGGAAGGTGCTGCTGGGGCCGGAGAAGGCAGGGGAGAATTATAACCTGGTAGTAGCAGGGAAAAATACGATTAACCTGAAAGGCGTGATGGTAGGCGATATATGGGTGTGCTCGGGTCAGTCCAACATGGAGATGGCCGTAAAGCATGTTATGAACGCAACAGAAGAAATACAGCAGGCCGACTATCCCGGTATCCGGCATTTTAATCTGCCACGGGCCGTTTCGGGTATTCCGTTGGACGATCTTAGCGATGGCGGTAGCTGGAAAACGGCGACCCCCTCCAACGTGGCCGATTTTACGGCAGTGGGCTATTTTTTTGCCAGGGAATTATACCGGAAACTGAAAATACCCATTGGGTTACTACACAGTTCCTGGGGTGGCACCATGGTGGAAACATGGATCAGCAGACACGGATTTGAGAATAGCGATCATTTCGCACCTGTGATAGCGGGCATTCCGATGCCGGATATCGATTCCCTGTCGGAAGCAGGTGTTTCGGTTGGCCCTAATCGGTATCCATCGTTATTATTCAACGCGATGATCCATCCGGTGCTTCAGCTCCCTATCAGGGGGGTGATCTGGTATCAGGGTGAAACTAATGCCAGGCGTGCATATGAATACAGAACAAGTTTCCCTTTATTGATAGAAGACTGGCGTAACCACTGGCAGCAGGGTGATTTCCCGTTTTATTTTGTGCAGTTGTCGAGTTTTAAAGCAGACAACGGCAATAGTAGCAAGGGTAGCACATGGGCCGAATTGCGAGAGGCGCAGGCATTAACACTGCGTGTACCTAACACCGGTATGGCGGTTACAACGGATATCGGGGATGCCAACGACATTCATCCGCGTAATAAGCAGGATGTAGGTAAACGCCTCGCCGCATCAGCGCTGCACTTTACCTACCGTGAGCCCGGCGTTCACACCGGCCCGACTTACGAGACGATGAAGATAGATGGGGAAAAAGCTACTATTCTGTTTTCCCAAACGGGAACGGGATTGATGGTGAAGCATGATAAGTACGGTTATATAAGGGGTTTTGAGATAGCGGGAGCTGACAGGAAATTTTACTACGCGCGGGCTGTCCGGGAAGGGCACAGGGTAGTAGTGCAAGCCGATGAGGTGAAAGAACCGGTGGCGGTAAGATACGCCTGGGCAGACGACGCGGGAGAAGCCAATCTATACAATAAGGAGGGTTTTCCTGCCGCGCCTTTCCGAACGGATCAATGGGAAGGGATAACAGTGGAAAATCGTTTCGGAAAGTAGTGGCTGCATAAAAATATCTGCAGGAAATATTAAAAAACAACCGGATGTCAAAAGAAAAAAGCGTTAAGGTGGCCATGATACAGATGGCGGTGAAAGGGAATGAGGTAGAGGCGAATCTGTGTAATGCAGAAAAATGGCTGCGCGAAGCGGCCGCGGGCGGAGCGGATATAGCCGTTTTGCCGGAGTGTATGGATATTGGCTGGACGCATCCCGGGAGCAGGGTGAATGCCTCTTCCATACCAGGGGGCAGGGTGTACGACCGGCTAAGTGCGCTTGCGCGTGAACTCGACCTGTACATCTGCTCGGGTATGACGGAGCGCGAGAACGGCAAGGTGTACAACGCTGCCGTGCTGATCGACAACCAGGGGCAGTTACTGCTAAAACACCGGAAGATCAACGAGCTGGACATCGGTAAGCCGTATTATGCCACGGGCGACCGGATCAATGTGGTAGACACTCCGCTGGGCAGGTTGGGTGTGATGATCTGTGCGGACGCCATCGTGGAAGACAATTCCATCACTACAGCCCTCGCCCGGATGGAGCCCGATATCATTCTTTCTCCCTGCGCCTGGGCCGTGCCGCCGGGTTTTGAAAACGAAACCGAGCCTTACGGGGATCTGTGGCGGGAAGCCTACATGCCCGTAGCGGAGCATTTTGCCACCTATATAATAGGTGTAAGCAATGTGGGGCGCATGTCAGACGGCCCCTGGGTCGGATGGGATTGTATCGGGGCTTCCCTTGCCATCGACCGGCAGGGGCGGGAGATAGTGCAACTGCCCTTCGGAAGAGAGGCGGAGACGGTGGAATATGTCGATTGCGGGCAATAGGCCGGATGCCTGCTTACCTGCTAAATATCGGCGTATTGTCTTACCTCTCTATTCGCCCTTCAGGGTTTTGTCAATCCTTTCCTGTAGATCAATTAAGTGGTACCGGCTCATGCGGTCTCCCTGTGCGGGCAGCGCACGTGCGATCTCCTGTTTGAGGTTACGCAGGCTGGCTTTGGCCAGTGAGATAATATCAGATTTCTGGAGGTCGGTAGTCGGCCCCGGGGCGATCATGAAGACGCCGGGTGCCGGGCTGCTGACGGGGCTGCTCCTTTTGGGATCAGCAAGGGCGGAAAGGCGTTCTACATATGATTTCTGCAGATTTCTCCGGTAGTTATCGATCGGTTTGTTAGACCTCAGCTCAGAAAAGATGGAGGTGCGCAGGTCGGTCATGTATTCGTAGAGCGTATAGGAATTTTTTTCCCTGGCAGCAGAGGTGATCAGCCGGTGCAGGCGCGACTGGCTTAGCATATTACCGAGAAAGCTGTCCTGCAGTTGGCTGATGCGGTCACCGGCGGGCGAAACCACTTTATCCAGCACTTTTTTCTCAAGGAGCCAGGTGGGGGTTTCGAACAGGTGATCGCGGATAAAGTTCACGGCCTGTTTTTGTGTGGCTTTGGGCACAACACGGTACACTTCACCGGGCTGATCGGCTGTTTTGGAATCGGACAGCAGGCCGCCGATATTGGTCAGGGCGTGATTAAGATAGCGCGAATACTGGGTGATGCACTCATTATAGAGATCCCGCAGCCGGGTAAAATCCTCCCCCTCCTCATATAGCCATTCAGGCAGGTGCGGGATGATCCTTTTGAGGTTGCGGATGCCGTAGGCGCCTGCCTGCATGGCGTTATCGCCCAGGTCTTCGGTCTGGGCGCGGGGGTCGTTGCCGTTGGAGAAGATAAACCTTAGCCGTGGGTTGTCGGATTGTTTCTTCACCCATTCGTTCAGGAATTGTTTTTCGGCTTCGGGCGACTTATCCGGGAACAGGCGGTAGCCCCATTCGATGGCCCATTCGTCGTAGTCGCCGATGCGTGGGAACAGTCCTTCTCTGCCGATACTATCTTCTGGTTGCGCCACATAGTTAAAGCGGGCGTAATCCATGATGGAGGCGGTATGGCCGTGTTTGGCGAGCCATTCCCGGTCGCGCAGCTTTGCCACGGGGGTGGAGGATGAGGCACCCATATTGTGGGGCAGTCCGAGGGTGTGGCCTACTTCGTGGGCGGACACGAAGCGGATCAGTTGGCCCATCAGGGAGTCGTTCAGGGTGGGATGCCGGGCTGCGGGATCGTTAGGGCCTGCCTGGATCAGGTACCAGCGGTGGAGGAGTGCCATCACGTTGTGGTACCAGTTAATATGGGATTCGAGGATCTCTCCGGTGCGGGGGTCGTGGATATGGGGGCCGGAGGCGTTCATCACCTCCGAGGGTTTATAGACGATGGCCGAATAGCGGGCGTCTTCGAGGCTCCAGGTTGAATCCGTTGCCTGGTCCGGCGCGGGCAGGCCTATGATGGCATTACGGAAACCGGCCTTCTCGAAGGCCTTCTGCCAGTCGTTCACTCCCTGGATCAGGTAGGGCACCCATTTGGCGGGGGTGGCGGGGTCGATATAAAAAACGATCGGTTTGCTGGGTTCCACCATCTCGCCTCTGCGGTACCGTTCCAGGTCTTCCGCTCGCGGTTCGAGGCGCCAGCGGGTGATCAGGCTGATATTCTTCACCCCGTGGGGGTCGGCGTCAAAATCAGTGAAGCCGGTGGTGAAATAAGCCACGCGGGGGTCATAGAAGCGGGGTCGCATGGGTTGGGCCGGCAGCAGCACCAGCGAGCTGTTCAACTCGAAGGTGGAGGAGCCGCCTGACGAGGAGGCCGATGGGTTGGTAGGTGTGTCGGCGCCGGGTCGCCCGGTGGAGCGGGAAAAGGTCTTTACGGTACGGATCTCGGTATTGAGGGGATAGGAGCGGATATCGTGGATATAGGAGCGATCTTTTTGCAGCGAGCCGATCCGGAGGGAGGTTTTGGCGGTGCTGCTGAAAAAGAACATATCGTTATCGCCGTTCAGGAAATCGGTCACTTCTATCACCGAGCCGGTGCTGTCTGGGGAGTAGGCTTCCACTTTAAAGGCGGCGGTGATGGGTTGTATATTGGAATTCATCACGGCCTGGTACATGGGCGAGCTGGTGTCGCCGGTGTACACGGCATAGGAAATATGGCGGATGAATAGTTTGTCGGAGGGGCCCTTTTCGAACCGGATTACGCGCTGGCCGATCTGGTCGCCGGCATAGCCCAGGGTTCCCGACCGGGTATCTGTGGCGCCTTTTGCGATACGATTTACCACCAGTATATCGCGGTGGAGCAGGGTATCGCCGATCTCGAAGAACCATTTCTCGCCCACTTCGTGTACCCGGATCAACCCGTTTCGGGTGATGGCATCCTGTTTTATCACTTTGTCGTATGGTTTTGGCCCGGTTTTCGGTTGTGCGGGGGCAACCAGTTGAACTGCGGCGGCCGTATCCCGGGGAGGGGGGGCTTTTTTCTTACCCTGGGCCAGGACGTAGCCGGGAAGACCGATAACAAGGAGGCAGGCCAGTAGTTTTCCCGGGAAACATTTCGGTCGCATTAAAACATCATTAATAAATGAAGAATAATATAAGTGGTGAAGATAATGAAAAGGGAAATCCCATACTTTTATGCTGCACATTTGATAAATGAGTATATTGTGTGCCCTTTAGAAATTTTTTGTTATTAAAAGTGCTGTAGGAGAAAGATTTTCTGTAGAATTGTTAAAGTTTATCTAACCTATCAGTTTAAATTTCAAACATTAAAAAACAAACAAGTCATGGCTGAGTCAAAACCAACTGCACCAGTTGTTTCGAAGAGTAGCACTTCCGTTCAACCCCGTAAAAAAAGTAATGCGATATCATGGGTTGCACCGGTGCTGTGTATTGTTGCCGGTTATGTGATCTGGCGTTTTGTTCTGGGTAATCCATCCAATTTTGAAAATCCTGATCCTGCAGGCGGTTTCTGGCCTCATCACCTTGGTCCGAAGAGCGCACTGGTAAGAATGTACGAAGGTGGTATTATCGTACCGGTTCTGATGGCGAATTTCCTGGTAGTGGTTGTGTTTACTATCGAACGATTCCTTACCATCAGCAAAGCCACCGGTTCCGGAAATATTGCTGAATTTATTCGCAAGGTACAGTATCATCTTGCTAATCGGAATGTTGACCAGGCTATTGCTGAGTGCGACAAACAAAAAGGAAGCGTAGGCAATGTGATGAAAGCGGGTCTTCGCAAATACAAAGAGATGATTGGCGCTGCCGACCTGGACACCGACCAGAAGGTGCTGAGTATCCAGAAAGAAGTGGAAGAAGCCACTGCCCTGGAACTGCCGATGCTTGAAAAGAACCTGGTGTTCCTTTCTACTATTGCCTCGGTAGCCACCCTGATTGGTCTGTTGGGTACGGTAATCGGGATGATCACGGCCTTTGCTTCACTGGGTGAAGAAGGGGGCGGCAACGCTGCTGCGGAACTGTCAAGAGGTATTTCTGAGGCCCTTTACAATACGGCCCTGGGTATCGGTACTTCGGCTGTTGCGATCATCATGTATAATATCTTTACTACCAGGATCGACGGTATCACTTATGGCATCGACGAATCCGGTTTCACTCTGACCCAGAGCTTCGCATCTTTATACAAATAAAGGCAGGCTGCTATTCTTTCCTTATGGGGGAGTGGGTACGGATTCCGTTGCGGGCTGCCTTAGGGCACCTTGCGGTTCGCGTTTTCACCGCTAACCGGCAGTGAACAGCCGGTAAAACAAAAGTGGAAAAAATAATGCCGGGCTTTATGGAATCCGGGGAGAAATGAATCTAATAAACAGAACCTGAAATTTGTAAAACATGGGAAGGCTCAAGTTACCAAGGAAAAGCACCAATGTAGACATGACGGCTATGTGTGATGTGGCTTTCCTTTTATTGACGTTCTTTATATTGGTGGGTCAGTTCAAGCCTGCCGAGGCCCTGACGGTAGCCACCCCGAAATCGGTCTCAACCACTCCCACGGAGGCCAAGGACCTGGTGATGGTGGTCATGGACCAAGAGGGTAAGGTTTTCTTTACGGTTTCGGATGATGCCAGCGACGAAAAGCGGGATATCATCGAATACGTGAACGAGAATAAATCCCTGAACCTCACCGATGCCGAGAAGATGGCTTTCCTGAGGGGGGGATCTTATGTTGGGGTGCCTTTCAGCCAGTTAAAATCGTACCTGCAGCAGAAACCCGAAGACCTGCAACAGGTGAATCTGCCTGGGATACCGGTGGATTCGGCCAATAATGAGCTGACTACCTGGATGCGCGGAGCGAAAACGGCTTTCCAGGGATCCAAGATGAACCTGGTGGTGAAGGGCGACAGCGAGGCCAAATACCTTGCCTTCAAGGGGGTGATCAATGCGTTTAAGGCTGTTGACGAGCTTAAATTCCAGTTGATCACCGATCCGGAAGGGGTGCCGCCCGGAACGGAATTGTACCAGAAACAGATGGGTGGCGCAACCGCTGGAAATTGATTTAGTAAAACATAAAAGATATTTTTTATGGCAGAAATGGATACCTCCAGTGAGGGGTCAAAACATAAAGGGCCAGGTGTCAAGAAAGCAAAGAAACTTTCCACGCGGGTAGACCTTACGCCCATGGTGGATCTGGGTTTTCTGCTCATCACCTTCTTTATCTTTACCACCACGATGAGCCAGCCGACGGCCATGCGGCTTTTCCTCCCCAAAGACACGGATAAAAAGGAAGAGCAGAATAAGATCAAGGAGTCGGGTGCGCTGACCATCCTGTTGAGTAAGAACGATGCGGTGTACTATTATGAAGGGGCGCTTGAATCGGACGGATCGAATTTTAAGGTTACCAATTTTAAGGAGATCCGCGACATCATTATCGACAAAAAGAAGCGTACCAATCCGGAAGACTTTGTGGTAGTGATCAAGCCTGGTGACGAGGCAACCTATAAAAATGCGGTGGACGTGTTGGATGAGATGACCATCAACGACGTGAAACGTTACGCGATGGTGGATCTGTTCCAGATTGAGGAGCAGTTGATCACCGCAACTGAAACCGGGGCCCCGATGCCGGGTGCTGCTGCGGCCCCTGCGGGTCAGTAAGCGCCGGCAGGTTAAGAACAGAATGAATTATCAGTGATTAAATAACTTAACATGGAAGCGAACAAAATACTCAACTCCGACATTCTCGACATCGTATTCGATGGGAGAAATAAGGAATATGGCGCTTACGAGCTAAGAAAAGGGTACAGGAGAAGGCTGATCATTGCCATTGTTTCCATGACGGCACTGATCGTAGTGGCCCTGGGAGCGTACCTGATTTCCAGCAACATGTCTTCCACGGACAACAGCAAGGCCGTGGTGGTGCAGGAAGTGCAGCTCGAAGACGTGAAGCAGGAGGAGCAGGAGGAACCACCTCCCCCGCCCCCGCCGGCACCGCCTCCCCCGCCCAAAGTGGAAGTGGCCAAGTTTACCCCTCCTGTGATCGTGAAGGACGAGGAGGTGAAGGAAGACGAGAAACCGCCTGAAGTGGAAAAGCTCGAAGACACCAAGATCGGCCTGATCAACCAGGAAGGCATCAAGGATATCGGCATCGTAGCGCCTCCCATTGACGATGGGAGAGGGGTGGTAGAAGCTCCGAAAAGAGATGAAACCGACTACGACCAGACTTTTACCAAAGTGGAGATTGAGTCGTCTTATCCGGGCGGGAATGCTGCCTGGCAGCGTTACCTGTACAAAACCCTTCGTTATCCTCAGGATGCGATCGACAATGAGGTGCAGGGCGCTGTAGTAGTGCAGTTCATCGTGGACAGAGAGGGTGCGGTGAGTGATGTGGAAGCCATCAGTGGCCCACAGGAGCTGCGGGATGAAGCGGTGCGTGTGATCAAGAGAAGTGGTAAATGGACGCCGGCCATTCAGAACGGAAGAAAGGTAAAATCATACAAGAAGCAGCCGATCGTCTTCCGTTTGGAAGTATAAGTGTTCTGAAATTTAAAACTATAGGAATCCCCGCTTGTTCTCAGGCGGGGATTTTTTTTTGGCGGCCTGTCTTCGCTAAAGTTTCGGCGG
>CAZUWX010000048.1:25441-26517 GCA_964624205.1 uncultured Chitinophagaceae bacterium
CGAAGCCGGTTGAGTTTTGCCTAAATTTGCTCCATGCAGGAAAAAAAGATCCATTGGGACGACACCATTGTGGCACTGGCCACGCCTCCGGGGGTGGGTGCGCTGGGCGTGATCCGGCTGAGTGGACCCCAGGCTCTTGCCATCATTGGTCGGTTGTTCCGGGATCTGTCCGGCAAACCCTCCCACACGCTGCATGTGGGGTACCTCAGGAGCGACGACCGGGTGCTGGACGAGGTAGTTGTCTCGTTATTCAGGGGGCCCCGGTCTTATACCGGCGAGGATGTGGTAGAAATATCCTGTCATGGATCTTCATTTATCCTGGAGCAGGTCATCGGTGCCTGTGTGGCGGCGGGGGCCAGGATGGCCCGGCCGGGTGAGTTCACGCAGCGGGCTTTTCTGAACGGGCGGCTCGACCTTGCCCAGGCCGAGGCGGTGGCGGATCTGATCGCCAGCGGCAGTGCGGTGGCCCGCGACACGGCCCTGCATGCGATGCGGGGTGGCTTTTCGGAGGTGTTGATTGGCTTAAGGGAGCAGATGCTGAAATTCTCAGCGTTGATTGAATTGGAGCTGGATTTTTCGCAGGAGGACGTGGAATTTGCCGACCGGACGCAGTTTGAGGTGTTGGTGTCGGAGGCGATCGAAATTACGGGGCGTCTGATGGCTTCGTTTCAATATGGCAATGTGATCCGCAATGGGGTGCGGGTGGCGATCGTGGGCAAGCCCAATGCCGGGAAGAGCACGTTGCTCAACAAGCTGTTGAACGAGAACCGGGCGATCGTGAGTGATATAGCGGGCACTACGCGAGACACCATCGAGGAGGTGTTGAACATTGAGGGTATATTATTCCGGCTGATGGACACTGCCGGTATCCGGGAGCACACTGCGGACATCATTGAGCGGGCGGGTATGGAGCGGACGATGGAAAAGATCCGCGAAGCCGATGTGGTGTTATATGTATTTGACGTAAATGAAACCAGTCGCGCCGACCTGCAGTCCTGGATAGACCAGTACTCCGGTTCGGGTTCCCGGTTATTATTGATCGGCAACAAGATCGACTTGCGCGGTGAGGCCTATGC
>CAZUWX010000049.1:0-7328 GCA_964624205.1 uncultured Chitinophagaceae bacterium
CGGTTAGAGCGCAGGATTCATAACCCTGAGGTCCGGGGTTCAACTCCCCGCTCCGCTACACATGGTAAAGGCTTCAGTTTTGGAGCCTTTTTCTTTGAAATTTAGCACCTGTGGGTGATCCTTAGGCAGCTTACAGCCAATCCGTGTCTTCAAGTTCAAAAATTTCATCAGCTTTGCAATTTAGTATGGTGGCAATCTTAAAGGCCAATACCGTTGATGGGACGAATCTGCCTGCCTCAATTGCAATGATAGTTTGCCGGGCGACTTTCACCTTTCCAGCTAATTCCGCCTGTGTTAAATTTTGCCTTGCCCGCTCAACCTTTACAATATTCCTCATTCCCCTTCATTTGAAATTATCCGTTGCTTCAGGTAATAAAAGTAGCCTGTAGCGATCATTAGCGTCAATGCTAAAAACTGATAAGCAGATATAGAAAGGATAATATCATGCTCACGCTTCAAACGCCAATTAAGAAAAAGGTAATTATAAAGATGAGTAATAGAAAATGCGACAAATACCGCCTTCGCCAATGCTTTAAATTTCAGACTTCGTATCATTTCATCATCAGTCTTCTCCTTGGAAAAGAAAATAAAAACAAACCCCCAACTTAATCCTACAGCTAATTCATTGAAATCATAAACCCCTTTTTTATGGTATTGCTGGAAAAAGCTGATAAAACCGGCAATAGCTATCAGCACTCCTAGTGCTTTAATCCAATATGAATATGGAAAAGGATTTTGTCTCATAATGTAATCTTTACATTACCAAATGTAATGTAAAGATTACATTTACTCAAATTTATTGCACCCCGACCATGCTTTTCTTTTGTTTCCAACGATTTAAACGTCAGTGGATATTACGGTTAAGGGGTAGCGCAATGGAAAAAAGCATGCTTTACCAGAGTTCTTCGAGACTCTTTTTTGTATAGAGGAAATTTCTGTCGATAAAATAGCTTGTCGCCTGTCCGCGTTTAGATTTTAAGGGATCCTTGCGGAATAGTCTGCTGAGAAATGCCACTGGCATCAGGATAATGAAGAATACCAGAGATAGAATCACTTTATTCATCACTCCCCCCAATAGTTCAGCAAACTTCATCCATACCCAGTGAATGCCCCTGCTCAGCGCCGGAATGAGCAATCCGATCGCAGCAAAGCCCAGCGCGGCATACAACAGGTTGATATTTCTGTTGAACAGAAACAGTACCATCAATACAGCGACAAACACGAGGATCGTTCCTAAATGTTTATTTTCCATTTAAAATAATGTATAAATAAACGGGCTTAAGGCAGATCCACCACCAAATACAATTATTAGTCCGATCAATAATAACACAATGATGACCGGAGCAAGCCACCACTTATTCCTTGTCCGCATGTAATTCCATAAATCTCTCAAAAAATACATATAATAGATTTTAATCTAAAACAAATTCCTTTTTCCAGTCGTGTTTTTCTGCCCACGAAGGCTGATCATTTTTCGAAAAAACACAATTTCCTATCACAAGATAGTCCATATCCGTTCGCATAAAACATTTATACGCCTCCTCAGGGGTGTTTACGATAGGTTCTCCGCGAACATTAAAGCTCGTATTTACCAATACTGAATACCCTGTAATATTTTTGAACGCATACAGGAGTTTCCACAGTTTGTGATTGGTTTCCTTGTGCACTGTCTGCAACCGCGCTGAATAATCAATATGTGTTACTGCAGGAATATCACTTCGCAGGAAATATAACCTATCGAGAAGATCTTTATTATCATAATCCGGTGGATAAGAAATACTCCTGTCTTTCCTCACCCGTTTCACGAGCAACATGTAAGGAGAGGATGTATCATGATCGAAATAATCACCTACTTCTTCAGCCGGAACGATCGGAGCAAACGGCCTGAACCCTTCCCTGTATTTGATTTTTAGGTTTAGCTTCTTCTGCATTTCCGGATTTCTTGCATCGGCAATAATACTTCTTGCTCCCAGTGCGCGCGGACCAAACTCCATTCTGCCCTGGTGCCATCCGATTACATTTCCTTGCGCTATGAGCAATGCAACATATTCAAGCAGTTCACCTTCGTCCAGTTCCTGCGCTTTTGCATTATGTTTTCTCATCATCTTCTTTATCTCGACCATAGAATATTCAGGCCCGAGATAGGATCCGTTAAGGTGGTCCATTTGCCCCCGTAGCCGTATGCGCGGCTGATCAAAATAGATATGGCTGGCTGAAAGAGCTGCTCCGAGTGCACCTCCGGCATCACCTGAGGCAGGAGTAATGAATATTTCATCAAATATTTTTGCGTCATCAAGTTTTCCATTGGCAACACAGTTTAAAGCCACCCCCCCTGCCATACATAAAGTATTGCTTCCGGTAAGCCTTTTGGCTTCTGTGGCCAGCTTTATTACAATCTCTTCTGTTACTTCCTGTATGGCCAGGGCCAGATTGCAATGATGCTGTTCAAGATTCTTTTCAGAGACACGTCGCGGAAAACCGAAAAGCTCTTCCCATTTTTTTTCTTTTACCATGGTGAGACCGACACCATAATTAAAGAATTGCTGGTTCATCAAGATCGATCCGTCGTCTCTAATATCCAGCAGATTATCCTTTATCAGCTTAATATAATCATCAACTTTTTTTGAATTTTTGTTTCCATAAGGCGCCAGACCCATCAGTTTATATTCTCCGGAATTCACTTTGAAGCCGAGATAATAGGTAAACGATGAATACAGTAATCCGATGGAATCAGGAAAATTCAGCTGCTTAAGAATGGTAATTTTATTACCTGAACCTTTGCAGATAGACGTGGTTGCCCATTCACCAACGCCGTCGATCGTCAGAATTGCCGATTCATCAAACGGTGATGGATAAAAAGCGCTGGCTGCATGCGAAAGATGATGTTCTGTAAATAATAATTTTGTTTTGCGCCTGTCTACCTTTTCGATGGCATCGAGAGATTTATATATAATATTTTTAAGGAATATTTTCTCTTTGATCCAGACCGGCATTGCTGAAAGAAAAGACCTTACTCCCCTGGGCGCATAGTGATAATATGTTTCGAGCAAACGTTCAAATTTCAAAAGCGGCTTATCATAAAACACGATGGCGTCCAGGTCGCTCATGGAGCAACCGCTATAATCGAGGCAAAAGCGTATTGATTGTTCAGGAAAAGAAGGATCATGTTTGATACGGGTGAAGCGTTCTTCCTGAGCTGCGGCGATAATTTCGCCATCTCTCAATATAGCAGCGGCAGAGTCATGATAAAAAGAAGAAATCCCTAAAACATTCATAGTCAGATTATTAATATATAAAATGCCTAAATAAGGGACATCCTACCAAAGAAGATATTATGAGATCAATTAACGGATTAAAAATAATAGTTTTTGAGGAAAAAGGCAATTAAATATTTTTATTTTTTAACATTTGAGGATATATTTGTGTTCGCTCTTACCCTCCAGTATACCTTTTCCAATACCTACCGTCGCCTTAATTTAACCCTTCGCAATGCTTTTCGTGTGGCTTCAATTAGAAGCAATAAGTTGTAGTATTACTATTAAACCCTAAACCCATGTTTCAAGGCAATTTACTTGCAATTAACCTCGGTATTTCTGCCGCGACCATCTTTATCTTATTCGTTTCTGCCGTTTTGTTTTTAGTAAACACGGACGACTCTCCGGGCAAAAAATACTTCCCGGCAGCGGTTCTTTCAATCAGTGTTGCAATTTTGATTTTATCTTCTCTTGTTTTTCACCAGTTCCTGGTAGATGATGTATATATATCGTTGCGATACGCCCGTAATCTGGCAAATGGTTATGGCCTTGTTTTTAGCACAGATGGGAGCGAGCCCGTAGAAGGATATACGAACTTTTTGTGGGTGCTCATGGAAGCCCCGCTTTTTAAGATGGGGATTTCAGATGAGAGCATAGTGAATGTTATCCGTATTGCAGGAATCGTTTTTGGTGCGGGGGTACTGTTAATTACTTATGCGCTGATGAGGATTTTATCGTTCAATAAAAGAATCAGTCTTATTGCCGTTCTATTTCTAGCTATAATTCCGGAGTTTTCGTTCTGGGCGGTAGGCGGTCTCGAAACCCCCATGTACATGTTCTGGTTACTTCTCGGCATATACAGGTACATATATGAAAGGAAAACAGGAAAATCACATATCTGGTCGATAGTTGTCTTTTTCCTACTTGCTCTTACAAGGCCGGAAGGCCTGTTCATTACCGGAGCGATTATTTGCTATCACTTACTTCAGATTATGTTTAACCGCAAAAAAGATCCCGCAGATGCACGAGGCTCGTTCATGAAAATCTTACCCGGCATTGTGATCTTTGTGGTGTTATATGGCGGATATTTTTTATGGCGCTTTAATACTTACGGTTATCTATTTCCAAATACATACTACGCAAAGAGAATCGCCTACGCGGGACAATACTTTCACCGGGTCAAAGAGATGAGCGCCTTCGTGGGGCCCATGTTCCCTTTTATCGCAGTGGCCTGTATCGGATTTTTCCAGTTCAATAAAAAGTTCCTGCACGAGAAGCTGCTATTATCATTAATGTTCCTCGTACTAATGGGCTTTTGTTTCCTGGCAAGAGTCGAATGGATGCCCGGGCACAGGTATGAACTTCCCTTTGTACCTTTGATTATGATCTTCTTTGCAGCGGGATTAGGCAAAGTTCTATTCAGTGAGATCAGAAAGTGGGATGTGCCGAATTACACCAGGGTGATTCCCTTTGCAGTATTGTTTTTCTTTGGTGCATTCATGATGTCTCGTTTCAACGACCTGCGCAAAACCGGCAACGATTTTGGCAAACAACTGAACCGCGCACACGTTCCCCTGGGTAAATGGCTGAAAACACATGCCCCTGCAAACGCCTCTTATGCGAGCTGGGATATGGGAGCTGTTCCTTTTTACTCCGGACTACATTCGATTATAGACATTAACATGGAAGGATTATTGAACCCATATACCACACATAACGGCTACAACATCGACAGGTTACTTTCCCTTAACCCTTCTTTCCTGGTACTTCCACCTAACACATCTTACGTAAGCCCGCGGGATATCCTTGACTTTTATACAAATCCCAAACTGCATCAGAACTACGACTTCCTTTTCACGGTTGCATTCGACAGGGATTACATTCTCCATGTTTATAAAAACAAAAATGTAATTCTTACCGATGTGGCTGTTCAAGAAGCAAATAATATAGCCGATCGGAGTCGACAGGATTTGCTCCATTGATCCCGGAGAAATCAATAACTTCGACGCATGGCTCAACTACCCAAAAAATCCCTATTGAAAACAATTAAAAAATGGCTTATACTCCTGATCGTATTCGGATTCCTGTTCGAGATGATCTCGAGCATGGTATTTTTCAGGAAATACGGAACAGCATCGTTAGCTATCGTGCAGCTAATCGGCAAATACATGGATAAATCGCCCGGCCTCTCATTATACCATAAAATGCATGAAATGACCAGGCCTGATTCCAGTGCAAAAACCTGGAGAAGCATAGCTGATGAAATATGGGAAGCAAATAAATATTCCTATGAACCATGGCTGATGTTTAAAGTTGCCGATTATACATCTACCTACGTGAACGTAAAAGAGTTTGAAAGAAAATCTATTCCTTCAGAATTTATTAATTCATCATCTCCCGATACAATCAATATATATTTCTTTGGTGGCTCAACAATGTATGGATGGAATCTTTCCGATGCAGAAACCATCCCGTCCCAATTGCTTGATATCTACAGAAAGAAATATCCGAATGGCAAATCGGTAAGGATACATAATTACGGCATTCCCTATTACTACAGCAAGCAGGAATTGATGCTTTTTTCAAAAATGGTTTTTGAAGGTAAGCGCCCCGACATCGTAGTTTTTCTTGATGGTTTGAATGATTTTTATCCCTCAAGGATGTTGTATTATGACCGCCCGCATTTTACTTATGCAATGCAGCAAGTATTCGACAATAAAATGTTCGAAAAAAACAAAATAGCTATTGTTGATACATCGGACCACTTTTATCGCGATGTGCCTCATATACCCGGACCACAGTATTATCAGCAACTGCACGATAAATACATAGGTCATATCAGGTACGGCTCCGACATTGCTGCGAAGATCGGTGCAAAAAGTTATTTTTTCTGTCAACCGGTTCCATTCTATAATTACCCCAACAGAATAAACGATCCGATCAGTTATAAAAACGATTTTGATCGATACAATTACATTTACCCGCTTCTGAAAAAAGAAGCAGGCAGCATTAAGAACTTTACTTACCTGGGCGATATGCTGGAGAATGAACAAGGCCTGCCTTTTATAGACCAGGTCCACTATTCACCGTCATTTATCAGAAAGATTGCCGACAATATCCTTGCAACTATCGAAAACGATCTTAAAAACTAAATCCCGGCACATGGAGAAAGAAGATACAAGAGAAATAAGTGCGGGGAAAAAATTTCTGTTCCTGATCATTATTCTCTTCCTTTTTATTCTTTTAATAGAAGGGTTATTAAGCATGTACTATTACCAGAGAAGCGGCGGAGAAAGAACCGCCTCTCTTGAAGCAATCAAAACGATTAAGAAAAAGATCATAGGCGAGCATGATATTTTAGCATACGAACCTTGGGTGGAATACAGGAATAGAAATTTCGAGGATGATAACCTACATACCTTTGGGCTGACCAGGCAAAGCGTACCGGCTTCTCTTTATACGGGCACGCCGGGAGATACGCTTGATATTTATTTTTTTGGCGGATCAACAATGTTCGGGGTTAATGTAGCCGACAACCAAACAATACCTTCGCAATTCATACAACTGTATAGCGAAAAATATCAGCACGCCAGGCCTATTCGTGTATTCAATTATGGAATATCCAATTATTACAGCTACCAGGAACTGATATTGCTGGCAGATCTCATTCAAAAAGGTCACCGCCCCGATATACTGGTATTTCTCGACGGCATAAACGACTTCAGGTATGGTATCGCATCTTACTACCGGCAATCTTATTTTTCTTATATTTTCCGGCAATTCTTTAACGACGACTTAAGAAGTACAGGTCAATTTAAATTTGTTGATACCTCAGATGCCATGAGCAAAGATCCTGATTATCTACCGGTTGAAGATTTCAACAAAACTCTTCTGACGAATTATATTTCGAATATGGAAAATATCAAGCTCCTATCGGAAATAATTAATGCAAAAGCATATTTCTTCTGCCAGCCTTCCCCGTTTTATAATTATCCTAATCAACAAAACGATCCGGTATGTTTTAAAGATAATAATACACGATTTAATACCATTTATCCCTTGCTGAAAAATATG
>CAZUWX010000049.1:7428-12313 GCA_964624205.1 uncultured Chitinophagaceae bacterium
TTTTAAAGATAATAATACACGATTTAATACCATTTATCCCTTGCTGAAAAATATGTCAGACAGCCTGCCTGATTTTACATATTTGGGAGATATGCTGGCAGATGAAAAAGATCGTCCGTTTGTGGACAGCCTGCATTATTCGCCATCATTCATTAAAAAGATCGCAAAAAAGATCCTTACAGAGGTTGAAGAAGATCTTCGCGGCCCACAGTAGGTTGCAGATGCTCCGGTAAAACCTTGGTGAACTCGGTCTAATTGAACCCAACAAGCGTTGTTGTTCTTTGTTGGCCCACTGTCCGATTTTTCAAGCTCCTAATTATTGCCTTCTAAAAACAGCAGAAGCCCCGTCCATCATCATGCTGGAGCACCAATGCCAACAGTAGAGGTCGTAGCCGTATACAATTTCTCATTCCCCGCAGAAAGGGCACCCAGCACACTGTGTTTTCGGAAAATGCTCGGAAATAGACGTATTATCCCCTACCTGCTAACCACCACCTGCTGGCTGTCTACGAGCGCGCCATCTATCCAAAGTGTCAGGTTGTACACTCCGGCAGCCAGATTGCCCCTGCTGATCCTGATCTGGCCCCTACCCTTACCTGTATTATAGCTGCCAACAACGCTGCCCTTTGCATCCGTCAACATGATCTTGGACATACGCGCTTCGCCCGGCACATAATAGCGCAGCAGGGAGGTGCTGCTGACAGGATTGGGAGAAATCCGTTCCAGATAGCCTGCTGCTGCGCCCGACACGGCACCCGGCTCAAGCCTCGACACGATCGCTTCAAGCTTATGTAACCGCTGTTCGAGCAATTCATTCTTTTCTGCCAACTCTTTATTTTGCTCCTCAATCTTTTTGCTGATTTCCTGCACCGCTCTTACCAGCGGCACCACAAAATCGCCGTAGCGTAATCCATAAAACCCATTCTTGTCCTGCGGCGCATCTACACCACTGAAGTCGAAATTCAGTTTCTTTGCCGACTCTTCCACTTCCTGTGCTATAAAGCCCGTAAAGACCACAGCAGATTTTTGTGCAACAGCCGCCTGATCAGCGGCCGACACGGAGGGATGGCCAGGCTTGGTGGGCTTAGAAGCAAGGTGGGCATTTTTTTCCGGCCCCATCGGGGGCAGTCCTTTGTCCGACCTTGCTCTTGTCATATTGATCGATTCGTTCACCCCGTTGAGATCCAGCGTGTACGTCACCGGACGCAGCATATTGATAAATTCAATGCCGGGCACATCTTCCTTCACATTCTGTTTAAATCTGCCATCCGAAAAATTAGTCCAGTTGGCATATCCTCCTATCGAGGTAATAGAGGTGTTGCCCACCATTACCTGGTTCGACTCCAGCGCCCGCGCTTCATACCCCAGTGCGACGCTGTTCGTGGCAAAATCGTTTGCATCAGCAAACGCCCCTACAAAAGTACATTCGGTCGGCGATGCATTGAAATAACCGGATGCATATCCCAGGGAGGTATTCAAATACGTATTCACATCCAGCAGACTGCTACTGCCGACTGCAGTATTGGCCCCACCCGTTGTATTTCTGCCAAGCGCTCCCGAGCCAACAGCAATATTATCGTACCCTTCGGTATTATTACCCAGCGCTATGTAGCCAATCGCAATATTATTTCCCCCGGAGGTATTCTCTGAAAGAGGATATGCTCCTATCGCAATGTTGTTGAACCCGGAAGTATTCAGCAGCATCGGGGCCAGACCGAGTGCAGTATTCCATTGTCCGGTGAGATTCGATACCAACGCATTCAGACCAACGGCAACGTTAGCTTCACCTGAGATGTTATTGTGCAGCGCTTGCCAACCTATCGCGGTATTTGAACCACCCGTGGCATTCTGGGTGAGGGTGTGATTGCCCAATGCAACATTGGCAGACCCCGTAGTGGTGTTGTCCCCCGCCCCGTGCCCCAGGAATAAATTGGCACCGTTGGAAGCACTCATGAACCGCGTACCTCCAATAAACATGTCTCCTGCTATATATAGATCTTTCCAACTCAACGCCCCATGTCCCAGGTCATATTTAGAGTTTTCCCTGGGAATGAGAGCGGCGTTAATTTCTGTCATACCGATAAGATTCGATAATTTTCGGTTTGCTCCGCCTTCAGCGGCTACCGGTTTCCACCCTTGCTTATAATAATAAAGTCCTGCGTTCCCATCGGTCTGAAATACCAGGAGACCCGTTGCGGGTTGTTGAATTGCCCGGCGCTGGATAGCTGTCATCCTGGGGATCAGGACGCCTTTATGGGAAGATCGGACTTCGAACAACGAAGAGGGGTGGGCATACTTCGTTCCCACGCTTACCCGACCATAATGGGGAAAATTGTTTTGAGCATGAGCGTACCCCACCAAAGCCAGCAAAGCCATGGTGAGCAAAACTGAGACTTTCATATACTATGTTTTAATGGTGAGAGACTGACCAGGATAGTGAAGTATAAAAAAAGTCTTCAGCAACAGAGGGTAGGAAAAGCCAACGTAAATTTAGTATTTGTCGTCACCCCCTAAATGGGCAACTTATTCACAAAAAACAAAATATCAGTGAGGTTCGACCACATGGTCCGGCTATCTATTCCTATCCACGAAAACAGATAAAATCTTATATTTACAAAAACTGCCTCATGCCGATTTCTCTGAAAATAAAATTGATTCTTTCACTTGTTGGGGGACCCCTCTACATCCTCTTAGGTGCATACAGTTTTGCACTTCATCACGTAGCAACCTCCCGGCTGCTGTTTATGGCGGGGATTGTCTCTATCATATACGGAACCGTTATAGCTATATTATCCTCAAGAAAAGGCTAAGGCTCAGTCCTGGCTCCTCTTCCGGTCCAGATAAATGGGGTCAAAATACCGCATATAGCTGTTCATTTGCTAACTTGCGGAGACATTGCTTGCCCGGCCTGTAAATTGAAGACGTGATAGGCAAGTATTTCTTAATCACTAATATTTATTTCGAATATGAAAAACACAACATTCAGCAATTTGGCATCAGCCTTTTTATTGGCTTCTTCCCTGGCCCTGGTTTCCTGTGGTTCCGGTGAATCGAACACAGCAGGCGAGGATGCCATGGCAACCAGCGAGGACATGAGTCAGGCCGCGAGTGCCGAAGCTGTTATTTCCGCTACCTACCCCGATACTGCCGTAAGCGGCAATGCCACCTTCAATGTGGTGAATGGCAAGGTAAAAATGGTACTGAACATCACAGCACCGTCAAGGGCCAATAAAGAAGTAGCGGTGCATATTCATGAGCACGCCGGCTGTGGCGATATGGGTATGGATGCCCACGGGCACTGGAATCCCACAAATGAAAAGCACGGCAAATGGGGCTCGGCGGAGTTCCATTCAGGAGATATTGGAAACGTAGAGCTTGATGGTGAAGGAAAAGGTAGCCTGGAATTGGAAACCGACCGCTGGTCGATCGGCGGGGATAGCACCACTAATATTCTGAACAGAAGTATTATCGTTCACGGTGGTGTGGATGATTTTACCACCCAGCCCACCGGTAATGCCGGTAACAGGATCGGATGTGGAATCATAAACGAGAAATGATTATTCCCTAATACAATGTTATTCAAGGCGAAACAGCTTTTTAGTTGTTTCGCTTTTTTTACGCCGAGAAGACTACAATAGGTTGATTAATAGCCGGGCCCGTGGCCAGGGATATTATGACTTACCATGGCATAGTCCGAGGCAGTGTAAACCAGTTCCGCTCCTTCCAGGTGTAACATCGCGCCGCCCTGCGTGCCAACCAGCCCATCCGCTAAAGTATCCAACACCACCGTGCTTCCGTCTCCCAGTGTAAGAATGGCGCATCGCTTCCCGGCACCAAGCCGATTTCGTAGATTTAGGGAATGAAAATATCAATACTATTTATTTTTCTGGCTGCTCACCAGATTGCAGGCTGCCAATTACCTACGCAAAAAGAAACTTTAACGGGAGAAGACACATTCTATATCTATCGTACAGGCTCCCCGGACGGGATCGGCAAACATTATATGGATAGGGAAATAGCCGGTGTGGTCGGCCCAGGTAGCGCGAGCTGGCTTGATCGCACGGACAGGGAGGAGGAAGAACATTCCAACCAGGCGGTTGACGCCATGCAGCTCCGGCCAAATGACGTGGTGGCCGATATCGGCGCAGGAACGGGCTATTACAGTATGAAGGTCGCTTCACGTGTACCCCAGGGCAAAGTTTTCGCGGTAGAATTGCAGGAAGAACTCCGGAATCACCTTCACCGGAAAATAAAAGAGACATCCGTAAAAAATATAGAGATAGTGCCGGGCGACACGCTCCAGGTGAATCTTCCCGATAACGCGGTCGACTTTGCCTTTATGGTGGATGTGTACCACGAGCTGGCCTGGCCCCGGGAAATGCTGCAATCCATCCGGAATTGCCTGAAACCGGACGGCAAGCTGATGCTGATGGAATACAGGGGGGAAGATCCCGCCGTACGCATCCGACCGCTTCACAAAATGACCGTGGAACAAATAACTAAAGAGATGAGAACCAGCGGGTTTATCCTGGATCGGCGGGTCGACACCCTCCCAATCCAACATTTTCTCGTGTTCCGGAAAGGATAAAACAAATGGCTCTTAAGGCTCTCAGATCTGATGCTGAGCCGATATTCACCCCCTCACTGTTATGGTATGGGATTAGAATCATGGCGCTACGGCATCCAACACAATTCCGATCCCGGCTCAGGAAAGGTTATCCCCAGGCGTCAATATCCCCTCATTTATTGTTCACAATCAATTGTTCGTTGAAATCCCAAATAAGGAGCCCCTCCCGCCGGGCAACACCAATTATTTACGTTAAATTTATTGGCGCCGAGAAGGCAACCGTTTTCAATCGCTTAACCGGCATAGTATGCGGAGTTC
>CAZUWX010000049.1:12413-26466 GCA_964624205.1 uncultured Chitinophagaceae bacterium
GGCGCCGAGAAGGCAACCGTTTTCAATCGCTTAACCGGCATAGTATGCGGAGTTCCCATATTATAATGCAGTTGGTGTTTACAGGGGTCAGTTCGATTTATCTTGCTTCCTACGCCCAGGTCTGCCCTCCAAATATTGATTTTGAAAACGGCAACTTCGACGGATGGACCTGCTATACCGGTTCAGTGGGGCATGTGGGCGGTCAGAACCAGATCTATCTTTCCCAATCTAATGGGCCGGTACGCGGTCAGCATACCATGTATTCCCGGGACGCCGAGGCGGTGATGGATGAATATGGAGATTTCCCCGTGAATTGCCCCAATGGAAGCGGATATTCCGTGAAACTGGGAAACAATATGGGCGGCACGCAGGCCGAGGGATTGTCGTACGAGTTCACCATCCCCGCGCATCAAAACGTTTATTCGCTCATCTATCATTATGCGGTTGTATTTGAAGAGCCGAACCATGAGATATATGAACAGCCCAGGTTGCAGATTGAAGTCACCAACGTAACCGACAACCAGACCATACATTGCTCTTCCTTCACTTTTATCCCTTACGGCTCCATACTACCAGGGTTTTACCAGTCAAGGAGGTTCAACAGCAGTGCACCCGTATGGTGTAAAGACTGGTCGGCCGTTTCCGTAAACCTGAACAATCTCGCCGGTAAAACCATCCGGCTATTCTTTAAAACGGCCGACTGTACATTCCGCAGGCACTTCGGATACGCCTACATCGATGTCAACACAGAATGCAGCAGCGAGTTTACAGGTGCTGCTTTCTGCCCGGACGACACAGCAGTCAACATAACAGCTCCTTACGGATACCAACGTTATACGTGGTATAATAATAATTTCACACAGGAGATCGGCACCGAACAGACGATCAGTTTTAACCCGGTGCCCACAACGGGGTCGATCTATCCGGTAAAAGTTGTGCCCTACGACGGCTATGGCTGCGTGGATACCTTTTATGCCCGGCTGTCTGATACACTGCAGGTGGCAGCGCATGCCGGGCCAGATATGCTTTCCTGTAATCACGACCCCGTGCCGCTCGGTCATATTCCTAAACCCGGGTTGTCCTATAGCTGGAACCCTATCACCGGATTATCGAATCCGTATATCGCTAACCCATTCGCGGCTCCGGAAAGAACGACAAGCTATGTACTTACTACCGCCAGCGAAGGCGGCGGCTGTATGGCAACGGATACGGTTATCGTGCGGGCCTCGTTGATCGATAATGCCATGGAACTAACGGGAAGCGACCGGTTTTGTTCCGATAGCGAGGACAGCGCCGTGCTGCGCGTGTACCCAACGGCGCAGATCCAATGGTTTAAAAACAACACCCCCATCGGCTTCGCCGATCGAACGGAATACAGGGTAACACAAACCGGCACCTATTACGCACTGTTACAGAATGAAGACGGCTGCAGTATCACCACTCCACCACAGGACATTCTTGTCGATGATCCCAGGGCCGGAGTTCAATACCCGGTGGAATATGCAGTCCGCGGCCTTCCTCTGGATCTGAAGGCCCGGCAGTTCGGCGATAATATTCTATGGAGTCCCGGTACCTCGCTGAACACAAGAACCAGCTACACACCTCAATTCACCGGACGGTCGGATCAACTGTATACAATTGAGATCAGAACGCAGGGCAACTGCCTGACCGTAGACACGGTATGGGTCAAAACAGTCGACAAGGTAGAGATATACGTGCCCAATGCATTTACGCCCAACCAGGACGGCAGGAACGATTTTCTGCGTCCCGTGGTAATGGGCATTCGCGAACTCCGTTATTTCCGTGTGTACAACCGTTGGGGGAAATTACTGTTCGACATGAAAGCCGGCCACCAACCGGGGTGGGACGGAACCATAAACGGAGTGCTCCAACCAACACAGACCCTTGTCTGGATGGTTGAGGGGATCGGCTTGGATGGGGCTGTTCACAGACGAAAGGGCACAACAGTGCTGTTGCGATAGCACTGCCCTGCAAAACAGGCGCGCAGCTTCCCGACGAAATGTTGCGACCGTACGTGCAGCCAACACTGCCCCGAGAAACAGGAATACTTCCCGACCGAAGGACATGCCCGCCACCCCGTGATAACCACTTTCAAGATGGGGGAACGGAAGCAGTCTTATTATTAGGTTTATACCGGCCGGCCCTTCAGTGCTGTCAGCCGGTGCCAGAGGAAATACGAAATGAATAAAAAGCTAATGGGCAATACCATAAATAATATCGGTGGTTGAAAACCTCCTGCTGCAGTTGCAGAATAAGTAGCCCCTAGCAGGTCAAAGAATAAGCCGGCATAAGCCCATTCTTTCAACCGATTTAAGCCGGGCACCAAAATGGTGATGGCCCCGAGCAGCTTAGCAACACCGATGAAAGGAATAAAATATTTCGGATAACCCAGGCCGGTGATCATTTCGACTGCCTCGGGCACCACAAGCACATCGCCAACAGCAGAGAATATCATGAAGCCGGCAAAGAGTATCGTAACTATCCAATACCAGATCTTTATCTTTTTCATCCGTTCGTTTTTTTAATGGCCGGATGGAGCTCCAGATATACATTCCCCGTGTGACAGAACTATCATGCTCCGGCCCGTTTGGAAATTATTTTCTCAAATATAATGTACTTTTAGTTTCAGCATGGGGTGCTGTAAAGACAAAATACGGGGCATTTGCGACCCAACCCCGGCCAGTTGACCTGGCCCACCTGGTCGGTACACTCCGCGACACCAGCGTAACCAACCGGTCTCCGCCCCGGCTAGCCATAACCGGACCGCCGGATACCCGCGGATCTGGCGGAAATCAAAATGCACAGTACTTAAAATACGAGGTGGATTATGGTAGTAATATCGTAGTTTCATCGCTCAAACAAACACACAAATAGGCAATGAGAATTACTATTTTCCTGATACTCGTCATCGCATCTGTTACAACTTTTGGTCAGGAAACAAGAAATATTAAGATCACTAAAAAATATCTGAATTTCCCCATTCAGCAGTCTGCCGACCGGCAGCGAATGACCTTCGATATTAATGGCGAACAGGTGAGATATTTTAATATCCGGCTGAGCCAGGGTACAACCGACTACTGGGTGTTTGCAGATGTTTCGGAATACAAGGGTAAAACGCTTACGCTGAATTTTCCCCAACATGCGGAAGGGCTGGGCAAGATATACCAGTCCAATCGTATAGCCGGAAACGATAGCCTGTATAAAGAAATCAACCGGCCTCAGTTCCATTTTTCCTCCCGACGCGGATGGCTTAACGATCCGAACGGATTGGTGTACTATAAAGGAGAATACCATTTGTTTTACCAGCACAATCCCTTTGAAACGGAATGGCAAAATATGACCTGGGGACATGCCGTAAGCAAAGACCTTGTCCGGTGGAAAGAAACTGTCCCGGCCTTGTACCCGGATGCGCTCGGAACAATGTTTTCCGGATCCGCAGTGGTGGACCACAACAATACTGCAGGATTTCAGACAGGCCAGGAAAAAGTCATCGTGGCCATCTACACGGCCCATGGCGACAATATCGAAACGCAGTGTATAGCCTACAGCAACGATAAGGGTAGAACCTGGGAAAAGTATTCGGGAAACCCGGTGATCAACAGCAAGGCCCAATGGGATAACTCGCCCGATACGCGTGACCCTAAGGTTTTTTGGCACGAGGGCTCAAATAAATGGGTGATGGTACTGTTTGAGAAAGATGGTCATTCGTTCTATAATTCCGACAACCTAAAAGAGTGGGTCTATCTAAGCCATATCACCGGCTTTTGGGAGTGCCCGGAATTTTTTGAACTGCCAGTAGACGGAGACCCCAACAATAAAAAATGGGTGATGTATGGAGCGCACGGAACGTATATGATCGGCACCTTCGACGGTCGCGCGTTTACCCCCGAAACAGAAAAACAGGCCTATTTTTCAGGGAAGATGTATGCAGCCCAGACATTCAGCAATATACCCGCAGCCGACGGGCGCCGCATCCAGGTCGGATGGGGGCAAATATCACATCCCGGCATGCCTTTTAATATGATGATGACCTTTCCCACCCGGCTCACATTAAGAAACACGGACAGAGGGGTCAGGATGTTCTCAGAGCCAATAGATGAGATCCGCTCGCTGCATAAAAAGGTGCACAAGTGGAACTTACCCCACCGGGCAGATCTCGATCAACAACTCCGCTCAATCCGGGGCAACGAATTTCATATTACCCTGCAGGCAGGAGTGGAATCGGTTCGTGGTTTGTATCTTAACGGCAACCCGCTAATAGACACTACCTCTTTAAGTACCCTGCTAGAAGGCCTCAAGGAGGTGACCGCCAAAGACGCTACTGACCTGCAACTGGAGATCCTGGTCGACCGTACCTCTATTGAGATATTCGCAGATAAGGGAGCCTTCAGCCTGATCCTTCCCCGTAAGCCGGCGGGTAATCAGGCCGGCTTTACATTTAACCCTGGGTCGGAGGCAAAAATTGATACCCTGGAAATAGCAGTGCTAAAAAGCAGTTGGTAATTCCAGGGTATCCGCCGCAAATGTCAAACCGGGGTCATTCCGAGGACCAGGCGCTGATCAACCGGATATCGCCGCGCCTGTCGTAGCAGCGGGCTTCATCCTGGACCAGGCACTGATCGCCGTTATTTTTCACTCACAAACTTGTCAAATACGGATTTGATCTGAGCGTCGGCATCCTGGAGCGTAATCTTATTAGTGGCCACCTCTTTTTCGATATTATTCAGGTACTGATACATGGGCTTACCGTCCACCGACGACGCCACCCGCACCGTAGTATGATTGTCCAGGAAAGATTCCCAGGCGTTTCTTACCCTGGCCCAGTATGCCTTGTTCTTTTCCCAGTATGCCAATCCGGGTGCACACTGGCTATCTGCTACCCTTTTGTAACTATTAATTCCCTTCTCTTCTGTCAGCAAAGAATCCTTTCCTCCTTCCCGGATGATCTTCTGATTGTCCTGTTCGTGTATCCATCCCGACTCATCCACGACAATCATATTCCGGCGATTCATGATATTGTAATCCTTGCGTTTGCTGTACTCCCGCCGGGGTAGCGGAGCGAAAGTAGTGTTCATCCAGAACGTTTTGTTATCGGTCGACACCCATTCGCTGACCCCCTGATAGCGGGGGGCGTCGCTTACCTCCCATACCGTTTGGGTCCACTTGTTCTTCACTTTGTCACGGCCAAGCTGCTGTTTTTCCCAGGCCTTATCTCCCAGATAATTAAAAAGCACCGGGTTCTCATAGACCCAGTCTTCCCGCCAGTGTTTAACAATTATGGAGTCGTTGATAACGAGCAGGTGTTGCAGCACCACCTTCTTTTTGCTCTTTTCGATCGGGAGCACCAGCTCGGTCACCCTGGATATCCGTTCACGGTTATGGTATTCATATTCCTCATCGGGCGCCAGGGTTTCGGCGTATTGAAACTGGACTTCAAAACATCCGCAGAGTTCGTCTATGTTTTTCAGGTCCGCCTTAGTTTGTGCAAATACAGATACAGTCAGCAGCAGTACGGTCAGCAATAATATATTATTTTTCATGATCCTGTTTTATGATAGGTTGTTATTGTGCTAGAGGGCTCCTTTTTTTACGAGTGCGTGCTCAAATGAAGGATAGCCTCTTTCGCCGTCTTTTGTAAGGCCGGTAAATTTAAGTTTGTAGTAGTTTCCGTCAACGTCTTTTACAATATAATATTGATCGGTCTGTACAGCGGGTGCCGAACCCGGCCCCCCGCCAGCACGCCAGTCGGCGCCGATACCGTTTTGTTTGGCACTTAAGGTCAGGCCTGCAAGATGGGCTTCCCCGAAATTTTCAAAGCTGATATCAGCAGTTAGAACCCTTGCTGTTTCTACGCTACGATTCTGTATAATAAAGTCCTGGTACCCATAGGGAATTTCGCCGCCCATATAGGTGGTCAGATTCGAGAAATAGGTCCAGGCGATATCCCATTTATGCTTCTCCGGCGCCACATCTACGATGCCATTCTCAAAGGAAGTGTAGGTGAAGAAATGATCCGCTGCTTTGTCAACCTGGATCTCAGAAAAGCTGGTGGCTGCAATATCTGCATGTTGAAGTGTGTATCCGCCCGAGCCATTACGAATAACCCGTATTTTTTTCCATCCACGGGCGGGTGCCGGGCTACCCACGCCAACGCCTCTGTTGACAATATACACCTTATTTTCGTCGGGGGTGGCGGATATGGCGGCAATAGCGGTTCGGGAGAGGTCTCCATCGGGATAGTCGATGTAGGCCAGGGCTGCATGAGAAAATGCGTTGAACGACATTTCCTGGATGAAGTTTGCCGTGTCGGCAGCAGTTACTTCGTTCAGGTTGTTTTTATCAAGGGACCTCGCCATCATGCCCGTGGCGTAATTAAGGATCACCCGGAATTCTTCGCCGGAGTAGAAGCCCATATCCCATTTTGCTCTGTCCACCGGAGTTTGCCTGTTCGCGCTCAAATCGATAAATACGCTGTTCCCGAATTCGGCTCCGCCGCCATTCACTTCCACTTGCGCTTCCTCCGATAATATCTCGGAGAAACTCAGCGTTAGTTCCGAAACCGTTCCCATCAGCACAGGATCCGAGACAGACTGTATTTTAAACAAAATCGTTTCATCACCGGCAAAGGCTTCGGCCACTTTGACAACCCGGATCGCCGCTTCTCTATCTCCCCGGGGAACCGTAAGGGTAATTGCCCCAGAAGACGAAGGGGCGGGAACGGTTGTGTAGTGAGTACCGTAATCCAATCCCTGGGGAGTTGCCTGCACAACAACGGATACGTCCTGGTCCACGGCCCGCGACAGGCGTACCGGAATGGATATATCAGCGTCGGTTTCGGAAATACCCAGGCTATTCGATTCAAAGGCGGCGAGATTATCGGGCAGTGGTGCATCTTTTTTACATGCGCCGGCTATCGCCGCTATAATAAAAAGCATACTAATGTTGAGGGTCCATTTTCTCATTCCAATTGTTTTTTATATTCTGAAAAAATTAATTCTGCTTTATCCAGTTAACCAATATCCCCGCAAAAAATGACCGGCCGTATCCGATAGGTCTCGGCCCGCCATCACTATGCGCCCCGCCATCCACTGCAGTGTTGTTGATCCGGGTTACGTCGAAGAGGTTCCTTACTCCGGCATTCAGGGTAAGGGCACCAAACAGTTTTTTACTCAGGGAAAGATCTGCCCAGTGATAGCCTGCCGTTTCCGTGAGCCTGGCTTCCTGCTGGCCGTCTACCGTTACTACCTGGTAAGACGGCAGCTTTCCGGTGTATTTGTAAAAAAGGCTCGCCGTCAGCTCCGGCTTCGCAAACGTGTAGGATAGATAGCTGTTCAGCTCTGCAGACCATTTGAACTCGGGAATTGACTGATCCTCTTCGGAATAGTCGTTGTACCTGCCTGTATAAGCCGCACCAAGAGATGCCTCCCAGTTCCGGTGCCTCAGCCTGTTCTGAATGTTCAGGCCACGGGTTTTATATTTCGATACATTGAGGTAGGTGAATACCGTGGCATTGGTCTGGCTCTGACCCACGCTGATCAGGTTTTGCACATCGTTGTAAAAAACGTTCAGGGTAGCAGCAAAGGAAAGGGCATCCTTTTTAATAGCCGTCCATTCGAGCGAGCCGGTCAGGCTATTGGAAGTTTCCGCTCTAAGATCGGTGTTGCCCTCGATCTGGTGACTGGCATCGAAAAAATAGAAGTACAATTCGCGAATGGAGGGCGCCCTGAATCCCTTCGCGTATGCCAGTCTCAGATCGAGTCGCTCGCCAAGCAGAAATTTTGTATTAAAAGACGGTATCACCGGCGGAGCTTCATACACGGAATTTTTTGCAAAGCGTATCCCCGGCCTGAGTTTGATAGCGGGCACGGGAGAGATTTCCGCGGAAACAAATGCGGCATAGTCGTTCACGTGTTGCGTGCCCTGTTTTAACCGTTCGCCCGAGCCGCTTTCTGTGTTAATATCATAACCCGGCTGAATCGAAACCCGCGGAGACAATTTATACAGGAATGTTCCTCTCAACACAAACCCCGAAAAACGGGTCATATCCTGCATGCCGTTTCCCAGTGCAAGCCGTCGGTCGCCATTCTCCTTAAGCGTAGTAGAGTAGATCTCCCGGCTATAGTTGGTGTAAGCAGCAAGCCCCTGATAAGATAACTTATCGCCTAACTGCACAGCCCCCTGCAATTGGTGCATTTGCCGGTTGGAAATATAGTCCTGGTCGATCGTTTCTCCGTTGGAAAAAGCCCCAGGATTTGTGATGGTTTCACTCAGCAGGTTCGTTTTATAATAGATATTCCAACGGGAGCCGGAATATCCGGCCATAAAATTGCCCAGGAGTTGGTCTTTTTTATGCCACTCAAGCTCCCTGCCCTGCGAAGCACCTTTCCAACCACCGAAAAAGTTTCTGCCGGCGCCTCCGCCCAGTTTCCATTTCCGGTTAGCCCAGTTAGCTTCCACATACTGATTGTGTATCCCCTGACTGAGCCCATATTCCTTACCCGAACTCTCTTCCTGTAGCCTGGCTTTAATGTTTAATGATTCCTTACGGGGTTTTACAGTAATAATATTAATTACTCCGGCCAGGGCGTCCGCGCCATAGATCACAGACATAGGGCCTTCTATAATTTCTATTCTTTCGATAGATTGAATATCTACCTGGTTAATATCTATCTCATTCGAAGTGCCCTGTCGGCCCGTCATGGGAACACCGTCCAGCAGAACCTTTACGTTTTGACCGGAAAGTCCCATCAGGCTGATATTAGACCCTCCCGTGGCCAGATCCTGAGAAAACCGGACGTTTAATTCATTACTTAAAACGTCCTGCAATTTTGCAGCTCCCTGCTTTAATATCCTTTCTTTGCTGATAGTACGCACCTGATAAACCGAGCTACGGGCCGACTGCGGCTGATATTGCCCGGTTACCACCACTTCCTCCAACTCCTCGATAGCTGTGCTGTCAGATTGTCCATATCCACAGACACCGCAGGCAATGAGCCATACAGCCAACAAACAATGCTTTCCCATTTCAGTATTTCGATTGAATCTATTTCGCATTTGAATAAGGTGTTCCGCACTTACGCGTTGTGCCTGCGCGTCGTACCTCAACACCAGCGGTAAAATTATGTGGGTCGGGGAAGCATGACCCGCCCGATCGGTAAATCGATTTACGGATTCGGTAAAAATTAGTCCTCGCCGCTTATTTCCCTCTTTCGAAACTTTGTTTACCAATATCGAAATAGCAGGATGTCATCCGGCAATACATTCGCAGATTCAATCTTTTATCACATGTGTACACACCACACCCTCAGCTACGACAGCACATACGGATATATTATTTCGTGCACGCACTGCAATCATCTGCAGTTGGCATTCGGTTGCATGCTGATCAATTTCCGGCGTGAAGATTTCAGAAGATTCAGAAAGGTGATCAACGAGATCCTGGAAGATTACAGGGATTGCGTTGAAAGCGTCATAAAAATGATTACGATACCCACCCCCTGTGAAGGGATGGCCATGTTCCTCTCCCCCGTTGAAATAGTCATTCTCCAGCGCATCGTTGAGGAAGCGGATTCCAACCTGAAGGCCAATGAGCTTATAGAACTGCTCACTGATCCGATTTAATTCAACTTTATACACAGTAGGCAATTCAATGCCGGACTTAAAGCACAACGGATACAGGGGCGGCATCCTAGTCCTTTTTCAGGTGTGCCCATCCGATCAGGCAGAAAGCCAGCAGGGAGGTGACAGTGCGAACAGAGTGCAGTGTCCACCATTTGTCCCTCAATCCGGCCCAGTCGCCCGGGATAGCGGATCGATCCCAGGTCATGACGATGGCATTGATGGGTTGATTCCCCAAGCGAGTAACCAGGCCGCTGATAATAAGGAGACCGGCGGCTATAAGCAGTAGCCAGAAATTACGCCGCGGATGCTGCCGCAAAAATGCAGATACCAGTGTGAGTACAATGGCAACAAGGCCGAGCACGGGCATGAGCGTGTTCAAAGCGGAAATCACGTGCTGCTGCTGCTCTACGTAAGTTTGCGCCGAAAAATCTTCGGGATTGTATCCGAGCCATATACCCAGCACGATACCTGCCACAAGGCCCGCCAGCATGAGATTGAGAAAACGAATAGTTGGCTTTAGCATATATTAAATTTTTAAGTATTATACCTAAAATATAAATAGCTCTTATCCAGCCCTTTCGCCTGCTTGTTTTCCTGAACCTATTTTTTGCTAACTTTGCAGGGCACAATCACTCTAACCACCTGTGCGCTTTAAAAAAACACCTTCAATGTAAGATATAATTTCTTTCCAAAAAAATAGCCCGGCTCTTATACCGATGAGTATACATCCGGATTGTCCATTTGTAAAGAAGGAAGTTATGGTGATCTTGCAAAACGTTGATTACGCGCATCCCCACCGGGAAATATTGTTTTCCAATTTAAATTTCAGCCTCCTTGCACAGGGCAAGGTAGCCCTGACAGGCGATAACGGCACGGGTAAATCCACTCTCCTGAAGATAGTGGCAGGCGATCTCATTCCCTCGAAAGGATCGGTAAGCACTGGCGCCAGGCCTTACTATGTGCCGCAGCTTTCCGGCCAGTTCAAAGACGGTAGCATCGCGCAGGCCCTTCAGGTGAGTGATAAACTAAGGGCGCTGGAAAAAATCCTGGCCGGCGACACAACAACGGCGAACCTTAATTTGATCGGGGACGACTGGTCTATTGAGGAGCGGTGCAAAGAAGCACTGTCTCATTGGCAACTGGAGGGGGTGGAGTTGAACCAAAAAATGTCAACCCTCAGCGGAGGGGAGAAAACAAAGGTTCTGCTCGCGGGTATCATGGTCCATCGCCCGCAAATAATTCTCCTGGACGAGCCCAGCAATCATCTGGACCGGTCCGGCAGGGCTATCCTGTATGATTTTGTAAAGCAGGTAAAAACCACGTTGATAGTAGTAAGCCACGACAAAATGTTACTGAATCTCCCCGATACGATTTATGAGCTAAGCAAAACGGGTATAGCAGCATATGGCGGGAACTACAATTTCTATGCAACACAGAAAATGGTGGAGCGGGATGCACTGCAGCAAAACCTGAGGGATAAAGAAAAAGCGCTGCGAAAAGCAAAAGAAACGGAAAGGCAGTCTGTGGAGCGACGTCAAAAACTGGACGCCCGCGCAAAAAAGAAGCAGCCCCGCTCCGGAATACCTACCATTTCCGTTAATACACTCCGGAACAGCGCCGAGAAAAGTACAGCCCGGATGAAGGGTCTGCACGCGGGAAAAGTAGATAATATCTCGCGGGAGCTCGACCAAATACGGGAAGCATTACCGGATATCAATAAAATGAAGATCGGATTCGGCCATTCCGCCCTGCACAGGGGTAAGGTACTGGTCGGCGCGGAGGAGGTTAATTTCGGATACGATGGACGGCTGCTTTGGCAACGCGGATTGAATTTCCAGATCACGAGCGGAGAGCGCATCGCTGTCAGGGGACGGAACGGGTCTGGAAAAACGACTTTGATCCGCTTGCTCCTTGGCGAGCTGCAGCCCATAACAGGGAAGCTGTACCGGGCCAACGCCAAAACTGTTTATATCGACCAGGACTACTCACTAATCGATCCTGCATGCAGTGTTTACGAACAAGTGCAGTCGTACAATTCCGGCTCCTTACAGGAGCACGAAATAAAGCTCCGGCTCAACCGGTTTCTGTTCACCAGCCGGGACTGGGATAAGCGCTGCGCGGCGCTCAGCGGGGGAGAAAAAATGCGGCTGATGCTCTGTTCCCTAACTATCGGGAGCCATCTTCCTGATATTATCGTACTGGACGAGCCGACAAACAATCTCGACATCCGGAACATGGAGATCCTTACCACCGCTGTCCGCGAATACCAGGGAACCTTGCTGGTTATTTCTCACGACGATCAATTCCTAAAAGAGATCCATGCAGACCGGTCGGTTTTCCTCGGCGAATAGACGATTACGCTTGCCCGGAAGACCGGATTACGATTGCCTTCAAGTACGAGCCTGTCCAAAAAACTCCGGCCCAACTGATGACGAAAGCCCGGTTTCCAACCTCATCTTCGACCAGATAGATAAGAACAGCGACCTATACCAGAATAGGATTAAGGAGTATGGAACACTTCTTCCATATTTGTCCATATCTCCCCTTTATCCGCAGCTTCCGGTAGCGGGATCTGTGTTGGATCCGTCTCTTTCCACCACCTGCGGGTAGTGCTGTCAGCCGCCATTTTCTGCATATCGGCCTCAAAATCGGAGCCGATGTATTCAAAATAGCTGAACAGGTAATGTGCGTCTCCGATTTGCTGAAGGTATATCGAGTAGTTCCGGATATTACATTCTTTGATCTTCTCCAACACGCCCGGCCAGGCGTTAGCATGAAGCTGCCTATAGTAGTCTATCTGGTCTGGTTTTAATCCCGTCACCATGCCAAACCGTTTAATGGACGTCGGCAGTTCATCCGAGTGGAGCGCTACGGGACGGTCCGGTACACCCTCCCTGTCGGAAGGGGCGGAGCCACTATCACAGGCCTGGAGCAATAAACCGGCCAGCAATACAATAACAGAAAATCGGCTCATCCGTTTATTTTTTACATAATATACGAAAACCCCGCCATAGCCTGTCTGTGGATCGCATCCTAACGGAAAATCATTCCACTACCGGAATGTCTTCCGCACGCTTGTTCAAATCCAACACCACTACCCTGCAGTCTTCATCGGGAAGATTAGCCGGGAGCTTAACAACGATCTGTTTTTCATCCTGGGTAAACTGTACGGAGCCTCCCTTGAGAAGGCTGGCTTTGTTGATCCGCACACCCCTCAAAGGAGGGAGCACAACCTGGTTGTTTTCGGGATGGAACACATGGAGGTATATTTTATTACCCTTGCGCGTAGTTGCAAACCGATCAGTTGGCTTAAAGGGGCCACCCTTAGTACCATAAATAGCTTCCCCGTTCAGCTTGAGCCAACTTCCCATTTCATTAAGCCGATCGACCTGCCGGGCCTCAATACGTCCATCCAGCATGGGGCCGACGTTAAAGAGCAGATTTCCATTGCCCGCTGCGGTTCGCACCAGGGTCTGGATACACTCCTTCCTGGATTTCATCTTGTCGTTGGGTTTCCAGGCCCATTGTTTACAGATTGTGATGCAGGATTCCCAGGGCTGTTCCATATTCAATGCTCCGATAAATTGTTCCGGTGTTGCATAATCACCCACGGTTTCGGAGCTCAGCTCTGTGTGTTTGCCTTTACCCAGCCTGTTATTGATGATCACCGAAGGGTCAAGGCTCTTAATGTAAGCATATACCTCTTTTCCGTATTCCAGCGTCCAGGGCTTTTCCCAGTTGCCGTCAAACCACAGCATGTAAGGCTTATAGCGGGTGATCAGTTCCTGCAATTCATTCTTCATCCTTGTCACGAATTTACTCATGTTGGCATTGGGATCAGGAATGGTATCCCCCGGGATATTATGTATAGGGTAATAAGGGTCATGCCAATCCAGCACAGTAAAATAAATGCAGAAAGCCACTCCATGTTTTTTGCAGGCTTCTGCCAGCTCTCCCACCACGTCGCGCTTGAAGGGAGAATTCATGATATTATAGTCGGAATAGGCCGTAGGCCACAAACAGAACCCGTCATGATGTTTGGCAGTGATCGTGAGGTACTTCATGCCGGCATTTTTTGCTGCCAGCACCCATTCATCAGCACTAAACAGGACAGGATTGAATTCCTTATATAAATTATCATATTCGGAGGTAGGCACCTGGTGGCTCCTCGACCAGCCGATCTCAGTTCCTCGCAGTGCCACCGGCCCCCAGTGAATGAACATACCAAAACGTTTGTCCATAAAACCGTCGATAATTTTTTTATCGGTGGTTATCGCCGGGTCGATCGCTGTTTTTTGCTGTGCCGGCACGCCTGTCATGCAGAGCAGCAGACAGCCAAATAAGATGATCCTTTTCATCCGTATATTTTTTGTTTTTTCAATGGTCGGATGGAACTCCGCAGATACATGCC
>CAZUWX010000050.1:0-24968 GCA_964624205.1 uncultured Chitinophagaceae bacterium
TAATGCGTTGGCCGAGCTGAAAAGCAAGGGCGTGGAAATCACCCCGGAAGAGGAAACCGGGGCCAAGCTGGCCATCCTCCTGCACGATGCGGGCCACGGCCCCTTTTCCCATGCGCTGGAGAATATCCTCGTTCCGGGCATCGGGCATGAATCCCTTTCCCTGAAGATCATGGAAGCCCTCAACGAAGAATTGGGAGGGCAACTCGGCATTGCCATTGAGATATTCACCAACCGGTATCCCAAACAGTTCCTGCACCAGCTTGTTTCCGGCCAGCTAGACGTGGACCGGCTGGATTATCTCACGCGCGACAGTTTTTTTACCGGTGTGTCGGAAGGAGTAGTCGGGTACGACCGGATCATTAAAATGCTGACTGTGCACGAAGGTGAGCTGATGGTGGAGGAAAAGGGTATTTATTCGATCGAAAAATTCCTGGTGGCCCGGCGGCTGATGTACTGGCAGGTGTACCTGCACAAAACGGTGGTGGCTGCGGAGATGATGCTGGTGAAAATCATAGAACGCGCAAAGGAGCTGATCGGCCGGAATGTGCCGTTACAATCAGCCTCCGCACCGCTCGATTATTTTTTAAGGTGGAGCGGCCCTTCTCTCAGCACCGGCGTGGGCGGCGAGCTCGCCAGGTTCTGCCTGCTCGACGACTACGACGTGGTGGCTTCTATAAAAAACTGGGCTTCCCATCCCGACCCGATCCTCTCCAAGCTCTGCCGGCTGGTGGTCGACCGACGTTTATTAAAAGTTAAATTAGCTGCCAAACCTTTCGATGACGATTGGGTGGAACGCGAGCGGAATATAATTTGCACTAAATTGAAAATTACTCCGGAAGAAAGCAGGTATTTCATTTTTACCGGAGAGGCGGCGAACACTACCTACGACCCAACCGAGGAAAGGATCAATATCCTTTTTAAGGATGGCCGGGTAAAAGACATTTCGGAAGTGGACAATGCGCTCATCCACCAAACCCTATCGAGCCCTGTGAAAAAATTCTATATTTGTTTTTTTAACGCTTAGTTTATGCAATTTACTGCAGCACAAATCGCCTTGATAATCAATGCAAAGGTCGAGGGCAACCCGGATGCTGTTGTGGGATCATTCGGAAAAATTGAGGAGGCGGGACCCGGGCAGTTAGCATTTCTGGCCAATCCTAAATACGAAGATTACCTATACACCACCGGTGCATCCGTGATCCTGATCCGGCAGACCCAGCAACTCGAAAAACCCGTTACCGCCACCCTGCTGCGCGTACCCGACCCCTACAGTGCTTTTGCGACTCTTCTCGCTGCATACCAGGAGATGATCTCCCAGAAGATGGTCGGCATTCAGGAGCCGGCCTATGTAGCTCCCACTGCCCGGTTGGGTAAAAATGTTTTTGTCGGCGCCTTTGCCTATATCGGCGAAAACGTTCAGGTGGGGGAAAACGTAAAAATCTATCCCCAGGTTTACCTGGGGAACAATGTCCGGATCGGGGATTCCTCGATCATTCACCCGGGTGTGCGCATTTACCACGACTGCGTGATCGGCCGCCAGGTGAGTATTCATGCGGGGACTGTGATCGGCAGCGACGGATTCGGTTTTGCCCCGCAGGAAGACGGTAGTTTCAAAAAAGTGCCCCAGATCGGCAACGTGGTAGTAGAGGACAATGTTGAGATCGGCGCAAATGCGGCGATCGACCGGGCTACCATGGGTTCCACCCTGATAAAAGCCGGCGCGAAGCTGGACAATCTCATTCAGGTGGCCCACAATGTGGAGGTGGGGAACAACACCGTTATCGCCGCCCAGGCAGGCGTGAGCGGCAGCACCAAGATCGGCAGCAGCGTGATGATAGGCGGGCAGGCAGGCATCGTGGGTCATATCCAGATCGCGGACAATGTAAAGATCAACGCCCAAAGCGGGGTAAGTAAATCCATTAAAACCCCTCATTCCGCGGTCACCGGTTCGCCTGCGTTTGATTATACGAGTGCCCTTCGCAGTCAGGCAGTCACCCGAAATCTACCGGAGCTGGAAAAACGCATTATCGAGCTGGAAAATCTCGTAAAACAGCTAATGATGGAAAAAGCCGGCATATGAAACCCTGTTCTACTACTAATTTTATTCCTTCGGCAACGCTTTAGAACCCTCTCCTATCAGACCTTTTTATACGCAAGTTTACTATACTCAGTTTCACATTTAGTTTATACTTTCGCGACATGGAGCGGACCACCAGTAACGGAGATCACTTTCAACGTACAATTAAGGCAGAGATTACTATTTCAGGGGCGGGTATTCATACCGGCCATGCAGTTACTATGCGCCTGCAACCGGCAGAGCCCAATACCGGGATCATATTCCAGCGTGTAGACCTGAAAGGCAAGCCTATTATCAAGGCCGACGTTGACAACGTGATCGAAACCAACCGCAGCACCACCCTTGAATCGAACGGGGCCCGGGTAAGCACTATCGAACATTTACTGGCTTCGCTGGTAGGGATGCAGGTCGACAACGTGCTTATTGAGATCGACGGGGAGGAAGTGCCCATCCTGGACGGCAGCGCCGAGCCATTCGTCGCGGCCCTCGAAAAGACCGGAACCGTGGAGCAGGACGCAAGAAAGATCTACTACAGCATTGAGCACAATATCACTTTTGTGGATGAGGTGAAAAAAGTGGAAATGGTGGCGCTGCCCTATACGGAGTACCGGATCAACACGCTCATCGATTTCAACTCCCCCATCCTGGGCACCCAGCATGCTGCGTTGAAAAAAATCACCGACTTCAATAAAGAAATAGCGCCCTGCCGTACATTCTCATTTTTTCACGAGCTGGAATGGCTGCTGGCAAACAACCTGATCAAGGGGGGAGATATCAACAACGCCATCGTGGTGGTGGATAAGCCGGTTACGGAAGACCAGGTACAGCGCATTTCCAAGGTTTTTAACAAACACGACGTAAAAGTCAGCGACGAGGGTATCCTGAATAATCTTAAGCTGCGATTCCCCAACGAGCCAGCCCGGCATAAGTTGCTCGACGTGGTGGGCGACCTCGCCCTGGTCGGCTTCCCCTTCAAGGCGCATATCATTGCTAACCGACCCGGACATGCGTCGAACGTTCGCTTCGCCAAAAAAATAAAAGAGCATATTAAAAAACACCGGTACCGGCAGGACGTTCCCAAATACGACGCATCCAAACCGCCGGTGCTGGATATACATGCCATTGAAAGAGTGCTTCCTCACCGCTACCCCTTCCTGCTGGTAGACAAAGTGATCGAGCTGACGGAAAAACACGTGGTGGCTATCAAGAACGTCACCTACAATGAACCCTTTTTTCAGGGTCATTTCCCCGGCAATTGCGTGATGCCCGGGGTGCTGCAGGTGGAAGCACTTGCGCAGGCGGGGGGATTCCTGGCCATTCCGCGTGACTCAGAAGACCAATACGATACTTATTTCCTCAAAATAGAAAACTGTAAGTTCAAACAGAAAGTAGTTCCGGGAGACACACTCATCCTGAAAATGGAGCTTTCCAATCCCATCCGCAGGGGCATCTGCGAAATGAAAGGAACTATATTTGTTGGCGACAAATTAGTGACGGAAGCTGACCTCGTAGCACAAATTGTAAAAAGACCTAAAGACTAAGTATGATAAGTCCGCTTGCATATATCCATCCAAATGCAAAAATCGGGAATGAAGTAACCATAGAGCCTTTTGCCGTAATCCATGAAGACGTAACGATAGACGATCACAGCCATATCATGTCACACGCCGTAATAGCGCAGTTTACCCATATCGGTAAACACTGTGCGGTATTTCCGGGAGCCGTGGTCGGCGCTATTCCCCAGGATCTGAAATATGCCGGTGAAAATACTACCGTGGAGGTGGGAGATCACACCACTATCCGGGAGTGCGTCACCATCAACCGCGGAACGCAGGACCGGTTGAAGACCGTTATTGGGAGCCACTGCCTGCTGATGGCCTATTCTCACGTCGCGCACGACTGTATTCTGGGCGACAATGTAATATTAGGCAACGCGGTTCAATTGGCAGGGCATGTTACGATCGACGACTATGCCATCCTGAGCGGAATGGCGGGAGCCCACCAGTTCACCCATATCGGTGAACACACTTATATCGCCGGCCATACGGTGATCAGAAAGGACGTTCCCCCCTTCGTCAAGGCAGCCCGGGAGCCGCTTTGCTATATGGGCGTTAATATTGTCGGCCTGCAGCGACGTGGATTTTCAAAGGAAAAGATCCGGGAAATCTCCGATATCTATCATGTGCTGTTCATAGAAAAGAGCACTACGTCGACGGCCGTTCATAAAATTGAAACCAGCTTCAGTGCGAGTCCCATAGTGGAACAGGTGCTGGGTTTTATCCGCAATTCCAAAACGGGCATTATCAAGCGGCCACCAAAAACCGCAGCGGATGCAGATTTCACTTTCTGATACGGGCAAACGCTTTAACCGGGAGTGGATATTCCGGAACCTGTCTTTCCGGTTCCTCCCCGGGAACTCCTATGCCATCACCGGTCCGAACGGCTCGGGAAAATCCACCCTGCTGCAGGTGATAGCGGGCGCGGTCACCTTAAGTGAGGGGAAAGCTGAATATTTCCGTCCAGAGCCCCTGGATCCGGAAAGCGCATTTCAATACCTTTCTATCGCCGCCCCTTACCAGGAACTGATAGAAGAAATGACCCTTCTCGAATTCCTGTCTTTCCATAACAAGTTCAAGCCCCTCCTGACCGGCTCCACGATACCGGATATCGTCCGTCTTATCGGCCTGGAACACGCAGCCCGGAAACAAATACGCTATTACTCCTCCGGAATGAAACAGCGGGTCAAACTGGCCCAGGCGATCTTTTCCGACACCCCCTGCCTGCTGCTGGACGAACCCTGCACCAATTTCGACGCGGAGGGCTTCGCTCTTTATCACCAACTGATAACCGACTATTGCCGCGACCGGCTGGTGATTGTGAGCTCCAACGAGCCGCAGGAGTACCGGTTCTGCCAGGAAATCATTGATATCACCCAGTACAAAAAACTCCGGCAACGGTCGCCAGAAGCCTAAACCGGCCGGCTGCACAACTGCGAAGCCGGGCGATCAGCGCTGGCTGGCGGCTATCAGCAGGTTAAGATCTGTGTATTTAAGGTCGAAGCGCTGGCTGAGATGGAAGTTTGTAAGCGCACCTTTAAACAGGTAAATACCGGAACGAAGGTGCACTTTATGCCAGATCAGGTTCTCAAATCCCCCCTCCGCACCTGCTTCCAGGAATAGGGGCATCAGCACACTGCTGATTGCCTGCGAAGCCGTCCGTGCGAAACCCGATGGAATATTAGGTACACAATAGTGGATCACACCATATTTCATATAAACGGGCCGCTCATGCGAAGTGATCTCGGAAGTTTCAAAGCAGCCGCCCCGGTCAACCGTAACGTCGATGATCACGCTGCCCGGTCGCATATTGCTGACCATTTCCTCCGTGGCCACCACGGGCGTGCGCCCACTGGGGGAACTTAACGCCCCGACCGCCACCTCACAGGTTTTGAGCTGTTTGGATAATATTCTCGGCTCGAGCACAGAAGTCCAAAGCCGGTGCCCGATATTATTCTGTAGCCGCTTCAGCCGGTACACGTTGTTATCAAACACCTTCACCGAAGCCCCAAGGGCAAATGCAGCACGGGCCGCATATTCCCCCACTGTTCCGGCTCCCAGTATAATCACTTTGGTAGGCGGAATACCCGATATACCCCCTAACAGCACCCCTTTACCGTGATTGGCAGAGCCGAGGTACTGGGCTGCGATCAGCATCACCGCACTACCCGCAATTTCGCTCATGCTCCGCACGATGGGATAATTGCCGCTATCGTCTTTCAGGGTCTCAAATGAGATCCCCGTGATCCTTTTCGCCATCATCTTCTCCAGCAGATCCGCCCGCATCACCGACATGTGGATCGGCGAGAATATCTGCTGGTTCTGCTGGAGCAACGGAAGATCCGCTTCCACTACCGGCGCCGATTTCACCAGTATGGGCGCCTTAAAAACCTCAGCTTTGTCATACACGATCTTCGCTCCGACCTCCGCATAGTCTTTGTCACGGAAATGAGTGGGCTCGCCGGCATTGTGTTCGATCACTACCTGGTGGCCATTGCTCACCAACACTCCCACTGCATCCGGGGTTAGCGCAATACGGTTTTCCTGAAAAGCCGTCTCTTTCGGAATGCCGATATGCAACTGTTCCCCCTTCGGCTTCACATCCAGTGTTTCCCCCAGGGTTTCATAGCTGAAAGAGGTACTGATACGCGGCTTCAGATTAGACTTTGCTTTAGACATGAATCATTCTAGAATTTGCTTTTACAATTTACGATTTCCAATCGGGTTATCTGAAGTATTGTTGCAAACGGTGGAGGTTGCCAATGGACTTACACAGCCGTATAAGGAATTGTTACCCTTCTATGCGTTGCACCGGCTTCGTTTATCCCCGCCCGTACCGTATTTTCCGAAAATATCCCGGGAGCCCGCGCAGGCCATTCCACAAAACAGATGTCCCCGGAATCCAGACAATCAGCTACACCGGCGCGAATAGCTTCCTCCTCATCACGGCAACGGTACAGGTCAATATGGAATACCCGCCCCCGCGGAGCTTTATACTCGTTGATGATCGAGAAACTGGGACTGCTCATCCCGTCCCTCACTCCCAGTAGCCGGCAAATCGCATGGATCAGCGTGGTTTTCCCCGCACCCATATCTCCTTCAAATGCAATCACGCGGTGATCCGCGACATTTTCCCAGATCCGGACAGCCGCTTCGTCTATCTCATCCAGCGCGTACACGAATTCCATCCTGCAAATATAATGGCGTGATGGGAAGGGCGAAAAGTATTTAAACGACAAATGCACAGTGATTTCACCGTGGTGGTGGTAAGAAGCTGTATTAGTTTTGGTTTTCCCATTGAAAGAGAATGACCGATGCAGGGGCAATACAGGTGACCGCTGCATCGCCTCCGTCTTTTTCATGGTTCAACCCTTTTTTGCCCGGCACGCCGGAATGCAACAAGGTGTATATAATTATACCGGAGTTCGCCGTCGAATTGCAACAGGGTGTACATATTAAACCGTTTACCAGTGCCCATCCACCGGGGTTAATGGCTAATTTTGTATTATGGAGAAGATTACTTGGAAGGTGGACGGTATGACTTGCTCCAACTGTTCCCTTACCATCACAAAATACCTGCAGGATAAAGGAAAAAAGAATGTAAGCGTGAACCCGATCACCGGCGATGTACTTTTTGACCGGGATGGTCACGGCCACGCTCAGGATCACGAGGGCGAAGAAAAACTGATCAGGGGCATCGAGCACCTCGGATTTACCGTCCGGGAAACCCACCGGCAGCACCGCACCCCCAAAAAACTATTCCGAAATCATTTGCAGCGATTCCTGTTCTGCGCGGTTTTTACCCTACCGCTGATGCTGCATATGCTTGATCCCTGGATCCATATTCCCTGGATCATGCACCCCTGGGTGCAATTCGCTCTATGTGTTCCCGTGTTCGTTGTGGGCATGGATTTTTTCGGTCGCAGCGCCATTCGCAGTATCCGCAACCGTATGCCCAATATGAACGTGCTGATCGCAATCGGCTCCACAGCAGCATTTGTGTACAGCCTGACGGGTACGCTTTTGGGCCTGGGGCCGAATTTCCTGTTCTATGAAACCGCCGCAGCCATCATCACCCTTGTTTTCCTGGGCAACTATCTGGAAGACGTTTCCGTCCGCTCCACCCAGTCGGCGCTCAACAAACTGGCCGGCTCACAGCAGGTGATGGCCAATATGATCGCGTTTGACGAAAACCATCAGGAAGTGGTTATGCCCCTGCCCAACGAGCAGTTGCGGAGCGGCGACCTGGTGCTGATCCGATCGGGTGAACAGGTGCCGGCCGACTGTAAAGTACTAACCGGCGAAGGCAGCGTGGACGAATCGATCATCACCGGGGAGAGTTTGCCGGTAGATAAAAAACCAAAAGACCGGCTCGTAGGCGGCAGCATCCTTACCGACGGCATCCTCAAAGCGCAGGTGACCGCCGAGGCCAAACATTCCGTACTGGCCAATATCATCAACCTGGTGAAACGGGCACAGGGTGAAAAGCCCCCCATACAACTGCTGGCCGACCGTATCAGCGCAGTGTTTGTACCCGTGGTGCTGATCATTGCCGCCGCCACCTTCGTGATAAACTTCTTTGTATTGCAGAACTTCACCGATTCGCTGATGCGCGCCATCGCTGTGCTGGTGATCGCCTGTCCCTGCGCGATGGGGCTGGCAACACCCGCCGCCATTGCAGTCGGCCTGGGAAGAGCGGCGCGCCAGGGCATCCTGTTCCGGCACGCCGGCAGCCTCGAGCTGTTCCGCAATATTCGCCAGGTGGTGTTCGATAAAACCGGCACGCTCACCACGGGCGATTTTGCCATCGGAGACTTTCGTATACTGGATACCGGTATCAACGAGGAGACATTCAAGAGTGCCGTGTATTCGCTGGAGAAATATTCCAACCACCCCCTCGCCAGGGCCGTTGCCCATCACTGGAAAACAAAAAATGAAATACGCTGGTCGACCGTGAACGAGGTGAAAGGCCGGGGCATGGAGGCCACTTCAAAGGAAGGCGACCGCTACGAAGCAGGCTCTTACAGGATCGCAAGCGAATTGACCACTGATGACACCCATAACATCTATGTAGTACGGAATGGGGTGCTGCTGGGATGGATAGACCTGCACGACACTATCAGGCCCGGTGTGGGCGAGCTGGTGCAATACCTGCAACAAAAAAATATAAGGACGATCCTGCTGAGCGGCGACCGGTACGAGACCTGTAAAAAGGTTGCCGATGCCGTCGGCATCAGCGAGGTGATCGCCGAACAGACGCCGGAGCAGAAACTGGAAGTACTCACCAGGCTCACGGGCGAAGCACCCACTATTATGGTGGGCGACGGCATCAACGACGCCCCGGCGCTCGCGAAAGCCACGATCGGCGTTTCCCTGAGCGAGGCCTCCCAGGTGGCTGCGCAAACGGCCGATGTGGTGCTGATGAATAACGGCCTCGGGCGCCTGCCGCAGGCAATAGGCCTGGGTAAGCATACTTTTCTTACCATCAAACAGAACCTGTTCTGGGCGTTTTGTTATAATATATTGGCCATACCCGTGGCCGCGTTGGGTTTTCTCACTCCCGCGTTCGCGGCCCTGGTGATGGGCCTGAGCGACGTGGTGCTGGCGGCAAATTCGGTGCGATTGTACGTAAAGAAAGTGGCATAGCGCCAGGTATGCATTCCATTCATTCCATACTAAAAGAGCACTGGGGATACGCGTCTTTCCGGCCGCTCCAGCAGGAGATCATCGAAGCCGTACTCAACGGTAGTGATTGCCTGGCGCTGCTGCCTACCGGGGGCGGAAAATCCATCTGTTTCCAGGTGCCTGCGATGGCGAAGCCCGGCCTCTGCCTGGTGGTAAGCCCGTTGATCGCCCTGATGAAAGACCAGGTAGAAACACTGCGCAGAAAAAATATCACCGCCTTCGCCGTCCATTCCGGCATGACACGAAAAGAAGTGATCCACACCCTGGAGATCGCGGGCAGCAGCAACTGCAAATTTCTGTACGTATCACCGGAACGGCTGGAGACGGCCATTTTTAAGGAATATCTTCTTTCCCTCGCCGTCAGCCTGATAGCAATAGATGAGGCGCACTGCATTTCCCAGTGGGGATATGATTTCCGGCCAGCCTACCTGCGGATCGCGGCTTTACGCGAGGAACTTCCCCGGGTGCCCGTGCTGGCGCTCACCGCTTCTGCCACCGTACAGGTCCAGGAGGATATTTGTGAAAAGCTATTGTTCAACCGGCCTGCTATCTTCCGGCAGTCCTTTCAGCGCCCTAATCTTTCGTACAGCGCTTTTGACGTTTCGCCGCGCATCAACAAAATACTGGAGATCCTCCACCGGGTGCCCGGTACCGGGATCGTCTATTGCGGGAGCCGGAGGCGGACAAAGGAGATCAGCAATCTCCTGAACCTAAACGGCATTCGCGCAGAACATTACCATGCCGGACTTTCGCAGGAAGAACGGAATAAAAAACAGGATGCATGGCTGAAGAACGAGATCCGGGTGATCGTGTGCACCAATGCCTTCGGAATGGGCATCGACAAACCCGACGTCCGGACCGTGATCCACGCTGATTCGCCCGAATGCCTGGAGAGCTATTACCAGGAAGCCGGTCGCGCCGGCCGCGACGGGAAACGCTCTTATGCCGTGCTGCTCTATAACGAAAACAACGCCGAGGCCCTGCAATTGCTTCCCGGAGCCCGTTTCCCTCCCCTGCAGGATATCCGGAAAGTGTACGGCGCACTGATGAACCACCTGCAGATAGCATCCGGCACGGGGGAAGGCAACTACTATGAATTGGATATCCAGGTCTTCACGAGCCGGTTTAACTTTAATTCTGCTTTGGTGAAAGCAGTGCTCACCACACTGGAACAGGAAGAACTGATGTACTTTAATGAACAGGTTTTCCTGCCTTCAAAATTACAGGTGATTGCAGGCAGAGAGTTGCTAACCGAGCTCGAACGATCTCATCCGCACCTGGACACGCTGCTCAAAAATCTGCTGCGATCCTACGAAGGGATCGTCGACCAGCCGGTAAACATTTTCGAGAAAATGATCGCGGGCAACCTGCGCATCCGCCCGGAGGAGATCGCTGCACAGTTGGATTTTCTACAAAAACGCGGCATTGTGTCGTATTCCCCCCAAAAGGAGAAACCGCAGCTCTACCTCATGCAAAACCGGGTGGCGGCAGCAGATCTCTATATAGACGCCGTCCGTTACCGGAAAAGGAAGGAACAGTTCACCGAAAGAGTGAGGGCCATGACCGGCTTTCTCTACAATTCCTCGCTTTGCAGGAGCCGGATGCTCGGGAATTATTTCGGCGACACACAGATCGGCGACTGCGGTATTTGCGACGTGTGTCTGAACCGGCGGAAAAAAAAGCTGGGAAGCGACGAATTCCGGGATATCTACAGCAGGATCCTGGAAATGACATCAGCCCACCCCCTGCCCATGCAGGAAGTAATTGACACCCTGGGAGCCGGGCAGCATAAAAAGACCTGGGAAGCCATCCAATTCCTGGTAGCCGAAAACAAGATCGCCGTCACCGATGAAGGATGGATCAGTATAAAATAACTCCACCACCATTGCCGCGAAACCAATATCCGAATACAAAAGAGGAATGGATCTGGATAAAATAATTACCCGTATTCATGGAATCGCGTACTGTTAGCGGAAGTCAGCATCGTCTCATCACTATCGGCCCGTGGTTGCCGGTTTGCGCATATTATGAACCGGCTGAGGAGAAATTGACACCGGCTAAAACCAGCTTTTCCCCTTCGACTTGCTGCGTGCGCCCAGTCCCAGTGCACCGAGCAGGCTCCTGGTGATCATATTGGCCGCGGTGCGGCCGATCTGGCGCGTAACCGAGCTGTCGAGGATCTTTTCCGCAGTGGATTTTTCCTTTCGTTTTGAGGGTGCAGGTTTGTTCTCCTTTTCCTCCGCCTGCTGCGCAGCAGCCGTATCCAGTTTTGCTTTTAATATCTCGTAAGCAGACTCCTGATCCACCTCCTGTTCATATTTCTTTTTCAGCTTCGAGCGATTCACTGTATCCAGTATCTCGCCCTCCGACAGCACGTCCATCCGGGAACGGGGCGGCACCAGCATCGTGTGTACCAGCGGAGTAGGAATACCCTTCTCGTTCAGCAAAGACACAAAAGCCTCGCCGGTGCCCAGTTGCGTCATCAATTCGTCTACCTCATAAAACACCGTTTCGGGATAATTCTCAGCAGCCTTTTTGATGGTCTTGCGGTCGGCCGCTGTGAACGCGCGCAGCGCATGCTGCACTTTCAGGCCGAGCTGCGCCAGTACACCGGCGGGAATGTCCTGCGGGTTCTGGGTACAAAAGAAAACACCCACGCCTTTCGACCGGATAAGCTTCACCACCGTGAGTATCTGCTGCTGTAGCGCTTTTGTAGCTTCCTGAAAAACCAGGTGAGCCTCATCAATGAACATCACCAGTTTGGGTTTGTCCATATCTCCTTCTTCCGGCAGCGAGCCATATAATTCGGCCAGCAGGCTGAGCATAAAAGTAGAGAACAGCTTGGGTCGGTTCTGCATATCCGTTACCCGAAGCACACTCACAACGCCCCGGCCGTCATCACTAATACGCATCAGGTCCTCTACGTCAAAAGAAGGCTCCCCAAAAAACTGATCAGCCCCCTGCTGCTGCAGTTCGATCACTTTACGCAGGATCGTGCCCGTGGTGCTGGTGGATATCCTGCCGTATTCCTTTTCGATCTCCTGCTTTCCTTCATTACCGATAAACCGGAGGATGCTGGTGAAATCTTTCAGGTCCAGCAGCGGCATACGGTGATCGTCACAATATTTAAAGATCATCGACACCACTCCCTCCTGCGTGTCGTTAAGGCCCAATATGCGCGAAAGCAGGATGGGCCCGAACTCCGTCACGGTGGCCCGTATCCGCACTCCGGATTCCTGGCTGATGGTCAGCAATTCTAACGGAAAGGCGGCCGGCACAAAATCGGTGCCGCCGGTCAGTACCACCCTTTCCCGGATCTTATCGTTTGCCGATCCTGGCGCTCCGATGCCGCTGAGATCGCCCTTGATATCCATCAGGAGCACTGGTACGCTGGCATTGCTGAGACCCTCGGCGATCACCTGGAGGGTTTTGGTTTTACCGGTACCGGTAGCCCCTGCAATCAGGCCGTGCCGGTTCATGGTTTTCAGGGGCACCGAAACGGCGGTGCCCGGCACCGGCTTACCGTTCAGCATGCCCATGCCTATCGTAAAACATTCACCCTTAAAAGTGTATCCCTGTTGTATGGTATCCAGGAAGGCCTTCTCATCAGTCATAGTATAGAATTGAATCGTAAGATACTATATTAACAAAATATTACTCTGTTGGATCCGATAAGAAACAAATTGATTAAATTTATTTACCGTATTTTCCCCTTAGAAAATTACCTGTGTTAGGGTGAAAGAACATCTGGCGAGGTTTTTCACCCCTGCTTTGTGTAGTTTTAGACGGAGAAATTTCACGTCTGTGTAAGGATCACGATTTAAATTTATAGCATGGAAGGCAAAAAAACGAAAATACTATTATGTGAGGACGACCAGAACCTGGGTATGGTATTAAAGAATTACCTGGAACTGAACGACTTTGACGTCACCCTGGAAAGGGACGGCAGGCTGGGACTGGCAGCCTTTCAACGGGAGAAATTTGATCTTTGCCTGTTGGATATCATGATGCCCAATATGGACGGCTTCGCCCTGGCCGAAGAGATCCGGGACGTGGATCCGGATATTCCCCTGTTCTTTCTCAGCGCCAAGACGATGAAAGATGATATCATTCAGGGGTATAAGCTCGGGGCCGACGATTACATCACCAAACCGTTCGACAGCGAAGTACTCCTGCTGAAGATAAAGGCGATCCTTAAACGCAACGAGGAAGGCAATAAAGAGCTGGAAAACCGGGAGTACGACCTGGGAAGCTATCATTTTAACCCCCGGCTACGGGAACTCAGCCACGACGGCAAAATGCAGACCCTGTCTCCCAAAGAGAATGAGCTCCTGAAACTGCTGGCGGAGCATTTGAACGATCTGCTCCCCCGCGAGCACGCCCTGAAGAAGATCTGGGGCAGCGATACCTATTTTAACGGGAGAAGTATGGACGTTTACATTGCCAAGCTACGCAAATACCTTAAGGACGATTCCACGATAGAGATCGTGAATATCCATGGCAATGGCTTCCGGCTCGTGGTGCCCGAGATCAAATCCTGATCAATAGCCCCGGGGGTTCCGCTGGCAATGACCCGAACGGACAGCCCCATCGGCTCCCGGGAAAAATTCGCTGCAACCGATCTGAGCTATCATCGTAACTGACCGCTGATCCCGGAACAACGGGGGATCACCATCGCCGGTGCAGTTCCACTATTAATTTTTTAACTGAAAAGCAGACTATCGCTACCCCGGGCCGACCTGCCCAGGTGCTCGTAGGCTTTAGCGGTGGCTTCGCGGCCCCTTGGGGTGCGCTTTAAAAATCCCTCCTGGATCAGAAAGGGTTCATACACTTCTTCAAGCGTGCCGCTTTCCTCTCCCACGGCCGTGGCGATGGTACTGATCCCCACGGGCCCCCCCTTGAATTTATCTACTATCGTGAGCAGGATCTTGTTATCCATGTGATCCAACCCGTGTTCATCTACGTTCAGCGCCCGCAGTGCGTGCTGCGTGATGCCCAGATCGATCACCCCATTGTGCAACACCTGGGCAAAATCCCGCACCCTGCGAAGCAGTCCGTTGGCAATCCGGGGCGTGCCCCTGCTACGGCGCGCAATTTCACCGGCAGCATCCGAAGTGATCTTGGCGTCCAGGATGCCAGCAGCACGCCGTATAATATGATACAATGTTTCGACGCCGTAGTATTCCAGGCGGGATTTGATGGCAAAACGCGACAATAGCGGGGCCGACAGTAAGCCGCTACGGGTGGTCGCCCCGATCAGCGTAAACGGATTCAGTGTTAACTGGATACTCCGCGCGTTGGGACCACTGTCTATCATGATGTCGATACGGTAGTCCTCCATCGCAGCGTACATGTATTCCTCCACCACAGTGCTTAACCGGTGGATCTCGTCAATGAATAATACGTCGTGGGGGGCAAGGTTGGTAAGCAGGCCGGCCAGGTCGCCCGGTTTTTCGATCACGGGTCCTGAAGTCTCCCGGATATTAACACCCATTTCATTGGCCACTATCCTGCTCAGCGTGGTCTTTCCCAATCCGGGCGGGCCATGGAACAACACATGATCGAGCGCTTCCTCACGCAGTTTGGCTGCCTTGATAAATACCTTCAGGTTCTCAATGATCTGCTCCTGCCCCGAAAATTCCGACATAGCCGAAGGCCTGATATTATTCTCGAAATCCTTGTCCGCAGCAGTCAGCAGCTTCGCATCCGTATTCAGGTTGGCATTAGACATATTTATAAAATTAGGATTAATTTTGATCATGCATTATGATCAGTTTCTAGACAGTCTCGAGGCCGGCAGTCCTCCAGAAAATCTTTCTCCATATCTCCTGGCGCTCTGGCACGACGGCAAAGACGACTGGGAGGCCTCCCATAATGTTGCCCAGGATATACAGGACCGGAACGGTTCCTGGATACACGCTTACCTGCACCGCAAGGAAGGAGATCTTTTCAACGCACGCTACTGGTACCGCCAGGCAGGACGTAGTGAACCACCTACTTCCCTGCAGGAAGAATGGGAAGAACTCGTAAAATACTTTCTTTAATTTTCAGCCCTTCAGCCGGCATCCTCCGCCAGTTTGATACCGGTTTTAGTGAAGATGATCTTGTGCTGTTTGTATAAGCTGCCCGTACTCATCTTGAAAGTCTTTTTGCTCATTCCGAAAAAATTGTAGATCGTTTCCGGGTCCGACTTATCATTATAAGGCAGGTAGCCATTATGCTGTTCCAGCAGATCCAGGATCTTCTGCGTCTCATCCTGCACGCGCTGATAACCGGGCCGGCCGATCACCACGTCCATCTGATTGCCGGGATATATTTTTTTCACGTATCCGCTGAAGTTGTCTCCTTTCCGTATATCGCGGTACACCTCATTAAAATGCAGCACACCAGTATGCCGGTGGTTGACGATCATCACGTAACCAATATCGGTGCTGCGATAGGCCGTCAGGTGCACGATCTCCATCTCTTTTACGGTCAGTTCGTCATTGCTGAGATAAAAATCAATCTTCTCGGAGGCGGCCACCCGCCCGGTCCGCTCGTCAATATAGATCTTCACCAGGTATTCCTCACCGGGGAACATCTGCGTGAGCTGCTTGGAACGGGGCACAAAAAGGTCTTTCATCAGCCCCCAGTCTAGAAATGCACCCTGGGGTGTAGCGCTTACCGCTTTGAGGTTAACGATGTCTCCCACAATACCCTTCGGCTGCTGAGTGGTGGCAATGGGCCTGTCCTCCGAATCGTGGTAAATAAAGACCCGTAGCTCATCGCCCATGGCAGCGCCGGCAGGCACAAACCTTTTGGGGAGCAGAATGCCTTCTTTACCATCATCCAGGAACACTCCAAAATCCACTTCCCGGATTATCGTAAGTGTATTAAATTCGCCCACTCGTACCATGGCAGAAAATTAGCGATTTATCCCCGAATAACGGGAGACTACCTCGTAGTCTGCAAAAAATAATTCAGATGCTCCAGCAATCCACACTCAAATTCCTGCAAGCCCTTAAAAAGAATAATAACAAAGAATGGTTTGACAAAAACCGGCAACGGTACGACAGCGCCAAAGCCGATATCGAACAGCTCACGGCGGCCCTCATCGCGGGCATCGGCAGCTTTGATCCCACCGTATTACACCTGCAGCCGAAAGAATGTACCTTCCGGATCAACCGGGATGTTCGTTTTAGTAAAAACAAATTGCCCTATAAAACCAATATGGCAATGTATATTTCAAGGACCGGGAAAAAGGGTTTCTCTCCCGGCTACTACCTACACGTTGAACCGGGCGCCAGCTTTCTGGCCGGAGGGATCTGGATGCCGGCTGCCCCCGAGCTGCAGAAAGTGCGGCAGGAGATCGATTATAACTGGGACGAATTCCGGCGTATCGTGGAAGGGCGTACATTCAAATCTACATTCGGCGAACTCGACCGCTCCGATAATGTGGTGCTGAGCCGGCCACCGCGGGGTTACGAAGCTTCCAATCCCGCGATCGAGTATCTCCGCTTCAAAAGCCTGATCGCCTCTGCTCCCATAACCGATAACACGCTTTGCGCCAAGACACTGATCCGGCAACTCATCCAACAATTCAAACGGCTACACCCGCTGATCCTTTTCCTGAACCGAGCCATCGATGAATAAACCCTCAGCCAACTCCGCCCATCGTTTTCCGGCCGGCCGCGACGACTAGAACCGTCAGGCATAGTTTTTTAATTATCATAGGCGAAAACCATAAAACGGTTATTTAATTTTTAAAAATTCGTATATGAAAAAGTTACTATTTATCCCCCTGCTGATGATGTGTGCGACTGTTTTTGCGCAGAACTTTCAGTTGGGCCTCAAAGCGGGTATGAATGTCAGCAATTTTACAGGCAGCAATTTCGAAAATGTGGACAAGAAAGCCATTATCGGCTTCAACGGCGGGGCTTTTCTGGGTCTGCTGTTTGGAGAGAACTTCTCTCTGCAACCTGAGGTTCTTTTCTCCTCACAAGGCGCAAAATTCGAATCGGTGGGGCAAAGCGAGCAATTCAAAGTGTCGTATCTGAATGTTCCCGTGCTGCTGAAATACCGGTTCAACGGGGGCTTCTATCTGGAAGCCGGGCCACAGGTCGGATTCAAGATAAATGAAAAAGTTCCCGGCAATACGCCCGAAAGTTTCGCTAAAGACCTGGATTTTGCCTTCGACGCCGGGCTCGGATATCACAGCGGTTCCGGCTTAGGCATCGGTGCACGGTATATAGCGGGGCTTTCAAAAGTAGGTGATTTTGATGCGGGCGATCTTAATCCGGATTTCAAAAATGGCGTAGCCCAGATTTTTGTATTCTATACGCTCTTCAACAACCGGTAATCAAACGGGCAATTTTCACTACAGCTTAAAGAATCAAACGCAAGACCGGCAAACCTTGTCTTATCATTTATGAATGGTTAGTGGCAAATTAATAAATTGACCACTAACCATTCACTTTTTCACCTCTTCACCATTTGGAATTCATCCTTGCAGATTCTTATTAGCAACACCGCGCAGGAGCTAATACTCACCGCCGAGGGTTCCTTAGCATTTTCACCGTTTGCACCAGCTTGCCATCCATCTTCAAAGCCACGACATACATCCCCCTGCCATTATCCCTGAACGCATCCACCCGCAAGGTATGCGTGCCGGATGCCAGGGAGGCATACAACTGGCGATGCACGAGCCGGCCCGTCATATCATATACTTCCACACCCGGTTTTTCCACCGGCCGGGCAGTATAGAACTCAAGCGTGAATGCATCGCTGAAGGGATTGGGGTAGGCACGCAACACCTGATTCGTGTCAACGGGCGCCGGTTCTTCCGCCAGCACGCTGTTCGACTGATAAAGCACCGAGCCGCCGCTGTGATCCGTGTATTCCTGAACAATTATGCCTGCAGTAAAACCCCACTGCGCAATGGCAGTAGTGGAAAAGTCGAGCATCACATCGCCGCCGGCATCGGGCACCACATCACCGATATAAACCACTTTAGTTGAGTTCATCCAGGAGTTCAGGTACACCGTCCGGCCATTAATGCTGTAGGTGGCCGTGTAATCTCCCTTGAACCATCCCGCCGTGCTGGAGCTGCCTACAAAGCCAATCCGGTATCGTTTGCTATGGTTGAGACCGGATAAGCGGAACCGGCTCAACTGGGTATTGTCGAGCCAGTAGTCGGACATCAGCACATTGTCAGGCACTATGCCGGAATTGTTGCCGGTGTTGACCCCTGCAGTGAACTCGCCGTTGAACACGTCTACTAATTGCAGACTGATATTCGAATTGCTGCCCGCCTGATTTTTTAAGTTGCTGACCGCAAAGGGCGACATTGGCGATGCCGCCAGGTTATTCCAGGGGAAACCTGCGTCTGCAATCGTGGTATTGAAGTTTACGTACACAATGGAGGCGGGTGTAACCGTCGTGAACCGGTTACTGTACTCAGAATAACTATTACCATTCCGCACCCGCACCCGATACCAATATTTGGTGTCCGGTGTCAGCCCCGTATGAGTATACGAAGTTGTGTTTGCCGGCAGGGAAATGGTGGTCACGGACTGGCTGAACATCGAATCGGCTGCCCGTTGCAGCTCGTAGCCGGTTTCGTTACCGGCCCTGTCTACCCAACTCAGGAACACCCGGTTACGATCCAGCGGCTCTGCATTCAGGCGCTGCGGATTGAGCAGGGCAACGGAAGGGCTGTATTCTTCTATGATAACCGCATTCAGGTAGGTGTATGCGCTTCCACCCGTACGGGTGATGGTGACGAGCAACTGGCCGGAGGCGTCGGGCACCAATCCGTTCAGATTAGCTGAACGGTGGCCGTTGTAGCGCGCATCGAGGGTGGCAGACTGAGAGCCGGAACCATATTGGGCCGTAGCCACCAGGCCTTCATTCTGGCTTGCCACAAACGACAGGTTGTAGCGCATCGCCGGGTTCAGGCCGCCCACGCGTATCTGTTTGGCAGCCCCATTGTCGGCAATACCGCTTTCCAGCACCGCATCCGGAACAATACCGGAATTGTTGCCGGTCATGTATCCCATCACCGTAGTGGCCACCCAGGCATTCACCGTGGTGAGCGAGAAAGAGGTTGCGATATTATTTTCATCCTTAAGATTTGTGATGAGGTTGCCAGCGCCGCGATACCCGTTCCAGTTATTCCAGGGACCCGGTGCCGTTTTTCCTGTGTGGCCGAGGTTCACGAATACAGAGCGCGTTTTCGTGTCGCTCACCGCAATCGTGACCTGCTGCGAGGTCGAACGGCCGCCGTTATCGGTCGCCACCACTTCCAGCGTGTACCAACCTACATTGTCCAGGGTAGGTGTAACATTCAGCCGGTAATTAATCCCGCCTATGTGTGAGATCGTTACAAATGAGGGCTGGTTGGGGATAGAGAGAACGATATTATCGCCCGCTTCGTCAGAGACTGTGAAGTTTTTGGTGGTGGTCGTCCCGGTCTTGACGAACAGGTTGCCGAGGGCGCTAACCACCGGAGCGGCATTCCCCGCCTTGATCTGCACCGTGTTACTGGGTTCGCCCTCCCCGGCAGCATTTATTCCTTTAACATAATAATAATAAATCGTTTGAGAGACGGCAGACTGGTCCGTATACGCGTTTGCGTTAGGAGTCAGCGTGGCAATCGCTATAAAATTGCCGCCGCCGGATGAGCGGTACACGCGGTAACCCGTTTCGTTCGTAGAATTATCTACCCAGCCGAGCGAAACACTGTTATTTGTTCCCGCCACCGCCTCCAGTTGTGAAGGAGCTGCGGGAGTGGGTGGCGCCGCGGGCGTGGTGGCGTTCACGGGCCCGGCGAAAATGGATTCGCCCCCCGTGCCGATTGCCCTTACTTTATAATAGTAGGCGCTGGAAGCCGTTAACCCGGAATCGATAAACGATACTGTATTTGCGGGCAGTGTGCCGACCGGCTGGAAGACGCCGTTGGCGGTGCCCGACCGCACCACTTCAAAACCGGTTTCATTGCCGCTGTTATCTGTCCAGTTCACCCTTATTTTATTATAGGCGAGCGCAGTGGCGGAGGGGCCTGAAGGAGCTGCCGGAGCCGAAACAAGCGAACCGTTTACAAAAGAGAAAAAGTTTTTCGGGATTCTTTCTCTCGCAAGGCCGGCATTGTTAGACCAGTAAAGTTGCATATCGTATCCATTCGTTCCCTGGAAATAAGCGATCGCTACCGAATGATACCCCTGGGTAAGCGTCCTGGTCCCAAATTCGCTCTTGGCGCCGTGGACGCCATCGTTGTTGACCACCGCCGGGGCGCTATACGAATAGGGCACATCGATATACAATTTACTGCCGTCGTCGGAAATAGTCTCGAAAGTATAGGATGCCGTCACGGGTATATAGATAAAACCTTCCCATAGAAAACCGTACCGGGTGATGGCGGTCTTGATGCGGGTATCATTAATATTCACCGAATCAGTGATGCCTGTTTTCTCGGGCGGGAGATAGGCTAAATACGGCAGCTCAGACCAGTGTCCCGCGGCAACAAAATATTTATAGTTAATACCCTGGCGGTGCGTATAGCCCGTCACCTGGTTGCTCGCGGGCGACTCGTTGCCGGTGCCGTCCACGGCCTTTACAAAGAAATTATAAGACTGCAGGCTGTCGAGGTTGAACACGTTGAAACTAGTGGCGCTGGTGCTGAACGTCTTATTACCATTAACATAAATGTCGTACCGTTTAATGCCGGATACATCGGAGGAGGCGTCCCATGCCAGGAGCACGGTTGTTTGGGTGCTTCCACGGTATCGCAGGTTAGCAGGTGCGGTGGGCGCGGCATTATCTATCAGCGTCTTTGCCGAGGATTCGTTTGAGGCAGCGGCAGCGCCGGTATTATTCACGGCCCGCACGATGAAATAGTGGGTTTTACCGGCAGCGAGTCCAGTATCTGTATACGTTGTGGCATTCGCCATCGTGAGCCCTGCAAAGGTGTAGGGGCCACCCGCGCCGGTAGCCCGATACACTTCGAAGCCCGTTTCGTTATTGCCCTGCGTCCAGTTCAGTCGCACCGAGCTCACAGAAAGCGGTGTAGCCACCAGGTTGGCAGCGGGATCCGGCTTGGGCGAACCTCCCGCGTTCACTACTGTGAAATTGGGAGAAAAATCTGTTCCGCATCCGTATTGTTCGGAATACCTCGCCTTGTAGACGCCGACAGGGGCATTAAACACCTGTGTTGTTGCAACCAGCGAATTATCGCTTACGCGGTACCATTCATAGTTTATAAATCCGGCAGGAAGCTCAAGCGGAACGGTGGTGCTGCCATCGGGAGCGGGCAACACCCTGCTACGGGTGCCCTGCACCGTTATCGGCGGGGTTTGGGTGGTGGTCTTCGTTTTCACCACAACGGGTTTGGGCGAGAATTCGGACCAGGCCGCGGAGGCCGTTCTGCGGAATCGCACGCGATAGGTACCGAACGATTTAACGGTTATTTCATTGCCTGTGAAAACGCTCACGTGCGCCGCCTGTACGATGGTATTAGTGCCATTGGTGCGGGTAGCGATCGTGACCCCGTCGCGCTGCCATTCGTAGGCATAAAAACCCGGGGTAATGCCCAGCTTGGCGGCAATGGGTTCGTTAGCGCAGAATTCATTACGCTGGAAAAAAGCAAGCGGATTGGCTTTGTGCATGTCATTCATCTCTCTCGCAAAGTCGGCTTCCCGCCAGTGGGAGTTCCATACGGCATGCCCGAGGTCGGGGTACCGCGTATAGCGTATATCGGCGCCGATCTCCTTCATGCGATTATAGGCATAGTCGGCCTGTGCCGGGGAAGGGTCGGGATCTTTTCCCCCGGTGGCAAACCAGATGGGAATATGCACGAAAGCAGTCCGGTTGGAAGTGGAGCCCGCTGCTGCGGAGGGAATGATCTTGGCAATGCGCTGCGGAAAGGTTTCGGCCATCCGCCATGCCCCGTAGCCGCCTCCGGAAAGTCCATCTATCATCACCCTGTCGATATTTGCCCGGCAATATTTAGCCAATGAATCGATCATCACGATGATGGTCGTAAAGTTGGCGGTGAGGGTGGAGCCCCAGATGCCCCAGCACTCTGTGGGGTTAACGAGTTGGGGGTACAGCAGGAAGCCGTCGAACTGGTTATTGTTGACCCGGTCGCGGAACAGCGCTCCGCCGAGCCAAAGCTGTTTTTCATTATTATACACGCCATTATTTCCCGGGCAGCCGGCTTCGCCGGCGCCGTGCAGGAACAGCATGACGGGATATTTTTTGTCGGCGCTGTCGGGGTTGCTAAAGCTTCGGGGAAACTTTATCCGGAATGCTATTCCCGTTCCGTTGTAGTTCATGAAATAAGCCTTGAACGAAGAGGCGTCGAATTGGTCCACCCCGGAGCTCACCCCGTTTGTAGCGGTAGACACCCATTTCTGCAGCCCCGCTTTTGCCGGGTTGGGGTTTTGTGCAGTGCCGAGCGACTTTGTTTTGTCGTACCGGACGATGGGATCGTTGATATTAAAGACATTCTGCGCCCGTGCTACCGGGCTCATAAAGCCGATAAACAGGAGGGGTAGTGAGATAAACAAAAGACGGTAGGAAGAAAAAAATATTGCTGGGGCAATGACAGCATCTCCGATGCGTCCTGCGCCGTTCCTGATAGTATTCCGGTTCATGGTAATAAATGATAAATCGTTAAAAAAACACTATCAGTAACCTTTACCCGGTACATTCGAAGGGTGCTGGACGGAAACTTCGAAAGGTGTTGACGGAAACAAAAGAGGGAGATCAGAGGATATTACAGGAATGCTATACTTTACAGCAAATCCGGAGAACCTATAACCAGGCAACGAATTTATTAAGGGGATTAAGGAATCCAAAAGTAGTGCTATTTTTATCAGAATATTGTACACCCGCGAAGAATATTTTTTGGATGGGGATCTTATTTTTTTGAACCTAAAGCATAACTAAAAGGATAAACGGATGAAACATAATCCACGTGGGAATGTACACGCGGAGTTCCATCCGACCATTGAAAAGACAAAAAACAAACGGATGAAAAGCAACAACTATGTAATTGGTATAGACTATGGTACGGACTCGGTTCGCTCCATAGTTGTTGACACGGCAACGGGCGAGGAACTGGCTTCGTCTGTCTTCTATTATCCACGCTGGAAAGCAGACCTGTATTGTGATCCTGCCCGACAGCAGTTCCGGCAGCACCCCCTGGACTATATTGAGGGATTGGAAACCAGCATCCGGGCCTGCCTCGACCAGGTGGCTCCCGAGGTGAGGGCGGCTGTCCGGGCCATTTCCGTCGACACCACCGGTTCCACTCCGGTAGCGGTGGATGCCTCCGGTACGCCGCTCGCGCTGCTCCCGGGATTCGAGAACAATCCCCACGCCATGTTCGTGCTTTGGAAAGACCATACGGCGGTGAACGAAGCGGAAGCCATCAACGAACACAATCGCGGCAGCGAAACCGATTACCTGAAATATGTGGGGGGTATTTATTCCTCGGAATGGTTCTGGGCGAAGCTGCTTCGCATCCTCCGGGAGGATCAGGCGGTAGCGGAAGCCTGTTTCAGTTGGGTGGAGCACTGCGACTGGATCCCGTTCCTGCTTACCGGCGGCAGCGACGCCAACCAGATCAAAAGAAGCGTCTGTGCTGCCGGGCATAAAGCCTTGTGGGCGAAACAGTTCGGGGGTCTGCCACCGGACAGCTTTTTTTCTTCCCTGGACCCGCTGCTGGCCGGCTTTACGGAACGTATTTCTAACCAGACCTATACTTCGGATCAGGCCGCGGGTAGGATCAGCGCCGAATGGGCGTCGCGGCTGGGTCTGCCCGAAGACACGATGATCGGCGTCGGGGCTTTCGACGCGCATATGGGAGCGGTAGGTGCACAGATGGAACCTTATCATCTCGTCAAGGTGATGGGAACCTCCACCTGCGACATGCTGGTGGCGCCGGTGGGAGACATGGAAGGCAAGGAGGTAAAAGGGATATGCGGACAGGTGAACGGGTCTATCATTCCCGGGATGGTGGGTCTGGAAGCGGGACAGTCTGCCTTCGGCGACGTATACGCCTGGTTCAGGAATCTGCTGGCCTGGCCGCTGGACAATCTGCTGCAGCACATCCCCGATTTGGATGCCGGAACGGTGGCCCGTATCCGCCAGACCGTTATCGATCAGATACTGCCCACCCTGAGTCGCGAAGCCGACAAGTTGCCCGTTACTATTGATGCAGAGTTGGGGCTCGACTGGCTAAACGGGCGTCGCACTCCCGATGCCAACCAATTGCTGAAGGGTGGTCTTGTTGGGCTTCAATTGGCCTCTGATGCACCGCGGATATTCCGCGCGTTGGCCGAGGCTACCTGTTTTGGGGCCCGGAAAATCGTAGACCGGATCATAGAAGAAGGCGTTCCTGTGAAGGGATTGATCGGGGTTGGAGGGGTAGCGCGGAAATCGCCCTTCATTATGCAGATGATGGCCGACGTGATGAACATGCCCATCCGTATTCACCGGTCGGATCAGACCTGCGCCGCCGGTGCAGCCATGTTCGCCGCCACGGTGGCTGGTATATATGCTTCCGTGGAAGACGCCATGCAGGCCATGGGGCAGGGATTCGACCAAACCTATCACCCTACTCCGGAAAAGGCGGCCATGTATGCCAAACGTTACCAGCATTATTCCGG
>CAZUWX010000050.1:25068-26340 GCA_964624205.1 uncultured Chitinophagaceae bacterium
TAAAATAAGCATCATCAGATGAGCAGTTATGCAGTCATTCAATCAGCCGCCTATGAGGGCAATATGCAGCTCCCGAAACTGAGCCTTGTGCTATTTACTTTCGGCAACGTGAGCGCAGCCGATCACAGCAAGCGGGTCTTTGCCATCAAGCCCAGTGGCGTTCCCTACGAAGAATTGAGCCCTGAAAAAATGGTAGTGGTGGACTTTGAGGGCAATACGGTTTCCGGATCCCTCCGTCCCTCTTCCGACACCCGGACCCACGCCGTATTATACAAAAACTGCCCGGGCATGAACGCCATTGTACACACGCATTCCACTTATGCAACGGCCTGGGCGCAGTCGCTCCGTGACATCCCGAACTATGGCACCACACATGCCGACCACACGGTGGCCGATGTGCCTTGTGCGCCGCCGATGGATGATGAGATGATCAAGGGCGACTATGAATATGAAACCGGTTTTCAGATTCTGAACTGTCTGCAGAACAGAGGCCTGTCGTATCTTGAGATGGAGATGATACTGGTGGGCAGTCACGCCCCCTTTGCCTGGGGCAAATCAGTGGAGAAAGCGGTGTACCATGCTGCGGTGCTGGAAGAGCTGGCCAGGATGTCGTTGCTCACCGAGCAGATCAATCCTTCGGTGAAACGCCTGAAAGACGCGCTCATCAGCAAACACTACGAACGTAAGCACGGCAAGGGCGCGTATTACGGGCAGTAGGGATATATGATGCATGTCCGATGCGCTGCAGATTTATCTTCCTATTTCGCTGCCATCCTGTTGTCGTGAGAATGTCTGCTCTAAATAATTTGAATCTCGTAAAGCGCACACAACAGATGTCAAATATGGAAGAAATATCCCGTGTTATCTACAGGCCTTTTATCAGTAAGATCCGTGTATTCGGTATCTATTACAAAAAAAGCCTGGTCATTAATATGGTGTTTTCGCTGGCGGGAGCAGGAATTGGGAGTACCCTAGGTTATTATTTTTTTGTTTCATTTAGCCTGAGTTTCATGACTTCCGGCTATCTGCTAGCGGTCTATCTTCATGAACTAAGACATAAGCGACAATATTATCTGTACTATAATAAAGGAATTTCGAAGCTGCAATTGATCTCTTATACTTTCATACTAAATGGACTGTTATTGACCGTCGCCGCAATTATCATAACCCGATTCCGATGAGAAAAGAGCATGTACTGGAAGTTGATAGTATAATCAAAACAATAGGAGAAAGGAAGATACTATCAGACATATTCCTAAGATGCGCAACGGG
>CAZUWX010000051.1:0-26167 GCA_964624205.1 uncultured Chitinophagaceae bacterium
AGCGGGAGCCAAGCTCGAACCAATGGGTGTTGGGGATGTCGGTGGCAAGAATGATCCTGCCCTCTGCATTGGACCGTACCATCTGTCCACCCTTCACCGCATTTGCAGTCCTGTCTTTAGTTACCGGACGTGCAAACTCCCATTTCTTTATGTAGTTCAGTCCTCCGTTTATATGAAACTGGATGGGTACCTGAATTTCATTGGTTGTTGGATTACGGAGCGTCAGGGCCAGTAAACCGGCTCGTTTATCCTTTAGCAGCACCAGAGAAGTGCTGACCTCCACACCATTGATCTTTCCTTCTCTTCGCACCTCAAAAGGATACCAGCGGTAACGCCGGGTGGGTACTATCTCTCCGAATAATCTTAGCTCGGCAAAAAAATCGGAGCTGGCGTATGGCGGGGCGAAGAGGCCACTGAAAGTACCCACGTCCTTATAATTCACGCGACAGGTGATATGCCCGTTGATGATGCCGAAGTTTTCCTCTTTCATGATGTTCTTCTCCCCTTCCAGGGCGAATAACTCCAGCGATTGCGCCTGCGCTGAAACAGCGGGAGCGTACAGCAGGCACCCTGCAACGAAAAATTGTATTCCGGAAAACCGAAACCGGAGCAGCCATCGTAGCAGGTCAGATTGAATATCACATAGACGGATCATAACAAAATTTTTACTTTATTGCGGGAGCGGACGACACTGTACAACCCCCGATATTTTCTTCCAATGTTTTTCCCTTGGTTTCGGGCAACACCTTCCAGACAAACAAGAATGTCGGCAGGGTCAGCAATGCCAGTATCCAGAAAGTAGCTTGTTCTCCGATTGAGTGAATACTCAGGGGAAACAATTGCGCTATCGCCCAGTTCACGCCAAACAGCACAAATGTGGCAAGCGCCATTGCCTGCCCGCGGATCTCCGCCGGAAATATCTCCGACATAATGATCCAGGGGATGGGCCCGAGGGAAAATGCGAAACTGGCCACAAAACAAGCCACGGCTATCAGCAGTCCGCTTTCAGAGCTTGTGGCTGCTCCAAAAAAATATCCCATCAGCAGCAGGGAGATAAAAATACCCAGATTACCGGCAAACAGCAGTGGTCGCCGGCCCAGGGTATCCACCTTCCACATCGCCAGTAACGTAAACACCACCAGCACCACACCAAATACAAGCTGACCTCCCAGGGAATCGCCGAACGAGAATCCGGCTCTCTCCAAAATAAGGGGCCCATAGTGCAGCACAATATCGATCCCGCACAACTGGGAAACGGCGGAAAGAAAGAGAGCTATAAAAGTCACTTTCCGTAATGAGGGGCCGAAAAGGTGACGGGCCGATATTCCCGTTACCCGGGGCTTCTCCCGGATACTGGCCATTTCTGCTTCTGCCGCAGCTTTCCCGTTGATGCGGGTAAGAATGTTCAGAGCAGCACCGTTCCTGTTGCGCAGCAAAAGAAAGCGGGGACTTTCCGGAACGGCGGCGATCAGCAATAAAAAAAGTATCGATGGAATTCCTGCGATGCCGAGCATAGCACGCCACGACTCTTCGTGTAAAACTGAAAATCCCATAAAGACCGATCCGGTTTCGGTCTGCGTCCGTATAAAATCGTTAGACAGGTAGGCCACCAGCACTCCGACCGTCAGGGCAAACTGGTTAAGAGATACCAGGCGGCCGCGGATAGCGGCGGGCGACACTTCCGCAATATACAGCGGAGCTACCATCGCAGCTATTCCCACCGCCAGCCCCGCCAGCAGCCGGAAAACAATGAACAGGTAAAAGACCTCTGCCATCGCTGCCCCCAGCGAGGACACCAGGAAAAAAATGCCCGCCCACACGAGCATGTATTTCCTGCCCATCTTGTCGGCAAAATAGCCGGAAAACGCAGCACCGACCACGCAGCCCAGCACAACGGAACTCACCAGCCAGCCCTGCAGCAGCGGTTGGGACTCGAGTGAAAAATAGCGGATCAACGGACTCAGCGCACCGGATATAACCGCCGTATCGAACCCGAACAGAAAACCGCCCAACGCCGCCGTCAGTGCTATAAAGATTATATATGATCTGTAGCTGCTCATTGACAAGATTTTACTCCTACACATTCACCGAATCGGCGTCTTCCACCACGTACTTTTCAACCGCCTCCCAATTGAGCTCAACGCCCAGACCGGGCTTCTCCGGTAATGCAATTTCCCCGTTTTCCATATAAAGAGGTTCATTCACCAGTTCAATGCGGAGGGCAGAGTCGCACATTTCTGCGGGCAGAAATTCTATCATCGGGCAGTTGGGTGTGGCAAAGGCCAAATGTGCCGATGCCGCGATTCCGATGCCCGACTTCCAGCAGTGGGGAACGATCAGCCTACCCCTGTCCTGCGCCATATGGCAAACCCGTATCGCCTCGGTGAAGCCGCCCACTCTTCCGATATCAGGCTGGGCTACGTGTATCATCCCCTTGTCCATCAGGTCGATGAATTCAAATCGGGTGTTCTGCCATTCGCCTGCCGCTATTCGCATAGGAGCTTCCCGGGAAAGGATCGCATAGCCTTCCAGATTATCGATCTGCAAAGGTGTTTCCAGAAAATAAAGATCCAGATCATCCCATTTACGGATCGTCCGGAGCGCCGACTTCGCATCCGACCACAGATACTGAACGTCGACCATTATGCGCATATCGGGCCCCACGGCCTGGCGGCAGGATCGGATAATATCAGACATCTCTTCGTCGGACCCGAGTAGTCCGGAATGATTATACGGGCCACCGAGTGTGCACTCTATTTTGGCTGCCGAATACCCGTATGCCTTTGCCTTTTTAATCCAGGCCACGAGTGAGTCTCCGTACTCTGTCACCGAATTGCCATAGGGCTGCAGGGAAGCGTAGGGGGTGATATGCGTTTTATGTGCACCTCCCAGTAATTTATAAACGGGAAGATCCAGGGCTTTCCCTTTGATGTCCCACAAAGCCATATCGATGGCTCCGATGGCGCATATCACGGCGCCGCGCCGGCCGCTCATGCAGGTGTAGGTGTACAGCTTTTCCCAGATGGCACCCGTATCAAAAGGGTCCATTCCGATCAGCAGATCCCGCATGCCCATTGCCATGGAATGGCTGCCGGGCGCTTCGATAGCTGCCTTTGCCAACCAGGGGCCGGTGTCTGTTTCCCCGATACCGGTGATGCCTTCATCGGTGTGAACGATCACCACCAGATCGTCCTGCGACGAAGACGTGGCATTTTCCATGAGACCCGGGATCTTCAAAATCTTACATTCAATTTTTGTAATCTTCATTCTTAAATCTTCTTAAGCAGAACAATAATATAATATGCCGTTTTATCTGAAAATGTTCCCGTCACTCCGTTTGGTTAAAATCGAATGTCAGGTGCATCAGCAATTTTCCGTGGTACAGGCGCTCCGCATTAAAAATGGCAGGATTGGCCTGGGGGCCGAATTCCTCCGCGCGCATAAACTTATCGCCGATGCCGTTAATGCTCTGCAAAAAGGAAATATCACCCTCCGGATACACCATGGCCGCCCTTTCCGGTTTTTGCGGCTCCCGGGGCGTAAGCATCCGCAAAAAAACGTCGTCTGTTTGGGCGTACACAACAAATCCGGGCGACTGCCGCCCCTGTATACGCGCCCAGTACAGATTAGCATGATACCCCTTGAACTCGGGATACAGATATCCCGACTCACCCGTCACCGTATTATTATATTCCTTCTCCCATAGCCCGAAACGCACCCCCTTCATACGATTCTTATACACACGATAGGGGCCGTCTCCCATCCATTGCATACCCCCCACTTCCTGTTCGGGGAAGCTGAAGCTGACACCCGTAAACTTTGCGTAACGTTCCGGCTTATATCCCAGTTCCAGGTCTACCAGGCCGTTTTCTCTCACCGTCCATTTAAAATCGTCTCCACCCTTAAACAACACATGAATCACAAAATCATTGTGTTCGAAAAAGTGTCTGACTTCGCTGATATCTTTTTTGTCGCTCACATACACAGGGCCGTTAGACAGTGGGATAACCCGTCCGTCGGTACTCACTTTGTTGAGCATGCCTGTTTGTTTGTTGAACAGGAGCGACAGCTTTCGTGTGTTTATCTGCAATTCGTTTGTCGTTTCCCTTACTTCCGGCCTGGGCTGACCGGCCGTCTCCACCTGTGCCTTAAGCAATCCGTTCGTTTTTGAAGCAGCGGTTTTGAGCGGCCAGGTCCAGGTATTCAGCAGCCTGCCGTAAGGATCAGTGATCTGTATGCGAAGCATATCCATCTGCTGCCAGTTTACCGGAAGGGTAAGCTGCAGTATACCCTTTTGGCCGGCAGCAAGGCTGAGTTTCACTGTTTCATCCGCGTTAACAATTTCCGGGATCGCGGTAGCGGCTGTCCCCTGCGGAACGGTCTCAGCCCCGGCTGCAGCACTCCGGCCTTCTGCCGGATGGGAAAAGCTAACCCATTCCGCCCGGATCGTGCATTGGACAAGATCGGTATAATGATACCGGTTCTCTATCGGAAAACTGCCGTCGAATACACCGGTGATATATCGTTTTTCGAAATAGACGGGCGACCATACATCCCGGATGGTATAAAAGCTGCCTTCTTTCTCATTATAGGGGCCTACTATACCATCGGGAGCCTCGTTGCCGTATGTATCCAGCTCACCATTCCGGTCGGTTCGCTCCAGTGCCTCGTCAGCAAATACCCAAAGAAACCCGCCGCTGCAGAGCGGATCGTTCCACATCCTGAGCCAGAAATCCTCCAGCCCGGCCCCATGCCCGCCGTCGTACAAGCCGTGCAGAAACTCTGTAGGCATAAATATCTTTCGCTTATTGAATCCGTCAGTAGCCAGGTAGTTATAGTTGAGGTAGTGATAAGTATCGAAAAAACCATAATTCTGCCAGGGATGGAGTACTTCTCTTTTCTGTATGTCCAGCTTTTTAAAGTCCTCATTCAGATTATTATTCCAACCTCCTTCATTGCCGTTGTCCCAGAGGATGATCGAAGGATGGTTTACGTCGCGCGCAATCATTTCTCTTAACAGTTTTCTGCCCGCAGTGTCATCGTAGGGAGGCCATTGCCAGCCAGACAGTTCGTCGAGCACAAATAGCCCGAGCGAATCGCAGGTCTGGAGAAAATGTCTGTCGGGCGGATAGTGCGACATACGGACCGCATTCATGTTCATATCCTTCATCAGATTCACGGCGGTAAGGCTGAGCGCTCGCGACGAGGTTCTTCCATATTTAGGGTGGAAGGTGTGCCGGTTCACGCCTTTTAGTTTTACCCGTACTCCGTTTACATAAATACCATCGCTCTCCCTGACTTCTACTGTACGAAAGCCGATTTGTTCGGTATGGGTATGGATCACCTTATCATTCCCGTCGGACAAACGGAAAACGGCGTAATAGAGATTGGGGAACTCCGGCGACCAGGTTGCGGGGGTGTCTACTTGCCCGCTGATCCGGGTTGTTTTGTTCAGCAAGCCGGTTTCAAAACTAGCCACAGGCTTATCACCTTTTTTAGGCATAATGTCGACCGTGATCTTTCGGGCATTCCCGGTCGACGATACATACACGTCTGCATTAAAAAGTCCGTTTGCCCTGGCGTCTACGGCCACACGCCGGATGTTTACGTTGGGTTTTATCTCAAGATATACAGGTCGGAATATGCCGCCGAAAACCCAGTAGTCGGCATCCCGCTCCGCCTGGTTCACGCTCTTATTATCCGAATGCTTTTTAACCAGCACTTCCAGCGTATTTTTTCGTCCATACTTCACCAGCGGAGAAATGTCATACTTAAATTCATAGAAGGCGCCCTGGTGTACCGGGCCCGCTAACACGCCGTTTATCTTCACTTCGGCGTCGGTCATCACTCCTTCAAAAACTATGTTCAGCTCCTTCCCTTTCCACTGCTGTGGCACGTCAAAACTATGGCGGTAGTGGCCGGTTTCATAGAGCCTGTCGCCCGACCCATACCCGTAATAATACCCGCCAAACCCTTCCTGTTCCCAACAAGAGGGTACCGGGATGGTTGTCCACTTGCCGCTGTTCCTTCCTTTGGAGCAAAAAAAATCCCATTCAACCCGGTTATCCGCACCGGTGCCCGATAGATAGACTACATCCGTTCTGGTTTGGGCGGCTACCGCCATAGTTGTTAACAGCAGAACAAAACCAACAAAACCTTTCATATACTTACAATAAATTCAACCTAATTAGGCGCCAGCCCTGCAATTGTGGGCCATCCCGGATTCTGATAAATTGGCGAGGTAGACAGGTCGTTTTCTTGGGAAGTAATCAGGAAATGGCTAATCGCGATGGGTGACAGATAATGCGCCATGTTCCACCTGTACCCTTCGTACACCATCGAAACCGGGCTTTTTTCATAGGGGCGCAGATAGGGGCTTAAGGCCGGATCCGAAACGGTACTTTGCGATCCCGCACCATAGGTTAGTTTATCTGCATCATACCAGTTCTGCATGTCTCCCCACAATTTAAATCCTTCGATATGGTAGGGAGTACTGATCAGTTGATCCATGGATCGCCACCTTCTCAGGTCCATTCCCCTGAGTCCCTCGCCCATCAATTCGCACCTTCTCTCCCTGCGTATGTTGAACAACGTTCTGTCTATCATGTTCCCTGCTGAATAGGCGGCCCAATCTCCCACAGCTTCCTTATCCATCTCGGTAGCGTCAATCGTTTTCTGAAAATCATCATCCACGCCGGCCCGGTTTCTGATAGCCTTCCAGTACGCAACAGCCGTCGCGTCGAGGCTACCGTTCTTCTCATAACACGCCTCAATATAATTCAAATATGATTCCACTGCCCGGAAAGATATCTCTCCCTGGGTGCTGTATCCGTCCTGGTTCTGGACATCATCCAGATTCAGTCCCTTCCGGTGGGCGTATCCCGTAGTGTACTTTTGGTGTTCGTGGGATGCAAGAATATCCGGCGCACTCTCATATACGATAACGGAAGAATTATACAGCACTTTCACCTGGCCGGGAACTTTCAGGAAAAGTGCCAGGCGGTTATCCCTGTCCTGAGGAATAACGTCCAGGGTTTCATCGCCATGGTATCCCGATCCCGCCGCATAAATGGGCAGGCCGTTCGCCATCAGAAATGATTCCACCATGCCGCGGGTGAGCCCCACTCCCATATTGCCATTATGGTAGCTTTTACCTGCGTAGGAGGTCACACCCATATCCCTGTTAAGATGCTTCCACATCAGCACCTCGCTAAATCCCGACATATCCACACTGCTAAACATCTCGCAGTAGGGATTAACCGGATCTGAAGGGCTCTGTGGAAAACTCTGTATATTCATTACCAAGGGTACCTGATCAGCAACCTGTTTAGCGGCGTCCATTGCCTGGCCAAGAAAATAATCAATTTCCGCATCTATACTCCCAGATGGAAAATTATACTGGGCGTTGTAAGCCTTCGACTTGCCCGGCCATTCAGACCCGTTCGGCACAAATGCCGTACCCTTAAAATATTTCAGGAAAGTAGCTTCGTTGAGTGCAACCCTCGACTTGTATTGTAGGGCTACCAGTCGCGACAGCCTGTTTTTTCTGCCGTCGGGAGCCACTTCTTTCATCAGGTGGATAGCAGAATCCAGGTCGGAAAGGATGAACCGGGCGACCTCATTCCTGGGAGCTCTTTCGCTGGCTTCCGAGAGCACCGCGAGATCATCGGGCAGTACCTCTTTTATCAACGGGAAATCCCCATATGTTTTTAGATTGTCAAAATAAAACTGCGCCCGAAAAAAATACATCTCCCCGATATAGTGTTTTATATTGGAAAGGTTACCGGTTATGGTGCCGGCTGCGTATCGTGGAAGCACGGTCTGAAAAAAATAGTTACACGTATAGAGTTGCCCGAAGCTCCATCCACCGGATGCCGGCACTTTCCATTCACCGGGCGCAAAAATAGTAGAATAGTCGATTGAAGCCTGGTTATCGGTGTTGGCATCTCCGATATTAAATCCGTTGGTAGGGCCATATCTGGCAATGGCGTAAGCGGCCAGATGCGATTCGTCGGTCATATAATTTGCGGGGGTGATCGAAGAAATCGGAGACCGGTCCAAAAACTCTTTACTACATGCAGTAAGTCCTGTTACCGCGATACAACAGTACAATACAGTCTTTATACTAAATACTTTCATTTTTCAGCAGTTTAAAACGTTAAGTTTAATCCGGCACTATATACTTTGCTCAATGGATATACGCTTCCGGTAAATCCCTGGTCCAAAACTTCCGGATCGAAAAGGGGAGATATTTTTGACAGGGTGAATAAATTTTCACCCGACACATATACTCTGAGTTTACTTATCTTAACCTTGCTGGTGATTACGAATGGCAAGGTGTATCCAACCGTAACATTCTTCATCCGTATATAGGAGGCATCCTGCAGGTAGCGCGTCTGTGTCACTTTATTCCGGTCGCCGCTCCAGTAGTCGCCATTAAAATAAGGCCGGGGATAGTAGGAATCGAGATTGAGCCCGAGGGGGTGATCAGGGTCATCCCTGAAATAGTCAAGCTGAGGAATATAAGCCGTAGCCCACCATACATTAGGGCCTGCTCCCCAGAAGTTGTACCCACCATTAAAATACTGTCGCTTCATCACACCCTGAAAAAGCATCCGTACATCAAAACCTTTCCAGTCGGCCGATAAATCCAGACCAAACCGAAAACGGGGTGTTTGATTTCCTATCACTGACAAATCTCCCGGATCATCCAGCGTGTTCGTGCCGCCGTTAATGCGGCCGTCGCCGTTGAGATCCTTATACATGATGTCGCCTGCACTCCAGTTGCTTCCTAATGCACTCTGTCCGCCATTAGGCAGAGAAGTCAGGTGTTTATTCATTTCCTCCTCTGATTTGGCAATTCCGATGGTGGTGTAACCCCATATATTTCCCATAACGGATCCGGGCAGGTAGGAGAAAATATCTTCAGTAGGATTGGGGTATTTTAAAATAGTGGTCACAGCATCGGACAACATCAGCTTAGCGCCATAGCGGAGTCCGTTACTCAGCCTGTCGCCCCATCCCAGCTCCAGTTCGAGCCCGGTGGTTTTAAGATCGGTATTGTTGGCGACCGGAACAGAGGCGCCCAAAACGTTCGGCAATTGCGGAGCCGGCCCCACCATATTATTTGTATACCGTATAAAATAATCCAGCGATAAATTCAGCCGGTTGCGGAAGGCTTCCAGATCCACTCCCAGATTCCAGGCCTTTATTGTTTCCCAGGTGAGCGAGGCGCTTACCAGCCCCGGGCTGGACGCAGTGTTCGGCCTGACCCCATTCACCAGCCATCCGCCATTGGAAGTGCTCACGGGCATCGTTACATAGGTGGGATAAAGAGAGCTTGTATTCTGGTTTCCCAGCAAACCGTAAGAAGCCCGGATTTTCAGATTGCTCACGTGTTTTTCCAGGGATTGCCAGAATTCTTCCTTCGCAATATTCCAGCCGGCGGATACCGAAGGGAATTTCCCCCACCGCCGTTCTGAACGAAAACGGGATGTGCCGTCGTACCGAAAATTAGCTTCCAGCAGATAACGCTCCTGATAGTTATAGTTCAGTCTGCCAAAATATCCTGCAGTAGCCCAGTCCGTCTCCCCGCCGGATACCGACGGAGCCACTACAGATCCGCTGAGGGTTTGGCCCGTTGTAATATTGATGGTGGGATTATCAGTGATGATCAGGCCCACGCGGGTTGCCGATCCGTTTCTGAATTTATTCAACTCCGACTGAAAACCCGCCATTATATTAAAGTTGTGGCCGTTGACCGACTTCCCGTACTCGGTATAGTAATCCTGGGAGATATAGTCATTTCGTTCAATGTAATCGCTCACAAAATTGTCGGGCTCTGCCACATATGGGTTACCCTCAACATCATGCGCATAGGTTACCAGTTTCACGGTACGGGCAAACCTGTCGGAAAGCTGGTAATAATATCTTCCGTGTATCTTCCAGCCCTTAACCGGCTCCATCGTAAGCCGGAACTGGCTGGAGCTTGCATCAATAATACGATTGTATCTGCCACCCACTTTAATAATTGAAAGTCTGTCTACCGTTACATCGTACAGGTTGCCATTCGGATCATATAGCGGGTTGGCCGGCTGTATCCTGCTCATGTACTGCATAAACCGATCTTCAAAATGGGAAGGCCTGTCATAGTCCTCCCTCGAAAATTTTCCATTGAACCCGAAGGTTATCCAATGGGAGATATTAGCGTCCAGATTGGCCGTTACATTGTAACGTTTCAGCCCATCGCCGCCGAGGTTCAGCAACCCGGTCTGATCGAGCATGTTACCGGAAATATAGTATTTCACGTTCTCTCCGCCGCCGCGAACCCCCACCGTGTGTTCGTGAGCGGGGGCACTCGGACGAAAAACCACTTTCCACCAGTCGAGATTATCATTCCCTTCCGAGGATCCGCCCGCCCATCTTGTTGGGTTACCGGGATCGATCGGAAGATTGGTAAGACCCGGTTTGCCTGCTATGTAATCCTGGATCCGCTGCATCCGATCCGGCCCGACAAAATCAGGCGCACCACTATTGTTGGAAGCGTCATTTATAAAAAGCGCCCACCGGTAAGAGTCCGCGGTCTCGGGGAAATTCATGGGGCGCGTAGACCGGAAATTATTATTGTACACAACCACAGGTTTACCCTTTGATCCTCTTTTGGTAGTTACTAAAATCACTCCAAAGGGCGCCCTTGATCCATAAATGGACGAGGCAGCGGCATCCTTCAGGATAGAAATGCTTTCTATATCGTTCGGACTTAAATGGTTCAGCGTGCCAACGGCCCCATCGATCAGAATCAACGGCCCGCCGGAGGATCCCTGTCCAATCGTATTAACCCCACGAATATTAAATTCCTGGGAAAACGAACCTTCGAGGCTGCCCCCGTAACTACTTTGTCCGATCTCCAACCCTGTAGCCAGCCCCTGCACCGCCTGGGCGACTGTTGTCACAGCCCGGGACTCGATATCTTTCCCGTCAATTACGGAAACAGAACCCGTCAGATTCACTTTCTTCTGCTGGGCAAAACCCACTACTACCACTTCGTCCAGGTTGCTCGCCAATCTTAAAACTGCGTCCACTGCACTCCGGCCATTCACGGATATCTCTTGAGCAGTGTATCCCACAAAACTGAAAACCAACACAGCATTTTCCGCTGTAACAGCGATGGAAAATGACCCATCGCCATTGGTGAAGGTCCCTGTCGCTGATCCTTTTACCTGCACACTAACCCCTTCGAGCGCCTCCCCTTTCTCGTTTACCACCCTACCCGTTAGTATATCCACACCGTGTTCATGGATGGTCCGCAATTGTTCGGACCCGGTAGGCGGAATATCATTCCCGCTGGAAAAAAGCGGCAGCAGCATCGCAGCAAAAAGCAGACTGCCCAGTAGCCTAGCGGAAACCGGATTGAAATTTTTCAAGCAGCATTTTGGTTTAGGTGTTTTCATAACTAAATATGATTTGTTGATGATTAAGCAATATTAAATTGCTTTAAAAGAGGAAAAAAAGCGAAAGTTTGCAGGTTTCAATACTATATTTCCAGCCCCTGATTTTATAGTATAGGAACACATTATAATACTCATAATCTATAAATAACTGCCTGCCGGGATCAAAGTATTTATTATAAAAACCGGGATGGAGCACCGGATCGGCCTATCCGTTTGTTTGAAAAAAACCTTACATTCGGAATCCGATCACCCTAAACATTGTTGCGATATGATACCGGTTTACAGAAAGATCACCTACTCACAACTATTCTCGTTTTCCACTATTCTGGAAACGCCACCGGAATTTGAAACAGCATGGCATCATCATCCGGAATATGAACTGATCCTTATTTTGGGAAGTACGGGTACACGCTTTATGGGAGATAGCATCCAGAAATTCGGTGAAACAGAGCTGGTATTGATCGGGCCCAATCTTCCACATTGCTGGAAGGAGGATGCTGATTCTCCATCATCCGATTCCCGCGCCTATGTAATTCATTTCTCGCAGGATTTTCTGGGAAAGGAATTTTTCAATATACCGGAAGGCAGACAGATCAAACAACTCCTCGATCAGTCGCGTTTCGGTTTACAATTCTGCGAAGGGATAGAGCGGAAATGCCTTCAACAGATCCCGCATATATTTGAAACGGCAGATTTTGAGCGAGTATTAAATTTATTGGAACTGCTAAATCTGCTGGCCAAATCCGATAAATTTTTTCCGCTGTCGAGTTCGGGGTTCAGTGATCTGTTCATCGAAAATCATTCCGATCGGATCAACAAAGTATTTGAATACACCCTGGCGAACTTTAAAGAACCCGTAGAGCTCGAAACCGTAGCCGAACTGGTTTGTATGAGCCGCACCGCATTTTGCCGGTTCTTCAAAAAAAGCACAGGTAAGACTTATTTCGATTTTCTCAAGGAGATCCGACTGGGTCATGCCTGTAAGCTGTTACAGGAAAGTGACGAGAGCATCAATCATGTTGCATACCACTCGGGGTATGAGAACATGTCTAATTTTAACCGCCAGTTCAAGGAATTTTTAAATACCAGCCCCTTAAAGTACCGCCAAACTATGATGCAGCAGGGTTAGTCAAAACGAGTCAGCGGGATAAGCGGATCAATCAGATCACCGGCTCGCTGCTCAGGCGACTTGCGGAATTGTACGCCGCTTCAACACACCGCATGGTATGGATGCAGTCCTCCACCGAATTGTCCGGCATCGCTATTTCTCCCGCTTTCGCCTTCATGATCTCGCTCATTGAACCAATAAAAGCATGGGGGAACCAGGATCCGTTTACGGGGAGCTGTTTCCACTCCCCCTGAGATTGTTCCGGGATAATGTATTCAAAACGGTCGGGGATACCGGTTGGATAATTCATCAACGATCCCATTTTTATTTTAACAGCGCCCTTCGTTCCCTCTATTTTTATGTAAGCGTCCTGATTATGCAAACCAAAATCGTGAGCATGGTTGGTCAGTATGTTTGCACGGATCATATCGCCGTAGTCCATTATGATATTGGAACGGACGGAATGCAGACCAGCCATCTTCGGGTGCCGTATTGTTCTGGCATATATGTCGAGAGGGTGGCCCAGCAGATTACGGATAAGATCCATGTAATGAATACTATGGTACAGTATTTCTACCCTCGGGGTATCATAAAGAAATTTCCACAACTGCCAGGGGGTATATACATTCACGTATACTTCCACGTCGCAGATATCACCCAGCATTCCCCGGGAGATCATATTTTTAGCCATCAATATATAGGGAGCATACCGAAGCTGGAAGTTGACGCCGGTGGTCATTTTTTTATTCCTGCATAGTTCAAGGATAGCCTGCGCCTGCGCTTCGTTTTCTCCCATCGGTTTCTGAATCAGCACAAAAGAGTGATCCGGCAATTGTTTCAAAATATTCAGCACCTCTCCACCGGGAACAGCCACATCGTAAACCGCTCCCGTCCGGTTCTCTGCAACCATTTCCGAAAGACCCGTATAGACAACCGGTATTCCAAAGTCTGCAGCCGTACTGCCGGCCTTTTCGCGATCAATATCGAAAATACCGGCTACAGTGAAACCCGCCAGCCGATAAGCGGGCAGATGCGCCGCCTGTACAATTCCTCCGCTTCCTATCACAACTATTGGAGAGGGAGAAAAAGGCAGTGGCATCTGGTATGCAATCTCATCCGGCAAGTTTTTCATAGTTCGATATTAAAATTGTCCTAAATAGTTTCCATAGGTAAGGGATATCACTGCCATCACAAGCACTAAAATAGCCAGGATCAGGTAAAGGCGCGTTGAACGGGTGATACCCGACCATTCTTTAAATACGAGCCCGACCAGGGTGCTTATCAATACCAGCATGATCATGTGAATGGCCCAACTGGTAAACTTATATACTCCCATACGTACGTGCCCCAGTCCGTAAAAGAAAAACTGGCTGTACCATAGCACTCCGGTTGTACATCCCAGGATATAATTCAGCAGCAATGCGTTCCTCCGCGTTTCCGGCATACGCAGTATCGACCGGTATTCACCAAAGGTCTTTTGTTTTGTATGAAGATATATGCAGTACACCATCGTGCTGAGGAATGCCCCGGTATTCGAAAAAATATAGATCACATTAATCTGAAAATGCCCGGATCCGTATTTAGCTGCAACATCTGCTATCGGCTGACCCTGGTCCAGCGAAAATCCGTATAACGCAGAAAGCACGCCTGCGAGCAAACAAAGCGGCAAGCCGATACGCAATGAAAAGAAAGGCCGGTTATTACGGCTTGTTGCAACAGCTTTTTCCCTGGCATAGCCGGCTACGCCACACAATGCAATTCCGGCCGCGCCGATGCCGATCCCCAGCAATATCCAACTGCTGCCTGTGCCGCCGAGCACCTCGTTCAATTTTCCACTGTACAGCGGCGGCAGCAGCGTACCCAACACGCACGAGATTCCCACGGAAATTGCATATGTAAGAGAAAAGCCTACATAACGAATGGCCAGTCCAAAAGCCGTTCCTCCCACTCCGTATAACACACCCAGCACAAAGGACATCCACATCGCTCCGCGCGGCGCCTCGGCGAGCACCTGCATCAGTTGCGGAATAGTGATCCAGGCAACCAATACAGGAAGGAGAAGCCAACATACGGCGGCCTGCAGCAGCCAATAGGTTTGCCACGACCAGGCTGTGGTTGCTTTTTGAGGGGTGTAGCAAACGGACGCAAAGACCGCCCCCACACCATGCAATAGAATACCGGAAATCAAACTCATGAAGATTCGTTAAAATAATTTGACGGACTGAAATGATTTGGCCTATTGAAATGATTCTGGGGACTGACCCCCAAAAAGCTTCGCATCACAGATTATAAAACACACGGGCATTCCCGTGCAGCACCTTATTCAGATCGTCGGAAGCGAGGAGCCGCGATAAAATATTTTGATAAGCAGTCCAATGCATACCGTATCCACCCGCCAGCAGGCTGACGGGCCAGTCGCCTCCGCAAAAACATCGCTCCGGCCCAAAAACCTCCAGTGCAAATGCAATATAGGGCTCTATGTCTTCTTCCTTCCATCCCTTTCCTCCCGCAACTGTGCCGAGCCCGGATATTTTGGCGCTGATATTGGGGTTGCCTGCAACAACCTTCATGAGTTCTCCCCACCGGCCAAATCGTTCCCCGCCGGCGATGGGTGGTTGATTAAGATGGTCGAGCACGAGCCGAAGCCCGGGCAGTTTTTCGGAAACTTTTATAACGGTCTCCAGATGCCGATCATTCACCCCAACAATATCATAGGGAATGTTTTTTGCCTCCAGTACGGCCAGACCTTCCAACACTTCTGGCTGCAGGAGCCACTGCGGGTCAGGTTCATTGTGGATCAAATGCCTGACCCCCTTAAAGTATTCGTTCTTCAAGTATTGCTCCGTCAGCAGCCGTGCCGTGGTCGCGGGATCTTTCAGTGGCAGCCAGCCCACCACCCCCGCGATCTGTTCGTGCTGAGCGGCGGCTTCCAACATCAGTTGCGTGTCTTCGGCATGGTTGGCCGCCTGTACCAATACACCGCGCCAGATATTTGCAGCAGGGAAAAAAGGCAACAGCTCCTTCAGTCCGTATGTGCGATTGAGGATACTGGTGTCTTCGTCCAGCCAGGCATACCGTGCACGTCCGAGATCCCATATATGGATGTGAGTATCAATGATCTTTATTTCCATCCTTCTTCATTATTTATAAATTTTTTAGATATGGGTATCCGGGTCAGTGATTGTCAATTTTCCCTGGCTCCGGCGATAGACACCGTTCATCGCATCCAACGTGCCGGCGGGTTGCCCCCCGCCCTTAATAAATTTATGCACAAGCAGGCCCGCCCGGTCCTGGAAAAGGAGGTGCCCGTTGTAACGGGGCCGTACATATGCTCTCTTAAGGGCAAACAGGGTATTGAGGAAATAGTCGGCAGTATTCCCGTTTAGCACTTCATCCTGCCAGGCTTTTCGGTGACCTGGCTGCCCCCCATGTTCGGCGTAGAGGGTCGACTGAACAGATGCCGACGCTACCCATTCAGCAAACCGGAGTGCCGCTTCTCGATGTTTGCAATGGGCAGATATGGCAAGACCCGTGCCTCCCAGTGTAGTTCTCAGTCGCTCCCCGGAACCATCGAAAACGACCGTATCTGTGTAGTGCAAAACGTGCCGGGCAAATCCTTTCCTCGAATAATTAGAATATCCATACGCAAAAGGGCAATACCAGAACCGGTCGGTTGTCGACATCAGCTCTGCAACCGAAACCGGATTACAATCGAGCATCCCGGGGTCCAACATGCTCCATAAAGACCGCATAGTGTCCAACGCTTTTAAGCCGGTTTCCCGATCGATCACTTCATCGGTATTCATGAAGGGCACATTTCCGTGAGCCAAACAAAACATATAAAAATGCATCAGCAGATCTACCGGTACAGCAGGAGCGGCCACTTTTCCCTGTGCTGCCATATCGACCACCTCCTTCCAGGTAGCCGGAACAGGGATACCTTGGCTGGCCAGGAGGTCGCTCCTGTAACTGGCAACAGGAGCCGCTGCATCTATAGCCAGGGCCCATTGGTGTCCGCCATAGTGATAGCTTTGATGAGAATAGCCGGTCGAGAAATCCAGTTGTTCCCGCAAATATTCAGGAGGGAGATGATCATCGAGGGGTAACACGCATTTCGTTGCCGCCGCACATCCAACCCAGGGATGGTCGATGACCAGCAGGTCGTAGTCATTGACCAGTTGCTCGATCGGGAAGTCGGCAAATTCCTGCAGTGTTCTTTTTTTCCAGACAATATCGATGTGGGGGAACAACTCGCCAAATCGTTGCGAAGCCGCGACCAACGGCGTGTATCCCCTGCTGTGGTTCCAGGTTATTCCCCTTAGCTCAATTTTTTCAGGCATCCCCAGGTTTTTTTTGCGTCAATAGCAGATGTTCACAGACCATTACCAACTCCTGCCGCTGATTAAAAACCTCCAGCAGCTCCGTCACCATCCCGTAAGCGGGATCTTTGTATTCCTTTTTTTCTTTAACCGCCACGTGTACCGTTAACGTGTCGCCGATGTGTACCGGCTTGATAAAACGGAGGCGTTCGTATCCATAGGTAAATGCTGCTTCGTTAATCGTTGAGGCGGTCATCCCCACAGCCACGCTGAACACAAGGGTGCCGTGCGCGATCCGCTGTTTAAACGGCTGCGTCTTACACCATTCGGCATCCATGTGGTGCGGGAAAAAATCTCCGGTCTGACCGGCATGCAGCACGATATCCGTTTCCGTGATAGTCCGCCCAACGGTGCTGCGGGCAGACCGCTCAGCATAGTCTTCAAAATAGATCTTCGTAAACATAGTGTCAGTGCTAAGGTGTTTGTTTATCGCGATACTTCACCGTCTGCAAATGCTCGCAGTACAATACAAGTTCACCCTCATTTTTAAATATCTCATAGCTGGCCCTGTACAACCCCATGTCTTTGTACTTGGGCGTTTTCTCCAGATCGGTTTTAATGGTATAGATGGTGTCGCCTATAAACACCGGCTTGATAAACCGGAGCTTATCGTATCCATAGCTGAAAGCGTTCACGCAATTGGTGGCTACCAGTCCGAGACCCGCACTGAACACAAAGGCGCCCGCCACAAGCCGCCTGCCGAATATGCCATGCTCCTTCGCAAAAATATCGTCTGCCACATAGGGATGCATGTCCAGCACCAGGGCATTGAACTGCATGCTTTCCCCTTCACTGATGGTGCGGCGGATAGAGCGGATACGCGTACCCGGAATGATGTCTTCATAGAACCAGTCTTCCGCATTCCAAACGGGTATCTCCTGATGTTTTGCCGGATCGGGATTGGGATTCATTATTCCTGTTTAATGGTTATTAAAATGCAGAACGGATGTTTTTTCCCCGCTGGCGCGGATAGGTCCGGGTCTTCGTCCAACTTCCGTTCTTCCATTCGCCCTCCACCACGGTACGATGTGGTGCGTGCAGTTTGAACTTAACATTCCAGTCTTTCGGCCATGCGGGAAGCAATTGTATATCCTCGCCTTCGGCCTGCAGGATCATCTTCTGGAGCGTAGTCATGAAATTGCCTGCGTGGTCCTGATCCGGCGTGTAATCATAATTAGGGCCCCAGAATCCCGGGAACCGGAAACGTTTGTCGTATGCGAGGCCGTTTATTTTCAGGATATGCGCTGCCATCTCGGTCAGGCCCAGCATGGCGGCCTGGATGCCCGTCTGGTGCCATCCTCTGATCTCTCTGTTTTTGTCGCGGAAAGTGGAGACGGCAGTCTGCAGGTCTTCCTTACCTACGCCATATAACCGAAACGGAAAAATTGCGTACAATTCCGGGTACTCCATATTAATTCTCCGGCCGTACGACTCGATCGGCAGTAAAATCCGCTGTCCGTTTTTTATCTCCGAAGGCAGGTCTGGCATTGACTTTTCGAGTTTGTTACACAGTGCGAGCAGGGCTGGATCGGTGGCCAGTTCCCGGATCCTGGGAACCACAAAACGGAGTCCTGCAATATCCGGCAGGGGGTTGGTACCCTCTACAAAAGTTTCCAGCGACTGTGCCTGATCTATAACCAGTTTCCCCTTTTCATTTCGATTATAATGTTGGTCGTAAAACTTAAGGACTTCGCTGGCAAAGGGAAGAAGACGCTGATGGAGAAATTGGGCGTTGCCGGTATAAGCATAGTAGTCCAGCATAAAATTGGTCATTTCCAGTCCGGCGATATACAACTTCCCCACATAGGGATTAATGGCTTCGCCGGGTTTCAGACCTGTTCTATCCCAACCCACGTCTCCACCTCTCCAGACACCCCAGAAATGGGCGGTTTCAATAAACTGGGCGCCCTCATGGCCGTAGTAGTGTTTCGCCATTTGTTTGGCCACCGGCAGATTATTCCAGTACATATCCATGAACGATTGCATCAGGTCGAAGTCGCCCGTTGCAAACATCGAATAATACGGGAGCCGGGTATTCTGCCACCAATAGGGGCCACCCCATTGCCGGAAGTCGGCATCGCGGCCTTTTATCGCTGCGATCGGGTGATTATAAGTATCCAGTACCAGGGTGGATCCATTAAATTTGATGGGCAGGGGCCCGCGGCCGGCGATCGCATTCACGTAGCGCTGCAGCAGGTATCCCCGGTTTAGCAACTGCAGGGTGTCGTTCAGCCGGTTATCATTGGAATTAAAATACACATAGCTGCGATTCCAGAAATCCTTCCACCATTGCCTATGCGCTTTTTCGAGCTTTTTCTCTTTTATGCTTCCTATTTGTACCGATAGTGATTTAAGTGCTTCAACATATTGCGTAGGCGTTTCTGTCTGTTGGGTGAGCACCGTGGTGCGGAAAGAGAAGGTCTTCGCAGCATCCCGGGAAGCAAGGACGGAATCATTCACGGCCAACAGGTTGTTTCCATTCACTATGGCGCCGAAGGTTCTGTTTTCAAGGGGATTTGGAAATTCCGCGCCCAGCTCCGCAGCCTTCATGGTTTCTTTCCAGAAAGTTTGGTTTTGATTACGATGAAACCAGATGATGGCGTCGGATAGCCCTTTTATGGTGTTGTCCGCTTCTTTGTACGATTGAAAGGGCCTGGTCTTTTGGCCAGACTCTTCCGTCGTTATCGTGGCGGTTTCCCGGCGCCATATATTGGATACAACCGTCAATTTAACCGGCACAGAAGAAGATCCGCTGACAATGATTGCGGGATGATTGGCATCCACGCGCAGGCTGATGTCTGCCAGGCTGTTCTTCACGCGAAACAATCCCTGATCCAGCAGGAGTTCTTCCTGATAATCTGTTCCGTCTTTTAAGATATTGGGTTCAAACCGTAGGGTCAGCTTGCCGATTTTCAGCAGGTCGTCTATTGCGTCGCGGCTATCAGTTTTCCCGATATAAAACTGCAGCGAGCCGTCATCCAGTGTCCAGACCTGAGCGGATATATCGCCGTTCCCTACCGGCAGGGAACTCCAGGAATCCGTTCCGGGAGTGGTAAACCGAAGATTAAAATCGCTCACCTGCTGCGCCGGGCCAACCGTGCATATCATTCCTATCCAAATCGTAATCAAGCTCTTTTTCAACATATATTTTATTTTAACTTTTTCCGTATTCGCCTGCTCATGCAATAATCCAGGCTTGCCCGCCACGCCTGTTTTCCACTTCCAAAAGATCCGGCCGCTTATGCTATAACCCAAACTCTTTTTTAATTGCCTCAGTGTGCGCACCCAGGCCGGGAGCTCCTCTCGGCGATCGCAGCGGTTGTCCGTCTACCCGAACGGGGCAACGGGTGGTTCGGACTTCTTTGCCGTCCGCCACAACGCTTTGCTCCATATCCAGAACGGCGTAACCCTCACTGGCCGTGAGCCTGTCGTAGTCCATCACTTCTGCGCACCAGATATCTGCCGGCTCCAGTATTTTCAACCACTCTCCAGTGGGCTTTTCCAATAGTTGCGCCTGTATGATCCTTTTTATTTCATCTCTTTTGTCGAACCAATCCGAGGGCTGTGTATATTTCCGGAGCGCGCTGCAGCCTAACAACTCTCCCAGGAGCGGAACGGATCCCATAGCCAGGGCCAGGTAGCCGTCGGCCGTCCGGTAAATACCATATGGTGCCGCAATATAAGCATGTCCGCTGTTAACCCCGCTTCGCCGGGGCAACCGGTTGCCGTCGTTAAAAAAGCAGGTCAGTACTTCAAACTGAAAATCGATCAGACTTTCCAGCATACTCACCTGGACCAAAGCACCCTCTCCGGATGCCATCCGGGAGAACAGTGCCGCCAGTATTCCCTGCACAAGATGGGTGCCCGCCAGGATATCACCCACAGCCACTCCCATTGGTGTGGGCGGGTCGGCACAGTTGCCGCTTAGGTAGGTAATACCCGATACGGCCTGTAATAAGAGATCCTGGCCTGGAAGGTATTTCCATTCGCCCGCCTCGCCGTAGCCGTTGATCTCGGCGTAGACCAACTGTGGATTGATCTGTCTGGCCGCTTCATATCCGAGCCCTACTCTGTCCATTACACCGGGCCGGAAGTTGTGGATCAGCACATCCGCTTTGCGGATAAGGCTCAGGAGCTGCTCCCGCTGCGCCACATCCTTGATATCAGCCACAAAACTCTCTTTATTCCGGTTGATCGCATGAAAGATGGTGGATTCCCCGCCTTCGATCCTAACGTCCGACACGTAGAGCGACCGGCAGATGTCGCCCGTCAACGGTCTTTCTATTTTGATCACCCGTGCTCCCATATCCGATAGCCGCAGGCTGGCGCAGGGGCCGGATAAAAACTGGCTAAGATCCAATACCAGGATATCTTCTAATAACTTGCTCATAGGTTTATCGATAATTCTGATCTTATCTTCTCTCCCTGCTCACCCAGGGTGGGAGCCGGTGTACTGTTAAAAAAAACCTGTCGGTTGATCCTGATCGGACAACGTGTTGTTATAACCGTCCCTTCCTTTACCATAAGCGGCTGGCTGAGTTGTGCCAACTGGCAGGTTTCCGTTCTTTCGAATTCATGCCAGTTGAGTACTGGCATAATCCACAGGTCGAGCGCATGCGCGCGTTCCAGCCATTCGCGCGTGGTACCGCCAAGCAGATGGCGGGCGATGATCGCCTTGATCTCATCCCTTTTTACAAATGTATCCTCCTCGTTATAACCGTTCAGCTCATCGCACCGGATCGCCTCATTCAGCTTTCCGACAGGCATCATGGCGACCGCAATGTATCCATCGCTTGTTTTATAGATCCCGTATGGCGCACTCAGCAATGCGTGCCCGTTATTCAATTCGGATCGGCTATGATGTTTTCTGTTTTGAAAATAGGTTGTAAAAAACTCGAATTGAAAATCGATCAGGGTTTCCAGGAGGCTCAGTTGCAGGCAAGCTCCCTTACCCGTTTTTCTTTTACGGATCAGTGCGGCCAGGATAAACTGCACTGCCTGGTTGCCGCATAGATAATCGCCTATTCCCAACCCGAAAGGCAGGGGATCGTCATGATAATTTCCTGTTGTGAAAGCAAGGCCCGATACCGACTGCGCCAGCAAATCCTGCCCCGGCTTGTTCCGCCAGGGGCCTTCGGCTCCGTAGCCGGAAATTTCGGCGTACACGATGCCTGCGTTGATCTTTTTAACAGATTCGTAATCCAGTCCCTTTCTCTCCATCACCCCCGGCCGGAAATTGTGCGTGATCACATCTGCTTTTTTAATAAGCATTTCCAGCCATCGTCTGTCGTCCTCGTTGTCGAGGTCTGCAGTAAAACTTTCCTTTCCCCGGTTAATGGTATGAAACAGCAGGGAATCCTCATCTATCCACAAATTCTCGATCGCCAGTTTTCTGCCGGACTCTCCCTTTACCGGTCGTTCGATCTTGATCACACGCGCTCCCAGATCTGAAAGCCGCAATCCGGCGCATGGCCCTGACAGGTATTGACTGAATTCCAGTACAACAACACCTTTTAATGGTACATTCATAAATGATTCTTTGTCGATCACAAGTTGCCAGGGCAGTTGCCGGATCATAGTTCCAGGATGATATCTTCGCCCGCTGCCGTATCGATCTCAATAATTTCGGTTCGTATCCGGCTCTTTTTATTACCCTTTTTCACCTTGCCGTTTTTACCCCAGGGCGATAATATCCTCAGCTTGCCACCCTTTTCACTGTGAATAGTCACCTTTTTCACCTCTCCTTTGTTCAATGTAGCGCCTACGAGGAACGCACCCACTGCCCGCAGGTTATAGAATTGTGCGTCCACTGTCTTATCCCAGTTGGGGAATAGCCGGATCACACCATTATAACTCTGCATCAGGCTCTCGTTGATCACCACAGGCAGGGCAAAATTTTCAAACCAGATCCCCATAGCTGCCATATAGTCGTATTTTGTCTGATCCGAATAGCGGCCGTGTACCTGCATCACTTTGTCCGTTGCGGTACCGTTGGGCAGCAGGGAATACTTCACCTGTCTCTTAAATCTTTCCATATCCAGCATGCCGATACGCGCGGCCTGGAGGTTGATGAAGACCAGGTCGTTGCCTCCCTCATTCTGTTGGTTGAGATAGGTGCGTTGCAGCAACTGCGTAATGGAATCGTTCGAATGGAGGCCATGGTCTTCGCCGGGGAACACGGTCATGAGTGGTGAAGGAACGTTGTAAACCACCTGATCATGTTCTCCCGGAACTGACACAAGCACTTCTCCATACTTGTCGGAAACAGCGGTAGGATAATCCGGAAAATTCGCAAGAATAGCTGCCACGTCGTTCAGGATCTGCCGGTCAGCCTGCTCCGTGCCCAGTATACGCGTCATTTCCTCAAAGGCTTTGAAAACAAATTTTGTAAGCGTTAGGTCGACCGTGCAATCGTAGTTATAGACAAAACCTGGTCGTAGTGCATACAACTCAGGCGGTATGGTCGGGAAAATATGATACTTATCGTCGTTCCAGCGGGGGCCACCGCGGGCCTCAGGGCGTTTCATATATGCTACCAGGAATTCAACCGCCTCCTTTATCGGCGTATATGCGCGGTTGCGCAGGTAGGTGGTATCCTGGGAATATAGATAGTGCCACCATAACCCCTGCACCGACCAGGGCGTTTCGCAGATCTCCCAGCCCCAGTTCGGAACCGGGTAGGGGTTCATGGTCATTTCTACGGGGTAAGCCGAATGGGGAAAATAGGCACCGGGAAGCTGGTAGTAGTCGCGGGCCCAGATGCGGCTGACATCCATCAGCGATTCGATCAGGTTCACATAGGGAAGGTTCTTTTCGAGATGGTTACTGGAAAAAGTCATCCAGAAAGGTTGCTGGGTATTATAATTCATGTGGTAATCGCCATGCCACGCGGTACCGATATTACTATGGCTCCAGTTGGCGAACAGTCCGGGAGTGGTTGCCCCGTCCTTTGCTGCACAATTAAAAAAATACAGATTCCGGTACCAGATCTCTTCAAGGAAACTGTCGCCCAGGCGGACACCTGATTTTGTCCAATATGTTTTCCAGATCTCTTCGGATGCAGCTCTTATGTTGGCATAAGCTTCCGCAGTGGGAAGTTGGCGCTTGGGGTTGACGGGCACTTCAGTGTGTACGCCTTCATCGAGCGTAATGCTCGCCACAAAGCTATCCGAGTCTTTCATCGCCGCTTCGAGGTTTTTCATTCCTTCTCTGTTCCCGTCCCAGTTGATCCGCGTCGTTTTCTCCAGCGGAACATTACTTGTAGCGGTTAGCCGGAACGCTTTGTCCTTTGGATGTCCTTTTTGTACGTCGTACACGTCGGGTTCTAAATAGGGCAACACCTGACGAAAGGAGAGCGTCTTTTCGTCCAACAACTCCGAGCTGGTGTATTTCGGGAACTCCGACGGCGTGGACGGGTCCGGCAGTATTCGCATCCGTTTAAAAATATTGGGTGCTTTTTCACCGTTGTCATCCACCAGTTGCATCCAGAGGACGTCTTTGTCCATATCGGTAAACAGTTGCAGCTTAATCCTGTTCTTATCGGCGTCCAACAGGTACACCTCGCATGTACCGTTTGAGATATCGAGCGAATGACCCAACAGTTCGGCCTCTCTTCTGTCAAAACCCAGCAACACCGCCCCACATGGGAAGGGGCGGGGATAAGGTTTTGCGTAATTCTCACGAGCCATTTCGCTATACTTCCTGTACCAGGGATCATCCGAAAGCGTCCTGAGTGTATCGGGTATCTGGCTCACCTTATTAAATACGTATTCAAAAGTGCCTATCGCTTCCCTGTTCTTTTCCGCAATACGTATGTCCCACACATTATTATGACCAAAATAGAGCACTATTCCATCAGGCCTTGTGGTCACCACCACCCCCATTCCGCCATTACCCAGCAGGGCTCCCTCAAAAAAATCGGGGGCCGGTTTATCGTAATAGAGCGTGTGTTCTTTTGCGATCTCGAAAGAAGGCAACTCCATTTCCGATCTGCTCCCGTTATTGGAGTAGAATGCCACCAGACACAGCGCAGAAACTGTTAAATATAATCGTATCATTCTACAATTTTAGACCACAATATATAAACGCGGTCCCTATCGAATTAAAGTACCAAACCTACGCATAGCGATAGCAAGCGAGGTTGTCTAAATTATTACATTAGTAAAGTATTTTAACTTATATTCGAAAGTTGGGTGGAGCATTGGCAGCGTATCGCAAAACAGATGCTGTGAGGAAACGGATTTTCCGATAATTTAGCTATTAGCAAACCCATTCAAACGATTGCCGTGAAACCTGAATTGATTGTCGACGCGCCGATACTGGGTCAGAAAAGGATCTGGATAAAGAAGATACATAAACCCCATTTTGACCATCCTTTTCATTTCCACAAGCTGTGTGAGCTTACCTGGATAGAACGGGGCTATGGCAAACTAATCATTGGCGATTACGTCGGAAATTTTTCGGAGGGGGAGCTGGTGCTCAGCAGTCCGGAGCTGCCGCATTTATGGAAATGCGACCATATCTTCTATGAGAAGAAAAAAGATATGAGCACAAAAGCTGTCGGACTGTATTTTCCCCGCGAGCTGATCAATGAGATAACCGACGATCCGCAAAGCCTGGCCCTGTATAATAGTCTGATGTTTCGGGCTGAGCTTGGTTTACGATTCAACGGGGTAACGAAAAAGAGGGTGACAGAAAAGCTGGAAGAGCTGCTCAACAGCAATGGCTTGGTGCAGCTTGGCATATTTTTGACGGTTGTCGACTCTTTGGCTCGGTCTGAAGAATTCCAATCCCTGGCCAGCCTGCACTATAAACGATCGACGGATGAAAATGAGATGAACCGGTTCGACGAAGTATACCAATTCCTGTTACAAAATTATCATAGGAACATTAAACTGGACGAGGTTGCAGGCATCTGCAGCATGTCGCCCAATGCGTTTTGCCGTTTTTTCAAACAGCGAACGCAAAAAACCTTCACCCGGTTCTTAAACGAAATAAGAATAGGGCATGCAAAACGATTGCTACAGAACGACAATCTCTCCATAAAGGATATCTGCTATGAGTGCGGCTACAACAATCCCGTAAACTTCTTTTCCTTTTTCAAACAAATTACCGGGCAGACGCCGAAATCATTCCGGCAGGGAGTACTGGAAATGAAGGAGAGCCCAGTGAAGCAGCGACCGGAAACAGGCAGGCAGACCCGGCTGGTATCGCAGCTATAAACACGAGGC
>CAZUWX010000052.1:0-25285 GCA_964624205.1 uncultured Chitinophagaceae bacterium
GTGCCCAGAACTGGATTCGAACCAGCACACCGTTGCCGGCGCTGCGACCTGAACACAGTGCGTCTACCAATTTCGCCATCTGGGCATCCTGATTCAGGGCTGCAAAGATAATCAACCAAAAGATATCACTCAAATTTATTCAAGGAAAAAACCAACTCCAAAATCCAAATCTCACACTCCTGCTCCACTCTCCTGCCGCCCTCTGCTCCCCAAGTCCTGCATTCCGCTGTACCCCCACTGTCTCCAATACACTGCCGCTTCAATCTCCTCAGAACAGCTCACACATAGTCGTCCGCTCCCACAAACACGGCCACCAGGGTGCCCTTCCCCGGCTCCGAATGGATTTCGACGGTTCCCTTCAGCAATGCCACCCGCGATACGATGTTCTTCAACCCAATCCCCTCGAAATGCTCATCAGCACCCGTGTCGAACCCTTTTCCATCGTCTTCGATATTTACTGCCACACCTTCTTCATCCCTTATCAACTGCACGCTGAGCCGGCCGGCTTCCGCATGTTTTATAACATTGTTCACCGCCTCCTGCACTACGCGGTACAGGATGGTTTCTGTTTGTTCAGGCAAACGCCCGGCAAAACCGGACACCTCAAAAGAAGTCTCCAAACCGGGACCGTTCAGTCGACCGAGTAATTCCTCAAGCGCAAGCGGCAGTCCCGCCCTGAGCAGCGCCCGGGGCATCATACGATGCGAAAGGCTCCGCATCTCGTCATACCCGTCGTTCAATAATGATAATGCCTTACCGGTGAGCTGGCGCGTGTCTGCCGTTCCAGCGGGAGGTCCCTCATAAGCATGATTGAGATTCATTAATGCGGCAGAAAGCATCTGCCCCACCCCATCGTGAAGATCCGAAGCCAGCCGCCGCCGTTCGCGTTCTTCGGCATATAACACAGCGCGCGCCGCCTCCTGCTCCTGCCGGCTACGCTCGGCCTGCAACCGGGCTTCCGCCTTCAGTTTTCGCCGATTCAGTATAAAATAAGTAACAAATATGCCGCCCAGGATCAACAGTGCCAGTGCCCCCAGCAAAATGTTACGCTGTTTTAGCTTCAACTGCTGGATAGCGCTCTCCTGACGCAGCACAGTGATCCGTTGTTCCTTTTTTTCCGTTTCAAATTGCGCCTGATACCCCGCAATGGTCTTTACCTTCTCCGCTTCAAATAAAGAGTCCTTAATAGTCGAGTAGTTTAAGTGCTCTGTCCAGGCATTCCGGAATTCATCTCGGGCAGCATAGTATTCACTTAGGAGCTTCGATGCCTCCATCACCTGCTGAGGGGCGTGTATCCTTCCACCTATCACCTTGGTTTCAGTCAACGCCGCAATGGCTTTCTCATCGTCACGCTCCCAAGCGTATACCCGGGCAAGTTCTATCAATACCGAAGCGGTTTCCTTTTGATTGTTATAAGCACGATGACCTTCCAGTGCCTGTTGCAGCAGTTTTTTCGCCTCTTCCTGCCTTCCACTTTCAAAATAGGCCATACCGGCATTGGCGCGTGCAACGGGTAAAAACTGCAGGTTGTTGTAGGCAACAAAGGTTTTTTCCGCCAGCATCGAATAATGCAGGCAACTGTCGTACTGTTTTGTATAATAAAATACCGACCCGAGATTCGCCTCGCAAAACGCCGCTTCTTCCTCCTTGCCCAATCTCCGGTACACATCATAGGCCTCACGGTAATAATCTATCACCCTGGTATACGAACCCTGGGTCTTGAAAAGAATCCCGAGGTTTACACTTACCAGCGCAAGCTTCTCCGGATCGCCGGCAGCCTTGTACCTGCTATATGCCTCCTGATAAGATTCGAGAGCGCGGGTAAAATTTCCCATCTGTTCATAGATAATCCCCATATTGTTATAGGAATCTGCTATGCCCGGGTCGTCCCCCTCCACACGACGGATGTCCATCGCATCTCTCACAAACTCCAGCGCCCGCTCATAATCCCCCTGCGCCTCGAATACAACGCCGATATTGTGAAAAGCTTCCGCCTCAAGATCTTTTTTTCCTAATTGCTGAGCGGCCTGCAAAGCCTTATACCCGAAATATTTCGCCGAATCGGGATCGCTGAACCGGTAATCCCAGCACCTGTCAAGCCAGCCGCGGATCTCGCCTGCCCGAATGGAGACAGCCGTAGTGTCGCTGTTTGCATAGCCGGTCTTCACTACCACGATGAGCATTAACCAAAGCAGCGCGCGCATGAGAAGGGGTATTTTTCAGGAAGATAAAAAAAATCCATAACTTAATTTTTTTGTTTGGACGTAGAGAACAATGGAGAACATTTGGACATGACGAATATTTTACTGGTAGATGATCACGGAATACTGTTAGATGGGCTGGAATCCATTCTCCAGGAACGAAGGGACCTCGTTGTGGGGTCCAGGGTTAACTCAGGGCCGGCAGCACTGGAATTGCTCGCGCACCAGGGTTTCGACCTGATGATCACCGATTACTGCATGCCGGGGATGGACGGTTTGTCTTTGGTGAAAAGCGTGCGCACAATCAGGCCTGACATGAAGATCATCGTGCTGAGCATGATAGACGAACCGGGTGAGATCCGGAATATCATGGTAGAAGGAATTGACGGCTACGTGCTGAAGAAATATGCCCGGCAGGAGCTCTTCCGTGCTATCGATACGGTGATGGACGACCGGCAATACTGGAGCCCCGAAGCCTGCAAGGCGATATTGACGGAACCTTCTCCACCTGCGCAACCACAACTTACAGCCAGGGAGATCGAAATCCTTCAGCTACTCACCAAAGAGCTCACCAGCAAAGAGATCTCCCAACAGATCTTCATTAGCGAGCGCACCGTGGAAACACACCGGAAAAACCTCCTACGTAAGACGGGCAGTAGCAACACGGTGGGCCTGATCAAATACGCCTATACCCATAAACTGATCTAAACCTGCTCCGGTGGTCGCATGCAAATGCAGACTCACTTGAATTCCGGAAGCGACACTTAGCAAGATATTGCCGTTTTTGTTTGGTTCGCCAGTATCGGAAACACAGACTCGTTCAGGTGGGGAAAGGCAGCTCCGCATCGCCAGCCAAACGCGGCTTTTGCAGTTTCAATCCGCATTTTTTATTGAGACGCTCGATCAGGTACACTGTTAACTCAGGCGAATACGCTTCATCATGCATATGCATAAAAAAATATAGTTCCTCCAGCCCCTGCTCCAGCCATATTGCAATGCGATCCACCCATTCATCAATGCGCGTATAGTCGGTGGCATGTAAACTATTACCTACAAAACGAATAAAGGTGCGCGGCAGGGTGAGATGCATATGCGCGCAATCACGCCTGCCCGCCGTATCTGTGATCACTGCCCCGACTCTCAGGTCCCGCAGCTTTTTCCATAAGGCCTCCCCAATCTTTTTGTCGGAGAACCAGGCAGGATGACGTACTTCCAGAAAGAACTGCAGGTCGCGAGGCAGGGATTCGAGATAGCTGAAAAGATTAGCGCCCCGTGCGGGAGAGTAGCTTTCCGGTACCTGCACGAACACCGGTCCCAGGTGTCGGCCAAAAGCCAGTATGCCTTCCAGGAACGCATCCGTCTGGGCCCGGGTGTTGACGAACGAATTGTAATGACTGATCGACTGCGGCAGCTTCGGACAGAATTTGAAATCGTGTGTGCCAGCCCTGTCGGCCCATTTGCGGATCGCTCCAGGCGAGTATATTTTATAGTGAGTGGCGTTCAGTTCGATAGCGTTGTAGTGTTTGACGTACTCGTCCAAAAAAGCCTGCTCGCGCGTGCCCCTTGGATAGAGTTTGCCCACCCATTCCTTCCTGCCCCATTTTGCGCAACCCACATATACCAATGGAACTCGTTGTTTTTTGCGGACCGCTTTCAGCACGGCGGTATTCGCAGCCGGTTCGGCCGGCAGACTAAAATCTATTTCCTCCAATTCGGCGGGAGGCAGTTTTCCAAATTCCATTTCTCTCTGTTTTTTCTCACCATTATCTCCCGAAGGCATACCGGCCAAATCTATCTTATCCAGTAACTGGGAGTTCCCTCCAAATATTTCAGCCTGCTTTTCTCGCCGGCATCTCCCGGAGATGCACCGGCTAAAATCGGTTCCTCTGGCAAACAGGAGACAGTTCTCATAATTTCATTACTACCTGATATCTCCACCCTATCCCTGCAAAAGCTCACCCGGATCTCCGGCCACCGCTTGCGGTCAGCACCTTCCTATCCCGGAGGGGCCAACCCACTTTTTCTAATAGCCCTTGTGAAGCTGCACCTGGTTTTTCAGTGGTTTGCCCTCTTTGAACAACTGCAGGTTTTCGAGAAACAGCCGCACCATCCCTTCGTGTTCCGTAGCGTGGCCACCGCCGGTATGCTGACTCAGGATCGTATTGGGGCAATCCCAGAGGGGATGGCTGGCGGGCAGGGGTTCAACCGCCGTGACGTCCAGCACTGCCCCCCCTATCCTGCCCTGCATCAGCGCGTCAATTAGTTCCCCCTCATCCTCCAGAAGGTTGCCGCGGCCGACATTACAAAATACCGCAGTAGGCCGCATGCTCCGGATCATATGCGCCGTAAAGAACCCCCGGGTTTCATCTGTTCCGGGTAAACAGGCCACCACCACATCCATCGTGGGCAACACTTCCACCAGTTGGTCCGGAGTCTGAACCAGGGCGTCGGACCAGGATCTGCTGTAAACAAAGACCTCGCAGTCAAAACCCTCCAATATTTTTGCAACTCTTTTCCCGATGCTGCCCCAGCCCAGGACGATTACCTTTTTATGCTGCAGCAACTGCAATTGCGACCGAGCAGGCAGGCCCACCCAGTGTTTGTCCCGTTTCAACATGCTGAACCTGTCGATCCCCCTGTATAAGGCCATCAGTCCCGCCACTATCGTTTCAGCGCAGGGCTCCGCGTAAAAACCACGCATGTTGGTGACAATAGCGGGGATTTGCAGTTCGCGGTAATATTCAAAGCCGGTGGAATGAAACTGGATCCACTTCAGATGGGAAGCCTGCTGCAGCCAGTCGAGCCGTTTCGGATTTCCAAAAAGGATGTCCGCCTCCAGCAGTGCCCGGCGCTGCATTTCTTCCTCCTCCAATTCATCCCTGAAATAGCAGGTATCCGGATGAGCACCCGTCCGGAGCATGTCTTTCGCTGATTTTTCAAAAGGAGCATCAACATATATCTTCATACCGGCAGATTTCGTCATGTTCAAATGTAACGGTTTATCACCAGTCGGGGTTCTGAACGAGGTTGGGATTCAACCCCAGCTCCCGTGTAGGCAAGGGCCATAAATAATCGCGCCGGGGATCAAAGCTGCGGGACGAAGCCGGTTCACGAATGGCAAACCCATCGGGAGTAAAATTGGTGTTGGGTATATCGATCATCTCGTCGGGGAAGTACTTGGGGCCCAGTACCGCCTGCGGCAGTACGTACTCGGCGGTTTTCCATCTCAACAGATCCCAGTACCGGAAGCCTTCCTGCGCTAATTCAACACGCCGCTCCCGGCGGATCTCGCTACCGATGTCCAATCCATGCGTACTGAAAAATGCATTGGTTACAACCGGCATTCCGGCACGGCGGCGAATTGGATTAATTGTACGGTCAAACTGATCATCGCTCACGGCGCCGTTTAATTCGAATAAGGCTTCAAGATGGTTCAGCAACACTTCCGCATAGCGGATGATTATATAGTCGACAAAGCTCAGGTTTGCGGACCAGTCCTCCACAATGAAATACTTCTTCGCCCGGTACTGGATACCCGGCGCATAGGGCAGAGGCCCGGCGATAGTGGGATAGAGGTCGTTACGACTAAAAACAGTCATGTTTATACGCGGATCCCGGTTTCTGAACTCAGTGAGAGAACTTGTCTGCAAGGTGGAGGAATCATACTGCGATTTACCCTGGGCTAACCCGTCGACATACAGATAGGCGTCCATCAGAGCCCGGGAAGGAGCGATGTTCCCCTGCTCGAGTGAACTCCGGACATAACTATGGCTTGAAATATTATTATCTGCATGCTGTCCATACAGTCTGACGAGAATATTCTCTTTATTCTGTTCCCCCTCGCCTGCATACTGGAAAAGATAATAATAACTTTTAGCGGGTTCCGCCGGGTATTCAAAAAGTTGATGATATCCCCTGTCCATAACGGCGCCGCTTGCTTCCACCGCTGACTGCAGGTGACGAGCATAACCAGCACCGCCGTGAAATTTATTCCACGTACCCGCGAACAACGCTACGCGCGATTTAAAGGCAAGCGCCGCGGAAGACGTGATCCTGCCGTATTCAGCGGCAGGCTGCCCGGCAGGTGGAGGGCAATAAGCAGCAGCCCGGTCAAGATCCGCGTAGATCGAATCCATCACGGTTTCCCGGGCGGTACGGAAAGCATAGAGGAGGCTGTCGGTCATTTCCAGTGTGGTGGTGATCAGGGGTACATCTCCAAAACGCTTCACGAGTTCAAAATACCCCCAGGCCCTGAAAAAACATGCCTCGCCGACGTACTTTTGTACAACCGCAGCATCACCTCTCACCTGCACCGATCTTCCGAGGATATTATTGGCTACCCGGATCAGTTTATAAGCATTCGTCCATTCAAATGAATTTGCCTGTGGCAACCGGCTACCGTTACTGACCTGGTTGGGCACCTGCCCGGCGGCGTCGTTTGTATACAGATCTTCGTATGGCCCCGGCACGGCAGGCGCGAGGCTGTTTGCTGCAGCTCCATTGAAACCTGGCAGTGCCGAATATAAATAGTTGCAGGCTAACTCCAGGTCGCGGGGAGTGTTCCAATAATTCGCATCAGTAATGCTGGTTTCGGGCACCTGATCCAGTTGTTTGGTACAGCCAAATGACAAAAGCACGGCGGATATTCCCAGGCAGATCACGAAGTATTTTGTTGCACCCTTCATACACATTGGTTTTTCATAGACGTTCCTAACTAAAATAATACGTTTATTCCCGCAGCATACGAGCGGAAAAACGGGTAATTAAAGCTGGCATTATTCGGATTTTCCGGATTAAAATATTTCAGCCACATTTTGCTCGTTTCCCATATATCCTCGCCGGTGGCGAATATCCTTATTCGCTCGATCCCTAATTTGGAGGTATAGCCTACCGGAAGTGTATATCCGACCTGCAGATTTTTAAAGCGGAGATAGGCGGCATTCTGCACCCAATGGGAAGACACCCGTGTATTATGCGTGCCACCCGCATACAATCGCGGAAATCTGGCGTCGGTATTTTCAGCGGTCCAGTAGTCTTTATTGACGGCTGTTGGTTGACGCCAGCTATCCGCAAAAGGCACAACGGCAGCGGGATAGATCATCATGCTCCTCTTGCCGGTACCCTGAAAGAACACGGCGCAGTCAAATCCTTTCCAGGCCAGGTTGAGGTTTATTCCGAAATTATACCGGGGCGATGTATTACCCAGGTAGATAAGGTCGCCATGATCAACGGCGTTCTGTACCCCGCCGTTGATCCGGCCGTCGTTGTTCAGGTCGCGGTACCGGAGGTCGCCCGGCCCGGTCCGGTTATCCTGGAATGCGTGCTCCTGCACTTCCGTTGCGGTGTTAAAATACCCTTCCGCAATATATCCAAGTACGGAATTAATCGGGAGGCCCGGAATGGCAACGTTAAGGCCTTCCTGGTAAACCACCTGTCCGGCATACCGGGTGATCTTATTGCGATTGTCACCAATGTTCATCCCCACATAGTAGCTCAGGTCACCCCGTTTCTGTTTCCAGCCCAAAACAGCCTCCCACCCTACCGTGCGCATCGATGCTGCATTCGTAGTGCCGGGCTCCAAACCCAACAGGGCAGGCACATTCTGGCTGATCAGCATATTGCGGTTCTCACGCCGGAAATAGTCGAAGCTGAACTGAAGCCGGTTGTTTAACAACCCGATATCCGCGCCGCCGTTCATCGTTTCAACAATCTCCCAGCCGAGACCCGGAGAAGGCAGTGATTGCTGAAAAAGAGAATGATTGATCACATCATTGAAAGGATATACCGGACCATTTACAAGTTGGGCGATATAATTATAATTGTTGCGGTAGAGCTCTCCCAACTGTGCATTGCCCAAACGCCCCCAGGATAGCCGGAGTTTAAGCGCATCGATAAAAGCCGGCGGCCACCAGGGTTCCTTGTTCAGGATCCATCCTGCGGATAAAGAAGGGAAGAGCTGCCCCCTGTGCCCTGGCGCGAGCCTCGAGCTCTGGTCGAACCGCAGACTGAATTCAAGCAGGTATCTATCCTTCAAATCGTAGTTGAATCTTCCGAAATATGATATCCAGGCGTTCCGTTGAATATTATCTGCCACAAGCGGCGGCACGTCGGGGTTACCCCCCAGGTTCAATGAAGGGAGATCGTTCGAGATAAGCGCCCGCGTTTGCGCCAGCACAAAATCGTAGTCGTAATGCTGATACTGGAATCCTCCCAGCAGTTGTATGTCTTGCGCGGCCCCCATCCGAAACTCATAGTCGGCCAACGCCTGGATATCATGCGCAATCTGTGTGGATCGCAGCTTGGTAGCGGAGTTAACCGGATTGATATGGGATACGATTACCGGTTCGCCCGTCTGGTCGAATCCCCAGAGGGGTATCGTGCGGACGAAATGATTCTGACCCGCATCCAGCAGCCGCGGACTGTATACCGTTCTTAGCGTCAGTCCCTTAACCAGGTTCCCGGCTTTCAGGGTAAACACCCCGCTGACCGTTCGCTCCGTTAGGCGGTCGTACCCTCCTTCCTTGAGGATCGGATACGTGGTAGCCCCGCCTGAGGTGAAGGCGTATTTTTCATTTTCATAGCCGGGCAGGAATATGGGGTTGAGTGTACGGAGCTGATAAATATTGTACAATAGCCCATAATCACCATTTATACCGGCGCTGGAAGCATCGGTCCGCGACTGGGTATAAGAAAGTCGCGCATCCAGGCTGAATATCCGGTTGAACTGTGTGGACAGGTTCAGCCTTGCATTATAGCGATTGGTACCATCGGGGCCAAACCGGAATACGCCGTCCGCACCATAGTAACCCATGGAAAACAGATAGGAGGTTTTGGCGTCTCCGCCCGACACGGAAACTGCGTGGTTGCGGGCCGTGGTGATATCCCGCATCACCAGCGGCACCTGGTTCAGGTCATAATAGTATCCGATGATAGCGGGGTTGGCAGGATCGGCAATATAATTAGTGTCCGGATCCTTCATCCAATCCAGCATTTGCTGTGGGATCAGGTTTGGAATACCGAGCACATTTTCCAGTGCCACGTTCACCATCTCCGCCTCCTCCCAGGAATGAAGCCGTTCCGGAATATTGTAGGCCTTTTTGAAAGAATGCATACCCGAATATTCAATCTTTATCCTGCCCGCCATGCCCTTTTTGGTTGTAATAATGATCACGCCACCGGAAGACCTCGCTCCGTAAATAGCTCCTGCGGCGGCGTCTTTCAGTACGGATATAGAAAGAATGTCCCCGGGATTCAGCGATTGCAGATCAGCTTCTGCGCCGTCGACAACAACCAGAGGTGCGTTAGCGCCGTTGAGAGAGGAGAATCCCCTTATGTTGGCCAACCACCCCTCCCGGCCCGGCTGGCCATTTTCGCGGGTGATGATCAGTCCTGGTGCAGCACCCTGCAAGGCTGCCAGCACGTTAGATACCGGCCGGTCTTCGATTATAGCGGGTGCCACGACGGATACTGCGCCTGTCAGATGGGTCTTTTTTCTGGTACCGTATCCCACCACTACCACATTTCCCAAATCCGCTGCCAGTGCTTCCAACACGATATGAACCGTGTATTCGTCTTTAAGCAGGTATTCAACCGGCATGTATCCCACGCTGGAAAAAACAAGGGTGTTTATCGTATCCCTTATCAGAAGCGAAAATCGACCAGACGTATCCGTTAGTGTTGCGGCAGGGATGCCTTTTATTCCAACGGAAACCCCTTCCACCGGATCCCCACTCCGGTCGGTCACAATTCCCTCCACCGTTTTTAAGGAAGTCTGAGATGAGGCCGTAACAGAACCGAAGAACAAAAAAAGTAAAATCAGGGGAGCCCGCATCAGGGGAGCAACGAATACCGGAGGCAACTGAACCGATCCGCTAATATGGAGTACAGCCAAAATGTGATCGAATTTCAACATCTCAATTCAGTTTATGCGTGCACGGGAAGGATCACATGCAGTGCGCATCCTTTTCCCGGAGCAGACACAAGTTCCATGGATCCATTGTACAGTTCTACCCGGTTCGCGATATTCCTGAGCCCAATGCCATGAGAAGAAGGTGCAGCCTCAAAACCCTCTCCGTCGTCGCGGATAATAAGCTCAATCCTTTGTTCAACCGTAGCCAGGCGGATCAATCCGTGTTGTGCTCTGGCATGCTTGAAAATATTGGTGAGCTGCTCCTGGATGATCCGGAACAGGGCGAGTTTGACATTATTGTCGGCCAGGTTCTCGTTAAAATCTTCGTCCTCAAGATGCATGCGGATGGAAGAAACCATAGAAAGATTGTCCAGTTGCTCACGGATAGCTTTAACCAGGCCCACCCGGGCGAAAGGGGGAGCCACCAGTCTGTGCGAAAGCTGCCTGATCTCGCGAATTGCCAGTCCCACATGTTCCATCCCTTTATTCAGGAGGTTGTTCTTAGTTTCTCCGGAAGATTCCTCAACAGCGCTTTCCAGGTACAGTTTCGCTGCCGACAGGATCTGGTTGATATTGTCATGTAGTTCAATACCTATTTCCTTTCTTTCTTTTTCCTGGGCCTGTATGCTCGTTTGGCGCAACAGCTTTTCCTGGCGAATACGGTGGCTGGCCAGCGCTGCCTCGGCTTTTACATTTTCCGTAATGTCGTGGGCCAGCACCAGATAGGAAGGCTGGTCTTCATACACGATATCATGGGAGAGGATTTCAACATAAATGCAGTTACCCGATTTGGTCTTGAGTTTCCATCGCCCCGACGCATACCGGGGTTGGTGCCCAGCCGATAAGAAACCGGGGTCCGGCATTGTGCCATCGCAGATAAGGTCGTCTGCCCGCAGGTTGAGGAATTCTTCCTTCAGATACCCATAATGGCGGGTGGCAGCTTCATTCACGTCAATGATAGCCTGCGATGATTTTTTCACCATCCACATAGGCATGGGATTGCGTTCGAACAGGAGTTTGTATTTACGCTCCGACGAACGGAGCACCTCCATGGCAGTCTTCCGTCCCTGTTCCAGTTTATATCTTTCAATTGCGCTCAAAATCGCGCTGGGGAGCCGCTGTAGCCGATCCTTGAGTATGTAGTCGCTGGCCCCTTCCTTCATGATGCTGACTGCATATTCTTCCGAAACAGTGGCCGTTACCAGGATAAAGGGGGTCTCCTGGCCGAGTCTTCTGACCGTTTTTAGCGCCTCCTGCGAATCGAAGGAGGGCAGGGAATGATCGGAAAGAATGATGTCGGGGGAATATTCGTGCAGGGCCCGGACAAAGTCCGGCTTATTCTCCACAAGTTGCTTCTCGAATTCCAGGCCGGACTTTTTCAGCTCTCTATCTACCAGCTCACTATCGCTTAATAAGTCTTCAAGATGCAATATTTTCATTTTTTTCATCATCCTTGCTATCCGTTTATGTTCAAGCGGGCGGCTGATTGGTAATCAGCCAATACAATCCGAGCTGGCTCACTGCAGAGGCAAAACCTTCGAAGTCCACAGGTTTAACCACATAACTGTTGACGCCGAGCCGGTAACTGGTAACAACATCCTGCTCCTCCTTCGAAGAAGTCATGATAATCACCGGTATCATGCGGGTCGCTTCGTCCGATTTGATCCGTCGCAGCACCTCAATGCCATCGATCTTCGGCATTTTTATGTCCAGCAGTATGACTTTCGGGTGATCGGAAGTTGCCCTTCCGGCAAATGGCCCCAATCCAAACAGAAAATTTATTGCTTCTTCACCGTCTTTCAGATGGACAAGCTTATTGGCCAGATTCACCTTTCGAAGTGCCCTGATGGTCATTTCCGCATCGGCCATATTATCCTCAACGAGTAATATTTCCACTTCATTCGCCATTCGTTATCATTTTATTTAAACTGAAGAAAAATGTAGCTCCTTTTCCCGGAACCCCTTCTGCCCGCACTTCCCCCGAATGTTTATCGACAATGCGCAACACGAGGGCCAGGCCGATGCCGGTTCCTTCAAAATCTTCGGCGCTGTGCAGACGCTGGAATACGCCAAACAATTTGTGCACATACTGCATGTCGAAACCCACCCCGTTATCACGGACAAAATAAAAGTCGCTGCCGTTTTCCTGTGTACATCCTACCTGAATAAGAGGATGTTCTTTTCTTGAAGAATACTTGAGCGCATTGCCAATAAGGTTGATCCATACCTGCTTGATCATTGTTACGTCGCCATACGCTGCCGGAAGCTTACCGATCTCTATCGTAGCGCGTTCAAACTTTTCCGATTCCGACAGTTCATTAAAGCAGGCTTTCACGATTGCCTCCATATCAATACGGTTCCTCACTACTTCCTTTCTGCCCATTTTTGAGAATGCGATCAGGTCGTCAATAAGGCTTCCCATCATTTTTGCGTTGGAAACGATAGCCCCGATGATACGATTTCCCTCACTATCAAGCGCATCTGCATAATCCTCTTTCAACATGACGGAGTAACCACTTACAGCACGCAACGGGGCGCGCAGATCGTGAGAAATCGAATAGGAAAATGCCTCCAATTCCTTATTAACAGCCTCCAGCCTGGCTGTACGGTCCATCACCTTTTTCTCGAGATCGTCCTGCGCAGCCCTCACCTGCACCGACATAGCCTGGAAGGCACCGGCCAGTTTACCCAGTTCATCCCTACGGGTGATATCAAGTTGGAAATTATGGTTTCCCCTCGTGATGGAGGTGGCCGCTGCAGTCAGTTGGTGCAAAGGTTTCGTGATCTTCCGGCTAAGTACCCAGGAGAAAAAAATCCCCAGCGCCGTCAACACCATGCCTACCCCAATGATCCAGTACAGAAAGGTATTGGCTGCATTTAAGAAGGAGCTGCTGGAAAACTCCAGCAGCAGCAGCCACTTTGTATTTCGAACCGGGTAAAAAGACGCGAGCACAGCCCGCTCTCCCTGCCGGGTATATTTTAATACTTTTCCCGGTATTTCTGCGCGTGTGATCGGCGGAGCCTCAACCTCGTTCACCAGGTCGGTCCAGAACCGCATATCTTCATTTCCCATATACATCATCGCGTCGGTGCCGATGAGCTGGGAAAATTGCTCAATGCCCTTCGGCGTGGCATAAAGCCAGCGCCAGTGTACCAGATATCCCAGGTTCTGTTCATTGTCAGAGATGGCCGCCACGATCGGAAAATACATACGGTCTCCCACCTTGTATATGCGTCCGACAGTACCGGAAGCAGGCGACTGTATTGTTTTCAGCAACGCGGAATCGATCGGGACGTCGAGCTGCAATTCTTCCGATCCTGAACGAAGCAGTGTGATTCCACCGCCGGTATCGCGGATTTCGATCAGCACGGAAAGACTGTCCTGCCGAAGTGTAGCAAGCTCTTTCAGCACCTCCTCTTCCGATCCCCCACCAACTGTTTTAAGATAGTCTACCACGGCCGGTTTGATCGCAACGCCAACCGTGGCAGATACGGCATGCTGAGCAGTTTGTTCAAACATGCTGCTAAGCTGGGTGGTGAGCCGGCTTACCCTTTCCCCTCCCAGTTTGAGGGATGCATTCTTCATACCCAGATAGGCTGTCCAGCTAAAACAAACCACTATTACCACGAGCAGTACACAGATCATCAACGGAAGACGCTGCTGAATGGGAATATTTTTCAACCTCAGGTAGTACCGCAATTTTTTCATACGTAACGAAGCAGCCATACAATCCGGTTTGAAATAGGATCTGAAAATACACCAACCGGCCAATACCCGCAGGCATCAGCCGGTTGATGTTTTTATTGAAGTTAATAAGAAAGGAAATAGGAACCGTTCGCCAGCTCAATAAATGCATAAAAAATACGGGATCGTATTTTTACTATACTATCCCGTATTTTTTCCCGATCCGGCTGCAGGCCGACCGCCAGTTCGGTTACACGCACGCGTGAAATCGATCGTAAACCGGAGCGATATAGCTGCAGGGAATACTGACTGCTCTCCGCTATACCGGCCGTTCCGCGTGTTATTGGCTGATACGCGCCCCAATGGGTATCAGGTCGTTGAACATATCCACCGGGCGGTCTGCAGTCCAGGCGATACCACGCAACAAGAGGGTACGGAATAACGGATCGTCGAACGTCCAGTTATAATGGCCGGGGATGGAAACAAATGCGCGCCCGTTACCCTGAGTAGTCGTCCACATCAGTGGTATCTCGTTGCCTTCCTCATCGCCGGTGGCGAGCAGGTCGATTTCTTTGTTACCCTTCTCCAGTTGCCAGTAGCTCTCGTCTGTGAAGACCACTTTATCAAAACCTTTGGTGATCGGATGAGTTTTATTCTTGAAATCCATTTCCAGTCGTCCATGACGGAATTTAGCAGCGCCTCCTTTCCAGGCGAGGCCGATACGGTTGGCAAGTGCCATAGGATGCTGGGTGGCGTCAACGGCATAATGCAGGTATACCAGACCACCTCCCTTCTCCAGGAAAACGTCAAGCTGTTTGCCGTTCTCTTCGCTGAACTGCGGATAATTCAGATAGAAGACAATGACGTCAGCATTCTCAAATTGTTTATCGGAAGGCCAGTTGAAGGCCGTGTCCACTGCCACATTTTCTGCCAGCGAAAGTAGCCGGGCGTACCGCTCCTGCTGCAGGTCGTAATCGTGTTCGTCAGGCCCATGGTCCTTAGGACCGGATACCCACAAAATATTCAGCGGATCGGGCGTTTTTCCCGACAGGTCTTCCACTCCTCCTTTTCTCAATACTGTTTCCAGCTCGATCTTTTTCCGCATCGGCGGCAGGAAGGGCGTGTGGATCTTCGCCGGTTGCCAGGTAGTGAGCAGATAGCTCATCAGGTCCTTCATCTTTTGGCCTTCCAGCATTTTATCCAGACCTGCAGGCATCAGAGATACCGGCACCGACCTGGTGCTCTTTACTTCTGATTGCAGCACGGCGGTGCGCTGGTCTGTTACGTCGCGTATAACTACCGAATCCTTTTTATAGGAAAGCATGCCAGTGATCTGTTTGCCATTGGCGAGGGTCACGGTGTGCGCCACATAATCGGGGTTGATAGAAGCGCTCGGATCCTTGATATCCCGCAGTACGGAATTATAGTCGCGAAATACAAGATTGGAAAGATCCGGGCCGATAGTGCTGCCCTTCCCGCCAATTGCGTGGCAGGTACTGCAAAGCGCCTCACCATAAAACAATTTTTTACCTCTCGCCCAGTTCCCGCCTGCTAAAGCCGGATTTTCTTTCACCGGACTTTGCTCGGGGAGGAAGATGGCGTCCACCCAGGGCTGGAAGAACCGGTGCGGCTGCAAGGCGCGCAGACGGGCGTCCTCACTGGTGTAGTAAGACAGCTCCAATACCGGATCCTGCCCTCCTGTCGTATTCATGGAATATTCAATTGAATAAGGCGCACGGGCTACGTTCGTAAACGTGATGCTGGTTTCATACAGATCGCCTTTCCGCACGGAAGCTGTGGCCTTCGCCGAATCCGCTACCACCTCAAGTGGCTGGGATGACCTGAACACAAGCGTAACATTCTCCGGAGGGAGCACATAATCCAGTGTGGTTTCGGGTTGCTGGTCGGCCCGCAACATATGCCACAGGTTCATGCGGGTGCGAAAGCTCACCTTTCCATCCTGGCGCAAAACATTGCTGAGTGCCGTATTTTCTTTGGTGGGACCCAGGAATTCCCGGCTTACTGTTAGGTCAGGGTGCGGCACCCAGGCGGTTAAACTATTTGTCTGCCCGCTGCCCTGCCATTTTACTTCCAGCCCATTCAGGTTATAAGAGAGATCGATGACGGGGTATTGATGGATCACACCAGTGCCATCGCCTTCCTGTGTAAAGGAAGGTAGGGAGATCGCATAGGTTGCCGCCTGCGTGTGAGAGGTAGTGCTCAACACCAGGGTTTGTTGGTCTTCCGACAGGAATGCATCCCGCACCTGTACAATTTCGCGTGGGAAAGCCATCTGTCTGAATACCGCCTGGTAGCCCGGGCGTTGCACTTCAAAACGATCGGCGGCTTCCACAAACTCACCATACTCGATCTTTATATTGCCGGTCAGCTTATCCAGGTATTGTTTGCTAAGCGGTTTGTCGAAGGCAATTCGCACCTGTCCGGGTTCGGGTACCCAGGCCTTTACAGGAGAAGGCAACTCCTTATCTACATAAAATATCTTGTATAGTTTTCCCTGAGCTCCGGGGCCGAATCCCCAGTCGGGGGGACCCGAATGCGTGGCCACCACCAGATCGCCTGCCGGTGAAACAGCAGCATCCACCGTTAACACGGGAAGAGAAGCGATGATGGCATTCTCAGCCACGTATCCTGCGGCGGTTTTTACGAGTTTGGTACGATATATTTTACCCCGTGAATAGCCGCTTACGATCGCATCACCACTCCACCATTCAGGGCCGAAAACCGGTCCGCCATTCACTGGAAGGTTAAAATTCAGGCCGCAGGTGGACTGATGCTGTGGCTTGTAATCGTAGACACTGGGCTCGTCGATCACATTATTGAGATATCGCGGGTGCCGGGGTGGAAACCCATAGTGCCGTCCCTTTTGAATATGCAACAATTCATCATAAGGATTGCCGTTAGGCAGCCAGGTAGCCCCTTCCTGGTCGGTCACAAAAAGATCACCCTCTTCATTAAACGCCATCGCCACCGGGAAACGGGTTCCCGTACAATATATTTCACGTTTGGAGCTACCGGGAGTCACTTTCAGAATGGTGCCCCTTTCGCTATTGATATTAAAGTGGCCTTTGCCGAGCGAATCCACCAGGTATCCGTTCGTGAAATTGGATGCGCCCAGTGCAAAATAGATATTCCCGTCCTTGTCTCGTGTAATACCGAAGGCGTCCACACCGGTAGAAGTAGTTCCCGTAAACACCACGGGCTGTTCCCAGTCGGTGGTGATCACCTGCTCCTTATCACCCTTTCCGTCGTTATCGGTATCGGTGAGCAGTACTACTTTATTCTTTGCGCTCACATAGATGCCCTCGTCTGAGAGCACCATACCCACAGGCATCACCAGTGGATCTTTATCCCACCATACGGTCGCCTTATCTTCCAGCCCATCGCCGTCGGTGTCTTCCAGTTTATGGATATAGCCGTCGTACCCCATGGCATACAGATTTCCGTCACTGCCATACCGGAGCACATTGATGTTGTTCAACTGAACCGGTATTTCCTTCGCAACAAAACCAGGCGCCAGCACCTGTACAACCGGAATAGTGTCGAGCGCAGACAGCTCGCCGGCCTTGTCTCCGCCCGACTGGCAATTGCTCAGCCAGAGAGCAGATACAACCAACACGATAAGAATAAAATAAGTCTTCAATGGCAGCATTCTCATTCCTTAATTATTTTTATGATACATGAGGGAAAAAAGGGCTACCGCCCGTTCAGCGAACAGCGGTTCATTGATATTAGCATTGATCTCAAGCACGTCGACCGCGGGGTCGAGTTTATTTTTTAACCCACGCAGGAAAGCCTGGTCGGCCGCCGGATCCCAGAAGGGCTGGGGCTCTTTTTTTTCGTTTATCGAGTCGAGGATGGAAAAACCTTTCAGCGGCACAATAAAAGCGGTGGTATTTTTCGCAGCGTTTGCCTTTTGTGCGAATATTTCCCCCATCTGCTGGTTCTCCTCTTCGGTGGTACGCATCAGGGTAACGTTAGGATTCCATTGGTAAAAGACCCGTCCGTTGTACCGGGAGGGTACGGTTGCCGGTGCACCGAAGTTACACATGTCCAGGCAACCCGGGGCTATCAAATGAGGGATGCTCCGTGATCCTGGGGCGCCGAGCCGCTCCCTGCCGGCATCAAAGACGCCTCCGCAAATGGTGTCAGCCCATTCGGTAGTTGTAATGTCCAGCACACCCTGCACGGCGCCTTCTGCAACCAGCTTCTCCATTACCCTGCCTCCGGTTCCCGTAGCATGAAATACCAGCACTTCAAAACCCTGACGAACGAGTTGTTCCCGGCAATTGTTGACGCAGGTAGTAGTATTGCCGAACATTGAAATGGCCACTACCGGCAGGTTCCTGTCGCTTCGCTGGTCCGTTTCCATCATACCCACCAACGCCCCTGCGGCATTGCTGATAGACATCTCCGTAAGGGAATTGATCCCCGCGATATCGGTCAGCGAGGGAAACATCACAATATCACTGATGCCCACATAGGGCGAGACGTCGCCCGCTGCAACAGTCGACAGGCATATCTTGGGCAGACCAAAAGGCAACCCGCGCATAGCCGAGGTAGTGATATTGGTGCCGGCGGTGCCGCCCATGCCGATAATACCATCAAACTTTTCGCGCCGGAACAACTCATCCACCACCTTGCCGGCCCCCGCCGACATCACCGCCACCGCATGCCCCCTGTCGTTCTCTTTCCGGAGTTCGCTCAATTCCACACCTCCGGCCTGCGCAATTTCTTCCGGCGACACATCAACGGGAAACAAACTTTCAGATGGCATAACACCGGTATTGATTGTAATGACGCGGCTGCCCTTCTTCTTCAGCGTTTCGATGAGAAATTGATATTCGATCCCCTTGCTATCAAAAGTGCCAATCACTACAACCTTGTTATTCATACAGCGGTTTTTGTGTTAAGATTCAGTTTTTTGAATTTACTCACCTGCTCCGTAATGGCTATTTCGGTGGGGAGCCGTTCCATGGAGCTCGCCCCATAGAATCCATCGATGCCGTTCACCCTGTCCAGTATGAACTGGGCGTCTTCCGGTGCAGCGATCGGTCCTCCGTGACAGAGAACAATGGTATCGGCATTGATATCCTTGCAGGTGTTTACAATATCCTGTATTTCCGTTACGCACTGCTCCATCGTTTTGGAGGTTTTCGACCCGATGCGTCCCTTCGTGGTGAGCCCCATGTGTGCAACAATGATATCCGCACCCGCTTTTGTCATCAGCACCGCATCTTCCGTATTAAACACATAAGGCGTGGTGAGCAGATCCATCTCCCGCGCTGCACGGATACAATCCACTTCCAGTTCATAGCTCATGCCCGTTTCCTCGAGGTTAGCGCGGAACACACCGTCGATCAACCCCACCGTGGGGAAATTCTGTATTCCCGCAAAACCCATATTCTTCAGCTCCTTCAGGAACTCGTTCCGCAACATAAACGGATCGGTGCCGCAAACTCCCGCCAACACCGGAGTATGCTTCACGGCAGGAAGAATTTCATAGGCCATCTCACGCACGATCTCATTGGCGTTGCCAAAGGGCAGCAATCCCGCCAGCGAGCCACGGCCCGCCATACGATATCGACCCGAATTATAGATCACGATCAGATCAATCCCGCCAGCCTCTTCGCACTGCGCAGAAATTCCTGTTCCGGCCCCCCCACCGATTACGGGTTCACCGGAGGCAATTTTCTGTTTAAGTCTTTTTAGAATTTCTTTCCTCGACTGTGTTACCATATGTTTAGTTTATTTGTCAAATGCAATGCTTTTGTATCCTATTTATCCAACTTGGATGCCAAACCTTGGGCAGAAACCATAATATACTTAGTATCAATCAAATAGAATTGTATTTCCTCAATGATCCAGATTTAGTCCATCTTAGCATGATAAAAATTGTGTTACTTTATGTTACGCAACGTAACAGTTTTATTTGTCTATAGAAACAACTAACTATGGTTTCGCTGAAAGAAATGGTCCATACCAACGCAAGCTTTGCTTCTCCCCTTATCGCCGTGGTGGCCGGCAGCGGCCAGATGACCAAATCGTCCGTTCATTCGGGGGCCGACATGATCATCGCCCTGAACGCAGGCCAGTACAGGAATATGGGATATGGATCGTTGGCAGCGTTTATGCCTTACGGAAATGCCAACGATCAGATGGAAGAAATGCTGCGGCTACATATTGTTCCGCAATGCAGAGAGATCCCCATCGTGGCGGGGCTGTTTGCTGCCGATCCTTCGCAACCGTTGAAGAAAAGGCTGGAAAAATTAAGAAGTCTGGGAGTACAGGGTATTACCAACTGGCCCGCGATCGGTTTCATTGACGGCTGCTTCCGGGAGCACCTGGAAGAGCAGGGATTGGGGGTGAAAGCAGAGATCGAATTGCTGAAGCTGTCCAAACAGATGGGATTCGTAACATTCGGATTTGCCCTTACTGCCGAAGACGCGGGGCTGTTTGCCGCCAACGGTGTTGACGCCCTTATTCTGAATGTGGGGTTGACAATCGAAATAAAGGATACAATTGAAAAACGCGACCAGCTACAGTTGTCGATCACCAAGGCGAAGGAGATGCTCTTCGCCGTACACCAGTCAGGCAGCAAACCCGTCACGCTCATCTATGGGGGATTTATCACCAACCCCGAAGACTTTGACGAATTCCTGCGGCAGGTGCCCATTCATGGTTACGCCGGTGGCTCTGTCTTCGATCGGTTCCCCGTGGTAGAATCCATCAACCAGAAAGTGCGGATGTTCAAAAACGTTCCCTTTCCAGGACGCGGAGTGTACCCGCTGCCAAGATTCGGAAATCTTATCGGCTCGTCGCCGCAAATGAAAAGCCTGTTCGACCTGATCAGCAGGGTGGCTCCCTATGATGTGAATGTATGCATCGACGGCGAATCCGGTACCGGCAAGGAATTGGTGGCCACACAGATCCACCTGCTGAGCCACCGGCGAACCCATCCTTTTATCACAGTGAATTGCGGAGCAATTCCCGACACACTGGTAGAGAGCGAATTCTTCGGATACGAAAAAGGCGCGTTCACCGGCGCGGTGCACCGCAGGCTGGGAAAGTTTGAGCTTGCCAATCAGGGCACCTTATTTCTGGATGAGATCGCCGACCTAAGTCCCCACGCCCAGGCCGCCCTGCTGCGTGTGATCCAGCAGGGGGAAGTGGTTACCCTGGGAGGACAGAAGCCGGTGCAGGTAGACGTGCGCATCCTCTGCGCCTCGAATCAAAACCTCGAAAAACTGGTGCAGGAGGGGAAATTCCGGGTGGATCTTTACTTCAGGCTGAGTGCTATCATCGTAAAAGTGCCGCCCCTGCGAGACAGGAAGGAAGACATACCGCTATTGGTCAGGAATATCCTGGCAAAACTCTCCCAAAAATTCAACAAAAAACTGCTGGGCGTATCGGACAAATTCATGGAAAGACTTACCGGCAACTACTGGACGGGCAATGTACGGGAACTGGAACAAGTGATCACGCGGCATGCACTGATAGAAGACACACCCATCCTGGAAGGCATCACATTTAGCCTCGACAGTCAACATGCGGAAATTTCTACACAAGGAGTGGACAAATACGAACAGATACGCGACGCACTCGTCAAATTTGGATTCAATAAATCCAAGGCGGCAAAATCACTCAATATTAGTCGCAAGACCTTGTATGAATGGCTCAGACAGGAACAAAAAATGAAAGCCGCCGAACAGCTCCCTGCCCCTGGTTAGCAGGAAGAAGGAGGGGAACGGATGTTCGGCATAAGACAGCCACTTTTGCAATAAAATAAATACCGCCGGCAAAAGGCAACCGCTTTCATCTTAAATAAATACCGTCGTCATAAGATAATCGTTTCCGAAATTAAAATTGCTGTAAGTAACCGTGATGTTTTAAGAAAGTGTAGCTTTAGTTTACTCTATCCATCTTTGTTCTGCCTAAATCAGACGTCGGTGAATCAAGCTACTGTTTATAACGAGCCGGATATTTTGAAGCGCATGGCTGCTGGCGACCAGGCTGCATTCTCTGAATTATTTGCCCGGTATCGCGTACAATTGTTTCAATTCACTTTTGAAATGACAAAGTCTGCAGCCGACGCGGAAGACATCGTCCAGGAGGTATTTGCAAAGATCTGGATCAACAGGGAACGCATCGCGGCACTGGGCCATGCCCGCTCTTATATCTATGCCATGACGCGTAACCACACGTTCGATTTTCTCCGCAGAGTGGCAAGGGATGAAGCTTCCGTTCGGCAAAACTGGAAACATATGCAAGCCGATCCCGCTGACGGGGAAGCACTGCTGCGCAACAAGGAAAACAGCGAGATACTCCGCCGGGCCCTGGCGAAGGTTCCGGACATCAAACAACGCATCTTCCGGATGAGCCGCGAAGAGGGCCTTACACATACCCAGATCGCCGGCGAGCTTGGCCTCTCCAGAAGCCGCGTGAAAAATGTTATAGTGGAGATGCATAAGTTCATCCTTGAATATCTTTCCCGATATGCAGTAACCACGTTGCTGCTGTTTTGGTACTGGTGAAAACAGTATCCAAAAAAAATCTCCCCCCCCTGCACGGTCCTGTTTTTGCTTTTCCCAGTGTTAATGGTATGGGTATTTCTAAAACCAGACTGTATTCCCTGTTCGACGGATACATTCAAAATCGACTCACAGCGCAAGAACACCAGGAGTTGTTTAAGCTGCTGGCAGACCCGGATCTCAGCGACGCGATCCGGGAATATATGGACAATCGCCTCCAGGCGCAACCAAGGGGTGGCACGAAAGACACGGAGGGGGAGGGCGATGGCCGATCGGAAGAAAAACGTTGAACCAAACCGTCTGCATAGAAAACCGATAGAGCGAACCCGCCTTTAACGGCGATTAATGGATAGGAAAATTTTTGTTAACCAAAACAACTTGCCATCATGAAAGAGTTCCAATTTCCTCCTTACAGCTTGCGGCGAATAATAAGGCAGCGCATGATCCCGCTTTCGCTGAATGCGGCATTGTTGCTTGTGACGGGTGCGGGCGTGTTTGCAGAGAATGCTCCGCCGGCCACTCCTAATTCCGATCAGCCGGCGCCGGAGCGGACCTTTGCCCGAAACAGCATCCGACCCGACATTAACGGGCCACATTACAATCAACCTTATAACAACGTAACGGCAAATCCTCTCAGCATGCAAATGACATACCGGGGAGTGGTGGCAGCCAGCACACTGGACGATCTGCAAGGACAGGTGATCAACGCCCTCACCGGCGAGCCTGTCGGCGTCGTGTCTATCCTCATCAAGGGAACCAGCCGCGGCACCACCACCGATGTCAACGGCAGGTTCACGCTGAACGATGTTCCGGACAATGCCGTCCTCGTTGTCTCCTCGATCGGCTTTGCCAGCCTGGAGATCCCGGTATCGAACATTGGTACCGGCGTACCCTCGGGGCCGGATAAAAGCGGGTACAGCAGTTCCGCACAGGGTCTGGTGATCTCACTGGCCCCATCGGGATCAAGCCTGGAAGAAGTGCAGGTAGTCGGTTATGGCACCTCGCTCAGGGCCAATGTTACCCAGTCGATCAGCTCCGTCAAAGGAGAGGCCCTTAATGAAAGACCCACTGCCATGAACGTGCTGCAGGGGCTCGCCGGAAAAGTGCCGGGTGTGAATGTGATGACCAATTCGGGCAAGCCGGGTGGTGCTCCGGCCATCAAGATCCGCGGCGTGGGCACCATCAGTGGCTCCAGTGAGCCGTTATATGTGATCGATGGCATTGTGGGAGCCGATCCCACCATGATCGATCCTACGGTTATTGAGTCGATGGACATCCTCAAAGACGCTGCCGCGGCGGCCATCTACGGGGCTCGCGGCGCCAATGGCGTAGTGGTGATCACTACCCAAAAAGGTAAAGCAGGCGTTTCCGAGATCACATTTAATAACACCGTCAGCTACGGCACTCTGCAGCGGCAGGCCGATTTACTTGATGCAGAAGGAGCGTTGAAGATGTGGGAAATGAAATACAACTACCCGTATCGCGCCAACCCGGAGGTTCCGCGTTATGCTCCACACCTTCCCCAGGGACAGAGTTTCGCGCGTAAAAGCGAGCTGTTCAACAACGACGGATCCCCAAAATACAATACGAACTGGCTGGAAGAATCTACCCGGCCCGCCGTGTCTACCAACCATTCCATCACGTTCTCGGGTGGAAAAGACAACCTGAGAGTGATGGCCAATGTTTCGTACCGGAACCAGCAGGGCCTGTTGCTCAACAGCTATGAAAAACGGCTCAACGCCTATTTCAATATCAACTGGGATGTCAAACCCTGGCTCACCATCAACGGCATTCTGAACTCAGGTGCCAACCAGGGTAATAATGTTGACCTCAACCCCACCGGCTCTACCGCCATCCGGAAGATCTACGAATTCTCGCCGTTCTTTCCGGTTAAGTATGAAGACGGCACCTGGGCGCGCGGCGGCGACTATCCCGGAGTGGATAACTCGGAAAACCCGGTGCGGCTGCTGAATGAAATGAAGAACACCATCGGAAGAACTTATTCACTGGCCAATATCGGTCTGACCTTTCATATCCTGCCGCAATTGGATCTCGTCACCTCCGTTGGCGCACAAACCAATGCCCGCTATGATCTTTATTATGCAGGCCGGGATCTCTCCGGTGTTTCACTGAATCAGGAAGGGGTGTCCCGCAGAATGCACGGGAACAGCGGCGGTTACACCAACGAGAATTATCTCAGTTATAAGGACGATTTCGGCAAACACAGTGTGAACGCCGTTGCAGGTGCAAGCTGGTACTATTCCAGATCGTCTCTCACGCAGGTGCAGACGCAGACCTTCTTCGACGACTTTTACAGCTATAATAGCTCCCAGGCCGGTTCCGTACTGGTTCCCTACGACGGAGGAGTTGGCGGAACCTATTCCGATCCTTCCGGGAACCAGATGAATTCATTCTTCGGAAGAGTAAACTATAACTACGACGGGCGGTATCTGCTGGGCGCCTCTTATCGTGCAGACGGATCATCAAGGTTCGGTGCCAATAACAAATACGGATTTTTCCCGTCTGTATCGGCAGGCTGGAACATCTCCAACGAAGCCTTCTTCGACGGGCTGGCCAGCACCATCAATACCCTGAAGCTGAGAGTGAGCTACGGAGCCGTCGGGAATGCTGAAATTGGGGATTACAGAACCACTGCCCGGTTGACCAACTCCTTGTCTACCTTTAACGACCAGAATACCTCGGTGGTAGTGTTGAGCTCCATCGGCAACCAGAATCTCGAATGGGAGTCCTCCGAACAGACCAATATCGGTCTCGATGTATCCCTACTGGGCGGTAGACTGGATTTCACGATCGATTGGTACAATAAGGTGAACACAAGGCTGCTGTATCAACGCCTACTGCCGGTGAGCACCGGCTTCCAGTCCATCTGGGATAATATCGGCGACATACGGAACCGGGGTATAGAGATTGGCATCTACAC
>CAZUWX010000053.1:0-19760 GCA_964624205.1 uncultured Chitinophagaceae bacterium
AAAATCCTATAATGAGATGAAAACACCTAATCGCGACTTGCTTGTACTGGTTAAAGATGATCACCTCGATAAAGATGCCATTGAATTCGAGCTGGAGCAACTTAACCAACTGCTGTTTGTTTTTGAAACAGTGGATAATTTCTGTGTGGCGCACGAGGTATTCGACTTTAATAAATACAAAGTCGTTCATAACGCGAGAACCATCAGACAATTATTGAAACAAAAGGAACTAAAGCCTTTTGTATTCATCTCCAACAAGAATTGATCTCCACTTATATTTTCTTAAAGGATCCTGTGCGGTAATCCTTCGGGTATAGCCGTCTTTTTATTTTTGCACTCTTCCTGCCTATTCTGCTTTTCCTCCCGACGGAGGACTGTATTTCTCCTTCCACAGTTCGTTGAATGTTTTATCGGGGAAGTTCAGGGGCGCGCGGTGCTGCGTCCAGCCGCCGAACATCCTGTTGACAGTCCAGTTCTTGATACGGCTGTTTCCCTTATTCATGAGGTTACGATGAAGGCTTGCCGTTTTCCAGGCCTTCCAGGCGAGTTTTTCAGCCCAACGAGCATTCCCCTGCTCAACAGATTCTATACGATTTTCAAGGAGCAATCCGTGTATATTGATCTTCATGGGGCATACCTCCGTGCAGTTCCCACATAAGGAGGATGCATAGCTCAGGTGTTTCCATTCACCCAATCCCTGCATTTGGGGGGTGATCACCGATCCGATCGGTCCGCTATAGGTGGTGCCGTAAGCATGGCCGCCGATATTTTTATACACCGGGCAGGCGTTCAGGCACGCTCCGCAACGAATACAATAGAGGCTTTCTCTTTGTTTTTCGTTCTGCAGGATGTTCGTCCGGCCGTTATCAAGCAGTATCACGTACATTTCTTCGGGGCCGTCGGTCTCGCCGGGCTGCCGTGGACCGCTGATCACCGAATTGTAGACGGTCATCGTTTGTCCGGTCCCGTAGGTAGACAATAGCGGCCAGAACAATCCGAGGTCGGTAAATGAAGGGATGATCTTCTCGATGCCGACGATCACGATATGTGTGTTGGGAAAAGCGCAGCAGAGTCTGGCGTTGCCCTCGTTCTCCGTCATGGCGATGCTGCCTGTATCGGCAATAATGAAGTTTGCGCCGGTGATGCCCACTTCTGCCGTCACGAACTTATCTCTCAGTTTTTCTCTTGCTACAAGGGTAAGCTCTTCCGGTGTGAGGCCGGGTTTGGCGCCCAGCTTTTCGTAAAATAGCTTGGCCACGTCTTCCTTATTCTTGTGCATCGCCGGTGTAACGATATGATAGGGCGGCTCTCCATCGAGCTGCTGGATGTATTCGCCGAGATCCGTTTCGAAGCTTTCGATATGATTCGTTTCCAGGAATTTGTTCAGATGTATCTCTTCTGTCACCATGCTCTTGCTCTTCACAACCGTCCGGCAGTTTTTGCGCTGGCAGATCTGCAGTATTTCCCTCAGCGCGTCGCCGGTGGTTTCCGCCCATATCACCTGACCGCCGCGCGCGGTGAAATTGGATTCAAAGGCCTCAAGGTATTGGTCGAGCGCTTCGATTGCCCGCCATTTTAAATTTTTTGCCCTTTCTTTTGCCAGGTTGAGGTTGGTGAACTGTTGTTTGCCGAGCGGAACCGTATGATTATACCGGTCGATATTAAAATTGATCTTTCTCCTGTGGTCGATATCGCCCGCCTTGATCGTGCTTTTAGCAATAAAAGAAGAAGCTTGTTGGTCCATCCGTATAATTTTTCACGGCCCTTCTAAGGGCGTTGCCCGGTGTTTTCTTCCGCTATTTTTTCCAGCGCCTGATAAAACGCTTCCCCATACCGGCGGATAATGGGTTCTTTCAGAAACTGGTAGACGGGCACTTTCAGCTTTTTTCCCAGGGCGCAGGCCGGGCTGCAGAGGGTTTGGCGCGGTTCGTAGTTCATCCTGTCGAACTCGCCGTTTTTCCCTTTATTATCGATGACCGGATAGAGATGGCAACTGACGGGTTTTTTAAAGCTGACCTTTCCGTCGCGGTGCGCCTGCTCAATTCCGCATTTAATGATGCCCTGCTCGTCTCTGAAGCCATACACACACATATCTCCATCAATCGTTGGGGTGACCCAGCCGAAATCACGGTCATACACGTATCGTCCCCCTTTTTCTATAGCGCGGATACCTTCGCGGGTGAGATAAGGTTTTACGTCTTCATAGATATCGTTGAGAATCTGAAGCTCGTCTTTTTCGAGTGGCGCACCGGCATCTCCGTCCTCGCAGCAACCTCCTTTACACTTAATGAGATCACACACAAATTGGGCCTCTACCACAGCGTCGCTCACCAGTACGTTGTCGATTGCGATCAAAATAGAATTATTTAAGCGGTAAAATTACTCTATATGCGTTGAATATCGAAATTAAGGGGTTTTGAAGGTCGCGCAGATGCCCGCATATTCGCGCCATCCGTATGGGCAGCGGGTTAAGCGGTTTCGGAAGCAGATGCGGATGTTCTTATCCGCGCATTATACGCCCGGAGCAATCGAACCACGTACTCTACGTGTTGTTTATTCAGCCGTTATACGAGCTGAATATCGAAATTAACGAGTTCCACGAACTGGTCGATACGGCCGGCAATATCTTCGCTGGTAAGCGTTTTTAGTCGCTCGGGGCCGAATTGCTCCACGCAGAAGGAGGCCATTGCCGACCCTACTATGATGGCAGTCTTCATGTTCTTAAAAGAAATATCACGTGTTTTGGCCAGGTGTCCGATAAATCCTCCCGCAAAAGTGTCGCCTGCGCCGGTGGGGTCGAACACATTTTCCAGGGGAAGGGCCGGTGCGAAGAACACCTGATTCTCATGGAACAGCAGCGCCCCGTGCTCTCCCTTCTTGATAACGAGGTACCGGGGTCCCATATTGAGGATGGCATGAGCTGCCTTTACCAGCGAGTATTCTCCGCTTAACTGCCGGGCTTCGCTGTCGTTGATCATCAGCACGTCTATTTTTTTCAGCGCCTGCTGCAGTTTGGGAAGGGCGATCTCCATCCAGAAATTCATCGTGTCCATCACCACCAGCTTGGGCCTTTTCCGTAGCTGCGCGATCACGCTGAGCTGCACTTCGGGGTCGAGATTGCCGAGCATCAGGAATTCGGCCGACTGGTAAGCCTCGGGTATTACCGGTTTGAAGTCGGCCAGCACGTTGAGGTCGGTCACCAGCGTGTCACGGCTATTCATATCCATGTGGTACCGTCCGCTCCAGAAAAAGGATTTTCTGCCTGCCACGTTCTCCACCGCCTGGAGGTCGACCCCCCGCGAGGCCAGGTTATCCAGTTCTTCCTGCGGGAAGTCTTCGCCAATGATGGAGACCTGCTGTATGGGAGAAACAAAATTGCTGGCAGTGTACGCCACATAGGTGGCTGACCCTCCTACAATCCTGTCGACCTTGCCAAATGGAGTTTCAATTGCATCAAAGGCCATGCTGCCTACTACAATAAGTGACATATTAATATTTTCGGGTGAAAGATCATGATTTGGTGTGCAAACCTAAAGTAAATTTTATATTTGACCCCCGCAATATGGCAACAAATAAAGACAAGAAACCCAGTCCCCGCAAGGAAGTGATACTCGAGAAAGCCGCGCACCTCTTCCGGAAGCACGGCTTTAATGCTACTTCCATGCGGGATCTTGCCGAAAATGTAGGTGTGGAGGCTGCCAGCCTTTACAATCATATCCGTTCCAAAGCTGAGCTGCTGCAGGAAATCTGCTTCAAGATCGCTAACAAGTTTACCAGCTATATGGACGAAGTGAGCGCATCGGATATGTCTGCCATTGGAAAGATTGAGGCCATCCTCCGCTTTCATATCCGGCAGATGATCGATAATTACGAAGAAGTATATGTAAGCGACAGGGAGTGGAAACATCTCACCGACCCCTACCTGTCAAATTTTCGTAACCAGCGCCGTACCCACCGGCAGCGGATCGCGTCTATTATTGGCGAAGGCATACAGAAGGGGGAGATCAAGAACATAGATGCGCCGACCGCGGTGCTGATCATGCTGCACGCCGTAAGCGGCATCGAATCCTGGCATCGCAGCCGGCAGAAGATATCCGGCGAATTGCTGGAAGAGAACATTGTGCAGATACTGGTCGGCGGCCTGCGAAAGAATAGTCATACAAAAACAAAATAACGATGAACAGATTATTTCTGATGCTATGCGCGGTAATGCTGTGGATCGGCACTACTGCGCAGGTGAATATCATTCCCCAGCCCCGCGAGGTGATCATACCCGCTGCAGCAGGAACTTTTACGCTTACGCCGGGAACTAAATTCCAGGTACGCGACGCCAGCTTGCAGCATTCCGCCGATTTTCTCCGGTCGTACCTGGAAGATATCTATGGGTTCAATCCCAAAAAAGCGTCCATGACCACCGCGAAGATAGGTTCCGTTGACCTGGCGCTCAGGAGCGGCGGTCAGAAGAAGAGCGGAGCCTATACGTTGACGGTGAATGGGAAGGGGGTGTATATCGAAGGCGATGATCCGGCTGGCGTTTTCTACGGCGTACAATCGCTCATCCAGTTGCTGCCGGTGACAAAAACGGCCACCCTTCAGATCCCCCATGTAACCATACACGATGAGCCGCGTTTTGTTTACCGGGGCCTCCATCTTGATGTCTCCCGGCATTTTTTCCCGGTTGCCTTCGTTAAAAAATATATTGACTACATCGCGCTGCACAAGATGAATTATTTTCACTGGCACCTGACAGAGGATCAGGGCTGGCGGATCGAGATAAAGAAGTACCCGAATCTCACCAGGGCCGGCGCCTACCGCGATGGCACTATCATCGGACGCTACCCGGGCACGGGCAACGACAACCAGCGGTATGGCGGGTTCTATACCCAGGAGGAGGTTAAAGAGATCGTTCAGTATGCAGCAGACCGTTATATCACTGTTATACCGGAGATCGAAATGCCCGGGCACGCCATGGCTGCACTCACAGCTTATCCCAAGCTGGGCTGTACGGGAGGCCCCTATGCGGTACAGCAAACCTGGGGCGTGTTTGACGACGTGTTCTGCGCCGGCAACGATGAGGTGTTCACATTTTTACAGGACGTGATCGACGAGGTGGTTCAATTATTCCCCTCTAAATACATTCATATCGGAGGCGACGAATGCCCCAAAAAACGCTGGAAAGAATGTCCGAAATGCCAGAAAAGAATGAAAGATCACCATCTGAAAGACGAACACGAGCTGCAGAGCTATTTTATCCAGCGGATGGAAAAGTATATTAACGCCAAAGGACGTACGATAATCGGATGGGATGAGATCCTGGAAGGTGGACTGGCCCCCAATGCCATCGTGATGAGCTGGAGAGGGGAAAAAGGAGGCATAGAAGCCGCTAATCAGCATCATGAGGTGATCATGACACCCAATGGTTATATGTATTTCGACCATACGCAAACCAGCCATGAAGACTCGGTGGTGATAGGCGGTTACACCACGGTGCAGAAGGTGTACAGCTATGAGCCGATTCCGAAGGAACTGGACCCCGCTAAAGAAAAATATATACTGGGTGCACAGGCAAACGTCTGGACCGAATACATGCGTTATCCCTCGAAAGTGGAGTACATGATCTTTCCCCGCCTGAGTGCTTTAAGCGAAGTATTATGGTCGCCCAAGAACAAACGGAGCTGGGAGAACTTTGAGCCCCGCCTGCGAAACCAGTTTAAACGCTACGAGCTCTGGGGCGCGAACTACAGCAAAGCCTTCTTTGACCCGCGATCGACCGTTCCGAAACCCAAAAAATAAAAGGACGAAGCAGTAACCTGCCGGGCAGCCTGTTGCGGGACCGGCACCCTGAATATTGTCTCCCTAACAGCACAAAGGGACAATACAGCGCTACCCGCACCGGCGCAAGGAATACCATCCCTATTTCCAACACTCCACCGGCGGTGCAGCAGGAATTGGTCCCTCCAAAACCAAAATAAGGGACAAAAGCGCCGCTGGAAAGCTGGAATGCTGGTAAATTGCAGCCAATGGAGAAGACCAATTTCATTGACTACATCCGTGTGTTCTGCCGCAGCGGCCATGGCGGCGCCGGCAGCAGCCATTTCCTGCGTACAAAATTTAACCCGAAAGCAGGCCCCGACGGGGGCGACGGGGGGCGTGGCGGGCACATTATCCTGCGCGGAAATAAGAATTTATGGACCCTGCTCCACCTGCGTTATTATAAAAATGTGCTGGCGGAGAACGGAGAAGGCGGCTCCGGCACTAACTCCAGCGGTAAGAGCGGCAAAGATATCATCATCGAGGTGCCGTTGGGAACGATCGTCCGCGACGAGGAGACCGGCCTGCAGGAACTGGAAATGCTGGAGCACGGACAGGAGTCCATTCTCATGAAAGGGGGCCGGGGGGGGCTGGGCAACGCCCGCTTTGCCACGGCTACCAATCAGGCCCCCGAATATGCACAGCCCGGAGAGCCGGGTAAGGAGGCATGGAAACTCATCGAGCTGAAAGTGCTGGCCGACGTTGGACTGGTAGGTTTTCCCAATGCCGGTAAATCGACCCTACTCTCAGTCATCACCGCCGCAACCCCTAAAATCGCCAACTACGCCTTCACCACCCTCACCCCGCAATTGGGGATGGTAGAATACCGCGAGGGTAAAAGCTTCTGCGTGGCAGACCTTCCGGGTATTATCGAGGGTGCTGCAGAGGGGCGCGGGCTGGGGCACCGTTTTTTACGGCATATTGAACGCAACTCCGCCCTGCTTTTTCTGATACCTGCAGACAGCGACGACCATCGAAAGGAGTTTGAGATCCTGCTGAACGAGCTCAGGGAATATAACAAGGAATTACTCGATAAGGCATTTGTAATAGCCATCAGCAAATCTGATATGCTCGATGAGGAACTAAAAGCGGCCATTAGTAAAGAACTTCCCCGGGAAATACCCCATGTTTTTATTTCATCGTTGGAAAATAAGGGGTTGATGGAGCTAAAAGACCTTTTATGGAAAATTTTGAACAGAGCCTGATAAATCGGTTAGGTTTACGGGATATCTATAGTTAAAATTTATCGCCATGAAACCGACCATTAAAAAGACAAAAAATACGCGGTTGAAAAGGGTATTGCTTTCATTCCTTTTTGTTCTCACTTTGTTCCGCTCTTACGCCGACGAAGGCATGTGGCTGCCCATGTTGCTGGGTAAGCAGGTGTACGACGATATGGTAAAAAGAGGCCTCAAGCTTTCCAAAGAACAGCTCTATAGCGTGAACAAGGCCTCCCTGAAAGACGCCATCGTAATATTCGGCGGCTATTGTACCGGCGAGATCGTGAGCAACCAGGGATTGCTCTTTACCAACCACCATTGTGGATATGACGTGATCGCGGGCGCCAGCTCCATAGAGAAGAATTACCTGAAAGATGGCTTCTGGGCGAGGTCTACGCAGGAAGAGATCCCGGCGCAGGGTCTCTATGTGGAATTTTTATTGCGGATAGAAGATGTGAGCAAACGGGTGGAAGACTCGCTGGGAAACCTGACCGGTGAAGAGAGGGCAGCCAGGACCTCAGCGGTACTGGCCTCCCTGAATACCGAATTTTCAGATCCGGCGAAACAAATCATCACCCGGATCAGCCCGCTGTTCAAGGGCAACCAGTTCCTGGCTTTTGTGTACCAGCGATATAATGACGTCAGGCTTGCCGGCGCTCCTCCCGAAACGATCGGAAAATTCGGGGGCGATACGGATAACTGGGAGTGGCCAAGGCATACGGGTGATTTTTCGGTGTTCCGGGTCTATGCCGATAAAGAAGGCGATCCCGCGGATTACTCGGTGCAGAATGTGCCCCTGAAACCCAAATATTTTCTTCCCGTTTCCCTCAAAGGTGTGAAGGAAGGTGATTATGCCATGATCTACGGATATCCCGGAGGCACAAACCGTTACGAAACCTCGTACGGTATCAGGCAAAAGATAGACGTCAACAATCCCACCCTGGTGAAATTGCGGGAGACCCGGCTGAAATATCTTTTCGATGCCATGAAGAAGGATCCTGCAGTGAAGCTCAAGCTGGCTTCCGACGTGGCTTCTATTGCCAACTACTGGAAATTCTTTGACGGGGAAACAAAACAGTTGATCAAACACGGGGTGTACGAAGAGAAACAGGCGCAGGAAGCCCGATTCCTCAACTGGGCCAGGGACAAACCCGAATTCGCGAATATTTTTACCGAACTATCAAAGGCATATACTGCGTGGCAACCCTATTCCCGGCACCATGTGTATATCAATGAAGGCATCATGGGCTCCGGCCTGATGGCTTTTGCCGCCACCCTGCAACAGGTGGAGAGTGCGATCGTGAAGAGCGGGGGATCGAAAGATATCGGCAAGGCGGTGGAGGCGGCCGACCGTGCGCGGACCGCATTCCTGAAATCGGAGCATACTCCGAGCGATCGCGAAATCCTCGCCGCAGTGTTACAGTTATTCTATCAGGATATCGACAAAAGCCAGCACCCGATCGGATTCTATGAGTCGCTGAAAGCAGGCTTCGGCAGCCTTGACGATTCTGACACGTATAAGAAATACGCAGATCATGTGTTTGCCAACACGTTTATATTGGACAGTCTGAAATGGGCGGCGTTCGTGAAGCTCCCGGATGGCAACCGGCTGCAGGCAGATCCGGCTTTTGCCACCGCCTCTGCCTTTGTGAAGAATTTTCAATCGAAGTACCTGCCCAGGCTGAGGGCGTTTAACACGGTTAACAATGAGGTGGGGCGCCTGTACCTGAAGGGCCTTATGGAGATGGATCCGGCGAAAGCGGCAAAAATGTATCCTGATGCCACTTTCACGATGCGGGTGAGTTTTGGCAGCGTGGGCGGGTATGCTCCCGCAGACGGGGTGAAGTATGAAGCCGTGACCACCACAAAGGGATTCCTGGAAAAGTATAAGGCGGGCGACTATGAATTTGATCTCCCCGAAAACATCCTGGAGCGGTTCCGCAAAAAAGATTTCGGTCAGTATATCGACAAGCGGCATAACGACCTGGTGGTTGGATTCATCACTAACAACGACATCACGGGCGGCAATTCCGGCTCTCCCGTGATCGACGGATCCGGAAACCTGATCGGGCTTGCCTTCGACGGCAACTACGAAGCGCTTAGCCATAAGCTGGCTTTCGATGCGTCGTTGAATCGTACGATCTGTGTGGATATCCGTTTTGTGCTCTGGTGTATCGATAAGCTGGGTGGCGCGGACAACCTGATCCGTGAATTGAAGCTGGTGCGGTAGCACTGGAAAGGCGCGCACCCCCTGCTTTGGAAGTTCGATAGCGCTAAGGCTGAAATCTGTTATAAGGATCAGCCGAAGCCCGGCCGGCGCGAAGAACGCGCTTACCAGAGCTCCTTCTTTTTGGCGCGAAGCACAGGCTTGTTATCCTTCCAATCCCAGAGATGCAGGCAGGCATAGGTGCGGAAGGGCGACCAGGCCGACGAGATACGGACCATTTCTTCGCGCAGCTTTTTTTTCTCCAGATGGTCGAGCTTGTACAACCCGGCCATGGCACGCTGAATGCCCAGGTCGTCCGGCGCAAACACGTCTTCCCGGCCCAGGGTGAACATCAGCAGCATTTCCACCGTCCATCTCCCTACCCCCTTTATCTGAACAAGGTATTCCACTACTTCGTCGTTGCTCATTTTGGCGAGCTTTTTCGGCTCCATTCCTTTTTCCACCGCAAACTGAGCCACGTTCTTTATATAGCTGACTTTGGCGTTAGACAGGCCGATGCCACGGAGCGTTTCGTCGGGTGTGCCGAGGATCTGGTGGGGGGTAGGCTCCTTTTTACCATACAGGTCGAGGAAACGCCGGAAGATCACTTCCGCCACTTTTACCGACAATTGCTGGCTCATAATGGAAGCACAGAGCCTTACCATAACGTTCCTTCTTTTCCTCAGGCGTTGCGGCTCCTGGGTGTCAAGTAATTTTTTCAGCTTTTTATCGCAACTAAGATGTACCGGATAATCGCTCATGTCAACTCTTGTTTTTATTCATGCATCGGATGCTTAGATACTTCGGCCTTCAATCATATTGACGATCTCTTTGCTTACCCAACGTTTCTCCGGAAAATCGGATGCCCATTCCAGCGGGGTAACATTATGTTTGATATGCCAGCCTGGCTCGTCCCGCCAGTCCAGAAATTTCCGCAGATTGACCCGCAGGTTAATGTCTGCCCCCAATTCCAATAGCCGTCGACCCATGTAACCATCACGTTGCCTGCCGTTCACATAGGCATCGCTGACAATTGCATTGAAAAGTGGCGTATGCCCGCCGAAGCCTTCTTTATCGATTACAGCGGGAGCGTTTACATCCGAGCCTTGCTGAATCAGCCAATCAAAAATTTCACGTTCGTCAAAATCAATTGCAAGGTGCAGCAGGGTAGTACCATCAATGGGTGTACCATGAAGACCGGAACGACCATCGTCTGCACAACCTAATGCAGGCGGATAAATTTCGCGGTAATTAAATCGCCTATTTAGCAGATTAGGATCTTCGTGGAAATGTCTTTTGAGCAATTCGAGATCACCGCAATGAAAAGCCATCATTACTGTATCCGGCCATTTATATCCCCTTGCTTTGAACCGTTTCAGAATTGCGTGCTTACCCTCCGGGTGCCGGCTATATGTCTCTAATACCAGTGCAAGTGGTGCCTGACTGTTGCCCCGTCCGTCCGTAAAGGGTGCTCCTTCATCATCCAGAAATCCAAAGCCGTCGAGATTTAGTGTTTCGCAGGAACCCATAATAATTCCTGGCATAAATGACGCTCCCTGCCCTCGCAACCATTTAGCAATCTCGATATCACCGTGTAACAATGCGCGATCAAATGCATGTTGAAAATCTTTAGCGCCGAGTGCCGCAATCGTTTTTACTATCTCCAATTGGTTGAGATTAGCAGCATGACTCATTGGTGGCCCCCAGTTACCGCTAACGACGGGCACATGCAGTAAGTTAGGATAGGCTGTGAGCAATTGTGTTACGGCTGTCGCATCGTTCGCACGGATGGCTTTATCTATCAATTGGGCGGCGGTGTTCCCGGCGATTCGTTCCTTCAATTGCGCCCAGGACGAAAAACCATATTCACGCGCAATGACAAATTGTGCGTCACTGAGCTTTACATTCTTTACAAGGGTTTCATTTTCTGTGTGATAGAATTTCGGATGCTGCCGGCGGATACGATTCAGTGCATCCATTGAAGATTCCTTGCATAATTTTAGCAATTCACGGGATTGTTTTTTCGGAACGTCGAGATGAGGGTTGGCGGGCAGGCCGCGTGAGACTGTTGACATAACTTTCCTTCTTTATGATATGCCGCGTCCACATTGAGGCAAGAAGTTAAGTTAATTAATATGTGTTTATAGCAACCATACCGGTAGGCTGAGCCCATTTCCGTGGACGGGATGCTTCCGGAAAGCCATGCGAAGATATGATTTTCTGGTTTGAAAGAAAGCGGAACAAAGGGTTACCCAAAACGGCCCCGATGCTACAGGTGGCCGGTTGCAGGAGCGTACAAGTTAAGTTCGGCCGGTTAGTTGACCGTATAGCTCATGTCGCCGCCTTTCTCGTCTTTCAGCAGTATACCCAACTGCTGCAGCTCGTTCCGGATCTTGTCGGAAGTGGCGTAATCCTTTTTTGATCTCGCTTCTTTGCGGAGTTCTATCAGCAGCTCCATCACGCCGGTGAGCTTTGCTCCCCCGCCATGATCCTCCTTACGGAGGCCGAGAATATTTTCTAGATAGTTGAAAAAATAGGTCTGCAGTAATTGCAGGGTCTGGCTGCTGATCACCTCCGGTTTAAGATGTTTGTCGTGTATGGAGTTGATAACCGGAACGATCTCGAAAAGATTGGCGAGAACCTTTGCCGTATTGAAGTCGTCGTTCATGAATTCGTCCAGTTCCCGGAGCAGGGCGGTTATTTTTTTATCCAGCTCCGGATCTGCGGCAGCGGATGTGTCGGGTAACTCGAATTTTGTGAGGAGTTCATAGGCTTCCCACAGTCTTTTTAATCCTTTTTCTGCCGCCTGCAAGGCATCGTTACTGAAATCGAGCGTGCCGCGGTAGTGGGTCTGGAGGATAAAAAAGCGAATGGTCATCGGGCTGTAGCCCTTTTCCAGCAGGGGGTGATCGCCGCTGAACATTTCGGTCAGCTTGATCTGGTTATTATAGCTTTTCCCCATCTTCCGGCCGTTCACAGTAATCATATTATTATGCATCCAGTAGCGTGCGGGCACGTGTTTGTTGCAGATCGTGCTTTGGGCGATCTCACTTTCATGATGCGGGAACTGCAGGTCCATCCCTCCTCCATGTATGTCGAATTCCTTGCCGAGGTATTTGGCACTCATGGCAGAACATTCTATGTGCCATCCGGGAAAACCTGTTCCCCACGGGCTGTTCCACCGCATGATGTGCTGGGGCGGAGCTGCTTTCCAGAGGGCAAAATCACCTTTGTGCCTTTTTTCTTCCTGGCCTTCCAGGATACGGGTGGTTTCGAGCAGGTCGTCCAGTATACGTCCGCTCAGCTTCCCGTAAGGATAGGTGGCGGCGTATTTCCGTACGTCGAAATAGACCGAGCCGTTCACCTCATAGGCGTAGCCCTCTTCCATGATCTTTTTGATCATGTCGATCTGCTCTACGATATGTCCCGTGGCGGTGGGTTCGATGCTGGGCTCAATGGTATTGAGCTGGCGCATTGCCCAGTGGAAGAGATTGGTGTATTTCTGCACCAGCTCCATGGGCTCCAGCTTTTCCAGCACTGCCTTAGTGGATATTTTATCTTCCGCTTCCCGTCCCTCTTCTTCAAAATGGCCGGCATCGGTGATATTTCTAACATACCGGACCTTATAGTTGAGGTGCATCAGGTAGCGATAAACTACGTCGAAGGTTATGTAGGGTCGGGCATGCCCGAGATGGCTCTCGCCGCTGACGGTGGGTCCGCATACATACATTCCTACATGGCCGGGAGTAATCGGCTCAAAAGTTTCTTTTTGCCTCGTGTATGAATTGTAGACCTTGAGGGACGACATATCGGGTTGTTTTATAAGGGTTGCAAAAATATGGATCAATCCCCAGTATCCGGCAGCAGCAGGTCGGCAATAACCGGGTAATGTTCCGAGTAGGGCAAAATATCCCGCTTATACTGGAGAACGTCAAATCTTTTATCGGCCATAATATAGTCAATCCTGAGCGTGGGCGCGAGGTTGGCGAAGGTGCGGCCGATGCCCTTTCCTGCCTCCCGGAACGCATCTTTGCGGTCGCTCCGCATCCGGAAATAGGTGTAGGAATTGGGAATATCGTTGAAATCACCACAAATGACCGCGGGATAGGGGCTTTCCTTCAGATAGGTGCTCACGATATCTACCTGCTGTCCGCGAAAATTATAGCCGAGCGCGAGTTTCCGCACCACGTTTTTGGAGGCTTCGTAGATGCTGTCTGATCCACTTTTGATGAGTTCGATATTCCGGTAGTCGTCGGCCTGGAACATGACCGACTGCAGGTGGGTGGTGAAAACCCTGACCTTCTGGCCGTTGTGGTCGATGTCCACCCCGATCAGGCTTTCTGCCGCGCGGAAGTTTTTGGGACCCGGGTACCGGACATGGATGCTGTCGAGGATGGGGTGTTTGGAAAAGATGGCGATACCGCTCTGGAAAGTGCCTTTCCAGCCAACATAGTCGATGGCCACCATGCTGTAGGGGTAGCCGAGGGCGGTGAGATCGTTCCGGTTGTTATAATCCCGGCGTATGCTGTTGGGTTCGAGGTATTCCTGGAAACAAAGTATATCGGCGTCCTGCTTTTTGAGGTAGTCGAACATCTCCTCGCGGTAGCTATCATGCGACCTGTCCGCCTTGGTTTGTTCGTCGAACCAGGTTACATTCCAGGTGAGTACGCGGAGGGCGTCTGCCGGCTTGTTTTCCGTAAATTCCTTTCCATAGTGGAGTCCGACCAGGGCCCTGATATTGGAATAGCCGAGCAACAGGCAGGCGAGTGAGAGCAGCGTCCATCTGGAGCGAAAGATCAGCCAGAAGATCAGGAATGCCGCGATCAGGATCAGCAAAAAAGGGAATGCAAGACCGAGCAGAGCAATGAACCACCAATGTTGGGGAGGGAGAAAGGCGTTGCAGCAGGCCAGCAGGAAAAGAAAGCTGATTACGATATGTATGATGATGAATACCCGCTTGGTTATCCGCCTGAAAGCATAGGTCATGTCTTAAAGTTACGATTGTTCGTCTTCCGAGGCCCTCTTAAGAATTTCTTTTTCCTCATCAGTCAGGAAACGATAGCCTTGTTGGTTTATCTTGTCGAGGATCTCATCGATCCGCTTCTGGGTAACGTTTGGCTTCTTTTTGAAAGGTGTGGTACTGCCGGCTTCATAATACAGCTCATCTTTGGCGGTCTTTTTCCATTCCTTTTTATCCGGGTTGAACAGGTTAGCCAGCCAACTGAAGAATGCGTTTACCCATATGCTCCAATCGCGGCCTTTTTTTAGCTGTAGTACAAAAACAAATCCGATGGCGCCCCCTCCTATATGGGCGATATGTCCTCCCCCGTTGCTACCCGCTATGCCGGCAAAGTCGATGATCACAAAGATGATGGTCAATACCCAAAGGGGGATACCGCCATTCAGCATCGGGAATATGCGGTAATCGGGAGCCAGGGTGGTTGTGGCAATGGCGATTGCCATCACTCCGGCGGAAGCACCTTCAAGCGTTCTGCCGTGGATCTGTGAAGACAGGCCCGGGAAGATATTATTGCTCAGTACAAACAGGAATGCGCCGGCCACGCCCCCGAATAAGAACAGGGGCACCACTTTGCGGTTGCCGGCCAGGTCCTGGAGGATATAGCCAAAGGCCCACAGCCACAGCACATTGCCCAACAGGTGAAATACGCCGTCGTGCATAAACATGTAGGTGAGGGTGGTCCAGGGTCGCGCCGCCAGCCGGTCCACCTCTGCAGGCAGGATGAACCAATTGAAAATATTGGCATAGAAAGCCTCCAGGCTCAGGCTGGAGAGAAAATACGCAACATAGATGAACTTGAAGATGCAGAAAACGACGACCAGGACAGCCATCATCATGATCACGTTGTTGCCATCCTGCCCGAGTGTCATCTTTTTCCTATATCGATCTTCCCGCAGCACAGATATTTTTTATGAATTTACAAAAGGATTCGCAGAATAGAATGAGGCCTGCCGGCCATTCCCGTTCAATAAAAGTGTCTTCTATTCTTTTTGTTCCAGTAAAACACCAGCAGAAACCCTACCAGGGCTCCCCCGAGGTGCGCCCAGTGGGCCACATTGTCGCCCGCGGAGTTGCTTACACCTAACCAGAGCTCCAGCGCCGCATAAAATATCACGAACCATTTGGCTTTGATCGGTATGAAAAAATAGAGGTAAATAAGACTGTTGGGAAACAGGTACCCGAATGCGGCCAGGCATCCGAATACTGCGCCGGAGGCACCCACTGTGGGCGTATTGACCTTAAAATTAGGGTCGTACAACAGGCTTTCCTGGCGGCCAGCAGGGAGTTGACGGAACACCTCCATCACTTCTCTCATCTCCATGTAAAGTGTGCCCAGGTGCAGGAGAGCCGCTCCCAGTCCGCACAGCATATAAAAGATCAGGAACCTTTTGGAACCCCACAGGTTTTCGAGTATGCTGCCGAACATCCACAAAGCAAACATATTGAACAGCAGGTGGGTAAAGCTGCCGTGCATGAACATATGGGTGACGAGCTGATGGGGCTTAAAATACACAGAATGAACATCATGAAGGGCAAACAGATTGACTATTCCGTAGGGACCGTTATTGCCGAACACCTGTTGTGCAAAATAAATCAGGGCGTTCAGGATCACCAGGTTTTTGATCACCGGGGGGATCGTCTGAAAGCCACCCATTCTGACATCTCTCATCCATTAAATTTTAGTTGGCGAAGATCGGAATGTTTCGGGTATACTCCGGGATTCGCCGTGTTATTTCGGTTTGGCTGCACGGATCGTGGCGGGAGCGCCGCGGGCGTGCTCATTTCATCGCTTATTGCAATTTCAGTTGCACCACGTTCTCAATATGATGGGTATGAGGGAACATATCCACCGGCCGAACGCGGGTAACCTGGTATTTTTCGCTTAACAGGTTGAGGTCTCTTGCCTGCGTGGCAGGGTTGCAACTCACATACACCACCAGCGGCGCCTCCATTTCCAGTATTTTTTTTACCAGCGCGTCGTGCATACCGGCCCGCGGGGGATCGGTGATGATGACGTCCGGCCGGCCATGCTGGTCGAAAAAGCTGTCTGTGCACACATCCACCACGTCGCCGGTGAAAAATTCGGCATGTCCGATCCCATTCAGCGCTGCATTCTCCCTTGCGTCGGCAATGGCTTCGGGCACCAGGTCTACCCCGATGATCTTTTTGGCCATCCGGCTCACGAACAGGCCGATGCTGCCGGTGCCGCAATACAGGTCGTACACCGTTTCCGAACCGGTCAGGCCGGCAAAATCCCTGGTGATCCTGTAGAGCTGTTCTGCCTGCCAGGTGTTGGTCTGGAAAAAGGACTTGGGGCCGATCTTGAACCGGAGCTCTTCCAGGGTTTCCGTCGCAAAGCCTTTGCCCGTGTACACCACCGGGGAGAGGTCGTGCAGGCTATCATTTTTTTTGGTGTTGATCGTATACAACAGGGTAGTGATCTGCGGGAAGCTCCCGACAATATGATCCAGCAGCGCTTCCCTTTTCTTTTTGTCGTCCTGGCCAAATACGAGGTTGACCATGATCTCGCCGCTACGGCAGATCCGCAGTTGCAGGGTCCGGAGAAAGCCGTGGTGCTCCCTGATATCATAAAAAGTATAGTCGTGCTCCCGGCCAAACGTTTTTATCGCGTTCCGGATGGCATTGGTGGGCTCCAACTGGAGATGGCATTCTTCTATATCCACCACCTTGTCGAATAGTCCGCGGGCATGGAACCCGGCCACGTTCATCTCCGCCCGTATCGATTCGTTATGCAGTTCCTCCCGCAGCAGGTACCGTTTATTGCTGAAAGTATATTCCAGCTTATTCCGGTATCGCGTCACCGGATCTGCGCCCGCAATGGGCTCAAACTCAGGAAGGGGGAGTTTCCCGATCCGGCGGAGGGTTTCGATCACCTGTTGCTGTTTATACTGCAGTTGCTTTTCGTAGGGCAGCATCTGCCACTGGCATCCGCCGCAGGCTCCGAAATGCCTGCAGAAAGGGGTTACCCGGTCGGCCGAATAGCTGTGATAAACCAGGGGACGGCCTTCCGCCCAATCCTTTTTGTTCCGGGTCAGCCGCAGGTCGACTATGTCTCCGGGCACGGCTTCTTCTATGAAAACGACCTTGCCGTCGATCTTTGCGAGCGATTTTCCTTCGGCGGCATAGTCTTCCACCAGCACTCTTTCAACAATGATGTTCTTTTTTTTCCGCACGGGGCGAAGATAGAAATTCCACCGTTTTTTTGGCTGCGCCGTTGCAGTAATATCAGGATGGCGAAAAACCGGTCGGGCCGCAATCGGGGCGGTGGGGAACCCGGGGGACTATTTTATCGCGCTTCGAAGTTTTTCTCAGCCTCCTTTGCTTTTTCGAAATCCAGCACCACCCCGTTAATACAATAGCGTAAACCGGTGGGTGGGGGGCCGTCTTCAAAAACGTGGCCCAGGTGCGACTTACAGCGGCCGCACATCACTTCGGTACGGTTCATGCCATGGGAATGATCCGGCTCATACCGTACGCTTCCCTTGGACACCGGCTGGTAAAAACTTGGCCATCCGCAGCCGCTTTCAAACTTTGTGTCGCTGACAAACAGCGGGTTGCCGCAGGCCGCGCAGTAATACGTGCCGATATCCGTTGAAGTTTCATAAGGGCTTGTCCAGGGGCGCTCGGTGCCCTTCTGTCGCGCGATATGATACACTTCCGGGGGAAGCAGTTTTTTCCATTCTTCCTCGTTCAACTCAACCGAATTGGTGTCGGTACGCGAGTATATCGGGTTGTGCTGTGATTTTTCGCCATTTGTTTTCATGGTTAGCTGTTTTGTTGACTGATCCTGTGAATATGAGCATTGCTGCAAAAAAGCGACCAGGGTGAGCAGGACCGCCTTGTGCAGGACAGACGAAAAATTCCGGAGTTTTAGTTTTATGTCTGGCTGAATCGGCATGTTACTGCAAATTTACGATTCTCTTGCCAGTACTGCGGTTGCCGGCGGCCAGCAGCATTTATTTATTTGTTAAACGATTTTTAGGCGTTAGGGTTTATATTTACCCGCCCAAACCCTGAGTTTGGGTATTTTTTCATTTTAAGGCGTCCAGTATGTTCAATATTATTTTATTTGGCCCTCCGGGTAGTGGAAAAGGCACGCAATCTGAGAAATTGGTCGACAGATACGGATTGATCCATCTTTCAACAGGCAATATCCTTCGGGAAGAGATCGCAAATAAAACCCCGCTGGGGCTTGAAGCCAGGCAATATATAGATAACGGGCAACTTGTGCCGGACGCTGTCGTGATCGGAATGATCCGCTCGGCCCTGGCTGCAAACCTGGCAGCCAAAGGATTTCTGTTTGATGGATTTCCCCGTACCGTTGCACAGGCCCAGGCGCTCGATGAACTGCTCGCTGAAAACGGGGAAGAGATCAATGCTATGCTGGCCCTGGAAGTGGGGGAAACAGAGCTGGTAGCCCGCTTGCTGAACCGGGGCAAAACCTCCGGCAGGAGCGACGACATCAATGAAGAAGTGATCCGGGCCCGGATCCTGGAGTATGAAAATAAAACGGCACCCGTGGCCGGCTACTACGACCGTCTCAACAAATTGTCACGTATCAGGGGAGTCGGAGACATCGAAACGATCTTTGAAGCCCTCTGCGAGGAGATCGAAGCCAAAGGATAAGGCAATTATGCCGGGGCTGGAATAACCAAATATTTTCAGGTCTAGCGCTTAAAGAGGAGATATAGATCTCTTCCAGGGATCTTTTGTGCCGGTTCCATATTTCGGCTAGGGGTATCTTAGGGATATTCTAGGGATAAACCAGGTTATATGTAAGCTTTTTTTCTTTGGAAAACCGCAGAAAAACCCTAGGATAACCCCAGGATAACCTTAGGATCGGATAATAAGCACTAATAGAGAAAGCCATCTGAGTTAACCGGATCTGCTAAGGGCTAATCATCGAAAAAAAATCACGGAATAAGTGAATCTGCCTTTTGAACGGCCTCCAGTATCCGGTCGCGGACCTGGTTGACCTTATATTTCTCTGACTGGAGATAGGAAAGCCGCTTTTCCCCTTCGTCCTGGGCGGAGTCGAGCACAAAGCCGTCCATCCATTCATTCATCCCGTCCTCCGCAGATTTCAGCTGAAAGTCGAGTTGCTCTAAGTTCACTCTGAGCTGCTGCTGAGCGACAGCAGGGGAAAGTTTCGCTATCGAGTCGAGTTGGTGTGCGATTTTTTTCCGGTAACCGGCAATTTTTCCCATCCTTGCCATACCTATGTCATGGCCTTCCATCACATCGCGGAACAGCGAATCCTCTGCTGTTTTCGGCACTTCAGAAAATCCATCGGTGCGTTCGCCGGAGCCGTCACCGCAGGCTATAAGAAAAAATGCCGCAAGGGCCGGTATGAACAAATGTTTCATGGGCTTAAATTTGATCACCAAAGCGCAAATTATAACCATTAATTTCAATTTAGCGCCTGAATTGAAGTTTTTTATTTCTTAGCACAGGCAATTCAAATGGAATTTACTGATCGTAC
>CAZUWX010000053.1:19860-24395 GCA_964624205.1 uncultured Chitinophagaceae bacterium
ATCGTACAATGGTTGAATTGAAATTATTGAGGGCCTTGCCAACTCCGGTTCCCCACCGGCAGTTAATCACACAATGGTTGAATTGAAATTAGTAGATTTGGCTAAAGGTACGGTTCATAGTTATTTGCGAAGCACTTCCCTGGCTTATTACCAGGAAGATCGGCAAAGGGTATGAAACCGTTTGGATCGCACAATGGTTGAATTGAAATAGATTTTAAGTAAAGTATTCTTTATGAACGGACAGCCCTATGTGCATGCGGTGACGCACCAGACCGTCACCACCATAGAATTTTATCACCCCCAGGGGAATTCCCTGCCCTCGGAACTCCTGGCCGGGCTTGCCAAAAATATACATGCTGCGGGGCTGGACCTGAATACCCGGGTGATCGTGCTGCGGTCGGCCGGCGACCGCGCTTTTTGTGGAGGCGCCTCTTTTGAAGAGCTGAGTGCGATACAAGATGCGGCAACCGGGCTTGCATTTTTCAACGGCTTTGGCAAAGTGATCAACACGATCCGGAAATGCCCCAAGCTGGTTATCGGCCGGATACAGGGAAAATGTGTGGGAGGGGGCGTAGGCCTCGCGGCGGCGGTCGACTATGCCATTGCACGGGAGGGGGCGGATATCCGGCTCAGTGAACTCAGTCTGGGTTTCGGCCCGTTCGTGATTGCACCTGCGGTTGAGCGAAAGATCGGAACTGCCGCCTTTGGCCAGCTCGCGATCGACGCCGTACACTGGCGGAGCGCTGAATGGGCGCAAAAAAAGGGGTTATACGCAGAGGTGCACAAAGACCTTGAGTCATTGGATGAGGCAGTTTTCCGTTTATCCCAATCGCTTGCGCACGCCAGTCCCGAAGCCATGGCCGCCATAAAACAGATGCTCTGGAAGGGAACCGACAACTGGGATGAGCTGATGCACGAGCGGGCGGGATTAAGCGGCAGGCTGGCCATCACAGAACTGGCAAAAACCACGATCGGCCGTCTGAAAGCCTCCGGTTCCACGAAAGCCGGATCCTGACGATCACTTCACTGTATGTGCTGACCTCGTACACGGTCCGTTGAGCGCGCATCACCGGATGGCCGGCACTGGAATAAAGACGTCGCCAAGGCCGGATCTGTGCGGAAAGATGCCTGCTTCAGTTGAGCGCACATTATTTCCGGATCGCGGATATCCCTTTATATGCCGGTCTTACTATTGCCGGCAATTCATTACAATTGGTATCGGAAACTATCCGAAGCGGTAAACGCCTGGTTTCCTTATATATTCAGGCCGCCGCAGACGCTGAGCACCTGTCCGGTAACGTAGGCACTCATATCGGAAGCGAGGTAGAGAGCTGCATCAGCGATCTCCTCGCCGGTGCAGAAACGGCCCAGCGGAATTTTTTCGATAAATGCTTTTGCCGCCTCGCCTTCTTTCAGATACTGCGTCATATCTGTTTCCACGAAACCGGGGGCTATCGCGTTGCAACGGATATTGCGGCTACCCAATTCCTGCGCCATCGACTTGGTGAAGCCGATAATACCGGCTTTGCTGGCTGCATAGCTGCTCTGTCCTGCATTTCCCCGGACTCCTATGATAGAGCTCATATTGATGATGGAGCCCTTTCTGGCCTTCATCATGGGGCGAATCACCTGTTTGGTGATATTAAAAACACTTTTCAGGTTAACAGCCAGCACATCATCCCACTGTTGCTCGGTCATACGCAGCAACAGGTTATCCTTCGAAATGCCTGCATTATTCACGCATACGTCTATAGCACCGAACTCCTGCAGCACATCGTTCACAAAGGTCTCCGCTTCGGCAAAGCTGCCTGCATTGCTTCTGTAGGCTTTGGCCTTCACGCCATAGGCCTTTAATTTTTCCTCCAGTACCGCCGCCTTCCCGGCGCTGCTTTCGCTTACATAGGTGAAAGCCACGTTTGCGCCCTGGGCAGCGAATTTAATTGCGATGGCTTCGCCGATGCCACGGGAAGCGCCTGTTACGATGGTCACTTTGTTCTCAAGTAAATTCATTCGTATATTATTTGTTTTTCAATGGTCGAATGGAACTCCGCATATACATCCTTCTGTGGAGTTGAGCTTTTAGTGCTCCGGTTCATTCGTATATTATTTATTTTTCAATGGTCGAATGGAACTCCGCATATACAAATCCGCATATACAAGATTATACGAATTTTTTGATTTCCTCAATAAAGGTACGGTCGTTGCTCAGCCGGGGCACCTTATGCTGGCCGCCCAGCTTGCCCTTACTGCGCAGCCACTCGCTGAATACGCCTTTCCGCAGTGAATAAAGCAGGGGCATGCGCAGGGCGATGTCTTTATGGCGTTTGGCCTCGTAATCGCTATTCAGCAGTTTGAGCTCGTTGTCGAGCGCCTCCGTGAATTCGGCGAGGTCGGCGGGTTCTTTTTCAAATTCCACCAGCCATTCGTGGCTGCCGTTGGTGGTATCGGAAAAATACAGCGGCGCGGCGGTGTAGTCGATCACCACGGCCCCGCATTTTTCGGATGCCGCCGAGATGGCCCGGTCGGTATTGTCGATGATCAGCTCTTCGCCGAAGGCATTGATAAAATGCTTTAGTCTTCCGCTCACCACTATCCGGTACGGGTTCAGCGAGGTGAAACGGATCGTATCGCCAAGCAGGTATCGCCAGAGTCCGCCATTTGTGCTGATCACCGGTGCATAATTTTTGCCGATCTCCACCTCGCTCAGTCCGATCGTTTCCGGCTCCGGTTTACCGTATTCCTGTACGGGCATAAATTCCATAAATATCCCGTGATCCACGTACAGCAACAGGCCGTCTTCGCGGGGGTCGGCCTGGGCCGCAAGAAAACCCTCGCTTGCGTTATACATTTCGAGGTAGTTGATCTTTTTTCCCACGAGTTTATTGAACTGGTCGCGGTAGGGTTTGAAGGACACGCCTCCGTGCATATACAGTTCCAGGCCGGGCCATACTTCGGCGATGGACGATTTGCCTGTGATCTCCAGTATCCTTTTAAAAAGAACGAGCGTCCAGGTGGGCACCCCCGAAATGGAGGTGACGTTCTCCCTGATCGTACTTTGGGCCAGCTTTTCTATTTTGTTCTCCCACTCATCCATCAGCGCAACGCTCAGCTCCGGGGTTCTGATCCAGGAACCCCAGAAAGGTGTGTTCTGGAGCAGCACGGCGCTGAGATCGCCGTATTGCACTTCGTCGTTCACCTGGTGGATGGTATGGCTGCCGCCTATAACCAGGCCTTTCCCTGTAAGCAGGTCTGAGTCGGGGTTGAAGGCATAATATTGTGTAAGCACATCCTTGGCCGCTTTATAGTGGCAGTCCTGCAGGCTTTCTTCCGTAACCGGGATGAACTTGCTTTTGTCGCTCGTGGTACCGCTGCTTTTTGCGAACCAGGAAACGGGGGTATTCCATAGTATATTCTGTTCGCCGTTCATGATACGATGGATATAGGGCTTAATATCATCGTACTCATGGATGGGAACGGTTTTTTTGAATGCTTTGATGCTGAACAGCCGCGAGAAGTTATATTTTTTTCCGAATTCGGTGTATTGTGCGGATCCCACGAGATCCTGCAAAACTTCCCGTTGCGAATCGATGGGATGGTTTTTCCAGGCATCGATACGCCAGGAGCGCATACGGGCTAGTCCAGATATGAGCGGGGAAAGAATTTTCACAGTCTTCCTCTTGCCTCCTCGTGCAAGTAGTCTTTTCTTTTCAATTCAAAATTCCTTCCCAGGTACAGCCGCCGCACCTGTTCATCCTGTGCAAGTTCTTCGGCAGTGCCGTGCTGGAATATTTTTCCCTCTATCAGCAGGTAGGCGCGGTCGCATATGGAGAGCGTTTCGTTCACGTTATGGTCGGTTATCAGAATACCTATATTACGGAATTTTAACCGGGCCACAACGGCCTGTATGTCTTCGACGGCAATGGGGTCAACCCCTGCAAAAGGTTCGTCGAGCAGGATAAACTTCGGGTCCACGGCCAGCGCGCGTGCGATCTCCGTTCTGCGCCGTTCTCCGCCGCTGAGGGAGTCGCCATTGTTTTTGCGGACATGGCGCAACCCGAACTCGTCCAGCAGGGACTCAAGTTTATCCTTTTGTTCTGCCTTCCTGAGGTTGGTCATTTCCAGTACTGCCATGATGTTGTCTTCCACTGATAGTTTCCGGAACACCGATGCTTCCTGCGGAAGATAGCCGATCCCCAGTTGCGCTCTTTTATACATAGGCAGCCGGGTGATCTCTTTCTCGTCCAGGAACACCTTTCCTTCGTCGGGTTTAATAAGTCCGACTACCATATAAAAGGTAGTGGTCTTTCCCGCTCCATTGGGGCCCAGCAGCCCCACGATCTCTCCCTGTTTCACGTTTATGGAAACCTGGTTCACCACCGTACGGCTACGGTATGATTTGATGAGTTGCTGTGTATTTATCTCACTGGTCAAGTTTACCGCTTTCGAGCAAAAATACCGTAACAAATACAAAAAACCTGTGCTATGTTTGCACGCTGTAAAACCGCTACAGAATAATATATACAGATGAAAGTAAT
>CAZUWX010000054.1:0-5709 GCA_964624205.1 uncultured Chitinophagaceae bacterium
ACCCGAAAAAGATCGCTGTTGGTAATTATAAACTTAAAAAACTACCTTTGGAAGGATCCCTAAATCAGGCTCATCTTAACAATGGAAAACATTTTTACCCCCGCCGTCATCTGGTTTATTGTGGGCTTTGTGCTTTTCCTGCTGGAGTTTGTCGTACCTGGGTTGATCTTTTTTTTCTTCGCAGTGGGCGCCTGGGTAGTGGCTATCCTCTGCACCTTTCTGCATATTTCGATTAATATTCAACTCCTCATTTTTTTATTTACATCCGTGATTTCGGTATTGCTGCTCAGAAAATGGGTAAAAAATCTGCTGCGGTCAAAGAAAACATCAACCGAAGTGATTGAGAATGAGTTTATTGGAAAGACCGCTATTGTGGAAACGGAAATCAGTCCCGGCCGCAACGGAAAGGTTGACTTCAGGGGCGTCAGTTGGGACGCCAGTTCGGATGAAACCATCGCCCCCGGGCAAACAGTAACAATAATAGGTACAAAAAGCATCGTTTTGATCGTAAAATCAAATAAATAAGTATGACTACTCCGACCATAATTCTTATAATATTAGTCTTGTTTCTGCTGGTGGCTTTTATGTCCACCTTCAAGGTGGTGCCCCAACGAACAGTATTTATTATTGAAAGACTGGGAAAATTCAGCCGTTCACTGGAAGCAGGATTCCATATTCTTATTCCATTTATCGACAAGGTAGCTTACAAACAGAATCTTAAGGAGCAGGCTATAGATGTGGCTTCGCAGATATGTATCACCAAAGACAATATCGCCGTGGAAGTGGATGGTATTCTGTACCTGCAGGTAATGGATCCGCAAAAAGCATCTTATGGCATTGATAATTACAGGTTCGCGGTAATACAGATCGCGCAGACAACCATGCGTAGTATCATCGGTAAAATGGAGCTGGATAAAACCTTTGAAGAAAGAGAAACGGTGAATGGCAGTATCGTTGCGGCAGTCGATAAGGCCAGCGATGCCTGGGGAATAAAGGTTTCCCGGTATGAAGTCAAGAATATCTCGCCCCCCCAGAGCATCAAGGATGCCATGGAAAAGCAGATGCGGGCTGAAAGAGAAAAACGGGCTCAGATAGCCGAGTCGGAAGGCGACAAGCAGGCGAAGATCAACAGGGCAGAGGGAGAAAAACAGGAAATGATTGCCCGGTCGGAAGGTGAAAAACAAAGAAAGATCAACGAAGCCAGTGGTACTGCAGCGGAGATCGAAATGATCGCAAAAGCTACAGCTATCGGTATCAGGGAAATCGCGATATCCATCAATGAAGAAGGCGGCATGAACGCGGTGAACCTGCGAATAGCAGAACAGTACCTGACCGAATTCGGCAAACTGGCCAAGACTAATAATTCAATGATCGTTCCGGCAGATCTTTCAGACATTGCCGGGATACTCACCAGCATTACTTCAGTGCTGAATAAAACCAACCTACCACTGACAGCCGGCAGATCCTGAACAACAGATTCCGGTTTTTCGGCTGATCCCTGTAGTTACTCATTATTCCGGGAAAAATCTAATCGTTGAAATGCCCGATCATATTATTACGTGCCTGACCCCAGCCGGGCCAGCCCATATATAATCGTGCAGACGTGCAGGGCCTGGGCGATCCGGTTCTCGTTCACAAGCGTTTGCAGTTCATTGATGCTGAGCAGCTCCACTTCTATTTCTTCGTTCTGATCGAGTTGCTGCTCGGCGACCTTTACGCCACCTGTTGCCAGGTACATGTGCATCCAGTTGTTGTTGGTGGAAGGGTTCGGAGAGACTTTCCCCAGATATACATATTCCCGGAACCGGTAGCCGGTTTCTTCCAGCAGCTCCCTTTCCACTGCAGCCTGATGATCCTTATCGGTATCATCCACACAACCGCCCGGCACTTCTATGATCGTTTCCTGTATGCCGTGCCGGTACTGGCGAACCATCACTACCCTGCCCTCTTCCGTGATAGCAAGCGCGGATACCCAGGCGGGAAATTCATACACATAATAGGGATCGACGATCTTTCCCATCGGCGTTTCGCAGCGATCCTTCCGGATCGTAAACCAGGGAGCTTTGTACAGGTATTCAGACGATAATATTTTCCAGTTCATGAATTTCTCTGATTCAAACGCGCCCCGGTGATATGCGCCACATGGTGTTTCCCGTGCCAGGCGTATAATCCCAGCGTAAACCAAAGCGTGTTCAGCTTTTTCTGTACAGGATGGAAAAAGGCCCGCTCCCAATCTGCTTTATCCAACCCGCGGATCAGCTCAAACCATCTCCTGTGTAAAGCATGCAACAGGGTAAGGGAGAGATTGGCCGGTATATCCTTAGCATCGGTTGTTTCCGCCCAGCGTTTTTCATCATAGGGTTTGATGGTCGGCTCTTCCTCGGTGAGCGCGAGTTTGAAGCGGATAAATGCGTTCATGTGGCTGTCGGCCAGATGGTGCACCACCTGCCGGATGGTCCAACCGCCTTCGCGATATGGCGTATCGTATTGCGCCTCATCAAGGTGCTGCACCGCACGCTCCAGATCGGCCGGTAAGTTTTTCAGGTCGTTCAGCCATTGTTGCAGCAGACTTTCGGAATAGGGCTGCGGCTGGTATTTTCCGATGGGATACCGGGGATCGGTCGACAATTCGCTCATAGCTTGTAATTTTATAGTTTTCTTTGGATTCGTATATGTGCTCCACACCATCGGTCACGTCGCAAACAACCTTATTACTCTTTGAATTCGTGGCCGGTTAAATAAATGAACACGTCTTCCAGGTTGGCCTTTTTCACCTGTTTGGGCCTTTCAAAACCGGTGGCCACCAGCCGGTCTATCAGCCGGTCGGGCGTATCCAGGGAGATGATCCTTCCGGCATCCATAATCGCTACCCGATCGCACAGCGTCTCCGCTTCATCCATATAATGCGTGGTGAGGATCACCGTGGCACCCTTATCCCGGATGTCCAGGATAAGCTGCCAGAGGTTCCTGCGGGCCTGGGGGTCCAGCCCGGTGGTAGGCTCATCCAGGAATATAATTCTCGGCTCGTTGATCAGCGTCGTGGCGATGGAAAACCGCTGCTTCTGACCGCCACTGAGCTCCTTGAACTTATTGCGGTGTTTGTCTTCCAGGTTCACCAGCTTCAGCAGTTCCATGGGATCGAGGTCGCGGTTATACAGACCCGCAAAAAGTTCCAGCAATTCTACCAGTCGCAGGTTGGGATAAAACCCTGAGGTCTGCAACTGTACGCCGATGATCTTTTTGATCTCATTAGGGTGTTTGTCGAGGTTAAACCCATCTACAATCACTTCTCCCGAGGTTTTTTCCCGCAGCGTTTCAATGATCTCAAGCGTAGTGGATTTACCCGCTCCGTTCTGTCCAAGCAGGCCAAATATCTCTCCCCTTTGCACCTCGAAGCTGATCCCCTTCACTGCTTCAAAACTGCCGTAATGTTTTACGAGATCCCGTACCGATATGATCGTTTCCTGCATCTTGTGTTATTGATCGCCCTGTTGTTGCATACATTCTTCCAGTTCTGCCATCATCCCACTGCTACCGATGAACAGGGGTGAACGCTGGTGCAGTTCTCCCGGCTCCAGTTCCAGTATCCGGCGGCTCCCGTTGGTGGCTTTCCCACCCGCCACTTCCACAATAAAGGCCAGCGGGTTACATTCATACAACAACCGGAGCTTGCCGCCGGGCTTTTCGGTGGTGCCGGGATACATAAAGATACCACCTTTAATCAGGTTTCTGTGAACGTCGGACACCATGCTGCCGATATAGCGCTGGGTGTAGGGCCCGCCATTGCCGCTGTGTTTGCGCTGGCACTGTTCAATATAACGTTGTACGCCCGGCGCGTACTGCAGGTAGTTGCCGTGATTGACGGAATATATCTTCCCGAACTCCGGGCAACGAATCCCGGGATGGCTCAGGCAGAATTCACCAATAGACGGGTCCAGCGTGAAACCGTCTACCCCCCGCCGGGTGCCATATACCAGCATGGTGGAGGAGCCGTACACCACATATCCGGCAGCCACCTGCCGGTAGCCCGGCTGGAGAAAATCGGTCTGCTCTGCCACAGAGCCGACAGGAGTGACCCGCTTGTACACGCCGAAAATGGTACCGATTGACACATTCACATCAATATTGCCACTGCCGTCGAGCGGATCGAAAAGACATACATATTTCGAATTCCGGCTGACATCATCCGTAAAAGCAATATAGTCGTCGAGCTCCTCGCTCGCAATTCCGGCGCAACTGATCCCATGCCGCAGCACACCCACAAGCTGGTTATTGGCAAATATATCCAGCTTCTTCACATCCTCCCCCTGTACATTGACAGCACCTGCGTCGCCCAATATGTCTACCAGTCCTGCCTTGTTCACTTCCACGTTCACTCTTTTGGCGGCCAGGCCGATATCGCGTAACAGCCCGCTGAGCTCGCCGGTGGCTTTGGGGAAATTTCTCAATTGCTGGATGGTAAATTCATCCAGGGTCAGCACTTGTCGGTTAACGGTACCCATGTGGTCAGATGGTCGGTTAGAAGAATATAAAATCCGGGCAAATGTAAGCGATTAATTAATTTTATCGGTTCAGCACAATTCTAAACAGGAGATGAAAGTTTTCAAATTTGGTGGGGCGAGCACCAGCACTGTAGAGCGGATCGGGATGGTGATCGATATCCTCCGCGACCATTCCGGAGAAAAAATATTAGTGGTGTTTTCGGCCATGGGGAAGTTCACCAACGCCCTGGAAAAAGTAGCGGAAGCCTTTTATGCAGCGCAAAATGAGGAGGCGCTGCGCCTGTTCGCGGAGATCAAACAATACCACCTGAACATCACCCGGCAACTCGTAACAGATGGATACGAAGACACCTATGGCCGGATGCTGGATGTCTTCACCGAGGTGGAATGGTTGCTGCACGACAAGCCCGTACGGGATTACGATTATTACTACGATCAGATCGTGTGCTCAGGAGAGCTGCTCTCCTCTGTCATCATGAGCGCGGCGCTGAAGGAGCAGGGCCTGCCGAATGAATGGATCGACGTCAGGGATGTACTCCGCACCGACAACAGCTTCCGGGAAGCCGTGGTGCAGACCGCGCCCACCACCCAGCGAATCCGGGAAATACTCTTACCCGCCTTCAACCGGCATAATATGCTTGTCACACAGGGATTCATCGGATCCACTGACGAGAACGAGAGCACTACCCTGGGCCGCGAAGGCAGCGATTATACCGCCGCTCTTTTTGCCAACCTGACGGATGCAGCACAAACCACTATCTGGAAAGACACGGAAGGCGTGATGAACGCAGACCCCAAATTCTTTCCTGACGCCGTGTGCCTGCAGCAACTGAATTACCGGGAGGTGGTGGAAATGGCCTACTACGGAGCACAGGTGATCCATCCCAAAACCATTCAGCCGCTGCAGCATAAAAACATCCCCCTGTACGTAAAATGTTTTCTGGACAAGCGATTTCCCGGCACGGTGATCGACAACCGGCCACAGCAACCCCTGCCACCCGTGATCGTGTTAAAGCAGCACCAGGCACTGCTGCATTTGCAAACCCGCGATTTTTCCTTTGCCGGGGGAAATCCTGCCGCAGCCTTGTACACACTGCTGGCCAGGTTCCAGCTACAGGCCAGCCTGTTCCACACCGGAGCCGTAGGCATTCGGGTATGCATAGACGATAAAGCCGATAAAATAGAGCAGCTTGCCCTGGCAGCAGCC
>CAZUWX010000054.1:5809-22888 GCA_964624205.1 uncultured Chitinophagaceae bacterium
ACTGCCGAACTACTGATAACGGTCAGAGAATAAGCGCCAGCAGGAAGATCACCATAAATACGCCGAATCCGATCCATGCCCATTTGATCACGGTGGTATCCCCGATGAGATAAGCGATCAATACGCCCACTACGGATAGGAGCAGGCCCAACACAAAACCGCCAATATTAAAATCGGAGGTGTCGAGCGCATTCTGCATGGTGACTGCGTTCACTTCCTCATTGTTCTTCATGGCTTTTTTGACCTTTTTCTGAGCGATTTTCAACGATATCTTCTGAGTCAGAGATAGTTTCTCGCCGGTTAGCTCGCGGTACTGCCTGGGAGATAATGCAAGAAAGTCCTCCACGCTCATGTTGGACAATGCTGCAGCAGAACTCTCCGGCTGTGCAGACGAGCTATTGGAAGGCGCCACCAGGGCGAAAGAAGGTAAGGAACAGGCGATCACTATAGCCATCAGCATGGAGATACGCAGCAGTGGGAAGGAAGTGTACATCTTGGGCATAGCTTCTATTTTTTGCGGTTAAAAACTTAATAAAAAGCAAAAATAAGCAAAACGGTTAAAACCATTTATATCCAATGTTTTATAAAAAAACCCCGTCTAAGACGGGGTGAAAGTAATTAATAACCGGCGCTTGGAACCTATTTCACTTCTTCATACTCTGCATCCGTGACGTTCTCGCTCCCGTCCGAAGGCCCGCTACCGGGCTGGTCGCCACCCGGCGCAGCACCGCCATCAGGCCCACCGGGCTGATCGCCCTGCTGGGCCTTGTATATCTCTTCTGAAGCGGCTGTCCACGCGGCATTCATGGCGGCCATTGCTGCATCAATAGCAGCTATGTCCTGCGATTTATGCGCATCTTTCAGCTTGGTCAACGCTTCTTCGATCGGCGCCTTTTTGTCGTCGGGGATCTTCTCGCCAAATTCCTTCAGTTGTTTCTCTGTCTGGAACACCAGACTATCGGCCTGGTTGATCTTCTCCACCTTTTCCTTGGCTTCCTTGTCCGAAGATTCGTTGGCCTTCGCTTCGGCCTTCATCTTTTCGATCTCCTCCTTGGTAAGCCCGCTCCCGGCCTCGATCCGGATCTTTTGCTCCTTGCCGGTTCCCTTATCCTTGGCCGTTACATGAAGGATGCCGTTGGCGTCAATGTCAAATATCACTTCCACCTGGGGAACCCCTCTGGGGGCCGGGGGAATGCCGTCGAGATTAAACATGCCGAGGCTCTTATTCTGGGAAGCCATAGGCCGCTCGCCCTGCAGCACATGGATCTGTACGCCGGGCTGGTTATCGCTGGCCGTCGAGAACACTTCCGATTTCTTGGTAGGAATCGTGGTGTTGGAGTCGATCAGCCTCGTCATCACCCCTCCCATGGTTTCGATACCCAGGGAAAGCGGGGTGACGTCCAGCAGGAGCACGTCCTTCACTTCTCCGGTCAGCACCGCGCCCTGGATGGCGGCGCCCAGGGCTACTACCTCATCGGCGTTTACGCCCTTGCCGGGTCTGCGGCCGAAGAACTTTTCTACGATCTCCTGCACTTTCGGAATACGGGTGCTACCCCCTACCAGGATCACCTCGTTAATATCGGAAGGGTTCATGCCCGCATCTTTCAGGGCCTCCTCGCAAGGCTTCAGGCATCTTTCAAATAAAGTGTCCGCCAACTGCTCGAATTTAGCGCGGGTCAGCTTCTTCACCAGGTGTTTGGGAACCCCGTCTACCGCAGTGATATAGGGCAGGTTGATCTCGGTTTCGCTGGAAGAGGAAATTTCGATCTTCGCCTTCTCAGAGGCTTCCTTCAAACGCTGCAGGGCCATAGGATCCTTGCGCAGGTCCACACCCTCATCGCTCTTGAACTCATTAGCCAGCCAGTCCATGACCACCTTGTCGAAGTCGTCCCCACCAAGGTGGGTGTCTCCGTTAGTGCTCTTCACCTCGAATACTCCATCGCCCAATTCCAGGATGGATATATCAAATGTACCTCCGCCAAGGTCAAATACGGCGATCTTCATATCGCGGGCCTTCTTATCCAACCCGTAAGCCAGCGCAGCAGCGGTGGGCTCGTTCACGATACGGCGCACATTGAGACCGGCGATCTCACCTGCCTCTTTGGTAGCCTGGCGCTGAGCGTCATTAAAATATGCCGGAACGGTGATCACGGCTTCTTTTACCTCCTGGCCCAGGTAATCCTCGGCTGTTTTCTTCATTTTCTGCAGCACCATTGCCGAAATCTCCTGCGGCGTATATAAACGCCCGTCTATGTCAATACGTACGGTATTATTGTCACCTTTTGCCACTTTGTACGACCAGTGGCTGATCTCCTCGGTCACTTCATCGAAGCGGCGCCCCATAAAGCGCTTTACGGAAGTGATCGTATTGTGCGGGTTGGTGATGGCCTGCCGTTTGGCCGGATCGCCCACCTTACGTTCGCCATTCTTAAGGAACGCTACCACAGAGGGCGTTGTACGGTGGCCCTCCTCATTGGGTATCACTACCGGCTCGTTACCTTCCATGACAGACACACAACTGTTAGTGGTTCCGAGGTCGATTCCAATTATTTTTGCCATGTTACTGAATTTAATGTTTCCTCTAGCTCAACAATGATTATGCCGTGTGGGTGGCGAATGTAAAAATGTCAGCCTTCCCGTCAGCGGGTCGGAACACGCCCGGGGCTCTTTTCTGCCTGGCTGCGGTCCGGTTTGAAGGTAAAGTTCTTTTGTGTGACATAACTGAAAGACACCACGATCACCGTGGTGAGTATTTTACTAATGGTAGGATAGATATGAAAATGCTCCACAAACAGCTTGATGAATATATAGTTCAGAAAGATACAGACCACCACCAGCAGAAAATACCGGAAAAGCTGCACCCGGCCCCGAAGCACCGAACCGGGGAATACGATGAAGCGATTCAACAGGTAACCGGAAGGAAAGCTTACCGCAAAAGCGAGTAGAAAGGCGGCGATATGCGGACTGATCGCCCCCAACGGCGTATGCACTACCTGCTTTGCCAGTATAAAATTGTAGGAAAGAAAATACACCAGGATGTCAACAAAGGTGTTTGCGCCGCCGCAGGCCGCGTACCGAAAGGTCTGCAACGGCATGAATCTCCGAAAAATCGGATAGCAAAAATCAAGTCCCCGTATGATCCGGCTCTTTAACATCTGGCCCGCAAATGTAAGGCAGCATTACGATGATTTTGGTCAATTAAACAATAAACACGCGGTTATATATTTATAATTCCACATATTTGTTCCTCCATTACTCCCTTAACCCTGCAAAAAGCTGTGTTTAAATTGCGCAGCTTTTTCATTTTTTTCTTTGCCTGCAGACATTATTTCCGCCAGCCATTTCCACTAACCGCTTGTACTTTGCAGCTTTTGCGTTTCCGCGCTTATCCGTGTTATTCTGCTGGCTAAATCAGCGGCGTCCGCCGCTTGTGAGCTTTTCGTTTTGCCGGGGCGATTTCTTCCTTCCCATTGTATTACTTTTGCGGTCTTAATTAAACACATGGGCATTGTTTTACTCATACAAGAGTGGGCTGCTAAAGAGCTGAACAGGCTGTACGGCATTGCTGCGAAAGCTTCGGAGATACAGGTAACGGAGACGAAACCGGAATTTGAGGGCGACTATACCGTAGTGCTGTTCGGATGGGTGAAACAGTTGAAACGTTCGCCCGACACATTGGGCAACGAGCTCGGTACAGCCCTTCAGCAGGCACAACCCGAAACTATTGCCAGCTTCAACCTCATCAAGGGTTTCCTGAATCTCTCCATCTCCGACAGCCACTGGCTGCGGTTCCTGCATCAACTTAACGCCGGGGCCGGATACGGCCAGCAACCAAATACGGGCCGGAAAGTGATGGTGGAGTATTCCTCCCCCAATACCAATAAACCCCTGCACCTCGGCCATCTCCGTAACAATTTCCTGGGCTGGAGCATCGCCGAGATCTTCAAAGCCAACGGTTATGAGGTCAAAAAAACCGCCATTGCCAACGACCGGGGTATACATATCTGCAAAAGCATGGTGGCCTGGCAGCAATTTGCCAACGGCGCAACCCCCGCCTCCACGGGTGAAAAGGGAGATCATCTGGTGGGCGACTACTACGTGAAGTTCGGCGAAGTATATAATGAAGAGGTGAAGGAACTGGTGAATGGCGGAATGGACCCTGAACTCGCCGGGAAGGAAGCCCCAATCATGAAAGCCGCCCAACAAATGCTGGTCGACTGGGAAGCCGGCAAGCCGGAAGTGCTGTCTCTTTGGCGGGAGATGAACGGCTGGGTGTACGAGGGATTCGCAGCTACCTACCAGCGGATCGGCAGCGACTTCGATAAAACCTATTACGAGAGCGAGGTTTACCTCTCCGGAAAAAAAATGGTGGAAGAGGGACTTCGTAAAGGCGTTTTTTTTAAAAAAGAGGACGGAAGCGTCTGGATCGACCTGACTGCAGACGGTCTCGACGAAAAGATCGTGCAACGCAGAGACGGCACGGCCGTGTATATCACCCAGGATATCGGGCTGGTGGAACAGAAACAGCGCGAATTTGCAGCCGACCTGAACATTTACGTGGTGGGCAACGAACAGGATTATCATTTTAAAGTGCTGAAGCTGATCGCGCAAAAACTGGGCATCGAAGGAGCCGATGGAATTCACCATCTGAGCTATGGAATGGTAGAGCTGCCATCAGGACGGATGAAAACCCGGGAGGGCACCGTGGTGGATGCCGATGAGCTGATAGACGAGATGGAACAGATCTCCGCTCAACACACGCAGGAACTCGGCAAAGTGAAGGACTTTACGGAGCTGGAGCTGAAAACATTGTACACAACGATCGGACTGGGCGCACTGAAATTTTTCCTACTGCGCGTTGACCCCCGGAAAAAAATGGTGTTCAACCCGGAAGAATCGATCGATTTCCACGGCTTCACCGGCCCCTTTATTCAATACACCTACGCAAGGACCCGGTCTATTCTGCGAAAAGAGCAGCCGTCGGGAACTGATGCCGGCGCCAGCCTGCTGCCGGCCGAAAAAAAGATCATCATGGAGCTGGAGAAGCTGCCGGCGATCGTTTCGGAAGCCGCAGACGAAATGGACCCTTCCGTGGTAGCAGGTTATGCATTTCGACTGGCCCAGTCGTTCAATTCCTTTCTGAACGAATTGAGAATACTCACGGCCGAATCTCCGGCCAAAAAAGAACTGCGGCTGCAGATTGCCCGCAGCGCGGCGGAAGTGATCCGCTTCTCCATGCACCTGCTGGGAATCCAGGTGCCGGAAAGAATGTAAGACTCCCCTCAATTAATTTTTCCTTCGGGGCAGCATTCCCGTTTTATCGCTCGTATTCAATTGTAGACAGCGCCGCCAGGCTGCGGCCGCTGCCACTATTGTTCACCCGTAAAACGTCTACTTATGCAATCGCCAACCTGCGCATTCAAAACCAGACCTGGTCTCGCTGTTTTCACCGTAACGATCCTGTTGCTCACCCTTCTCTCCTGTAAAAAAGACTCGGACGATGGCGACCAGGACCCTCCGCCGCTTAAGATAAATTATGCCGGCAACTTCGAGAAATCTGCAGATAATGTGACCACCACCGCCAGCGGAACGGTAAAGGGCACCCTGGATCCGGCCACGCGGGAATTTACTTATGAGGCTAAATGGGAAGATCTTACCTCCGAAGTAGCAGACATGCATTTCCACGATGCGGGACCCGTGATCATTGGCATTAAAAATTTCGCTACCACCACCACCGGCACCCATAACGATAAAGCCACTTTCACTTCCGCGCAGGTGGCCGACCTGGCTGCTGGAAAAATATACGTGCAGATCCATACACAGCAGTATCCCGGCGGAGAAGTGATCGCCACGCTGAATAAGGGAACCGGCAACAGTAACCCGGGCGATGGTGATTATGAGCAGCCGCCTTATTGAATGGTCAGTTGTTAATGGCCTGTGACAGAAACGCAGCTATTCGCCATCAGTGATCCACCATTTACAATTAACAATGCGCAATCCGATCCCAACCGCCATCGCTATGTTGCTGTGCCTGTCTGCAATAACCGGCTGTATAAAAATGGCGCCGGCGACTAATGAGCAAAGTCGGCCGGACAACTGTATACCGGTATTCCCCGAGCAGCACGTCACCTATGAGAATTATGTGCGTGGCATTCTCGCAACGCACTGCACCCCGACCTGCCACCGCGGTGGCAACACGCCGGGAACCGGTGATTTCACCACCTATGAAGGGGTATTGCTGCATTCCGGCGATATCTTTTACTACCGGGTGATCCAGGATAACGCAGACATGCCACAGGATAATGCCCCGCTCCCGAAGGATATCCGCGATTCGCTGAATACCTGGATAAAAAATTGCGCTCCTGAACAATAAACCGGCAGCCATGAACACAATAACACAGCGATGAAATTAATAATGGCGTATATACCATTTTTTCTTCCCACCGTTTTGCTGACCGTTGCCGTCGGCTTTGCTGCGGCAGCCCCGGCACAGCATGTATTGATTACCCGTAACGCCACACTCAGCTTCTACTCCTATGCCCCGATCGAAGACATAAAAGCCGGGAGCACTGCAGGCGAGGCCGCCATCAACACAAACACCCGTTCGGTGTATTGCAAAGTGCCTATCCGGTCCTTTCAGTTCCGGAAAAGCCGGATGCAGGAACACTTCAACGAGAAGTATCTGCAGAGCGATCGGTATCCCTACGCCGAGTTCAGCGGCAGGATCGTGGAAGATATTGACCTAAAGAGCACAGGCAACTATCCGGTAACCGTGCAAGGCAGACTGACCATTCACAATGTTTCAAAAGATTACACGGCGCGTGCAACGCTGGAACTGGCAAACGGAACAATCACCGCCACCACCAGTTTTAATGTGACACTCGCCGACCACAATATCAGCATCCCTACCCTGCTCACCCAACGCATTGCAGAGATCGTAGAAGTCAAAGTAAAGGCGGTATTTGCAAAGCATACGAGTATTCCATCAAACCGCGACAGCAATACAAAAAACACGAACACTGCAAACCTTATTAACACCCGGCACGAAGAACACCCACCATCCGCCCAAACTGGCAATACTGCAAATACGACCAGCAATATGAACAATTCGAAAAAGACGAATCGCCCATGAAAATTTTTTACACGCAAGCCGTGAAGCTCTTTTGCCTGGTTTACCTGATCATGGCCGGGGCTCTCTCACTGGCGGCACAGGACGATCTGGGCAGGTTGTTTGCAGATTCCGCACAAGCGCTATTGCCGGTAATCGCAACCTTCAAATCAACCCAGATCATCAACGGCCATTCCAATGAAACCCGGCACCGGCACGACCTTGTCTTTATTGTGCAACACCGGTTTGGGGATATAGCCGGGGAAAACGGCGGCATTAAGAATTTTTTCGGCCTGGATAATTCATCCGATATCCAGATCGGTTTCGAGTACGGCATCACCGACCGGCTGACCGCAGGCGCTGGCAGAACAAAAGGAGCTCCGAACGGGGTGAATACTTACCTCAAACAGTTGTACTATCTGAGTATGAAATACCGCCTGCTGCAACAGACGGGAAACGATAGAATGCCCCTTTCCCTGACGCTTTTTGGAAATGTTGTGGTATCAGCCATGGCACCCCAGCAGGCATCCACCGCCGACGCCCATTTTACGCAGTTCGGCGACAGGCTCAGTTATGCCGCTCAACTGATCATCGCACGGAAATTCAGCACGCGGCTGTCATTCGCCATACAGCCCACTTATATCCGGCGTAATTATGTGATGCATATGGATATGAATAACCTGTTCGCGATCGGACTGGGCGGCCGTATCAAACTCACGCCTTCAGTAGCGGTACTGGCAGACTATTTCCATCCCTTCCGGAAACCAGCTACGGAAGAATACTACCGCCGCGAGAAAGACTTTACATTCTATGACGCGCTGGGAGTAGGCCTGGAAATCGAAACCGGAGGACATGTATTCAACCTGAGTTTCACGAATTCAACGGCTATCCTGGAAAACCAGTTTGTCCCGAGCACGAGCAGCAATTGGGCCGATGGGGGATTCCGTTGGGGTTTTAGTATTAGCCGGGTTTTTACCCTTTTCCAACAGAAATCACAGCAGGATGCCACCGATTAGATTTAATTTCAGGAAGAAGAAAACCGGATCCATTCTTCCGGAAAAATGGGCACCGGCACATACGTTCTAATATGACCGAAGATGAAATAAGAATATGCATTGAAGGTTGTAAAAAGAGAGACCGGCACAGCCAGAAACGGCTCTACCAGGAATTTCATGCTTTCGCCATAAGCATCTGTATACGATATGCGGGAAATGCTTATGAGGCCGGTGAGATCCTGAATGATGGCTTTTTTAAGGTCTTCACCCAAATTCAAAAGTTCGACAACAGCCGGCCCTTTCAGCCCTGGCTGAGTAAAATCATGTGCAACACGGCTATCGACTATTATCGGGCGAACTTCAAAAGACAAAAGACCGTGGAGATCGAAAAAGCGGCTCCGGCAACCGTGGAGGTTGACGCGGAACAAAAACTGAACTACACGGATCTGCTGGCAATGGTGCAGCGGCTACCGGTTACCTACAGAGCTGTTTTTAACCTTTATGTAATGGACGGATTCTCGCACGAAGAGATTGGCGTAATACTGAACAGCACAGCGGGCACCTCCCGGTCGAATCTCTTTAAGGCGCGGCAACTGCTTCGGGAAATGCTTCGGGAAGCAGGCGGCCAGGGCGGACAAAATACCTCGCCCGCCCCGATTGTGCTGATGAACCCCACACCGGTCAACCCCGCGTTTCACCCCAACTACCGAAAATCATGAAAAAGAAACCCGTAAAATACCTGGATACCCTGTTCAGGGAAGGGCTGGCAGCAGCAAAGGTGCAGCCCGAAGCCGTGGAACAGGAATGGGCTGCCATGGAGCAGCGGCTGGAAAGGCGCGACCGGCGGCGGAGAATATTTTTCTGGCTGCGGACAGCAGGCGGGGCCGGGATGCTGGCCATATTACTGCTGCTCTTCCGCCCGCAAACAGAGCACTCCCCCGATCTTTCTGCAACTGCCGCCGATAGCATCCAAAATTCCGGTGAACCCGGGAGCACAGCTTCTCCGTCTCCGGCAGAAAAAAATAGCATAAACCCGGGGAATCCGGCAACAAAAGAAAATGCTCACCCGCCCATCCATCCGGGCAGAAATGCGCCAAGATCTCCCAATGCTGGCATAGCAGCCGGTGATTCGGTAAACCGACCGGTAGAAATGGCTCCAGCAATTGTCATTGCCAGCAACCGGATGCATCCGGTAAAAACATCACCGGCAGAGAGAATAGGGAGTGTCCCTATCGGAGTATGGCCACTGCCCGGAGATCGCCTGCAGGCAACTGGGGTGGCCGGGATCAATAGCGCATCTGGACACAGGAGCGAGCCGGGGAGCGAGGCCGGAACAAAGAATGACGCGGCCCAGGATAGCACCGGTAGCCTGTTTCATGAAGATCCGGCGGGGAGCCGCCGCTCCCATCAGCGGCCGCAGCAGGGCAGCTTCTACTATGGCCTGTCTGCCGGGCCAGACTTCAGCAGGGTCGGATCGCAGGCGGTACGGCGAGCCGGCTACAGTGCCGGCATATTGGCAGGATATCGTTTTCACCCCCGTTGGTCGGCCGAATTGGGGCTGGTATGGATGGGCAAACAATACCAAACCGACGGAACATATTTCGATAAAGACGCAGCGGGGTTCCCCTCGTACCTGAGTCTTTTGTCGCTCGACGGCGGCTGTAAAATGGTGGTAGTTCCCCTAATGGTCCGTTATCATTTCGATATTGGTAGCCAGCCATTCTTTGCCGGCCTGGGTGCGAATGCTTATTTTATGAAGGAGGAGCACTACGCATACATAGCGGAAACAAACAACGGCTCGCGGTATGAAGGGAACCGGTTGTACAAAAACTCCGGTAATCATCTGTTTTCCCATCTTCAACTGAGTGCAGGATACAGCTATAGATTGTCGCCCCGCACTTCTTTGCGGGCGGAGCCCTATTTCCATATACCCCTGAAAAAGATCGGTATCGGCAGGATGCCGCTTACCAGTGCCGGCCTACAGTTGGGCATTATCCGCGATCTGAATGGAAGAAGCAGCGCAACATCCGAACGGGAAAAGAAAAAATGAAACGGCCGGCCAAGGCGCTATAGTAATGCGGTATCCGAGGTGCTATCATTGAATTGCAGGATCGAAACGACCGAATACACCGTTATCCCGATGCAGCACACCGGGCTGTTGCCTTCGAATTGCAGAATTGAAATGGCTGCATACAGCGCTATTATAACCCGCCGCCGCCGAGTTGCTGTCTTTTGGATTTAAGGGAGGGGTTCATCTCGATAGCCCGGTCGCAGAGCTGCTGGCCTTTTTCTTTTTCGCCTTTTTTCTGAAAAGCCAGGCCGATCATGTAGAGTACTTCCGCATTGGTCTTGTCGAGCTCCAGGAGACGATCCCAGTGGTCGATGGCTTCCTGGTAGGCGCCTGCACGATAATAAGCCTGGGCGGTCTGGTACATCAGTTCCTTATCGACCGGCTTTTTCTGCAGCACTTCGTTCAGCGCCGCCGCCCCCTTCGCATACTGGCCCACGTTAACATAGGCATTACCCAGGTTCTCGAGGTAGTCGTTGGTCTTTTTATATCCCTTTTCAGCCGCAAGTTCGATGAACCGGAGCGACTTCTTATAATCCGGGATGGCGTAATACACCAGTCCGCATTCATATATCCACCTGTTGCGCGAAGAGTCCATCGCGATCGCCTGTTCGAGATAGGCAGCCGCCTTCCGGTAGTCGCTCATGTCCAGGTAGATCCTGCCGGTATAATAAGGCACCTGGGCATTTTCCGGTTCTTCTTTCCCTGCGTCGGCAAAAAATTTCAGGGCCGCTGCATAATTCTCTTCACGGTACTGTTCTACTCCATTTGAAAAACTGGTGGGCGTTTGTCCCCGTGTCAGCAGAGCGGACAGCAGGGCAAAAGATAAAAAAAGACTCTTGTTCATGGCGGCTGGCTACTTTAAAACCAGTACTCCCAACGGAGGCAGGTGGAGATTTATTTCATAAACCTTATTCTTTTTATCCACCTGTACGGTTTCGATCTCGGGGTTGTACACATCGCCCGCTCCCCAATACTCCTTGCTGTCTGAGTTGAATATCTCCTTCCATGCCTTTTTTCCCGCGGCATACAATTTCCAGTTGTGCCTGGGCTCCGGCATCAGGTTGAGCACGATCAGCAGGTCATTTTCCGGCTTGCGTCCCTTGCGCCGGTAAACGATCACCGCTTCCTGCCGGTGATTCAGGGCGATCCATTCGAATCCTTCTTGTTTGAACTGTTTCTGGTAAAGGGCAGGCTCTTCCCGGAGCAACCTATTCAGGTCGCGCACAAAATCCTTAAGCCGGGCATGCGGCTCGTATTCCAGTAATTCCCAGGGCAGCTCCGATTTATAATTCCACTCGCTGGTGGCCCCGAATTCGTTGCCCATGAACAGCAGTTTACCGCCGGGATGGGTGTACATATACGCATACAGGCAGCGCAGGTTGGCAAATTTCTGCCATTCGTCGCCCGGCATTTTATAGAGCATCGGACTTTTGCCGTGCACCACTTCGTCGTGGCTCAGCGGCAGCATAAAGTTCTCGTCATAGTAGTACATCATGCTGAAACTGAACTTTTCCTGCTTATGCGGGCGATGGGCGGGTTCGGTTTTAAAATAGTCGAGTGTGTCGTGCATCCAGCCCATCATCCATTTCATGCCAAAACCCAGCCCCCCGGTGAAGGTAGGCCGGCTGATGCCCGGCCAGTCGGTGGCTTCTTCGGCGATCATCTGTACGTCGGGGAAATCCCTGAAAATTGTCTCATTCAAATGTTTGATGAACACAATGGCCTCCAGGTTTCCATCGCCGCCGAATTCATTGGGCTCCCACTGTCCTTCTGTCCGCGAATAGTTCAGCTTCAGCATGGAGCTCACCGCGTCCACCCGCATGCCGTCGATATGGTATTTATCAAACCAGAATCGGGCACCTGAGATCAGAAATGATTTTACTTCACCGCGGCGGTAATTAAACACATAGCTGTTCCAGTCGGGATGAAAACCCTTCCGCATATCTGCATACTCATACGTATGCGTTCCGTCGAACATAAACAGGCCATGGGCATCGTATGGAAAATGAGAAGGCACCCAGTCAAGGATCACGCCGATGCCTTCGTTGTGGAAGGTTTCGACAAGTTGCATAAACTCCTGCGGATTGCCGAACCGGGAGGTGGGGGCAAAATAGCCGGTTCCCTGGTAGCCCCAGCTACCATCAAACGGATACTCCATTACCGGCATCAGCTCCACATGGGTGAATCCCATCTCTTTCACGTACTGCACCAGCCGGTCGGCAAAGAATGTGTAAGTATTGTAGGTCTCTTCGTCGTGCCGGCTGGGTCGCATCCAGCTTGCCAGATGCACCTCATACACACTCCAGGGTGCTTTCAGGGAGTTGTGTTTTTTTCGCGACCGCATCCATTCCCCGTCTTTCCACGCATACTCCAGCGGCCAGGTGATCGTGGCGGTTCCGGGCCGGAGCTCCCAGTAGTTGCCATAGGGGTCTCCTTTGTCGTTGATCGACCCCTCGTGACCGTGAATATGATATTTATACCGTGTGCCCGCAACGATGCCGGGAATAAACCCTTCCCAGATGCCCGAATGGTCGAGCCGGACATACAGTGGATGAGCCAGAGGATCCCATCCGTTAAAATCGCCGATCACCGACAGAGAGGTGGCATTGGGTGCCCATATGGCAAAATAATACCCTTCCCTGTTCAGTACTTCGCGCGGGTGAGCACCGAAAAATTCATAAGCATTGTACAGCGTCCCGTCCTGGAAGTTCCGGATATCTTCCTCGCTGAACAGGGAATAGTTCCAGACCGGGCGTTCGGCGTCGACAAAATGTATGTCTTCATATTTTTTTCTCACGGCTACCATTATACATTATTTAATTTTTGCCAGGCGGCCGGAACGGTTATGCTATCGCGTTAGCCGATCACAAAGCCGTTTGGTAGCACTGCTCCTTTTTTAATCACAACGATGCCGTCCTTCACCGTGTACAGGGGATGGTCGGTATTTTCCAGGTGTGTACCACCGTTGATCTGCACGTCGTCGCCGATTCGGCTGTTCTTATCTACCAGGGCGTTCTTGATCAGGCAGCGGCTGCCGATGCCTATGTTGGGCATTCCGTTCCTGTGCGCCTCTTCGATCTCATCTATGGTTTCGAAATAATCGCAACCCATCAGGTAGCTGTTCAGGATAGTGGTGCCATACCCTACCCGCGACCGTATGCCGATCACACTGTTCTCGATACGCGCTGCGTTCAGGATACAGCCTTCCGCGATCACGGTCCGCTCCATGGTGGTGCCGCTGATCTTTGCCGGCGGCAGCATCCGGGGCCGTGTGTAGATACTCTTGTTATTGTCGAACAGGTTAAAATCCGGGATGTCTTTCGTGAGCCCGATATTGGCCTCATAAAAAGAGTGTATATTTCCAATGTCGGTCCAATATCCTTCATATTGGAAACTGGACACTTTATACCGGTTGAGGGATTGCGGGATGATCTCTTTCCCGAAATCTGTTCCTTCCCTGAACTCGTTTTCCAGCAACTCGATCATCAGGTCGCGGTTAAATATATAGATGCCCATAGACGCAAGCCAGTGTTTGCCTTCTACCTGCATTTCCGGCCCGGTGTCGCTTTTCCACTCATTCAGCAGGGCCTCTCCCTTGGGTTTTTCGATAAATGAGGTGATGAATCCCTCCTCGTTCTTCTTGAGTATGCCGAAGTCGGGTGCATCCTTCTCCACCACGGGAATAGTGGCAATGGAGATGTCAGAGCCGTTCTCGACATGCTCGTTCAGCATCGTCATAAAATCCATCTGATACAACTGATCGCCCGAAAGGATGAGCACGTATTCGCTGGAGAAGGTCTTGATATGCCGCAGCCCCTGCCGCACTGCGTCTGCAGTACCCTGGTACCAGGCGGGATTATCGGGTGTGAGCTCGGCGGCGAGGATGTCCACAAACGCGGAACTGAACGCACTGAAGTGGTAAGTATTCTTGATATGCCTGTTCAGCGATGCCGAGTTATACTGTGTCAGCACGAACATCCTGCTGATCCCCGAGTTAAGACAGTTAGAGATAGGGATATCCACCAGCCGGTACTTGCCGGCGATCGGCACGGCCGGCTTGGAGCGGTTTGCAGTAAGGGGATACAGGCGGCTTCCCGCGCCTCCGCCGAGGATGACAGCTAAGATGGACTTTGACATATTGTGGCGTATTTAGATTAATTAGACTAATTGATGGTACACTTCAATGTATTTTTCGGTACTTGTTTTCCAGTCGAAATCCAGGCCCATCATTTTTTCACGGATGGCATGCACCTTAGCCTTGTCGCGGTACAGCTCCATTCCCCGCCAGACGCCCTGGCATATATCGCCGGTTTCGGTGTAGTTATAACATATCCCGTATCCCCCCGGATCCTCAAAATCGATCACCGTATCTTTTAAGCCCCCCGTACGCCTCACCATCGGGATAGTACCATAACGCATGGCATATAACTGATTCAGGCCACAGGGTTCCACCCGCGAAGGCATAAGCAGGAAGTCTGACCCGGCATAAATCTGATGGCTCAGCGCCTCGTTATATCCTATGTAGGTATTGTAGTCGCCCATTGCAAGCTCCTTCAATTGCTCCAACTGCCATTCGGTGTGGGGGTTGCCGCTGCCCAGTACAAGGAAGTTCATACGCCTGCCGATATGCCGGAACGAGTCCCGTATTACGGCCGGCAGCAGATCAGCGCCTTTCTCCCCCACCAGCCGGCCGATAAAGGAAACCAGCGGTTTGTGAAAATCGAGTCCGAACCGTTCGCATAATTCCATCTTGTTGGCCGCCTTCCCGCCTTCCAGGTCTTCCATACCGTAGTTACGCGGCAGGTAGGTATCCTGCTGCGGGTTCCAAACCTTGCTGTCGATCCCATTCAAAATACCGATGCATTTCCCTCTCTCATATTCAAACAGCGCTTCCAGCCCGTTACCCGCCGTTCTTAGCTCCTGCAAGTAATTGGGGCTTACGGTGGTCACTTTGTTGGCGCATTTAATACCGCTTGCCAGGGGGTTGATCGTTTTATTCCAATCCAGCCTGCCCCAGCTCCAGATGTCCCAGGGCGGCAGGTAGACGCTCTTGCTCCAGTCCATCCACCCCTGGTACTCGGCATTGTGGATAGTGAGCACCGATGGTATATTCCTGATGGGGATATACTTGTAACAGTTGCCCATCATGAACGGGATCAGGGCGGTATGGTGATCGTGCACATGAATGAGGTCCGGCTGGTGTTCCCAGGCGGTGACCCAGTCGAGCACAGCGATCTGAAAAGCCGTGAACCGCTCGGTATCGTCGTCGTACCCGTATATCTTTTCCCGGTCGAGCAGCCCGTTGATGTCCAGCAGGTAAAGGTCGAATCCCAGTTCATTGGTCGATTCCCTGATCACCGTGAATTCGAAGCCACGATCACCCAGGTTACTATATCCTTTGTGTACCACTTCCCACTCGTGCGAAAACAGGAATTTGGTACGATACATGGGCATCACCAGCTTGGCCACGTGCCCCGCCCTATTCAGGTACAGCGGGAGCGCCCCGGCCACATCGCCCAATCCGCCTGCCTTGGCCACCGGATAACATTCCGCGCTAACGTGTAATATTTCCATACTATATATCCCTTTCAATTTATGAAGGATTTACTACAATCCCGCTCCGGGCTTAAAATATTTCGGATAAAAAGGGTTTATCGCCTGCGCATGCCAAAACCCGGGCAGCGGAAAACAATCACCCTTCAAACATTTCCAGGGAAGTATTCCGGCAATATGTTTTCCGTATCTTGCGTGGCGCACTTAGGTCAGAGAAGGTTATGAAATCAGGGAGCTGAATTCGGCCGGAACGCCAGAGGAGCGGATACAAGAATATGCAATAAAAATGGCGAAATCAACATCACTTCAGCAACTTGCCATCGGTATTGACATCGGCGGCACCAACACCAAATTTGGTATCGTAGATCGCAGTGGTAATATTCTATTTTCGAACGAGATATCTTCCCGTACACATGAGCAGGTGGAAGATTTTATCGACGAGTTGCACCAGCATCTTTATGAAATGATCGAAACGGCCGGCGGTACAGGAAGGATCCGGGGCATCGGCGTGGGAGCGCCCAATGGCAACTTCTACTCGGGAACCGTGGAATATGCGCCTAATCTGCCCTGGAAAGGGGTTATACCCTTTGCTGAAATGGTACAGAACAAATTCCATCTACCCGTGGTACTCACCAACGACGCCAACGCGGCCGCCATCGGTGAGATGATGTACGGGGCCGCCAAGGGTATGAAAGACTTCATCATGATCACATTGGGCACGGGCGTGGGAAGCGGTATCGTGGCCAACGGGAGCCTGATCTATGGCCATGACGGATTTGCCGGCGAGCTGGGCCACACCATCATCATCCCCAACGGCCGGCTGCACGAAGGCACCGGGAAACACGGCTGCCTGGAGAGCTATGCTTCTGCAACCGGGGTGCGGCTGACGGCCATCGAGATGCTGTCAAAGACCACTGAACCCAGTTTGTTGCAGCAGATCCCGCTTGATGAGATCGACTCCAAAAAAGTGCACGACGCAGCGAAGGCGGGCGACAAGCTGGCCAAGGAGGTGTTCGACTTCACCGGGCAGGTGCTGGGCCTTGCGCTGGCCAATTTTGTGATGTTCTCCAGCCCCGAAGCTGTCATCCTCTTCGGAGGCCTCACAAAGTCCGGCGATTTTATTCTTTCACCAACAAGGGAGAATATGGAGGCCAACCTGATCAAGGTATTCCAGAACAAGGTAAAAATACTGGTGAGCCATCTCCGGGAAGCAGACGCCGCCATCCTTGGCGCCAGCGCACTGGTGTGGGAAATGAAGGAATCCTGAGCGAGTGGCTACTGAATATTTTCTTTAAGGCGGCGGTAATCGATCTGATCAAACAGGCCGGCCACATACTCTTTTACAAAATCAG
>CAZUWX010000055.1:0-22425 GCA_964624205.1 uncultured Chitinophagaceae bacterium
CATCGGGACCAACGAATTTTGACGTTTGAAAGGTGATGTTTTCCTCATTGAAACCTGTTATTGCTGAAATATGTTTGCAGGATCAAATTCTTCTTATGCGTGAAAAGTTAAAAGAAGAAATAAAATACAATACAGAATGGATACGGATATTGATGGTCTGGTTGTTTGCTATGGGTACTGGTGGCGTTTCGTTATTAAGGAATAAAGGAAGTTCAGGGAATGACTTGTTTCTGATCGGGGGAACAGCGATCTTTTGTGTATTATTATTATTATTGGTTATATATTTGAATTACAGAAATGTAATCAAACTCAAAAAACTGTAGTTATGGATGCTACCACGTATGCGACTATTTTAATGGGTATAATGCTTGTTGCATTGCTGATTCTGTTTTTTCAGTTTGTGCGCCATGAGCGTCAGTCGGATGCTAAGGAAAAAAAGAAGTAGGCAATTTTTCAAGGAATCGCTGGCCATCATCTGCAATCTACCACCCGAACATTTTCGAAAGTTGGAACAACTTCCGCAGCCGTGTTTAAGGCCGCCGCTGGTCGCGGATGTGTTATTTTTTTAACCTACCTTCCGTAGATGAAAGCCATCGTAATCGGAGGCACGGGTGCCACCGGAAAAGAGCTGGTAAAACAACTATTGGATGATCCCAGGTTTGAGGAGATCGTGGTATTGGTTCGCAGGCCGTATTTTGGTGAGCAGGCGAAACTTAAAGAAGTAGTGGTTGATTTCGAAAAGTTTGGTGACTACACAGCTATTATTCAGGGCGATGTGGCATTCTCCTGTCTCGGCACCACACTGAAAGATGCCGGAAGCAAAGAAGCGCAGTGGCGGGTCGACCATGATTACCAACTCGAGTTTGCTTCGGTAGCCAAGAAGAATGGAGTGGAAGCTTTTGTCCTCATTTCGGCTTTCGGGGCAAATGCCAACTCCTTTTTCTTCTATAATAAGATGAAAGGGACACTTGAGAACAATATCCGTAAACTGAGTTTCAAACAATTTGTAGTACTGCATCCCGGAGGTATCGACCGGCCCGGTACGGATAGAAAGGGAGAGAAAGTGGGTATGAGATTGCTTAAAATGCTAAATGCGGTCGGGATATTCAGGGGCTATGAGCCCTTGCCAACAAACCGGTTGGCAAAGGCAATGATCGTTTCTTTTTTTACATTTAGGACGGACTATAAGATCGTTTCTTTAAAGGAGATTAAAAGCCTATCCGCATAGGGTTCATATATACATGCGGGGCATTGCCTGGTTCCGTTATCCTTCCGGATCTTGCATGCCGTTCTTTGGCGTTACCATTTTACTTACCCGATACAGTAAATAAATGCTGAGCGAGGTGATTGCTACCACCACCCATCCCACGGTGTCGTAATGCTGCAGGGGACTGGTTTTGTCTTCCTGGATCACGATCATACCGGCGATTGCTGCGGCGATGCCGCCGGCGATCTGCTGCATGGACGCATTGATGCTCATGAATGCACCGCGGTCTTTCGCGTTGGGGACGGCGCTGACCAGCGCGGTAGAGGGAACCATTCTGCTCATGATCCCGATCATCAATAGAATGTTCAGGATCACCACTGCCAGGAAGGAGGTCGCAGAGAGATGGGTGTAGATCACCACGATCAGCATCAGCCAAACGGACGCCACCGCGAATATTTTTATTTTGCTGATACGGTCGCTCAGCCGGCCCACAATAGGCATGATGGTTAACGAACTGAGTCCGGATACAAAAAACAACACGGGCAATTGTTCGGCGCTTACCATGAGGTTGTTGATGGCGAAGGCGCTTCCGAAAGGAAACATCATGAATCCGCCGATCGCCAGCAACGCTGTGGCGCTGAAGCCGATGCGGTAGTTGCGATTGGCCACCGTATGCCAGAGATGTTTTAGCGCAGATTTATCGTGCTGCACAGCCAGGTGTGCATTTACCGGTTGTAGTTTGATCCAGATCAGCAGGGCGATCGCGATGGCCAGGCCCGCTACCAGCAGAAAGGGCGCTTCCCAATCCCAGCGGGTGGCCAGATAAAGGCCGATAGGAACACCCAGCACCTGGCTGGCACCAAATCCCATCTGTACAAAACCCATCACGCGACCCCGCTGCTGCAGGGTAAAAAGGTCGGTGATGATAGCCAGGGAAATAGAACCGATAACACCCCCGAACAGGCCGGTGATCACCCGGGCGGCCACCAGTTGATGATAGGATTGGGCGAGGCCGCAGAAAATGGTTCCGATAATAAAGCCGCTATAAAAAAATAACAGCAGTTTTTTCCGGTCGAACCGGTCGGCAAAGCCCGCCGTCAGCAACCCGGAAATACCCGCGCTGAAGGCGTAGGCCGAAACTGCGATCCCGAACCCGGAGGGTTTGATAGAGAGGGATTTCATAATAAAATCGCCCAGAGGCGACATCACCATGAAGTCCAGTATCACAGTGAACTGGGTCATGGCCAGAATGAATATCACCAGCTTTTGTTTACCCGTAAAAGAAGGTATCTGCTGTTTCATGCTCCGTTTCATAAAGATTGTGCTGCTGGGTGCGGCAGGCCTGTTCAGGTTGAATAAACTTTTTAACGGTCTTGCATTATACGGGAGGCTAACCGGACTTTTTCCCGCGCTGGTTCCAAGGGGATGCAAATATAGGGAAGGCCCATTATTTATTTTATTAAAGTTGTGGAGCTGGGTCAGCACGCAGACTTCACTGCAGCGGCAGGCGGTGAGTGGTTTTTTGTGGTTGTCGACCCCGCATATCATTGCCGTGTTTCTCCCACGCAAAATGGGGAAAATCCGGGACTATTTTTCTGCTGTGATCACTCCGGTTTTTTTATTGTATTGGGGGAAATACGGCAGTCAATCGCTGGCCTCACCGTCGCGGGCGTCTTTTTGCGCCGGGCACGATTTTCTTACTTACATATCGTTGACGATAAGGATGATGACGGGCAACCCTGCCGTGCGTAATGATACCCCAGGCTGGGAAAGCGGAATAAAAGGCGTATATTTGCAGCTCACCCGATTTTTATTGCTTTCCATCGGATGCAGGCATACTGCGTTTCGGGTTCTGTTTGCACGGGATAGGCGTCGGTCGCCCTGGGCAGGGTTCTTATTGTTTACTCCGAAAGGGGTCGCTATTTTTTACTGTTAAAATCAACAATATTATGAATGGATTAAATCCTCAGTCGGTGATTTTGTATATCAGCACCTTCCCCCCGGTGAAATGTGGTATTGCAAGTTTTACGGAAGACCTTATCACCGCAGTGAATCAGCAGGTCGACCCGGCTTTTTCCATCCGCGTCTGCGCACTGGATAACCCTGCCAATGCCACACCGTACGATCCGGTAGTGGGCATGGTGATGGACGGATATAGTTCGGAGTCCTGCATTGCAGCGGCGGACACCATCAACAACGACCCGGCCATAAGGCTTGTTTGCATTGAACACGAATTCGGGCTTTTCGGCGGCGAAATGGGAGAGTACCTGCTTGGGTTTCTCTCGATGCTGGAAAAACCCTTTGTGATCCGGTTCCACACCGTGCTGCCTTCACCCGACGCCAAGCGGCAACGGATAGTGGGCACCATTGCGCTGCTGGCAGAGCAGGTGATCGTGATGACGCGGAATTCCGCACGGCTGCTGCAGGGCGACTATAGCATCCCTACAGATAAGATCACCATTATTCCACACGGCCTGCACCAGTGCAGCACGGAAAATCCTGCCACCTTGAAACAGCGGTACGGTCTTTCAAACAAAAAGGTGCTAACTACTTTTGGTTTGTTGAGTCCGAATAAAGGAATTGAGAAAGGTATCCTGGCCATGAAAGATGTAAGCGCCCGTTTTCCCGATGCCGTGTACGTGGTAGTGGGACTGACACATCCGAATCTGCTTCAGCGGGAAGGAGAAAAATACCGCGAATACCTGCAGCAACTGATCGACGATAATCAGCTTGGCCGGAATGTCCGGCTGGTAAATGAGTACGTCCCGACCCAAAAGCTGATGGAATACCTGGGGTTGACAGATATCTACCTGTTCACTTCGAAGGACCCGTACCAGGCAGTGAGCGGAACATTTCTCTACGCCATGAGCGCCGGCTGCGCGATCATCTCCAACTCCTTTGTGCTGGCAACGGAAATGCTCGACGAACACACGGGGATTATCGACGGGGGCGATGAAAAACAACTTGCTAAGCATGCAATAATGCTCCTGGAAAATGACCGGCTGAGAAAAAGGATGGGATTCAACGCGTTTTTGAAAACGAGGAATTCAACATGGGATAAAGTGTCCGAAAAGCATATTGCTTTATTTTATGAGATACTGGGTTGGCCGGCTCGTGCTTCGGAGTCTTCTTCCGGTCAGGTTTTGAGTAAATAATTTCTTTATTATGCATACAGACGGAATCATGGTTTATCCTTCACCGGAAAACCTGGAGAAAGCGGATCTTCCGGAATTTAATTTCGCGCATATCAGCAATCTCACTGACGACACCGGTATGATCCAACATGCTGTTTTTGATATCCCAAACAGAAAGGAGGGGTATTGTCTGGACGACAATGCGCGGGCCTTATTGTTGACGGTATGGGCCTGCCGTTATAAAAAGGACCCCGTTGCCCGGCGGCTGTTGCCGGTGTATCTCAGCTTTGTGCATTATATGCAGACGGACGACGGATATTTCCGGAATTTTATGAGCTACACCAAAGTTTGTCCGGAAGACCGGGGCTCCGAAGATTCCTTTGGCAGAACCCTGATGGCGCTCGGCTACCTGCTTCATGAAGGCTGCCACGAGATGTCGGTCAGAATGGGCGCCGAGATATTCGCCGCGGCATATCCGCATACCGAACGGCTCGTTTCGCTGAGAGGTATCGCCAATTCCATCATCGGGATCTGCCAGTACATCAAGTTCCGGTATCCCGACGATCTGAAAAAGAACCGGGTGATCATGCTCGCCGATAAACTGGTCGACAGCTATACGGCGAACAGCGAGAAAGGATGGCAATGGTTTGAGCCGGTGATGACCTACGACAATGCGATGCTCCCCCTTGCCCTGCTGCATGCTTATGAGATCTGTGGCGATGAAACCTACCGCAGGGTGGCGATGAACACTTTCGGATTCCTGGAGTCGCGCGTATTTGCCAGCGGCGTACTGCGTCCCGTGGGTAATCTGGGATGGTATAAAAAAGGAGGCGCGATGGCACAGTTCGATCAACAGGGTATCGACGTGATGGCGATGGTACTGTATTACCGGCTTGCCTACCAGCTAACGGGCAGTGAGGAATGGAAGCGGAATATGTACAGAAGTTATTGCTGGTTCCTGGGAGCGAACGATCTCGGCCAGTCGCTCTATGATCCCCTTACAGGGGGATGTTCCGACGGCTTGCACAAAGAAGGTGTCAACTTCAACCAGGGGGCGGAGAGCACCCTCGCTTACTGGATATCCCATATGGCGGTAGAGACCGTTCTGGAAGAACAAGTTGAGCTGACCGGCGAGTTGCACACAGCGGAATAACCGTGACAGCGATAACCCAAAAACAATACACATCAGTTTGAAAATAGCAATTCTTGCCCCCATCACCTGGAGAACGCCTCCCAGGAACTATGGCCCCTGGGAACAGGTGGCTTCTGTGCTCACCGAAAGTCTGGTTGAAGCCGGTGAGAACGTGACCCTGTTTGCCACCGGCGATTCGGTCACCCGGGCGAAGTTGCGGTGGGTCTGCCCCCGGCCGGTGGGCGAGTACCCCGCCGATATGAAAGTGTGGGAATGTATGCATATTTCCCATCTTATGGAACAGGCGGCGGATTTTGATATTATTCATAATCACTTTGATTTTCTCCCCCTTAGTTATGCGCGCCTGATCCGGACACCGGTGATCACCACCATACATGGCTTTTCGTCTAAAGACATTCTTCCTGTGTATAAAAAGTACAATGCCGACACACATTATGTGTCGATCAGTAAGAGCGACCGGGCTCCGGAGCTGAAATATCTCGATACCGTTTACAATGGCATCGACGAGCGGCAATTTTCACCGGGTAGGGGAGACGGGGGTTACCTTTTATATTTTGGACGCATCCATCCGCACAAGGGCGCACACGAGGCTATCCGCATAGCAGCGCAGACCGGACGGCAGCTTGTCATCTGCGGGCTGATCCAGGACGCCGCTTACTACGAAGAAAAAGTGCTGCCTTATATTGACGGAGACGCGGTGGTGTACAAGGGGAATGTAGGTCCGGAAGAGCGCAACAAGCTCCTGGGGAAGGCTGCAGCCCTGTTACACCCCATCAGCTTTGATGAGCCGTTCGGGCTCAGCGTGGCGGAGGCGATGATGTGTGGCACCCCGGTGATCGCTTTTAAAAGAGGAGCTATGGAGGAACTTATCCTGGACAAGACAACTGGTTTCCTGGTGAACGATGTGGAGGGAGCTGCCGCTGCCGTAGAGGAGATCGGGAATATCAGCAGAGTAGCGTGCAGGGCACATGCTCTTTCAAAATTCGGCCGTCATACGATGGCGCAGCATTATCTTCGGTTGTACGAGCAGGTGGTCATGTTGCGGAATCCGATTCCCGCCTGATCCGTTGCAACAGTTCGTGTAGCGAAACCCGGGCAAAGGACGAAGCATAATCAGAAACGGCATAGGGAATGATCAGATGATCATCGTGCACCATTGAACCGCAGGAGTAAACCACGTTCGGAACGTATCCGTGCCGCTCGTGCTCAACCGGCACCAGTAACGGTTCTTTCAGTCGCCCCAGCTCTTTTCGGGGATCGTCGAGGTCGAATAAGCTGGCTCCCAGACAGTATTTCCGCATGGGGCCGACGCCATGCGTGATCACCAGCCAGCCCTCGGAAGTTTCAATGGGGGAGCCTGCGTTTCCGATCTGTACAAATTCCCAGGGGTATTTGGGTTGTTGCCATAACCACGCGGTATCCCACTGGTACAGATCTTCCGAAAACATGATATAATTATTGACGCCGTCAATACGTGAGATCATCACGTAGCGTCCCCCGACCTTTCGGGGGAACAGGGCCAGGTTTTTATTAATGGCTGCCTTCCCGTGCAGGGGCGACATCTTGAAATGGCAAAAATCTACTGTTTCGATCAGGTGAGGCAGAATAAACGAGCCGTCGTATGCGGTGTAGGAAGCGAGGTAAGTGTTTTCGCCATTCTCTTTCGTGAATTTCACGAAACGAGCATCTTCAATGCCGTTCTTTTCGGTTATGGTTACCGGGAAGATGACGCGCTCCGACAGTTGGGAGTGCTCGGGGAAGCTTAACTCATAGCTGGTGTTGGCTGCTGTCAGGATCTCGTACCGGATATTGCTGCCGTTGATAGACGGCTCTGCGTCTACCAGTACGTTCTTGATCGCTGTTTCTATCTCTTTATAGGTGAAAGGTTCATTCAGTTGGCTGAGGATATTCGGGCGGATGTCTTCCGGCAGGTCCATTTGGTTGAGCAGGTCGCCGAAGGCAGTTTTGTTGTCGATCCGCTGTTGTGATACCTCCCCGGTTTCCGTAAAAGGTCCGTCGGGCTCGAGGTGCACCATCCCATTTTTATCCAGTTTCCCCTTTTTGAAGATCAGGGAAGAGATATGACTTTCGCCGGTTGCCCTGAAACTCACGATGATATTCGTTTCACCCGGCCCTGCGCCGGTCTGGTCGGGTGCTTCAACCACTGAGGGGTTAAAAAGTGCGGCCGCCTCAAATGCATATTCCATGGTGAAGTAGGCGCCAATCAGCAACTTTCTGTCTTCCGACGGGGCAGAACCGGCTGATTTGTCGATCAAATGTTCGATCAGCCTGTAATGTTTCATCAGCACCGCATCGATACTACGGTAGTGGCCCGAGAATTCCTTTCGTAATTGTTGCAATTGCCGGCTCGTTTCAACGTCCGGGATTTCCATAATCTTTTTGATAAGGGCCAGCGATCGTGTGTCTCCCGTGTTGAAAAATCTGGGGATGGTTTTTTTGAAATCCGGGTTCAGTTTTATTTTGAGTCTTTCAACCTTTAGGTTCATCCGATAGAATTTTGTTTTTCAATGGGCGTGGTATTGTGATTTTACAGATTCTAAGGTACTTTAATAATCCGGTCCGCAAAACCGCAAACACTGCATGGTGTCTTATTGCGCTGTTATTTTGCGCCGACGCCGTTTCAGCTTGTCTGCCAGCTTTTTTTTCTCCTGGCCAATCAGAAATCCGTATGGCTGCAGCGGCCCTACATGGTTGCAGATGAGCTTTACAATGCCCGTGAGAGGGATAGCCAGGATCATGCTGCCGATACCCCATACCGCTTCTCCTTCTATCACAATAACGAGAATAATGACCAGAGGGTTGACGTTCAGCGAGTAGCTCCTTTATAAAACTGAAGCGGGCAAATATTTATTATAGTATATTGCGGAGATACTGAAATGGTACATACGTTCGGGTGGCTGTCAACATAACCTGCTGTTTTGCTATCCACGACGATTGTTGTTTATGAGAAAAAAAACGAACACGGGCCTACTGTTCCATCGTATGGCCGAAGACAATAGTCAGGCTGCGCTCTGGGAACTACACGAGGTTTTTTTTACCCCCCTGCACCGGCTGATCTACTCCATCGTGGAGAAAAAAGAGGTGGCGGAGGAGCTTACCAGCGACGTTTTTATACAGCTCTGGCAGGGACGCCACCGATTGGGGGTTGTCGAAAATCCTGAAGTTTACCTTTTTATCTCCGCCCGGAACCGGGCCTTTACACACCTCCGGGCCCAAAAGAAGATGGGGCAGGAAATAAGCGGTTTACCGGATTTCGATCTCATACTGGAGCGAAATCCCGAAGATATCCTGATCTCCTCCGAAATGATCTCCCGGATCAACGTTGCCATCAGCGAGCTGCCCGCCCGCTGTAAGCTGATCTTTATGCTGGTGAAGGAAAATGGCCTGAAATACCGGGAAGTGGCCGAAATATTGGACATATCCGTTAAAACTGTTGAGGCGCAGATGAGCATAGCCTTCAAAAAACTGAGTAGCAGCATTCCTTTACATACCTATTAAACAACGCTGAACTTTTTTTTATAACGGTTTAGGGGTGTGTTATCCGGATATAACTCCTTATCTCTAAGGAGAACTATTACATGTCTATCGACAGACTTTGGGAATTATTTACTAAAAAGATCAACGGCGAGATTTCCGGAGAGGAGTTGGAAGAGCTCAACGCGTTGTTGAGAGACCACAGCGGGGCTTTTCAGATGGACGAGATCCTGGCGGTATTTGAAGAGTTGAAGTTCAAACGTGTAGCGGATGATCAGGCCAGGAAGCGGAGCCTGCTTGCCATCCGGCGGGCTATCGGTGCCGGCGATGGCGAATTTGCCAAGGAACCGGCAGAAACACATTCGGGAGAGTCGTATCCGGGGGAAATACACCCGAGAAAAATATATGCTGAAGAAGCAAACCAGGATGAAACGTATGACGACGAGCTGTACCAGGCAGGAGGTCGTCGCCGCAACCGCGTATGGTGGCTCGTTTCCCTTTCCGCCGCAGCGGTCTGCTGCATATTATTATTATTGCCCTTTAACCGCCAGCCGGAATACGGGACCGACAGTGTCAATAAGATCCACACCGATCCCGGCTCAAAGACCACGATCAACCTGCCTGACGGGTCTATGGTGGTGCTGAATGCGGGCAGTTGGCTAACCTACAATAAGGAATTCGGTGTCCGCTCAAGAGAGATACACCTGACCGGAGAAGCTTTTTTTGACATCGCCAAAAAAGAGGGGATGCCGTTAGTGGTGTACGCGGGAACGGTCGAGATAAGGGTAAAAGGGACTACTTTCAATGTAAGAGCTTATCCTGACGACGAAACGATTGAGACCTCGTTGCTGACGGGATCTATAGAACTGGTTTCCAGCAGGGACCCGGAGAGAAAAATACTACTACGTCCCCGCGAAAAGATTGTCGTGAACAAAAAAGAAAATATCCCGGACTCGCCTGCGGCGATGAAAGAGAAGATAGTACCCAGCGAAACGATCTCACTCGCCAGGATGGAACCCAATCCCGTTGACAGCAGCTATGCGGAAACGGCCTGGCTGGAAAACAGGCTGGTATTCCGTTCAGAAACCTTCAGGGCGCTGGCCAGGAGGATGGAGCGCCGTTACGACGTGCACATTGATTTTATAGACCGGGAAGTGAGCGATCTGATCTTCACCGGCTCCTTTTCATCAGAGACCTTATCCGAAGCGCTGGACGCTCTTCAGGCTTCAGTTCCTTTTAAATATGAGATAGCCAATCAAATCGTTTCCATAAGCAAATAGATTGTTCACAAAACCTGAGTCGATTGAATAACCAATAACTAAAACAAAAAGGAGGATGCTGTAACATCCTCCGGCAAGTAAACCCGGAACCGGCTGTAACCGGTTCCTATTGATCAACTTAACATTACAAATGTATGAATTTATCCAAAACCCGCTGTGCGGAGCGATGGCTCCGGCGTGTTCCCAAAATGCGTTTACTTATGAGGATATCTCTGCTTGTTACGACCACGCTGTGCCTGCACCTGGGGGTATTGGCGTTCAGTCAGAACATTTCCGTTTCGGTGGAAAAGGCGCCGTTGCGGAATGTACTGGACCAGATCGAGAAAGCATCGTCGTATCGGTTCCTGTACAACGATAACCCGGTATTCGAAAATAAGAGTGTTTCTATCCATGTAGAGAATGCGCCACTCAATAAAGTAATGCGGCATATCCTGCGGGGTACCGATATATCTTATAAAGTAAGTAATAATAATCTGGTGGTGTTAACCGCCTACCCGCGGAGGCCAGTCGACAGACAGGTTGAGATCGCAAATAACGACGTTGAGGTAACGGGGCTGGTTACCGATGGGGCCGGCAATCCTTTTGCCGGTGTGAGCGTGTCTGTTAAAAACAGCCAGAAGGGAACGATCGGTACGACCACGGATATTAACGGCCGGTATGTACTGGTGGTGCCGGAAAACGCAACGCTGGTCTTCAGCATGGTCGGCTATGCAGAGCAGGAGATAACGGTCAACGGGCGGAAGTCTATCGATGTTATAATGGTACCGGCTGAGAATGACCTTGGCGAAGTAGTAGTGGTGGCTTTCGGCAAGCAGAAAAAAGAAGACGTGGTAGGAGCCATTACCACTGTCAATCCCGGTGATCTGAAGGTGCCGTCGAGCAATCTCACTACCGCGCTGGCGGGACGCGTGGCTGGCATGATCGCTTACCAGCGGAGTGGGGAGCCGGGTGCTGACGATGCAGCATTCTTTATCCGGGGGGTAACCACTTTCGGCTATAATAAAGGGCCGCTAATCCTGATCGATGGGGTAGAAGCAAAAAATGATGATCTTATACGACTTCGTACAGATGATATTGCCAGCTTCTCCATCCTCAAGGACGCCACTTCAACGGCATTGTATGGCAGCCGCGCTGCTAATGGTGTGATACTGATCACCACCAAGCAGGGTAAGGAGGGGAAAGCGAAATACTTTGCCAGGGTGGAAACCAATGCTTCCTTCCCTACGCAGAATGTTGAGCTGGCTGACCCCGTCACCTATATGAAGCTGGCCAACAAAGCGACAAGCGGCCGCAACCCGATGGCCCCGCTGCCCTATTCGGTAGACAAGATCAATAATACTGTTCCGGGTGCGGACTCCTATATATACCCGTCGGTCGATTGGAGAAATACGCTTTTTAAATCCCACACACTCAATCAGCGTGCCGATGTGAGTGTGAATGGGGGTGGAGCGGTGTCGCGCTATTATATCTCCGGCTCTTTCACCCAGGATAACGGGGTGCTCAAAGTGCCGACGATGAATAATTTCAACAATAATATCAACCTGAAGACCTATTCCGTACGCTCAAATGTTGACGTCAACCTGAGTAAAACTACCCTGCTGACGCTGCGGGTAACGGGAGTTTTCGAGGATTATGTAGGTCCGATCGCTGGCGGCAACACTGTTTATAATGAAGTTATGCACGCCAGCCCGGTGCTTTTCCCACCATATTATCAGCCGGATTCGGCTTATTCGCTGGTGCACCATGTGCTGTTCGGCAATGCCGATAACGGCCAGTATAATAACCCCTATGCCAATATGGTGAAGGGTTATAAGAGCTATTCAAAAACTACTACCAAAGCACATCTGGAGCTTCAGCAGGATCTCTCTCTTATTACGGAAGGGTTGAATTTTACGGGCATGGCCTACACCAACCGATACTCTTATTATGATGTGACCCGCGCCTATAATCCCTTCTATTATAAGATCGATACCTACAACGGAAGAACCGGTGAATATACCCTGCACGAGATCAATTCCACTACCGGCACCGAGTACCTGGACTATCCGGGCGGTACCAAGCTCGTTTCCACAGGCGTATATCTTCAGGCCCAGCTGAACTATAAAAAGATGATCCGGGACAGGCATTCCATTAGCAGTGCGCTGGTTTATCAGTTCGAGAACCGCTCCTCGGGGGAGTTTGTCGACCTGATCACCTCACTGCCTTTCCACAATGTAGGCGTATCGGGAAGAGCAACCTATTCCTATGACCAACGGTATAATATGGAATTTGTTTTCGGCTACAATGGTTCAGAAGCATTTGCCCAGAATCACCGCTGGGGATTTTTTCCTTCCATCGGCGCAAGCTGGAATGTGTCGAAAGAAGGCTTTTGGGATAATATCCGGCCGGTGATCGGACAGATGAAGCTGAGGGCTACCTACGGACTGGTGGGCAATGATGCGATCAGCAGCCCGAGCGACCGGTTTTTTTACCTGTCAAATGTTAACCTGAATGCGACCGGCAAAACAGGTGCATTTGGCACCAACCTGGACTATGGATTTCCCGGTATAGATGTGATCCGTTATGCCAACCCGGGCGCCACCTGGGAAGTTGCGAGAAAGACAAACGTGGGGCTGGAAATGAAGATCGGAAGAGGATTTAGCGTAGAGGCTGATTATTTCCGTGAAGAGCGCACCCATATTTTAATGGAGAGGACCAGTGTTCCCGCTAATATGGGATTGCGGCAATCTGCGATCCCGCTCGGCAACGTGGGCGGCGCCACTAATGAAGGGATAGACGGATCCATTGATTATACAAGAGTGTTCAGCCCCGATTTCTGGTTGCAGGGCCGGTTCAATTTTACATATGCTCATAATGAATATAATATTTATGAAGAGCCGAAATACGTTGAGTCGCCCTGGTTATCTCACGTCGGCCAGCCCATTGCACAACAATGGGGTTTTATTGCCGAACGCCTGTTTATTGACGACAAGGAAGTGTATAACTCACCTCGTCAGAACTTCGGTGAATATGGTCCCGGTGATATTAAGTATGTGGATGTGAACGGCGATGGCGAGATCACGGATAGGGACAAGGTGCCGATAGGCTTTCCTACAGATCCTGAAATTGTTTACGGTTTTGGTATTTCAGCAGGCTATAAAAGATTTGATCTCTCCTTTTTCTTCCAGGGAGCAGGCAGGAGTTCTTTCTGGATCGATGCAGCGGCTACCGCTCCGTTCCAGGCAAGCACTCAACTGCTGAAAGCCTATGCCGATGATCACTGGTCCCCCGATACCCAGAACCCTTATGCTTTGTGGCCGAGACTGAGCCCTACGCTTACCAATAATAATGCGCAGAACAGCACCTGGTTTATGCGTAACGGCACTTTCCTGCGGCTGAAACAGGTTGAGTTAGGCTATTCACTCTCCAAAAGGCTTATGGAGAAGTGGCGTATGAACGATGTGCGCATTTATCTGACTGCCAGCAATCTGTTCCTCCTGAGCCACTTTGATCTCTGGGACGTGGAGATGGCTGGAAACGGGCTGGGGTATCCCCTGCAACGTACCCTCAATTTGGGCTTCACTACCAACTTTTGATCACCGAGTGTTCATCTAAACGTGTTTGACATGAAATTAAAACAGCTTGTTTTTATTATAGCGGGAATTGTTTGCATTTCCTCCTGCAAAAAATACCTTGATGTAGTTCCCGATAACGTCCCCACGCTGGACTATGCGTTCCGTACCAGCGAAGTGGCAAAGAAGGTGTTATTCACCTGCTATTCTTTTGTACCCCAGGGCGGCAACCTGCGCAGCGGCCCGGCGCTGCTGGGTGGCGACGAACTGTGGGTACCCGATCACTCTACTAACGGCGATATCCTGTTCCAGATAGGCTGGCTCTGGCGGATTGCGCGGGGAGAGCAGAATGTTGTAAACCCGCCGGATAATCCCTGGAGCAATTCGGATCCGTTATTTTTTGTGGGTATCCGGCACTGTAACACATTCCTGGACAATATAGGGCTCACCCCCATGGAGCCTTTGCGTAAAAAACAATGGATCGGAGAGGTACAGTTCCTGAAAGCTTATTTTCACTGGCAGCTTTTGCGGCGGTATGGCCCCATCCCGATCGTGGAGGAAAATCTGTCGGTTTCGACGAGTGTGGATGATGCCCAACTGCCCCGCCGTCCGGTAGACGAGTGTTTTGCATATATTATTGGGCTGCTCGATTCGGCCGCCACAAACTTACCGGATATCCTTCCTAATCCCGCTGAGCAAATGGGAAGGGTAACCCGCCCGATCGCCCTCGCCATCAAAGCGCGTATCCTGACAGAAGCCGCCAGCCCCCTTTTTAACGGTAATCCGGATTATGCCGGTTTTAAAGACAAATCCGGCCAACAACTGTTCAATTCAACCCATGATCCACAGAAATGGGTGAAAGCAGCAGAAGCTGCTAAAGCCGCCATTGATGCTGCCCATTCGGTTGGGATGAAACTCAACGAGTTTGCTCCCGCCACCAGTGTATCGGAGCTGAACCCCGAGATGAAAACGCGTATGGACCTGCGCACTGCTATCACCAGCAAGTGGAACCAGGAGATGGTCTGGGGATACATGCGGGGGCCCACTTCCGTACTGCAGGAATTTTCATCCTATCCGTATAATGGCACGACAGCCAGCGCCAGCGGTTATAGCCGTTCGGCACTGATGGTGCCGCTGAAGATCGCCAAGATGTTCTATACCGGTAACGGGCTTCCTATCGACCGCGACAAGACCCTGGATTTTAATAATATAGCCACCTTGCGAACAGCCTCCTACGAGGATCGGTTCAAGATAGCGCCCGGCTACACAACGGCCCGGCTAAACTTCGACCGGGAGCCGCGCTTTTATGCCGCGCTGGGTTTCGATGGCGGTGTTTTGTACGGAGCGGGCAATTTTGTGGACAGCACCTGCTGGCACTATGAAGCAAGAGCTAATCAATATTCTTCAAAGGGTATCCAGATGGAGAATTACACCGGCTACTTTCCCAAAAAGTTTGTGGCATATGAAAATATCATGACTGGGGGCAGCAGCCGCACTACGGTTAACTATCCCTGGCCCAATATGCGGATGGCGGATCTCTACCTGTTGTATGCAGAGGCACTGAACGAAACGAATGGCCCGGGCGCTGAAGTATATGAGTGGATCAACCTGGTGAGGGAGAGAGCGGGAATACCTACGGTAGAAGACGCCTGGACCAATTACTCCAACAGTCCTTCAGAGCATACTACCAAGGATGGATTACGTAGGATCATTCATCGCGAACGTGAGGTGGAACTGGTCTTCGAACAACGGTTCTGGGATCTCCGGCGGTGGAAAGAAGCGGAGCAGGCAATGAATGAGCCCATCCAGGGATGGGATGGAACCAAGGAGGACCCGGCTGCATATTATCGTGTGGTAACGCTGTTTAACCGCACATTTATGAAGCGTGATTATCTCTGGCCGATCCGGGAACTGGACCTGGAGATCAATCTGAACCTGGTGCAGAACCCGGGCTGGTAAAACCTGACTCATTAAAAAAATTAAAATTATGTTCAATTCTAAATTATATATGGGGCTGGCCTGCGTTCTATTAATGGGAGCATATGCCTGCAAGAGAGAAATAAACCAACCCCTGCCCGGCGACTATCCGCCTCCTTCCCCTGTATCCAAGGTGGAAGTGGTAAATATTAAAGGCGGTGCTCAATTAACGTACATGTTACCCCAGGATGGCAGCGTCCGGTATGTGGAGGCAGTCTGGAGCTATAACGATGTCGAACGGTCTGTTAAGGCGTCTGCTTTTAGCGACACCCTCTTGCTGGAAGGTTTTGGCGACACGCTGTCGCACGAGATAAAGGTCTACTCGGTCAATGCGGGGCAGCAGCGGTCTGCGCCCATTCTGGTGACGATACGTCCTCTTCCTTCACCGGTGATAGATGTATTTCAGACGCTCGCTGTGACACCCGTTTTGGGGGGAGTTAAAGTGACACTTTCGAATGATGCGGGGAAACCGATTCTGTTGAACGTTCTTGCGAGTGATTCCATCTCCGGTGAGATGAAGGGTATGTACGCTTATGCAACATCGCTTGCATCGGATTCTTTTATTGTAACAGGTTTTAAACCGGTAGAACAGCAGTTCGGGTTTTTTATATCCGACAGCTGGGGTACTGTTTCCGATACGTTATATGTTACGTTGACACCCATCGATCCGGGCGTTGAGACAGATAAAAGCCTCTGGACGGAACTGTATCTCCCTAACGATGTTGCTATGAGTGCTTATGGTACAGACTTTCGCCGGATGTGGGATGGACAGCCTGCTGGTTACCCCAATATTGCTCATTCTGTAGATGCCAGCCTGCCTCATCATTTCTCCATCGATCTGGGGAGGGTATACGATAAACTGTTAAGATTCGCCGAATGGGGGCGATCAGACTATGTCGGTCATAATCCTGCTCAACTCGAAGTATGGGGTATTGCAGATATCACCGGCGCCGCAACTACCTTGCCGCCTGGCGATGCCGGCTGGTCCGATGAATCTGTGGCAAAGGGCTGGACGCTGCTTACTACTATTGATAGGAGCGATGATGGCGTGGCCCGTGTTGAAGCCAGAATTATAGCCGATGCCCCGCCCGTTCGTTATATCCGTATCAGGGTACTGAAAAATGTGCTGAATACGGTGAATAGCACGCTGAGCGAAATATCTTTTTGGCATAAACAATAGATAGTAAGTTCCATCAGACCACTGAAAACAAAAAATATACTGATGAAAAGAGATAAAACATTCAACATATTTCGCGATGTCATCGCTGTTGCCGGTTTTCTTTGGCTGGCTTCCTGCAGCAAGATGGACAGCAGCTACCGCGAGTTTATTAAAGAGGGTGCTCCGGTACATACCGGCAAGATAGATTCCCTGATAGGATTTTCCGGGAAGAACCGTGCCCAGCTCAACTGGGTACTCTTGTCGGATCCTTTGATCACCGGATGCAAAATTAACTGGACCAACCCCGACGGAACGGCCGATTCGACTGAGCTGGCCGTTAATATGGTATCGGGAGTTACCCGTGTTGAGCATATCATTGAAGATCTGCCGGAGGGTCTGTACGATTTTGCGGTTTCCAGTTTTAATGAGCTGGGGCATTCGTCGGTGAAGACCAATATTCCGGTTCGGGTGTATGGTGATGTGTACCGGTCGGCGAAGCTGAACAGATTGCCGGAGATGTTTGTGCTGATGTACAGCGGATCGCTGATGACGATCTGGTACGCTCCGGACACGGTGAATGTTATCACCGAAGTAAAGTACACCGATAAGCAGGACCAGATTAATACCGTCTACCTGGAACCCGATAACACCCAGCTGCTCCTTCCCGACTGGAAGGAGGGTTCAGCTATTTATTCCCGGTCGTCTTATAAACCCACGCATAATTCCCTGGATACTTTTACGGTGTCCGGCTACGATAGTATAGCGGTAGCGAACCTGATCACGAGTATACAGGTAGAAAAAAGCCAGTGGAAAGAGGCGCTTCTGCCCAATGATGCGGTGGTGAATGCTTATGGCACAGACTTATCCTGGATGTGGAATGGAACGCCGGGTGGCTTCCCCCAGGTGTATCAAACCGATGGGGCTTATATACCGCATACCTTTACCATTGATTTGGGTCAGGCGTATGGGTTAGTTAGCCTGGAACAATGGGGCATGGACGGTGGCACCGCTAATCCTGATGAATTCGAAGTGTGGGGTATTGCAGACACCACCGGAGCTGAGGTTCCGCTCCCTTCCACCGATGCCGGATGGAAGGATGAATCTATTGCGAAGGGCTGGACTTTGCTGGCCGAGGTAAAACGGGATGATGACGGCATAGCCGGGTGGAAGGCGGATATGGTTGCCGGCTCACCACGGGTACGATTTGTTCGTATACGGGTATTGCATGTGCTGGACGGCGGCCCCGAGAGTCATATGAGCGAAATATCTTTCTGGTACCGGCCATAACGGATACGAATAAGATATGCCATATGTACTAATGAGGTAAGCATGTGCCCGCCACAACGGTCTGCTCCGGTCAAACGTCTTTGCCGTCAAAATAAACACGATATCCAGGACAACCAATAAGTTATACGGCCAATATAAACCTACCTAGAGGAAAAATTAAGAGGTCTCCAAATTAATTTTGGTTGGCCTCTTTTTATTTTAGCGTAGTGCGTGCGACAGGAAGGATGGGAAACGTGGAAGAATTCTGGGGTAGGGTAACGGGGTAGGAAAACAGCATTATTCCCATCGACTTATCAAATATTCCCATAAATTCACGCAAGAAAAAGAGTATTCACTGATCTCAAAAAACCAACTCATGATGGCGTGTTCACGATTGAATATAAGGCTGCTCGTTTTTCGGAAGGCATTGGTTAACCCCGGTATACTGCTTCTCGCTCTGTTACTGAATCTGTGCCACCTGTCTGCCCAGGAATCTGTGGTGCAGGCCACCCCCTTGTTTAACGGCAAAGACCTTTCCGGCTGGACAACCTCCAATCCCGCAGACAGATCGCTCTGGAAAGTGGTGGACAGCGTGATCGTGGGCGGCGATGGCATAACCCAGGTGAAGGCCAACACTTTCCTGCAGACAGAAAAGGAATATGGCGATTTTGAGCTGCGCTGCCTGTTCCGCCTTTCCGGCGGAGCCGGGTTTGTCAACAGTGGCATCCAGTACCGCTCCATCCTGGTGGACAACCACCTTACCGGCTACCAGGCTGATATCGGCGATGGCTACTGGGGCGATATCTATGACGAGCACCGCCGCGGTAAACTGGTGGGAGGCGACCTGCGCACACTGCGGCACGTACTGAAATCGGACGGCTGGAACAGCTATATCGTCCGCGTGAAAGGAAATCACCACGAACTCTACATCAATGGCGTGAAAGTGGCCGATTATACCGAGAAAGACGCGTCCATCCCCAAGAAAGGAGTGATCGGCTTCCAATTGCATGGGGGTGGGGTCGCCAAACTGGAATTGCGCGATATCACCATCAATTCCCTTTAGTTCGTCATATATCGCGACAAACAGACACACATAATTAAAAGGATGAAAGCTGTTTTTAGTGTACTTATAGGCGTTTCTTCCCTATTGACCGGCCTCTTCTTCTTTGCTGCCCCACCAACCGGCCACCTGGCCTCTCCCCTGGCCGACTCCGTACGGTCGCCGGAAGGAGAGCTGGCGGGATTCAAGCTGCCCCCGGGATTTGTAGTGGAACTCGTGGCGAGCGAACGAGACGGAGTGATCAAGCCAATAGACCTCACTTTTGATGACGCCGGCAGGCTCTGGACACAAACGGCCCAGATGTATCCCCTCGACCCGGTGATGGATATACAGTGGCAGGACCTGCTCCGATTAATGGATAATAAGGAGGCGCGCGAAAACCATCCCGCTTTCAAACGTATGCTTGACCTTTACCAGGGTAGAACGAAAGGCCTCGACAAAGTGCTGATCCTGTCCGACCTGTACAGCGGCAAACCGGCACAGGTGTCGGTGTGGGCAGACGGACTGGCAATCCCCATGAGCATACTGCCCTATAAAGACGGGGCCTATGTGGCCCAGGGATCCGAGCTTTTTTTTCTCAACGATACCGATAAAGACGGTAAGGCCGACGAACGTGTACCCCTGCTCACCGGCTTCGGCTTCACCGATACCCACACCATGGCCCACCTGCTGATAAGGGGACCGGGCGACTGGATCCATTTCAGCCAGGGCGCACTGAATAAGGGTGAAGTGTCTTCCCTCAAGAGCGGCGCCACGCTGCCGGTGAACTACAGCAAGATTGCCCGCTTTTCACTGGACGGCGACAAACTGGAGCTGGTCAATGCCGGCCTGAATAATATCTGGGGTTTCCAACTGCGCCATAACGGCCAGTGGTACGGCACCGAAGCTAACGATCTCGGCTACTCGATCGTGCCGATGGAGCCCGGCACCGCCTACCCAGGTATCGGCAATGAACGCCTGCGCGAATACCAGCCCTGGATGCCGGAACTGCACAAGTTCCGCGTGGGCGGAACCGGTATATCGGGACTTGCTTTTGCCGACGATATCTCCGGCTCCTTTCCCGACGAATGGAAAGACGTGGCTTTCCTGGCCAATCCTATCACCAGTACGATTAATGCCGTACGTATTGTCCGTAATCCTGATGGCACGGTGAGCGCCGAACACCTTCCGGACCTGCTGAGCTCGGAAGACAAGTTTTTCCGCCCCGTGAATATGGAGTTCGGGCCCGACGGCTGCCTCTATGTGGCCGACTGGTACAACAAGATCATCTCTCATAACGAAATACCGACCAGTCACCCCGACCGCGATAAAACGCACGGCCGTATCTGGCGGATACGGCACACAAACCAGCAGCCGCGCGCGGTGCCGGATCTGACAAAAGTGAAGACCAAAGACCTTCCCGGATACCTGCAATCGCCCTCTCTCTGGGCAAAACGGGCCGCCTGGCACCAGATCACCGACCGGCCGGCAAAAGAAACCGGTAGACTGACCTCAGCGATCGTTAAACTGGCCGGCAACCCCTCGCTCGACGAAGTCTCCCGCATCCTTGCCCTCTGGTCGCTGGAAGGTATCAGACACTATGACGCCAAACTGATGGCCACCCTGCTGGAAAGCCCACAACATAACCTGCGTCGCGAGGCCGTACGTTCGCTTGCCAGCTTTTCCCTGAATCTCACAGCCGTGACAACCGCCCTCAAACCGCTAATCGAAGACACCAACCCGATGGTGAGAGCGCAGGTGCTCCGCACGATCGCTGCGCTCGGCAAGGCAGACGCGGGCATCATCGGTATCCTGGTGCAGGCCTGCAAACCCGAGATCGCCGGGAACACGATGGGCGGCTCCTACGAACGCAGCTTTGAACGTTACCTGGCGCGGAAAGCCCTGGAAGAATACCCGAAAGAATTGTTCAGCTACCTCAACGGGCCTACCGGCGCCCAGCAGCCGGCCGCCAACCGCCTGTGGGCCATACAGGCTTTGCCCACCGAACAGAAAGAAAAAATGTTCCTGGATATATGGCCCTCCGCTAATATCAGCCGGCTGGACGAATCCGGCTTTATCATGATCGCGCAGATGCTGAAAAACCCGGCCGTATATGCTAAGATCAAGCCCGTTATTGCAGACCCCTCCCAGGCAGCACATTATGTGGGCCTGGCGCTGAAAAATCAGCAGCTCACCCAATCCCCGGAGCTATCGTCGCTGCTGGAGCAACCCGCGGGCCACCTGCTGAAAAGTACGGTGGAGTCGGATCGGAAACTTGCGCTGGATGCTATCGGGCGACTAAAAATTGGTGGGTCGGCTCACGCCGTAGCCGCCTTGATCAGCGACGATCAAACTCAGGAAATGCTGAGGCTGGCGCTCAAAGCCCTGGAAAATGATCCGCGGGGCAACCGCGAAACATTTATCCGCGCGGCAGAGAATGAACAGTTGGATCTCAACCTACGGCTGGAAGCACTGAACATCCTGGGCAGGGCAGACGCTGCCGCAGCCAGCCGGATCGTTGAGCGCTGGATATCGGGATTCGGAGATGAACAGAAGAAAACCCTGGTAACGGGTCTGTCCGCCACCAAAGAAGGAAGCACCTTGCTCACCGACCTCTTCAGCAAAAAACAGATTACCCTCGACGCCTTTGATCTTGCTTCCGCAGAGCGGGTACACAACGCGGACCCTGCAAATCGTACTGCCTCCACCATCCTCGACGGTGTAAAACAACGGGTGGCACAGGAAAAGCAGGAATTCCAGGGAAAACTGAACAAATACCTGGCGATCGCCGAAGCAAAAAAGGGCGATCCCCTGAAGGGCCAGGCCCTGTTCCAGGTTTGTCTGATGTGTCACCGGGTAGGCGATAAGGGACACGACATCGCACCGGCACTCGACGGCTCGGCAGCCCGGGAAAACGAAGCCCTGTTCACCGCCATCCTGGATCCCGACGCGGCGGTGGAGGGCGGATACGCCACCTATCGTGTGGTGAAAAAAGACAACAGCATGCTGGAAGGATACCTCTACCAAAAGGAAGATCGCGGCACCACGATCGCATTCATGGGCGGTAGTAAAGTATTTATCCAGCGCTCCGATATAAAAAGCGAGGGTTTCCTGGGCGGCCGCTCCTTCATGCCCAAAGGGCTGATAGACGGGTATAGCGACAG
>CAZUWX010000056.1:0-22096 GCA_964624205.1 uncultured Chitinophagaceae bacterium
GCCTGACCGATATTAATAAACGCAGATTGTTTTAATTTTGGGATATTTGCCGGCAGTCACTACGCATGATTAAATCAGGAAAATAAAATGGTGAAGAGTCTAACGAAAAATTTGTTATTGGTGCTGCTGGCCGGCTGCCTTTTTCAGTACTGCGCCTCTCCGGATAGCAATAAACAGGAAACATGGTCAACGGATCAGACCGCTCAACCACGGGCTATCTGGACAAAGGAGCAGGCGAATAAGTGGTATGAAGAACAGCCCTGGCTGGTGGGCGCTAATTTTATAAACAGCAATGCGATCAATCAGCTCGAAATGTTTCAGTCCGAAACTTTCGATACTGCAACCATCGACAGGGAGCTGGGCTGGGCTGCCTCACTTGGCATGAATACCGTTCGCGTTTACCTGCACGACCTGCTCTGGGAGCAGGACTCCGCCGGTTTTTTGCAAAGACTGGAAATCTTTATTCAGCTTGCGGAGAAACACGGTATCAAACCACTGTTTGTGCTGTTTGATTCAGTCTGGGACCCATTCCCCGAGCCGGGAAAACAACGTGATCCCAAACCGCATGTCCACAATTCGGGATGGGTACAGAATCCTGGTATTAATGTATTGAAGGATTCCACGCAGTACCCACGGTTGGAAAGTTATGTGAAAGGGGTTGTCGGTAAGTTCGCGAACGACAACCGGGTGTTGGGATGGGATGTGTGGAATGAACCCGACAATCCGAACAAGTCTGCTTATGGTCATGTGGAGCTGCCAAACAAAGTGGATTACGTGTTGCCGCTACTAAAAAAAGTGTTTGAATGGTCGCGTTCGGTGAACCCTTCGCAGCCACTGACCTGCGGTGTGTGGGCAGGTGAATGGACCACTCCCGAACAATTGAAAGAGATTGAGAAAGTACAGCTCGATGAGTCGGATGTGATCTCCTTTCATAATTATGAGAACGCCGAATCATTTGAGAAAGACATCAAAGACCTCCAGGCGGCATATGGCCGGCCCATTCTTTGTACAGAATATATGGCAAGAGGCAATGGCAGCTTTTTTGAAAACACCCTGCCCATCGCGAAACAATACAAGGTTGCCATGTACAACTGGGGGTTGGTTGACGGAAAAACGCAAACCAAATATCCCTGGGACAGTTGGAGAAAATCATACACAGACGAGCCGGAGATTTGGTTTCATGATATCTTCCGCCAGGACGGCACCCCCTACAAAGCCGAAGAGGTAGCTTTTATCAAAAAGATGACCGGGAAAGCAGACTGAATATTATTGGATAAGCCGGAGGACTGAGCCATATTATCAGGTCGCTCCTGTTTGTGTTTTTGTATTCTTTCCAGCCGGATCTTTCCGCTATCATAGACACCTCATAACTTTATCGCTTCTCCGCTATTTTAGCCGGCGGGGCAACAGTAGAAGGCCACAATCCGGCCTTGCCCAGAGGTCTAACCTCCTGCATTCGCTGGTTGAATAGCCGGCACACCCCCTATCGTACGATTATGACGAAGACGGCAGGTGATACTTGTTTCGAATAAAAGTTTTTCCGGATTTAGTAAATCTTTTTTCTGATTTTTTATACACGTTAGGAATACTTTCCTAAACATTTGTTGCGACAGGTAAATATAACCACGCAATAAGTACTTCTATGTCGTTCATTGTAATGACATTTTGGAATGTCAGAAAATCTGGTTGGTATTTATTAAAAATACTTTTTTATAATAATAATATTGAATACAAAATGAGAAGGAGAAACCCCAACCCTACATGGTGTATAGACCAGTGGCCTCGCATCTTGTTTGGCGGATTATTTGTTTTGGTTTGCACAACCGGACTTGCGCAAACGGGAAAATTAAAAGTAAAGGTGCGTTCGGACGATGAGCCGCTCCGCGGAGCCAGTGTTATCGTAAACGGAGGTGAAAAGGGCGGCACCACAGACGAAGATGGCGAATTTGAATGGAAAAATATTCCAGGGGGTATTTACCACGTGCGGATTACTGCACTGGGCTACGCGAGCGAGACGAAGTCGATTACGGTCAACGATCACCAAAAAGCACATCTTAATTTTTCCCTGCAAAAGGAATTCCTGCAGTTACAGGGAGTGGAAATAACCGGTCGTAAGGAGAGCGGATACAAAAACACGAACACTTTTACCGCTACAAAAACGGAGACTCCAATCCGTTATGTGCCACAGTCCATCAGCTATGTCACCAAAGAGCTTATAAATGACCAGATGGCATTCAAAATGATGGATGTGCTCAAAAATATCAGCGGAGTAAGCCAAAATTCTTATACAAATAACAAGTATGTCCTGCGTGGCTTCGAGTCCGAGTCCAAACAAACCTTAATAAATGGGCTGAAAACCTTTACCGGAGAGCGGTCTGCAGATATTCTTCCTTATGTAGAGCGGATCGAGGTGATCAAAGGGCCTGCCAGCGCTCTGTTCGCCAATACCAGCCCCGGAGGCACGGTTAATACTGTTACCAAAAAGCCACTCGATGAAGACCGAAAGGCGCTTAATTTTGCGGTGGGCAGCTTTAAAACAGTACGGATCGCCACGGACTTTACCGGGCCGATGAACCAATCCCACACTTTGCTGTACCGGCTGAACCTCGCCTATCAGACAGCAGGCTCTTTCAGGGCGCTGCAGGATAAGGAGTCATTTGTAGTGGCACCTTCGGTGTCTTTCCTGCCGAATGATAAAACGCGGATCAATTTCGATCTGGTGTACATCAACGATAATGGCCGTAACGACCGCGGTCAGCCTTCTTATTCGCCGGTGAATGGGGTAAGAGATCTGTATGCAACGCCTATCGGGCTTTCTCTTTCCCGGGTGAATGACTATGTGAAGGCCCAAAAAATATTCTCGACACTTTCGCTGCAGCATAACTTCTCTAATCACATTGCTTTTAACGTATCTTATTTGAAAGGCGTATATCATGAGGATTTACGCGAGCACCGCACTTCGAATACAAACGCAGTAGATGAAGACGGGAACGACGTAGCCGACCTGATGGAAATGCGGTATAATTACCGGATCACGGATAACAATACGGATAACCTGACCACTTATTTTACTTTCAAAATCAATACCGGAGCGCTGGAGCATCAGTTGCTCGCCGGCTACGATTTTATCCAAAGTGCCGATGGATTTGGTAATACCACCGCTGAAGCGCGGGGTTATCTTTCCGCAGACGGTAAATCGGCCATCAATAAGTATAATCCTTTGCAGAAGAGTAAATATCTTATTATTGACGGGCTGCCGGTTCCCAATGTTCCCTCGGTTGATCTGCGTAACCCGGATTACACTATCTCTGATCCCAATAGATATATCAGTCAGGCCGTTCAGGACAAACTGGGAAAGTATTATACACAGGGAGTATATGTACAGAATCAGATCAGTTGGAACAGATGGAAAGCATTGATTTCTTTAAGGCAGGAGTATTATACCGATATTATGGATTACGGAAAGCCTGTTACCAACCGGGTTAACCAAAAGGCCCTGCTTCCGCGTGTTGGAGTGGTCTATACACCTATAAATGCCATGAGTTTTTACGGCACCTATGTATACGGATTTCAGCCGCAGGAGGCGGGCTATATCGGAGATCCTTCAAGATATGGAGGACCATTCGACCCACTGGAAAGTGATATGATCGAATTTGGCATTAAATCGGGTTTGCTGAACGACAGGCTGTCTGCAACCCTGGCAGTTTACCGCATCACCCAGAACAATGTACTGCAAAACGCCAATGATGCTGATAATCCGGACCTGTTAAAGCAGATCGGTCAGGTACGAGGCAAGGGTCTTGAACTGGATATCTACGGAAAAATATTATCTAACCTCGGTCTCATAGCCAACCTGGCCGTTAATCGTACTGAGATCACAGAAAGTGAGGATAAATCCGAAATAGGTATGCAGGTCGCCAACTCGCCAAAAATACAAGGCGGCTTATGGAGTAAGTATGATTTCGCGGGCACGGCTCTTAAAGGCCTGGGTATAGCACTCGGTGCAAATTTCCAGACGGAACGGGAATCCGGAGCTTATGACGTAACACTTCCCGGATATTGTGTGGCAAATGCAGCCGTCTATTATTCTATTGATAAAATAAGGCTCTCGGCTACTTTCAATAACCTTTTTAATAAAACATACTGGCTTGGTGCCGACTCTTTTGCACGCCTTTTCCCGGGTTCGCCCAGGAATTTCCTGGTTGGCGTGGGATATACGTTTTAGCCGGCTACTGTTTGCGGAGATACCTCTCCTGCAATTGCCCATTGCAGGGAGGTGCCTTTTTAATATGGGACTTCTGGAATATTAGCGAGAATGGTGCACCTTATATATAGTATAGTTTTATATAAACAAAAATGAGTTCATGGATACCCCGGTGAAATCGTCCCGTGACCTTTCTTATACAAAGACGCAACGCATACTTCATTGGCTGATTGCATTTACCTTTTTATTTATACTGCTTACGGTTTGGCTGCGTATGGACTGGATGAATAAAAATAATATACGGGAAATAGTAGTGGCGAGCCTCGAAAAACAACATATTCACCTACCAGACGAAGTGGCCACCAACATTGGGAGATCCGTGCGCAAGCCCATGTGGGACACGCATATATATGCGGGATATGTTTTGTTGTTGTTGTATGTTGTCAGGCTCATAGCGATGAGAATAGAAGGAGCTATATTCCGTAATCCTTTTTCAGGGAAGATCACTGGCAAGGAGAGATTCAGATCATCGGTATATCTGGTTTTCTATATCTGCCTGGGCGCGTCCCTGCTCACGGGGGCTTATATAGAGCTTGTAGGCAAAACAAATCCTTCCATCTATAAAGCCATGAAATATATCCATGTCCAATCTTTGTACTATGCGCTGGCATTTGTCTTTTTGCATTTGACCGGGTTGGTATTGGCGGAATTAGGCACAGACAGGGGTATTATTTCCAGGATGGTGCATGGGAAACGCAATTAAACGTGCCAGTCCGTCGGGCCGGATCCGGGTATCATAGTCCATCAGCAATCATCATCCGGCATTTTTTCGCGACCCCTTCTGTCAGTAGCCCGGATTTTGGATCAATGAAGGGTTTGCGTCTAATTCGCGTTGAGGGATCGGGTATAATTCATATTTAGTATCATAGCTGTTTAGGTCTCTATTGAGCACCTGGTCGGCATGCATGGCGTTCATCTCCTCCTGCAGAGTGCCCCAACGACGAATATCAAAAACAGTGGTGAACTCGCCCACCAGTTCCAGCAAACGTTCTTTTCGTATCGCTTGCCTCAGATCAGGCACAGAAAGGATATTCAACGCGGAAGCACCGGCTCTTTGTCTCACCCGGTTCAAATGAACAAGCGCCTGTTCCGGATGGTTGGTTTCATTCAGCGCCTCCGCCAGCATCAGCAGCACATCCGAGAATCGCATATGAACCTGGTCGCAACTGTAGCCCCAGGGAACGCTAGGCCATCCTTCGCGGCCAAACTTACCCCAGCCGATTCCCGACCGCTGAATAGAATAAGGGTCGTCCTTTGTTATGTTCCAGTAGCCGGGATATTGCGGATCAAAAACTATGCTATCGCCGTTACGGGTGTCCACATATCTGACAGGGAGTGTAAAATCTCTTCTGGTATCATTATCTTCATAGAGCTGGTACAGCTCATAAGTATAGCCCACACAATCCTGCGATTCTCCGGACATGCCGTTGGGCCCCAGAAAAAACGGATAAATACTGCCGTTCGAATTGGTGGAGTTGATATAGTGGCTGAATGAAAGCAATAGCTCCGGATTTCTTTCATTGGTCAGAGAAAATACATCAGCAAAGTTATCTAGTAGCGTAAAATCATACACTGCCTCGTTTGCACCTACCACTTCCGAAAGTTTATCGGCAGCTTTCTGAAAGTATTCTGTTTTACTTAAAGGTTTTCCTGCCATCGTAAGATAAACCTTCCCTAACATGGCCTTCGCCACTCCTTTGTTGACGCGCCCCCTATTAGCAGGATCCCATTTGTCTACCAAATTGGCTTCGGCAAACTCCAGGTCCGAGATGATCAGGTTATATACTTCCTCAACAGGTTTTCGTTCCCCCAAAATAAGATCGGTCTGGCTGATGGAATTTATCGCCTGGTCCACGACCGGAATATCGCCAAACCACCTTACGAGCATAAAATAGGCATACGCTCTCAGGAATCGCGCTTCAGCAATATACTTATCAGCGACGATCTGATCGGGTACGGCCTTTGCGGCATTGGCAATTACAATATTGGCCTTCGAAACGACCTTATAAAATTCCCTCCACTGTCCCGCGTGATCGCCACTCGTCGGATTCACTTCAAATTTCTGGTAGGCATCGGTAAAATGCGCTCCTGTCTGGCCGAAGGTTGTGTACCGGTGGCCGACTTCGCAAAGTATCCAGGTGAATAAACGACTTGGCCAGTCGCCGTTCGATTGTGATTCATATACTCCCAGCGTAGCTTGTTTTAGACCATCTTCGGTGCTAAATACATTGTTTTCCGACAGGAATGAGTAGGGTTTCTCAGTCAATTGTTTTTTACAGCCGGTCAGGCCCGACAGAAGAACACAGGTTAATATTGCGATAAGCTTATGCATAAAATAATTTTTGTAGTGATTAGAATGAGCAGGTCAGACCCAGGGTAATAGTCTTTATACGCGGGTAGGCGCCAAAATCAACGCCTGGCTGAACGACAGACTGACCAAATGAGCTTACTTCCGGATCGAAACCACTATACTTTGTGAGGGTAAACAGGTTGGTGCCCGTGATGTATATGCCCGGGCTCTTCAAAGCCTTACCGTCCCTGAAACTATAGCTCAGCGTAAGGGACCTTAACCGGAAAAAGTCGCCTTTCTCGATCATTGCAGAAGTGATGTCCCCTACGGATGGGGCACCGGATTTTTGCAAACTTGGGTAACGGGGGTCATTGTGCTGGTTGGTTGTGGTCCAGCGGTTATCGTACCAATCGACCGATTGGTTGAACATGACCCCTACAAAATCCGTAAACCCCGACCTGAGATAGAAACTGGTCATGTTCAATACTTCGTTGCCCACGGCGCCGTTAAAAAAAAGATTAAGGCTAAGTCGTTTAAAGGTAATATCGGTATTCCACCCGTATGTAAAGTCGGGTGCTCCGTTTCCCAGCACCTCCCTGTCGTCCGCGTTGATAGCCTGGTCCTTGTTCAGGTTTTTGTACTTCCAGGCCCCCGGGATCTGGCTGGCTATGCCTCCCGGATAGGGATAGGTCGGGTTGCCGGACCCATCCAGATCAGACGGCTGCACTAGTCCCTCGACTACATAACCATAAAAATTCCCCACTCTTTCTCCCGGCTTTAATACGTGAGAAACGCCTCCCTGCAGATTACCGCTTAAATTGTAATACCGTGCAGCGCTGTTGCCGCCGAGAGATATCAGCGTATTTACATTCCTGTTAAATATTATGGTAGAGCTAAGTCGAAAATCCTTCTGCTGAATAACATCGCCACGAAGACTCAATTCTATTCCCTGATTGCGCATGGTGCCATCGTTATCGATGATAGAATTAAACCCGGATTGAGAAGGAATGGACCGCTGCTGCAGCAGACCTTTCGTGAGTTTCCTGTAGTAGTCAAAGCTTAGCTGCACTCTATTGTTCAACGCTCCCAGGTCCACCCCGATATTATATTGTTCCGTTTCTTCCCAGGTAAGGTTGGGATTACCCAGTCGAACCGGCAAGGTAATTACAGAAATCTGTGGGGGTACGCCGTATTGGTAGGTAGAGGAATTATAGGACGACAGGGAGGAGTAGGGTGAAATAGACTGACTTCCGGTTTTGCCATAGGAAGCTCTTATTTTCAGGTCTTCGATAAAATCAACCTGACTCAGGAATTTTTCTTCTCTTACATTCCAGGCAATACCCGCAGCCGGGAAAAAGGCCGTTTTTTTGTTTTCCGCAAATGGCGAAGCCCCGTCCACTCTTCCACTAAGGTTCAGTATGTATTTTTCCATAAAAGAGTAGGTGACCCGTGCAAAGCCGGATTGTATCGTACGATCCTCCCTATAGCTGCCGATATTCTGATTTTGGGCTATGCCCATACTATTCACAGTCAAAATCTGGATGCCATAGTTGTTCCCTCTTGTTTCCAATCGTTCCAGTTGCGATTGGTTATATTCAGCTCCGGCGACAGCGCTGATCCGGTGGATATCTTTTACCGACTTATCGAACGATAGGTAGCCGGTTGCATTATAGCTGTAGGTATTTGTCATGGCATTGCTGGCCTGCCCATTGGTGTAAAAGCCGTCGTTGAGCTTTGAGTTGAAAAAGATCTGGCGTCTGGTCAGGTCCTGGCTCCCCCCTATGCTGGCAACTAATCTCAGGTAGTCCGTTATGGTAAAAACATTCTCGATATTGAACAGGATATTATCGTTTTTCTGTTTGTCTACTTTTTGGGTTAAATCGATGTATGGATTTGAGAAAACAGGGGTGCTGCCCCCCGGTCCCTTCTCGCGGCCCACAAAATCCGTTGTGAGAATCGGGTTGGCCCGCAAGGCGTCAAGAACGGCACCGGCAACCTGCGGAAACCCCTTGCTGGTTGTCAGCGCCCGATTGCCTATCTGTCGGGTGACCGTAGCCTGGAATTTCACTGTATACCATTTGGTGATATCGCTATTCATATTGACTCTGATATTTCCCCTGTTCAGATCGGAGTTCAGCAGAGGTCCGTCGTCTTTAAGGAAACCCGCCGAGAGATAATAGGAAGACTTGGGGCCTCCTCCTGAAAAATTCACGGATGCTTCCTGCCGGAAGGAGTTCCTCGAGATTTCATCGAACCAGTCCGTAGAGCTGGCAATCGTATCCGGGTTAAAATCCGGTGGGTTCTGCATAAGGGCCGCCAACTCGTTTCTCAGGCCCGCATATTGTCGGGCATCCATCATAGCCGGGGGTTTGGAAAGGTTGCCGACGGAGGTTTTCGAAACCAGCTCAATTTTGCCGTCGCCCCTTCTTCCGGATTTAGTGGTGATCAGGACCACGCCGTTGGCCCCTCTTGATCCGTAAATAGAGGTAGCGGCGGCGTCCTTTAGTATTTCAATGCTTGCAATATCGTTGGGATTGATCCCATACAGGCCATTTTGCCGGAACGTGCCATACATGGGGGCCGCCGCCTCAATGTAGGGAGGAATGGGTAAACCGTCTATTACATATAACGGTTCATTGTTGCCGCTGAGCGAATTATTGCCGCGAATGCGGAGCACCACATCGGCTCCAGGCTCACCGGAGGTTTCCTGCATTTGCACGCCGGTTACACGGCCGTTCAACACCTGGTCAACAGAATTAACTACGGTGTTTTTAAATTCACCCGCACTTACTTTGGAAATGGCGGCGGCCACATTCCTCCGGTTTTGTGTGCCATACCCTACCACCACTACATCGATGAGTTCGTTGTCGGTCTGTAGCAGGGTGACCTCGATATTTGTCTGGGTATCGACATACAGTTCCTGAGAATTAAAACCGACATAACTTATCGTTAAAGTAACCGGCCCTTGTATTGCGATGGAAAAGGCGCCGTTGTTGTCGGTTGTGGTGGACGTGCTTCCTCCTTTTACCTGGACAGAAGCACCCGCTAAAGGGGTGTTATCCAGCGATAAGACTTTACCCGTAACGGTTCTTTGCCCCTGGGCGAATGAGGTGTGGCTGTAAGTAATGGATAGTAGGAGAAGAGATGCCACCAAAGAATAGAAAACACGAGATTTTTTTCTGATCATGACAAGCAGTTTTAGTTTGATCCTGTGAGGGATGTTTTAATTTTTCACGCCAGGCGGTAGGTCCGACATGAATTATATCCAAGACACAATTTGATCTATCCGCAATCTTTTCCAGTCTGGTATTGTATCAACTTTTTTCAAATCTGATCGAAGCGAATAAAACCGAATAATAAATTGGGAAATAGCTACTTGCCTTTCCTCCGGCCGCCAATGGGAATCGACCTGCTTTTGTTTTTGTAACGCAGGTTTGCAGTTTGGTCTGCTATCATTCGCTAACGGGCCGGTATGTTCCCTCCCCCATCGGATGGCCGGCCGCCCCTGTTGCAGAGATAGTCCACCCTGCTGCGGGGCCAGCCGGATATTTAGTCGCCCGCTATGAGGGGCCTTTTTAGCCATACGGTGAGCCCGGAATCGAAAATGGGTGTTACAGAAGCTAAAACACTGTCGGGTACCCATACAATAGCTGGCCCTACAAGTAAATGGATATCAGTTACTTACCAATTTAACATTCGTCCGATCAGATTTGAAAAAAGTTGATAGTATTACAGACGACCGATAATGGCACATAACGCATATTGAGATCGTATGATTTCCCTAACCATCCTCCGGGTTAAAACGATTGACAATATTTTAAACAATGCTTATATGAAAAGAAAGAACTTTCTACGCGCGTCAGGCATGTTTCCCTTTATCGCGGGTAACCTGGCAGAGCTCCCGGTAAATAGAACCGGATTTGCCTCAGAGAAGGATCTCCCACATCCCCCGTCTGAAGACCTCCCGCATCCCTTGTCGGAACCAAGAGATTTTTTCTACAAACCGGAAGACGCCTGGGCGGGCGATTTTATCCCGATGTACGCTGAAGGAAAATTCCAACTGTTTTATCTCCTCGATTGGAGAAATGCAAAAGATCACGGAGAAGGCATTCCCTGGTACAGACTATCGACAACCGATTTCGTGAGTTTTGAAGAACACGGAGAGGTTATCCCCCGCGGCACCAGGGAAGAGCAGGATCTTTGTGTTTTCACCGGTTCTGCTATAAGAGTAGAAGACAAATACCATATATTTTATACGGGCCATAACCATCATCTTGTAGCTGCCGGAAAACCAATGCAGGCCATCATGCACGCCACCAGCGATGACCTGCAGCACTGGACTAAGATCCCCGAGCACACATTTTTTGCCCCGAAAGACAAATACGAGCAAAATGACTGGCGCGATCCCTTTGTGTTCTTCAATGAAGAGACCAAAGAATACAATATGCTGCTGGCAGCAAGGCTGAACAAAGGGATCCCGCGGCGGCGCGGTGTTACAGCTGTGTGCACCTCTAAAGACCTGATAAAATGGAAAGTGCAGGATGATTTATATACCCCCAACCAGTTTATAACCCTCGAATGTCCCGACTTATTTAAAATGGGCGATTGGTGGTACCTGATATTTTCGGAATATAACGACGTATATTCTACCCGGTACCGTATGAGCCGTTCGCCAAAAGGCCCCTGGCTCACGCCGAAGCAGGACACCTTTGATGGGCACGCCTTCTATGCGGCCAAAACGGCTACGGATGGGAAAAAAAGATTTCTGTTTGGGTGGAACCCGACCCGAAGCGAGGCTAAAGATAATGGTGCCTGGAACTGGGGTGGAAACCTGGTAGTGCACGAGGTAATCCAACAACCGAATGGTGAGCTGACCGTTCGTGTGCCCGACACCGTTCGTAAAGCATTTAATAAGCCCTTGCAGCAGGAGTTCAGGTCGCCCGATGGCAAAATGCTGGGAGCCAGGAAAGAAATAACCATCCAGGCAAATGGAGGGTTTGATGCGGTAGCAGCAGGCAAAATGCCCGACAAATGCAGAATAAGCGCCACCATTGTCTTTGATAAGCCCCCGAGGAATTTTGGTTGTATGTTACGGTGCAGCGACGACTTCGACAAAGGATACTACATAAGGTTTGAATCCACCAGGGACCGACTTGTATACGATATGTGGCCGAGAAGAATAAATGAACTTCCCCATATGGCAGAGTTTGAGCGACTGGTAACCGTTAAACCAGGCACTCCTGTAACCGTTGAAATATTTACCGATGGAAATAAAGGAGTGGTGTATGTGAACAACACCGTTGCAATGAATTTCCGCGCGTACGATATCCCCGAAGGGAGCTGGGGATTCTTTGTAACAGAAGGAACCGCGAGTTTCAAAAACATTGAACTAGCAACATTATAAAATTCCGCTTTCGCTTTTCTAATCATTGTTGTTATATGCAGAAAAAAGATATAACGGTACTATCCTGGTCGGTAATCGTTGCGCTGGGAGGTTTCCTTTTTGGCTTTGACACGGCTGTTATTTCAGGCGTTGAAAAATCTATACAATCCCTTTTCAGTCTTGCACCCTTCTGGCATGGCTTCACCATTACGTCCGCATTGATAGGGACCTTGCTTGGAGCGCTATTCGGAGGTTGGCCCGCCGAAAGATATGGCAGGAAGCCGGTATTATTCGTGATCGCCCTGCTATTCGGTTTGACGGCTATAGGCAGCGCATTGGCTAATAGCCTCCCGGCTTTTATTATCTACCGGCTTATCGGAGGGATCGCAGTTGGTGCCTCTTCCGTGGTAGCACCGATGTATATTTCCGAGATATCGCCGGCTCGCGTGCGTGGCAGGATGACGGCTATGTTTCAATTCAATGTGATCTTCGGTATCCTGGTCGCTTATGTATCTAATTATGTGTTGCGCGGTATCAGCGATGACGACTGGCGCTGGATGCTCGGCGTAGGAGCTATTCCTTCCTTTCTTTATTTTTTTCTTTTATTTCTCATTGATGAAAGTCCTCATTACCTGATAAAAATGGGAAAAGAAGTCTCGGCAGCTAAAGTGCTGAGAAAAGTGTATAGTGAAAGTGTCGATCTGCGGATAACGGAAATCCGTGAAAGTGTGATGCAAAAAAAAGAAAAGCTATTCTCCGGGGTGTTCACAAAATCAATTTCGATCGCTTTCCTCGTTGCCATGTTCAACCAGTTTTCAGGAATTAATGCTATTTTGTATTTTGCCCCACGTATATTTGAATTATCAGGAGTGTCGGCAGCCGATTCGTTTTTGCAATCGGTCGTTATTGGAGCGACCAATGCCGTGTTCACTATACTTGGCCTGGCTATCATAGATAAGGTGGGAAGGAAAAAACTACTGATCGTCGGTTCGATAGGCATGTGTATCTGTCTGCTGCTGGTAGCTAGAATATTTTATATGCAGCAGTATAGCGGGTACCAGCTCCTGTATTTATTAGTAGGTTATATCATGTTTTTTGGTTTTTCCACGGGTGCGGTTATCTGGGTGCTGATATCGGAGGTATTTCCCGGCAGCGTACGCGGCAAGGGGCAGTCGCTCGGTTCCTTTACACACTGGTTTTTTGCGGCGCTGATCACTTTCCTTTTTCCGGCGGTGGTGGAAAAAACGGCTTATGGGGGCGCACATGCCTTTGCCTTTTTTGCGGCGATGATGTTGGTACAGGTCATTACCGTATGGAAATATTTCCCCGAAACAAAAGGCAAGACAATCGAACAATTGGGACATGAACTGTTAAGGCGCAAATAAACATCGATCCACGCTTGCAAACGAAAGTGTACTAGTATGCTGATAATACGAAACGCATTGCTGCCGTTCTTTCTTGTCACCCTTCTTACACATGCGGGCCTTGCCCAAAGAGGGTCCGGTCAACCTGCAACCAGCATCCATTTCAGACCCGCCCATTCAAAAGCCGGCGATGTAATTCCTTTTTATTACAAGGGCGAGTATCATGTGTTTTATATGCGGGATAATAATTGGGGGCATATTGTCAGCAGGGACCTTGTTCGCTGGAAGGAGCTGCCGGACGCTATCAAACCTGGTGCCGATCCGCTCGGTGCCGACGGAGAGGGTTGCTGGACGGGCAGTATTGTTGAAAACCAGGGACTGTTTTACCTGTTCTATACCGGCAAGAACAGCAAGGATCCCAAAGGAGATCAGAAAGTAATGCTGGCTACCAGTAAAGACCTCATCTATTGGACAAAAGAACCCCGGCATACCTTTTACGCCGACGGCAATTTCTACTGGAACAAAACCCTGAACGGCCCCATTGATGATCGACAAAACTATCATCACCAGGCATTCAGGGACCCCGATGTTTTTTGGAACACGGAGAAAAATGAATGGTGGATGCTGCTTCACGCAGTAGGTTGGGATGGATCTGCCCCTGCTATGGGTTTATATACGTCGAAAGACCTTATCAACTGGAAAGCTTCAAAACCCCTGTTGGTTTATCCTTCCGAGCTCTCGGGCGACTGCCCTTATGTTTTTCCATCCAAGGGAAAATGGTTCCTGAACTTCGCGGACTATCACTACAAAACCGCCAACCGGTTGGAGGGGCCGTACGACTCACCGGTTAAAGCTTTTGACTGCGGTGATCTTCGCGTACCGAAACTAATGTGGGACGGGCGCCGCTTTGTGCTTACCGGGTGGGTCATGGATTATGAAGGCAACGTTGATTCGGGACAGGTACGCTGGGGTGGCACACTCTGTATGCCCCGCGAACTATGGACCGACTCTGCCGGTAATGAATACCAACGACCGTTGCCGGAAGTGATCAATGCCTTCCGGTCCGCAGACGGTCATAAATATAAGCAACCGGTCAGGTCAGTTAGGGTTAAGGTCCCCGAGAACTTTATGTTTCATACGCAATTCGAACCTGAAACACCCGGCACTACAGTGGTCATCCGATTTCCACAAACAAAGACAAAGGCGGACAAAGACTACCACCTCAAAATAGATATCGGCAACCGGGAGGTTGAACTGGGGAGCAACTACAAATCATATAAGAGAACGTGCGATATTGATCCGTCGAAACCTATCGACGTACGGATCTTTTGGCTGGGTGATATGTTGGAGTGTTTTGTGAACGATGCCTGGGCATTCACTATGCGTGCTTATGAAAAACAGGCCGGTGATCTGTCGATTGGAACGCAGAACGGGGCTATTAATGTTAGGTCATACGAAGTGTTTTACCCTCCTTCCGATGAAAAATAATTATGGCGATGAGCCCCTCATGGCAAACCGTACAGTCCCGGAAATTATTTTCAGCAATGCAAGGGTAATTGATGTAGTTTTCCTATTTTCAGCATGCAGACGAAGATAAATAGCCGGTATCGACAACTAAACAGTGGCTTCTTAACCATTTGTGGTGTTTTATATGCGGTATGCTTTTGATTTTGTCAGTTATGTACGTCGCGGCTTCCGCAGCTTCGTAAAACCGTTACACCTGAGCGGGGCACTGGTAATTATTCTTTTATGCGCACTACTATCGTCCTGCACTTCTTCTGAAAAGACGCCAAAAAAATTCAGGATCGGATTTTCGCAATGTACCGGTGATTCTAACTGGAGGAAAGCTACTATGGACGCATTACAGAGAGAACTTGCTTTTCACCCGGGGGCAGAGCTTATCTATAAAAATGCAGGTGATAATAGTAATTTGCAGGTAGCCCAAATCGGAGAACTTTCCCAATTGGGAATTGATATTTTACTGGTCTCTCCCAATGAATCCCTGCCACTGACAGCGGCGGTAGAAAATATTTTCAATAAAGGAATACCTGTTATTGTCATCGATCGTAAAATCGCTTCGGATAAATTTACCTGCTATGTGGGCACCGATAACTTCAGTATTGGTAAAATGGCAGGGGATTACATTATGAACACTTTCCCCGGCAACATCAGTGTCATTGAAATAGCCGGTCTGAAAGGTTCCACGCCTACAAGCGAACGGTCGAGGGGATTTTATGAAAGTATTTCCGGTGAAAGTCGCGTAAGGGTCAAAGCGCGCATTGAAGGTGCCTGGCTGCGAAAAGGGGCCAAGGAAGCATTACTCAACATAAAAGACACGCTGGCAGCAAATGATATCATATTTGCACAGAATGACCCGATGGTTATGGGTGCGTATGACGTGTATAAAAGCCTGGGATTTGAGAAAACAGCTACATTTATCGGCGTGGACGGCTTGCCAGGCCCCAATGGCGGGATAGAACTGGTATCCGATAAAATTCTACAGGCCACTTTATTAAATCCCACCGGCGGCGAAGAAGCCATTCAAACAGCATTTAAGATCTTACAAAACGAACCTTACGATAGGGAAATCATCTTGTCTACTGTTGTTATCGATTCTTCCAATGTTCGCATCCTGAAGTTACAAACGGATAAAATAGCCGGACTGCAAAAAGATATCGACAACCAGTTGAATCTGCTGTCGGAGCAGCAGCGGCTTTACCGAAGCCAGAATATCGTATTGTATGTGTTAGCGGGTGCTTTAGCACTCGTATTGGTATTAGGTGCATTATCATATTTTTCTTTGCGGCATAACCGTAAGACCAATCGTCAGCTAGCGGTTCAGAATGCGACTATTTTGAATCAAAGTAAAGAGTTGATTGATATGACGGCAAAGGCAAAGGAAGCGGCTGAGGCAAAATTCAACTTCTTTACAAATATTTCTCATGAGTTTAGAACGCCGTTGACCCTAATACTCGTTCCCCTGGAAGACACATTGTCGGCTCGTTCTTTGTCGCAGGTTCACAGAAGTAATCTTGAGCTTGCCAGGAAAAACGTGCACCGTTTATTGCGGCTGGTTAATCAACTGATGGATTTCAGGAAGATTGAACTGGGCAAAATGAAGATCCATGCAACAGAAAATAATATCGTCAGCTTTGTGAAAGATATTGCTGACACGTTCAGAGAAACAGCGCGGAAAAAGGACATTCACCTGAAGATAGAATCGAAATTGTCCGAGCTATTGCTATGGTTCGATACAAGTATGATGGATAAGATCATCCTGAACCTTCTTTCCAACGCTTTCAAGTTTACCGGAGAAAACGGGCTGATCACTATTTCCATCGACAAGTCCGCCGATGAAAAATCGGTTGTATTAAAAGTGCGGGACTCAGGTATGGGAATGACAGCAGAGACTGCTGCCCATGCCTTCGACTTGTTTTACGAGGGGCATGAATTTTCTCATAACAGTTCAGGAGTCGGGTTGGCGCTTTGTCGGGAATTGGTTGAACTACACCATGGCGCCATTTCGGTGAAGAGCGAAAGATTGAAAGGCACCTGTTTTGAAATTGTAATACCTGTGGGCCATAAGCATTTTTTGCCCACAGAGATAGAGACGAAAAAGACTACTGTCTCTCCTGCGGATTTTGCTATTTATATGGCGGATGTTGATTCCGTAACTTCTACAGAAAAACAACAGGGTGAGATTGCGTCAAAAGATCAATCGCTGCTAATCATAGACGACAATTCGGAGCTGAGGCATTTTTTAAAAGATAAGCTGGGGAAACAGTTTGAGATCCATGAGGCCGCAAGCGGGAATGCCGGGTTAAATGCCGCTTATGATATCATTCCCGATTTGATCATATGTGACGTCGTAATGCCCGGTGCGGACGGGCTGACTATTACAGATATGTTGAAAAACGACATCCGAACCTCCCATATCCCTGTCATATTGTTGTCTGCAAGAGATGGAATTCACCAGCATATAGAAGGAATGAAGAGCAGGGCCGATGCTTTTATCGGCAAGCCTTTTAATTTAAGCCACCTGGAGGCAACCTTAAGCAGCCTGCTGGTGAATCGTGAAATTCTACGCGAACATTATACCAGTGAATTGCCAAGTGAAAAGAGGGTCAGTCCGTCGCTAAAGATAGACAGGAAATTTATTAGAGAATTTGCCGCTATAGTGGAGAATAATATTTCCAATGAAAACTTCGGCCCTGAAGACATTGCAAAGGAAATGCACATATCCAGAATGCAATTATATCGTAAGATAAAGTCTTTGCTGAGGTATAATGTAAACGAATATATATTGAGCGTGCGTCTGCAAAAAGCGAAATTTTTGCTGCTGCACGAAACCAGCCCCATTTCCGACATTGCATTTAAGACAGGGTTTTCTTCGGCGGCCTATTTTTCAACCGTATTCAAATCAAAATTTTCGATGACGCCTTCCGAATACAGGGATAGGGTCGTCTGAAATTTCTCACTATTTCAGACGCCGTTACCCTGCCGGTATCATACAGACTGCACTCATCAAAACTGTGAAAGCTACATCTGTTGCCCCACCGGTTTTTCCGTGCCATCCAGCATGATGGCAAACAATTCTGTTTGCACCTTATTGGAAATTGATGCCGGCATATTTGCCTTTGATATCCGTCCTTGCGTGTGGCAGATAAGTTTTACCTTTGAGATATCATGCAAACGGCGGAGCAGCCACATATTGCTTAGTATGGCTATCGACATTTTACAGACTTTAGAGGTTATTGAAGTGATGGAAAATTTCATTTCAAGGAAACGACCCCCTGAACACCTAAGAAACCAAGTGGATATTGGTTACAGAATTGAAAACCAAAGCATTATTGTTTTTGAGATTAGACCGCAATGGGACAAGCCCGAAATAATTCGCGAACAACCATTGGCAAAAACAACATTCGTAAAATCAAAAAATAACTGGAAGGTGTTTTGGAAAAGAGCGGACCTGAAATGGCACGGTTATGCACCAAAGCCGACAGTAAAGAGTCTGAAGGAATTTACAAAACTGGTTGAAGAAGACAAACACCATTGTTTTTTTGGATAAAAAATAGGAGGGCCTGTAACCACTTTATAGATTATAGTTACCCTGTTACGCGATAGCGGGATCTCTGCATATGACACTTATTGTTTAATACAAGCATTATAATAAATCACTTTCTTTCCCGTTTTGTTACCGGTGACCGGTGTTTTTTTAATGCCTGAACCTGTAGTTATATAATTGAACCCTACCTGAGAAAACTATGAAACTACCATTATCCTTTGCCGCTGCGGCAGCTATTCTCTTGCTTATTGCCATTGCCTGCCAGCGCGAAACGCTGGACGCCTCACGGGAACCAACACCTCCGGAAAACCCTCATCCCGATAAAATGGTCACTTCCACTTTCCAGGGTAAAGCGCTCGATGAAAACGGCAGCCCTATGAGTGGCGCTATGGTAACGGCGGGCGGCACCACTACGCATACCAATGAATACGGCATCTTCCGTTTCGACAATATTATTACATCCCAGCAGTTCGCCTACCTTAAGGTGGAGAAGCCAGGTTATTTCCCTGGTTCCCGGACGGTAGTCGCATCCGAAGGAGGCTTTAGCTTCATGGAAGTCAAGCTGCTGCCCCTGCAGTCGCGTGGAAATTTCGAATCGGCCAGCGGGGCCAAGATCGACATACTTTCCGACGCTTCGGTCAGCTTCCAACCAAATTCTATCAGGCTTGAAAACGGCAGCCCCTACAGTGGTAGTGTAAACGTGTTTGCCGCGATCATCGACCCTGATGCTTCAGATTTTGCCAGCATCATGCCGGGCTCATTGCGTGGTGTGCGCGCCGATAACAGCGTCGCCGCCATTATCAGCTACGGCACGCTGGCCATAACGCTTACCGGCGATGGCGGCGAAGCGCTGCAACCTGACCCCGGGCATCCGGTAACGATTACCATGAACATTCCGGCATCCCTGCGTGCTTCGGCTCCGCAGGAGATCACGCTCTGGTATTTCGATGAAGAGGATGGGAAATGGAAGGAGGAGGGCGTTGCAACAAAAAATGGCAACAGCTATAGTGGCCTGGTCAAACACTTTTCCTATTGGAATTATGTTGTGCCGCAGGATTTTGTATTTGTTGACTTCGAACTAAAGAGCGACGATGGCGACCCGGTATCTTACAATATCGTGAAGATCACCAACACCCACAACGGCTGGTCTAACATTGCCTCTACCGACTCTACCGGTTACCTGCGTATCCTGGCGCCAAAGAACGTCCCCGTTGAGATACAGGTTGTCAACGATTGCGGAGAGGTGATACTGTCGCACAACGCAGGACCGTTTTCCGAAGACGCAGGGATTGGTACGTTAGTAGTGCCTTCGGAAGAAATGATCGTAATCAGCGGCAATGTGATCGATTGTGAGGCCAATCCCATTGCGGAAGGTTATGTGAACGTGATCGTCGACGGCCTCTATTATGGTGGTGCGATCAGCGAGGGCGCATTCTCCGTATACATCAATAAATGCAGGTCATCGTCACTGCGGTCATCCGTTTACGCTATAGAACACGGAACATTCGCGTCCAGCGATTCCGCGAGGGTGAGGTTGGACAGCCTATTGGTAAATGCGGGTGTCCTGACAATCTGCACAAAGGAAGAAGTCGGAGAGGAGCAATATATTCGCTTCAAAATTGACAGCAATGAATATGAGCTGACTACACCGGCTGGCGAACTCCAATATGATGATCACACCCCCTTCAAACTGCTGATCACCGGCAGCAAAAATATTATGGATTCGGCCAGTGCATTGATTTTTCAACTAGAATCGGTTAACGATACTATTATTAGGGGTCCCACCACCCACTTCCTTGTTAAGGCAGACGGTGTCAATTATGCTTCCGCACAGGGCGATGTAAATGTAACAATCACCCATTTTGGCCAGGTCAATGAGTTCGTGGAACTGAACTTTGAGGGTCCGATGCAGCGCGTCAGCGACAACAGTATGGTTTCATTTTCCGGTGACCTTCGTGTGATACGGAAAAAATTTGAGTAATGGAATCAGGTGGCGAGGATACAGCAGAAGCAGCTCGTCTGAAAGGGTTGATATCGCCCTTTCCACCTTGGGATTGATCGAAAGGGCGTCGCAGGGGTAGCTATGAGCGATTACCTGCAGGTGGTTTTTGTACTGGGAATGGAAAAAGACGTACAGAAGGTGGCAGCGATGAGGCGCAAGTTTAGCATCCCGGGCGACGACCAAATCTTGTGTACAAGTATTCAAGACGGAAAATGTTGCAATCAAAAACGGACAGGGAATGGACATGTATAGGTGAAATTTGGGGATATTATATTGATTACAAACGATTTATATATTTGCCACATTAGGAGTGGCTTATTTAATTAAAAGGTAAAAAATTATACTTCTCTGTAATTTCCTAAATTGGAGTTCAATTTGCATGTAAGATTCTGTTACAATATTTTTGCAGACCCTAAAAACTTCACGTATGCCCAAAAATACCAAGAAAGAAAAATCAAGTACCGATTTTCAAAGGGATTACGAAAAAGTGATGAAGGAGTATACAAGCAAAATTCCCTCTATTGAACAACAGTGGTCAGCCCCCGGTGATTTTTTTGTAAAATTTTCTTTGTACAAAGAAACCTCTACTGGTAAAACTTCCTCTAGCACTTCTTTGATCAACCTAATTTATAATGCCTAATTGGAATGAGGTATTAAAGGAAATTCAGGACTTAGCTCAAGCCCAAACACCTAATCCTTTAGATATCGTTAGAAGAAAGTATATTGCTGCCATCTACTCAAAGACGGGAAGGAATACAATTGCTTATTACTCTGGCTGGTTACAGGGCAGAAATCCTGTTGATGCAATGGTAAATGACAAGGACAAAAATGCGTTCATGCTTAACATTCATAAGCTTGACCGATCAAAGGGACTGGATTTAATGCTCCATACACCAGGTGGAGATTTAGCAGCGGCCGAAAGTATTGTGGACTATTTACATTCAATGTTTGGCAAAGACATTAGAGCAATAATTCCCCAAATTTCAATGTCGGCTGGAACGTTAATAGCGTTATCTTGTAAAGAGATAGTTATGGGTAAACAATCCAATCTTGGACCAATTGATCCCCAGATGGGAGGAGTTGCCTGCCAAGCTGTTATTGATGAATTTGAACAGGCGGTTAAGGATATAAAGACCAACCCGAGTTCAGCTCCTCTGTGGCAAACTATTATTTCAAAATATCATCCTACTTTTCTTGGGACATGCCAAAAAGCTATTGAATGGTCTGAAATCCTTGCTGAAGAATGGCTAAAAAGAAATATGTGTAATGGTGATTCAACTGAAGCAAAAAAGATATTAAAGGAGTTCAGTGATCATAAAACCAATAAAACGCATTCTCGCCATATATCTAAAGATAAATGTAGAGACTTGGGAGTAAGGATAGTAGATATGGAAGTGGATCAAGAGTTACAAGATTTGATCCTTACAGTACATCATGCTTTTATGCATACCTTTTCCCATTCTGCCGCATCGAAAATTGTCGAGAATCATCTTGGCTTAGCCTACATAGAGCAGGGACCCGGGCAACAAAAATAACTTTACTAAACAGTGCTTATTTAGCACATAGTTCGGATTGAAGACGTTCAGGTAAGCAATAGATACATCCGCTAATTTTATTATAGCCGGAACAGGGCTGTTTTCAACTCAGACCCGTCTGCACCGGCAGACGATGTGGTCCCGGCAAGAATCGAACTTGCATCTAGAGTTTAGGAAACTCCTATTCTATCCA
>CAZUWX010000057.1:0-5649 GCA_964624205.1 uncultured Chitinophagaceae bacterium
CCGCCCAGGGCATCATCATCTCTTATTCGGAGGAGCAGTTCAATCTTGCTGAAGCGGCAGAAAAAGGCTATATCCCCGGTGGTACTGCAGCGGCCGGGGACTACTACCTCAATGCCATCAGCGATCAGTTTGCTTACTATTCCAGCCGCGTGGGCGATCGCTATGCCGAGTCTTACCTGGAATTGAAGGCGGAAGACGTGATCCCTGATAACAGCTATTATTTGCAGGCGGGAGTTGCCTACACAGGCACCCCGGCCGAGAAGCTGGAGAAGATCGCCATGCAAAAATGGCTGTCGCTATACATGGTGGGCTTCGAAGCCTGGTTTGAATGGAGAAGGACCGGTTTCCCCGAGATCGGGATCGGCCCGATGGGCCCCGGATTCATTCCGCGCAGAGTGCTGTACCCCGCTGATGAAGTGAGGATCAACGAGGATAATTATCGCGAAGCGGTTAACTGGTTGGGCACTGATGACCTGCAATCGCGGGTATGGTGGGATAAGGAATAACAGCCGTGACGATCGCAAAAGAGAACGGGAAGGCTATAGAAGAGTGGTAGGGCAGGGAAAATGATTGTCCGCGAGAAACAAGGCTATTGAAGAGGGTGATAAGGCCTTACGGTGGCGATCGCTGGCGATAATATGGCCAGATAAATCATAAAAGAGGGTGCATTGGGATCCCGGTGCACCCTCTCTTAGATAGCCCCTTGAGCCGGGGCACATTGATCATTTTAAAAAATTGAATGTTGAAGAGAATTAGTTTTGTATGCCTGCTCCTTGCCGGCATGAATGCACTCGCCCAGCCGGCGGACAAAACATACCCGACCGGTATCGAACACGTTATTGTGATTGGAGTCGACGGCATGAGCCCCGACGGTATTCGTAATGCAAAAGCTCCCGTTATGCACAATATGATCGCAAAGGGCAGCGTGAAATGGAACGTCCGAACGGTGTTGCCTTCGTCAAGCAGCTCTAACTGGGCCTCTATGATCATGGGGGCGGGCGTGGAGCAGCACGGAGTGACCAGTAACGGCTGGGAAAAGGACAGCTACACACTGGCGCCGATCGTGATGAATGAGGAAGGTATCTTCCCCACGATCTTTGGCGTGATCAGAACGGCCCGCCCCGCGGCACAGATCGGGGCAGTGTATAACTGGAAGGGATTCGGTCGCCTTTTTGAAAAAAAGGCGGTCAACTACGACCGTACTTTCGGTACGGAAGACTCCACGACAAACGATTTTGTTCAATATGTAAAGAAGCAGAAACCCCTGTTCGCTTTTCTGCACCTCGACCATGTAGATCATGCAGGCCATACCTATGGGCACGGTTCGGAAGCCTATTATCAGTCAATCGCCAAGACCGACACCCTGGTGGGCCAGGTGCTGGCGGGAATAAAAGCAGCAGGAATAGAGAAAAGTACGCTGGTAATCATCACGGCCGACCACGGGGGACTAGGGTACGGACACGGCGGAGCTACTCCTGAAGAAGCAGAGATAACCATGATCCTGTATGGGAAAGACATCAAAAAGGGATATGAAATACCTGAGCAGGTGGCTACCTATGATCTTGCCGCCACCATTGCCTTCGCACTGAAGATCATTCAACCCTATGTGTGGATCGGGCGACCCATCAAAAGCGCCTTCGAGGGATTTGCGCCCCCTGCTAACCTTGGCAACTGGAAAGCGCTGATACCCACGCCCGTTATTCAACCCAAACGTCATCTGTACCAGCATCCGGGTGGTTTGTACGTGAACAGGGAGGCAAGGGTGGTCGTAGAACCCATTGCCAAGAACTCAGTTACCCGCTACACGACTGACGGTACGGAACCGGACAGCCGGTCGCCCATATACAAGCAGCCTTTTACGCTAAAACGCTCCGCAGTGGTGAAGGCGAGATCGTTTGGCATAACTGGCAACGATGAAAGTCTGGTCCGCACTGCTTATTTCAGGATCGTCGATTCTACAAAAGGACATGGCCTCCGCGCACAGTTCTATCCGGGCATGGATTGGAACGCGCTTCCAGCCTTCGAAAACCTCCGCCCTGCCGGGGAATGGAATACCTACGAGTTTGGCCTGAACCGGGACCAGATAAATACACTGCTTGAAGGTGACAACACCTGCTTCGCGGTGCTGTTCACCGGTTATATCCAGATCGACCGCGATGGCAAATACCGCTTTTATTCCAGCTCGGACGACGGGAGCAAATTATTCATAGGCGGGAAAGAGGTAGTGGATAACGACGGCCAGCATGGCCTCGTTGAGGAGTCGGGTAGCATAGAACTGAAAGCCGGCCGGCATCCGATACGCGTGGAATATTACAACAGCCACGGTGGTTTTTGGCTGGATGCTTTTTACACCGGCCCCGGTATCGCAAAACAACTCATCCCTGCCGATAAGTTATTCCTGAAGAATAATTAAGACAGGGATGAGCATAGGTGATAGAAAACACCGTCCAAACTGCGTTCTTTATTTCTTTAAAAGGTATCGCACGGAATTCACCATCAGGTTGTGGAAGTCGGGTACTTTCCAATCGTTCCAGTGTCCCAGGGATGTGTAGATAACCTTATTATTTCCCGGTGTTGTGTTTAGCCAGAGCACGGGTTCGGGGGCCTCGTTGGGAATGGTGGCCAGCAGGAGTACCTGTGCTTTTTCAGAGCGGAGGGGCTTGTTCTGGTAGAGCCAGTTCTCACTGTCGAAACTGGGTGCCACATTCTGCAGTAACGGGTGATTTTCCATGCCTGGCACCACGGTAACCACCGTCGGCTCTTTCAGGTGTCCGTAATGCCCCTGATAATTGCCCCCCAAAATATCTTTGTCAAATTCCGGCCATTGTGCCAGGAAACCTGAAACCTTTTCGGTGGCGCTGGTCACTCCTCCTCCTTCGCGTGGAACATTCCCCTTTGCGTCGAAAGAATGGCTGGCGGTACGCAAGGCCAGCACCGGCTTTCCGGCGGCAACATAATCCTTGACGGCCTTCATCTTCTCGGGCTCAAGCGCCACCCGGCGGATAAAGAAAACCGCCAGGTCGGCATCCTGCAGTATTTGCAGGTTTTCGAGGTTATGTCTGCCAGGGCCGTCCATAGCAGGCTTGCCAAGTGCAAATTCGCAGTTCACACCCTCTTTGAGTAGTAGGTCATGCGCAAATTCGGGTAACCGCTGGTTGGCGCGGTATTCTCCTTCCGCGGTCAGAAAGGCCACCACCGGGCGTTTGTCTTCTTTGAATCTGAACTGTTTTCTGCCGGTGAAATCAGTAGATACGATGGTAGGTGTGACATATTTTTCGATGTATTCCACGATCAGGCTTGTACCGGTGAAATGCGACACGTAGGGGGCCGATCGCGAATCGTACATCACGTCGGTCAGGTCGCGCATCAGCACTACATTCATGCCTAGGCGAACCATGTTCCGCAGGCCGAATGTGCGGCCGATTACGCACATATTGGTGTGCACGCCCATCAGGATCACGTTTTTGATTCCCTTGGTTTTAAACAATCCGGCGATCTCAGTGCCGGAATCACTGATGGCGTCTTTGTCTGATATCTTGATATCGTCGTGTTGTTTTTTCCAGGCGCGTTGATGTGTACCTGTACAAACAGGACTATCGTCGCAGCCGCCATTATCCTGGTCGATCGGCCAGGCCGCGTCCTGTTCGGCATCCAACTTGCCGTCGCCAAGCTTCTTGCCTTCTTTGGAGTTCTTGTATTTTGCAGCTAGTTTTCTGCCCGGGTAATCCTTGTAGTAATCCATACAATCGCTGGGCGCGTGGACAACAAGCATGCCTTTGTCGCGGCCGATCGAGATCACTTCATTGATCCGGGACGCCATTTCGTCCACCCGTTCGGTGGCACCCTTACACCAGTGGCGGTCCCACATATCGCAAATAATGATGGCAGTCTGCGCAGGATTCCATTGCTGGATCTCATTCTCAATGATAAAGGCTCCTTTCTCTTCGGTAGAGGGAGTTCGTTTTTCGAGTGATACGGTGATAGGCTCCACAGCAGATTTCGTTTTTTGGGCTTCAGTCAGGGATGGGGAAAGAACGCCAAGACATAAGGCCAGGAGGGAAAAATACTTCTTCATGTTTTATTTCGGTTTACTTCTTTGAATAGCTCATTGAATGTTAATCGAACAACCTGCAAAAAAGCAAATCTTTCTGTTTTTTTATTAGCTGATATTAGCCAATCGGTCATTGATTTTATCATCAGTAGATGGAGCCGCCTGCGGTACGATCATCTGCTACCCTAAACGCAGTTGCGACCTGGGATAAACTGTAACCGCGATCGGCTTCAGAGCACGAACCTATCTGTGACTCCAAACGAATTTCATAAAAAAATCACTGCCCGGCTAAAAAAATTAGTAACCTTTGTGTTAATCCCTTTCGATCGTGCCGCCCACCCGCCATATCGTCCACATAGACCTCGACAGCTTCTACGTATCGGTCGAATATCTGCGGCAGCCGCAGCTAATAGGAAAACCTGTGCTGATCGGTGGAAACAGCGACCGGGGGGTGGTGGCCTCCTGCAGCTATGAGGCGCGGAAATTCGGGATCCATAGTGCCATGGCGATGAAAGCGGCCCGGCGCCTCTGCCCCCATGCCATCATCCTGCCCGGCGACCATGAGGCCTATAGCCGTTATTCGCGCCTGGTGACAGACATCATCAGGAGCCGGGTACCCTTATTTGAGAAGTCCTCCATCGACGAATTCTATATCGATCTTACTGGTATGGACCGGTTTTTCGGGTGCCTGAAATTTGCGGCGGAGCTAAAACAGTACATCCGGGAGGAGAGCGGTCTGGCAGTTTCCTGGGCGCTGGCAGGCAACAAGCTGGTCAGCAAAGTGGCAACGAACGAAGTGAAGCCCAACGGGCAGGTGGAAGTTCCCCGCGGAATGGAAAAAGCATACCTGGCACCCCTCAGCATCATGAAGATGCCGGGAGTGGGCCGGCAGACCGGGGACAAACTGATCACCCGCGGATTCAGTACAATAGGCGAGGTGAGTGCAGCAGGGGTTGGGGTATTGCGGAGCCTGCTCGGTCAGCACGGAGAAGGTTTGTGGCGGCGTGCCAACGGCATAGATGAAACACCGGTTGTCCCTTATCGTGAGCAGAAATCCATCTCTACCGAAAAAACCTTCGGAGAAGACACTGCCGATGCGGAGCTGCTTTACGCAGCCCTTGCGGGTATGGTCGAAAAAATAGCTTTTGACCTGCGGCTGCAACAAAAGCTTGCGGGCTGCGTCACGATCAAGCTGCGATATTCGAACTTTGATACTGTTACCAGGCAGCAGACCATCGGTTATTCCGGCGCCGATCATGTTTTGCTGCAGACAGCCCGCGAACTCTTTGTCCAACTGTATGTGAAACGAAGGGCCGTACGCCTGCTCGGCGTCCGTTTTTCCCACCTGATCCCGGGCGGTTATCAGATCGACCTCTTCCACGACCGCCAGGAGATGACAAAACTCTATCAGGCAATCGACAGTGTGAAGCTCCGGTTCGGTACAGGCGCTTTGCAGCGTGGAAGTACCGGCTGATCAGGGGCTCCCTGTTGCATTTTTGGCTGTAATTGAGTAAGTTTCACTTACAAATTTTTTATATTGTCGATCCGGGGGCTTCTGAGGAACTGAGTCCCCGGCGAACTGAACCTCTTATGACATG
>CAZUWX010000057.1:5749-7820 GCA_964624205.1 uncultured Chitinophagaceae bacterium
GTCACCGAATATAAAAACTGGAAAGAAGTGGCCGACTGGGGCAGGGAAACATTTAATCATTACCGGTATGATATTCCTGCATCGCTGGAAGCCCGCATTCGGGAGTGGAAGCTATCGGCCGAAGGCAACAAGGATGAGTTTGCCCGTCTCGCCATTCGGTTTGTGCAGGACGAGATAAGGTACCTGGGGTTGGAGATCGGCGAGCATACGCACAGACCGCATACCCCCGCAGAAGTGTTCCGTAGCCGCTACGGAGATTGTAAAGATAAATCGCTACTGCTCACTCTTATACTCCGGCAGGCGGATATTCCTGCGTACGTTGCGCTGCTGAATACCAACAAACGGAGCGAGATGTACAAAGCCGCCTCCACTCCCTATGAGTTCAACCATGCGATTGTGGCCATAGAAAGCGACAGAGGGTTTCAGTATATCGATCCTACCCTGACATTTCAGCGAGGCGATCTTCCTGATATATATGTTCCGGCCTATGGATATGCGTTGGTGTTGAAGGAAGGTGAGAATACACTGAGAAGTATCGAACCCGGCTTTATCAATTCCGTCAATATCGTCGAAACTATCCGGGTGGCATTTGGCGATACCAGCCGGATGGACGTTTACACCGCGTACAAAGGAGGAAAGGCCGATGATGCGCGAAGCTGGTTTAGCAGCAGGAGCCTGCGCGACATGCGCGAAAACTATGTCCAGTATTATGCTTCTATCTTTGAAGGAATAAGCATGGGCGACGAGATCCTGTATGGAGAAGACAGCGTGCGTAACGAGGTTTTTATCCGCGAGAAATACGCCATACCATCGATCTGGGATGAGGACAACGGTGCCCTGTCGTTTAGCGTATATGCCAAAGCAGTACACCAGGAGTTGACGGAACCGCCAGCCGGTTCCAAGATGCTGCCCATCGCTTTAAAATATCCGTCGACTCTTTTTTATACGCTGAAGCTGCACATGCCGGAAAACTGGAATTTTCCCGCGGCTGCGCTAAATATCAGTAATGACTCCTATCAGTTTGAATTCAACGCTGAGACCACGGACAGCCTGATAACGCTGAAATATTTCTTTAAAACGTTTAAAGACCATATACCGGCAGCAGAAGTGGAACAGTACCGGAAGGATTTTAAGAAAATAAAGGATGTGCTGGAGTACCAGATTACATATACTCCTTATGCCAGCCTGGTCAAAGGGAAAAAAGACGGTATCAACTGGACCATGGTGGCAATAGCGGGGTTGGTGTCAGTTATCATGGGAATAATTATTTTTCTGTTGAATCGCAGAACTGTGGAAGTGGAGTATGACCGAGGTACTGCCCAGGAGATCAGCGGATGGCAGGTGGTGCTGGCGATAACTTTATGCCTGGGCCTGCTGCGCTCGCTGGCGAAGCTGCTCTCCGGCGACTATTTCAGCACCAACGCCTGGATCATGTGGAAGGCTGCCGGCGGGCCACTCCTAAGGGCTGTTATTGTTGAGCTGGTTACGTTATGTAGTCTAATCTGCGCGTTGATGGCGGTTATCCACTGGTTTATAAAAAGAAGGGATATTCTTCCACAGATGTTCATCGGATACCTGGGGTTGCTGCTCGGCATTCGGCTGCTGCTGCTGGCAACCTATCTTTCCATACCCGACCCCACCGGCGACTATGCTACTCTGATCAGAGAGGCGATCGTTGGCCTGGTTGGCAGCCTTCTATACGCCGGCATCTGGGGTGCCTACCTGCACCGCTCGCAGCGCACTAAGCTCACTTTTCTAAGAGCGTATAAGTGAATATGCTTAGGCTGCGCGCTTAAGAAAACGATTGCTTCGCGGTTAAAAAAAGCTGATGCTATGCGGCATGGGTGGAGTTTTCGTAGGTCCGCCGATTCGTAGATATACGCGTTTGAGGCCGGGGTGGATACGAGCGCTAAGAGATAATCTGTAGACCATATAAAATAAACCCAAATTGCCGGGAATATATGGGGGGATGTTTTGGAAAACGCATCGCCGGACCCGCATCTTTGTGTGGTCAAAGCGATAACCCCTGAACCCTGAACTTTAACATCCGACGCCCTAAGCCCTAAACCCT
>CAZUWX010000057.1:7920-21696 GCA_964624205.1 uncultured Chitinophagaceae bacterium
CCGGGTAGAACCGGATGATAAGTACAAAGGAATTGTATTTGACTTTTTAAACCTGCTTAAGCTGCGTAATAAATTATCAATGGAACGTATTGCCAGCCAGCCTGAATTTGCGTCTGTATGAAGATCCACGGTGGAAAGCATTGCTTATTCCTTTGTAACCTTTTTAAAGCGGCCAGCTCTAATGGAGACGATCCTCGCCAGGACTGATATTTAAAAAAATATAAAATGGAACAGATACAACCTATACTGTCGATCTCCCAGGTAACGCACGATGTCCGGTGCATTCGACTTGCCAAACCATTCGGCTACGCGTTCGTGCCTGGACAGGCGACGGAAGTCTCGATCAACAAACCCGGCTGGGAGGCCGAAAAGCGACCCTTCACTTTTACCTGTCTGAACGAAGATCCTTACTTGGAGTTCACGATCAAGAGTTACGGCGATCACGATGGCGTCACAAACCAGATCGCGCATTTGCAACCAGGAGACGAGCTCATCATTGACGACCCCTGGGGAGCTATAACCTACCAGGGGGAAGGTTATTTTATAGCCGGAGGAGCGGGTATTACGCCTTTTATCGCCATTCTGCGCCGGCTGCATAAAGACGGTCAACTGGGAAATAACAAGCTGTTTTTCTCCAACAAAACGCCCTCCGATATTATCTATGAGCAGGAACTCAAGCACGCCCTCGGCGATAATGCGGTTTTTATCGTTACCCAAAGCAGTGATAGCACCTATCCCAGGGATTTTATCGATGAGGCGTTCCTTACCCGGCAGATCCAGGACTTTGATCGACACTTCTATATCTGCGGCCCCGATCCCATGATCCAAAGCATTGGCGATATCCTGATCAAACAAGGCGCGAAGCCGGACGCGGTGGTTTTCGAGAAATAGAGACTGCCCCGGCCGCATCGCGATGGAGCGGGGTAGGGCCGATGGATTTATGAAAGAATACTATCTGCCCGCAATCTTCGTCAGAATGTACTTTCATCGGCGGAAGGGCCATAGATGGATGGTACCGCGATATCGTTCAGCCGGAGATAAACAGTGAGCTGGCCACGGTGATGTACCCAATGATTGAGAGACGAACCCACGTTCTCCTTTTTTGATGACCGGAACAGCAGTTGACCGTTGCGTTTAAGCTCGAAAGGCTCCGCGAATACCTCGTCGGGGATACGTCGAAGCGCTTCCTTTGCTCCCTGGATATTTTCGTCAAAATGTTTGACCAGTGCGGCCGTGGTGTCTATGGAAGCGTGTTCAAAAGTTGCGAAATCTATTTCACCCTTTTCCACGATATGGGTGATCCATTTGGGTATTTCCGCGACCAGGAAGGCGAGATAACCCATCGTCATAGACTTTTCGTGTGGTTTCCAGTCGAACAATTTTTCCGGAACCCGTTCCAGGCATTTACGGGTGGCAGTGACTTCCGCTTCCAGTTCTTCCCTGAACAGCGTGCTTAGCGTAGTATCGTTCATACATATTGATTTAAGTGGATGATACGCTCAGGGTTTGTGGGGAAGGAGTCGATCCGGCATGCCCAGTCCCGCCGCAGACCGGTAACCCGAACCGGCCGGCGCGGTTGTCGCAGGCAGAATCTACGAGGAATCGCTATCTAAAATTAGCTTATTTTCTTTTGCTTACCCATTTAATCGCGTTCCGCAATAGGGTCTGGTACTCCGTCAGTTCATGTGAAGCGCCGTCGTGGCCGAGGGTAATCCCCACGATACGGGCTTTGGGATTTTTAATAAGAAATATCGAAGGGAAGGTCTTATCCGCACCTTCTGCGCTGGCAACGGCCAGTATTTCCACGCCCGGCGATGCCGGATCCGGCACATAATAATACCGCTCGTCAGACAGGGTCAGACTGGCGGGCAGGCCCGACATCACGGGATGCGAGGGATTTGTGACTGTCACCCTGAAGGGGCCGTAAGCATCGTGCCCTCTTGAGCCGCCTCCTGCAAGCTGAAGATTATATTCGGGCCAGTCCTTCCAGTTGTACCAAAGCGCGGCGTGCGCCAGCACCAGCCCTTTACCTTTTCGGACAAAATTAAAAATGGCTTGCCGGGCTGCAGGATTGCGAATGGGCTGGTTGTTGCAGAGAAAGAGCACATCGGTTTTCGGCAGGTAATGTAGGATGGAGTCGGTATCGTCGGTATAGACAACAGTGGCCAGTCCGTCTTTTCGCAGCGTGGCCGCATCCACCCCGCGGTACCATTTGTCGAAATTGTGCGACTCACCACCTCCCACCATGAGCACGCGGATGGGTCGGGGCTTGCGGGAGTCGGTGTTGGACGCAAGGCCGAAATCGCCGTGGAAACCGAAGGCGGAGCTGCCATTGACAGCAAGTGCTGGTAGGGATAGACTTATTGCCATCAGGCAGACGATAAGCGGGCGAAAGAATGATCCGTTCTGCGTACACATGTTGATTAATACTCTCATGATGGTTATAAATAATGTTCGCTTTAAATTTCCCTTAGAAGTTTAACGGGCAAATACTACCAGTTTTATAGCCGGATCAGTCGGTCACCCGCATAATGCCGTTCATTCCCCTCCAATGGCCGGGAAAGGTACATACAAAAGGATAGTCGCCCGCTTCCGCCGGGGCGGTGAACGTCAGCGTCACCTTTTCTCCTGTATTAACAAGTTTTGTTGCGAACAGCACTTCAGGGATTTTCGGTACGTAGTCCTGATCTGCCGCATTAGGGCTAGTGGCCAGTTCATCTGCTGCGGCTCCTACTTTCGCAAGAGAGCCGGGTTGTATGATGAGCAGATTGTGTTGCATTCCGTCGGGGTTATCCAGTTGCAGGCTTACGGTCTGACCGGCTTTTACCGAAAAGAGTTTTTTATTGTATTGCATCAGATCCGGAACCACGCTAAGGGAGACCACTGCGGTGTTTCCCGTTGCGCTGGCGGTGCCTCCGGGCCCGGGCAGGGGATCCTGATTTTCGCGTAGCAAACTAACAATGAGGCGATCGAGACGGTCGGCGGGTGCAGCGGATGCGGAACCATCGGCTGCAGCGAGAAAGCCGTCGCGGTGGGTAACCGCTGCGGCGGACAATGCGTGGGCAATCCACTTGTCGGCCGCATTTTCCTTGTTCAGTGTCGCGTCGTACAACAGCTTCCCGATCTTTTCCGAGGCGGACAGGCTGGCGGTTGCCAGGAAGGCGTTCATCCGGACATTCAGGTTATTGTCATTCAGGATGCCGCTGCCCAGAATGGCAGTGCGGGCTTCCGGTGTGTCGGGCAGCACTGTGATAGCCGCTTTTCTTACCCCGGCTGCGGGATGAGACAGCGCCTTGATCGTTACCTGAAGCGCTTCGGAGTTGGAGCCGTCCAACGCTCCCAGTCCTTTGAGTACCCATAATGCATGCACGGCAGGGCTGTTCAATCCTATCTCGTCTGTGGAGGGATCTCCAATGATCTTGTAGAGTTCTGGCAGCACGGAAAAGTTCCGGGATTCGACCAGCAACCGTTGCGCCGTCATGCGCCAGAACATGTTATCATTCTGCAGGGCGGAAACCAATCCTTTGGTATCCGAGGCCGATAGGCTGAGTGGTTTATACGGCCGAGCTTTTTTATACACGATCCGGTATATTCTGCCGTGGTTTACGTCGCGCATGGCGCTACTGAAGGCGTTGCCCTGCCCGCGTGGCTGTTCGGTGAAGGGTAAAATAAATTCGGAAGGCGCCTGTGCCGGCACGAACACGTTATGCTGGATGATAAAATTGTACCAGTCGGCCACCCATACTGCCCCATCGGGGCCTACCTGTGAATGAACGGGGCCGAACCATTCATCGGAGCTGGCTATCAGGTTCCAGTCGTCTTTTTCCCTGAATCCTGCCCCGTCCGGTTCTATTATCGCCTGATGCACCAGTCTTACCGTCGGCTCGTTCACAAATGCGATCCGGTTCCAATACGCTTTCGGGAAATTGCGGGCGGTGTACAGGTGATGACCGGCTGCGGCGGTAAATCCACCTAGTACGTCCACCTGCCGGAGATTGGGTGTCATCGCATGTGCGTGATAGTGGCCATCGATCTTCTGGATCGGATATACGTTGGCATACCCCGGTAGTTTATGCTTCATATACCCTGCGGGCATGGAATAAAAGGCACTATGGGTATTATTAGCTGTGGAGATGAACACGTTGTTGTCTTCCGAAAATCCCAGTCCCCAGGTGTTGTTGCTCGAATTGGCGAGGAATTCAAGTTGCTGACCGTCGGGAGCGAAGCGGTATATGCCGCTGCCGAAACGTTGCTCCCGTCCGTCTGTTGTGCCGTTAAATCCCGAATAGCCCAGTACGCCCCATATCCTGTTGTCAAAACCGTATTGCAGGTTGGAAGGGCCAGCATGTGTATCGTTCTTGCCCCAGCCGCTGATCAGTATTTTCTGGAAATCGGCTTTGTCGTCGCCATCGGTATCCTGCAAAAAAACAAAATCGGGCGCCATGGAAACGATCACTCCTCCATTCGCAAAAACGATGCTGGTGGGAATGTTCAGGCTATCGGCGAACACCGTGAATTTATCTGCTCTGCCATCGCCGTCGGTGTCTTCGCATATCTTGATGCGATCATTCGCCTGGCCGTCGGTTTCCACGAAGGTATTGGGGTAGTCGACCGATTCCACGATCCACAACCGGCCTCTTTCGTCCCAGGCCATTGCGATCGGGTTTGTGATATCCGGCTCTGCAGCAAAAAGTTTGACTTCAAAATCAACCGGTACCTGCAGGAGTTTCTGCGCCTGGCCGGCCGGCAGGGCTACCTGCTCTTTGGTGACTAGATGCCGTTGGGTATAGTCGGAGAGGGAATCAGTATTATAGATGCTCACGTCGGGAATTTCGAGTTTTGCAACCCGGGCCATTACTTCTTCTCCCAGCGCCCACTTCACGCCGTTCTTCACGAGGTTGAGAAAACCCGGGTTTTTCCAGGTGCTATCGTCATGCCCGTAAGCGGTGTAAAAAACTCTGCCCTTGCCTTCGTTGCGTACCCAGGTATAGGGCTCGTGGTGGCCGTCTTCCACGCGTTCCGTTAAGATGATATTGTCCGGATTCAGCTGCTGGTGTACATAGGTTTCGTCCCAGGTCTCGAAAGGCGTAAGTCCGCCGGAGAGGGCGTGATCGGTGTTCACGATAGTGGCGGCGAACCGGCCCGTGCCGTGTGATTTGAACTGGCCTCCGATGGCTTCGATATACCAGTCCGAGTTTTTAAAACATCCTGTGGCACAGTGGAGAGGGATCAACCCCTTGCCTCCCTGTACAAAATCTTTTAATGCGGTTTCCTGCAGGGCGGAGATCGTGTCGTAGTTGGCATAGATGATGAGGCCATCGTACCTGGCCAGGTTTTCCTGGTTAAGGTCGTCCAACTTAGTGGTATAGGTAAGGTTGATGCCGTCGGGGAACAATTTTACTGCAAGCCAGGGGGCGTACTTATCGGAGTGATGGTGCTCGCTGGTATGGCCGAGAAACAACACTTCGGCTCTTCGTGGTGCGTCTGAGGCGGCATGGTCTGAGCAGCCTGTAAACAAAAGGTTGCATCCTAATAGCAGAAAAATAATTCTATACATGGGAGGGGGTGATTGTGCGATTATGATTTGAAAATTCAAGATATGAAACTAAAACGAATCTCAGCGTGAATCATAAACGGGTGGCAGGGTAATTGCACTTTTGGAACTATACTAAACGATGAAATTTATGCAATCACAAAAACCTCCGCACGAATTCCCCCCATCGGAAGATAAGCCGGAAATCAAACCGCCCGAAACGCCGGAGAATCCGGGTGCTCCTTCAGAAGTGCCCGACACAGAGCCGGGGGATAAGCCGGAGATACAACCACCCGAAACGCCGGGGAATCCGGATACGCCACCGGAGATTCCCGACACGGAGCCGGGGGATAAGTCGCAATAGCCTCGCGGTGACTGATCCTAAAGCAGCTCTGCAACCTGCTCCTCCGCTGGCGTCGCTGGCGGAGGAAGAACAGTGAAAGGATGGCGCGATTGGCGCAGGACGGTTTGTATTGCTGTTTGCAGATGGATTGGCAACCGTCGCAGGCCGGTTATGGGGTTCGCATCCCCAATAGCAATGTCGCTCATTCGCGATTGGCTGCGAACAACAGCGGGGGCAAACGGTTATCGCTGGCTTTTCAGCCGCCGTCTGGTGAGATACTTGCGGATAGGGGTGTCATAATAAACCATCGTTAGATAGGCCAGGCCGATCAGTGCGAGTGTGCCGCCTGCTACTATAAAGGTCAGTTCGGTTCCGCCTGGATTGCGGCTGGTGAAGTAGTTCCCGAATATCCATATGGCGGCATAGTGTGTCATGTACAGCGGGTAGGATATCTTTCCCGAGAAAACACAAAACCCTCTCAGTTGTGGCGATAGCGTAGCGCCGGCTCCCAGCGACACCAGCAATGGAAAGTAGAATAGCACCACTATCGCTTCGGCCAGCCAGTTCCATTTCAGTTGTGGCATCAGGAAGGCCACTGCCAGCAACATGGCCAGGCTGGCAAAACCCAGCCGGTTTTTGACGATCCAGTTAAAGCGGTAGATCAGCATTCCTGCCAGAAACGAGTAGGAGATGCGGATAAATCCGTGCCAGAAAGTATCTTTTCCCCATCCGCCCATCAGGTTGCCCGATTGGTGGCTCACATAACACAGTGCAATTGCCGCCGGCAGGATCAGCAGCAGCAGGCTGCGCCGGCCGAGTCTGTAGAGGATGACTGCATAAAATATATTGGCCACGTATTCCCAGAACAGAGACCACGCAGGGGCGTTCAGGCTGAACAAATTAAAAAAGCGTTCCTCCATCACCGGAAGAGGGATAAGAAAAACGGAGCAAACGAATAGTAAGACAAGCTCACCCATGCCGGCAGCCGGTGCAGCGCCGAACGGATCCAAAAGGAGGGCGAGCAATCCTATTGCCGACCCGAAAACAATAAGTGGGTGCAACCGGATCAGCCTGGATTTAAAAAATTCAAGGACGCCCATGTTGCCGATCCGGTCGTCGTACGCGTAGCTGATCACGAACCCTGAGAGGCAAAAGAAAAAATCTACGGCCAGGAAACCATGCCCGATAAAATTCTTGCCGGGGTCGGGATAGATCCATTCCATAAAATGAAAGACCACAACGGCCAGGGCGGCTATTCCTCTTAATCCGTCAAGGATCTCAAAGTGCTGCTTGTTTTTGAAGATATTCGCGTCCGGCTGTGTCATAGTTACGGCTATTGCGTCGGGAACGGGCGCCCGTAAGCGCCCGGTAAAAATAGTTGGCGTTGCAAAGCTAGGGGTTTGCGGGGCTTCAAAATCCCGGATCGGGGAGGGGGTGTCGCTTAAGTTTTTTACATTTGCCGGAATGGCCCGGTTGTTCTCCATATTTCTGTTGACGATCTACCTGTTCTCTACGATCGAGTTTTTCGCACAACTGCTGAAAATCCCGATACTCGTGGAACACTATGTTGAACACAAGCAGAAGGACAAGATGTCTTTTGTCGATTATCTGGTGCATCATTATGGTGGACACGAAAAAGACGCGGACTGGGATACGGATATGAAACTTCCGTTTATGACCCATTCTGAAACCTTCCAGGGCGTATTCAGCTTTGTGCCGTTCCGGCTGGAAATTGGCCACAAAAAAATGCTTTACGCTAAAAAACGTTTAGCCCCTTATCGTGATCCGGGGCTCAAATCGGCCTACCTCGCTGCAGTCTGGCAGCCTCCAAAATTCTGCTGATCATTCCCACGATTTATTGATTTTGACCTTCCCGGCGCACCGGTTGGGTCTGTGTATTATTTCAACTAAGGATACTTCGAATTCATCATGCTAAATAAGATAATTGAGTTTTCCATAAGGAATAAACTCATCGTTGGGCTATTCACCCTGTTCCTGATCCTCTACGGGTGCTATGAAGCCACCCGCCTACCGATCGATGCACAACCCGATATCACCAGTAACCAGGTACAGGTGATAACAGTAGCGCCCTCGTTTGGGGCCGCTGATATTGAACGCCTGGTGACGTTTCCGGTGGAGCAGGTCAACAGCAATATCAGCGGGATTGAAGAGATACGCAGTTTTTCCCGGTTTGGATTGTCGCTGGTCACGCTTGTGTTTAGCGACGATACGGACGTGTATTGGGCCAGGCAGCAGGTGACGGAACGTTTGCAGCGTATACAGGATCAGATTCCCGAGGGGATCGGCAGACCTGAGCTGGGGCCGATCTCAACAGGCCTCGGCGAGATATTTCAGTATGTGGTAAGAGCCCGCGAAGGGTATGAAAGCAAATACGATGAAACCGAGCTTCGTACCATTCAGGACTGGATTGTCAGACGGCAGCTCCTGGGGGTAAAAGGGGTGGCGGAGGTGAGCAGCTTTGGCGGCAAGCTGAAGCAGTATGAGATCGCCGTTAATTCCAATAAGCTCCAGGCCCTCGGTCTGAATATTAGTGATGTTTTCCGGGCGCTGGAACAGAACAACCAGAATACGGGCGGAGCTTATATTGAAAGAGCAAAGACCGTATTGTTTATCCGCAGTGAAGGGCTGATCGGAAGTGTTGCCGATATCGAAAATATTGCCGTGAGCCATGCTCCGGACGGTACGCCGGTTTTTATCAGAGACGTCGCGGGGGTTAAAACCGGGTTTGCCACCCGCTACGGCGCTATGACCTATAACGATCAGGGAGAAGTTTCCGGTGCCCTGGTGCTGATGCTGAAAGGTGCAAACGCAAACGAGGTGATTCGCAACATCAAGGAGCGTATTGAGATCATTCAACAGACGTTGCCGGAGGGAGTGGTGATCGAACCGTTCCTCGACAGGGCGAAAATGGTGAACAACACCATCCGTACCGTGAAGATCAACCTTATTGAAGGGGCGCTCATTGTGGTGTTCATATTGGTGGTTTTTCTCGGGAACCTGCGGGCCGGGTTTTTAGTCGCCTCTGTAATCCCTCTATCCATGCTTTTCGCCGTGATCATGATGAATCTTTTTGGTGTTGATGGCACCCTTATGAGCCTGGGCGCCCTGGACTTCGGCCTGATTGTGGACGGGGCCGTTATTATTGTGGAGGCGGCCCTGCACCAATTGGCAAAACACAAAAAATTTGGACCAGATGGCCGGCTATCCCGGCAGGAGATGGACGTGCAGGTAGGACGTTCCGCTTCCAGGATGGCCAATAGCGCCGTATTCGGCCAGATCATTATCCTGATCGTTTATCTTCCCATCTTTACGCTAGAGGGCATAGAGGGGAAAATGTTCAAGCCAATGGCGCAAACGGTGGCTTTCGCCCTGATCGGGGCCTTTATCCTTTCACTTACCTATATTCCGATGATGAGCGCTTTGCTGCTAAGCAGAAAGCGGAAGAAGAAAGCCGGACTTTCAGACCGGGCTATGGTAAAGGTGGAACGTATTCATCAGGGGCTGCTCGTGAAAGCCCTAAGCAGATGGAAAACCGTGCTGACTGTGGTGCTGTTGTTGTTTGCGGGCGCCCTGTTTACGCTTTCCCGTATGGGGGGAGAATTTATACCCTCTCTTGAAGAAGGCGATTTTGCGGTAGAGACGCGCATCCTTCCCGGCAGCAATATCAACACCACGATCGAGCAAACCAGTAAAGCGGCGCACCTGCTGAAATCGCAATTCCCCGAAGTGGAGAAAGTAGTCACTAAGATCGGGAGCGCCGAAATTCCCACCGAGCCCATGCCAATGGACGCCGGTGATATGATCATCGTGCTAAAGCCGAAAAAGGAATGGACCTCTGCCAGCAGCTTCCCTGAACTATCGGCCAAAATGAGCGAGGCGCTTAGCGTACTGCCCGGGGTCACTACAGGATTTCAGTTCCCGGTTCAGATGCGTTTCAATGAACTGATGACAGGCGCCCGGCAAGATGTGGTTTGCAAAATATATGGGGAAGACCTGGATACACTGGTGGCAACTGCGGAAAAGTTGGGTGCGGTCATCAATAAAGTGTCGGGAGCAACTGATCTATACATAGAGCCGGTTATTGGTGTGCCGCAGGTGGTGATCGATTACGACCGGGCTGCCATAGCCCGTTTTCAGCTTTCTATTGCCGGCGTCAATAGGATCGTTAATACAGCGTTTGCCGGACAGATCGCCGGCCTGGTTTTCGAGGGTGAGCGCAGATTCGATCTCGTAGTGCGCCTTGACACAGCACAAAGAAAGGAGCTGCAGGATGTGCGAAACCTGCTTATCCCGACGCCCGGCGGGATGCAGGTGCCCCTCCACCAGGTGGCCAAAGTAGATTTCAAGAACACACCCAACCAGATCCAGCGCGAAGACACGAGGCGGCGTATCGTGGTGGGTTTTAATGTGCGTGGACGCGACGTACAAAGCACTGTAGAAGAGCTGCAACAAAAAGTGAAGAGCGAAATCCGGCTGCCGGCCGAATACCATATCAGCTATGGCGGCACTTTTGAGAACCTGAACCACGCCAAACAGCGTTTGGCCATTGCCGTTCCGGTGTCTTTGATGTTGATCTTTCTGCTGCTTTTTTTTGCCTTCCGTTCCGTGAAGCAAAGTTTGCTGATCTATACCGCGATCCCCTTATCCGCTATCGGTGGAGTCTACCTGTTGGCGCTAAGGGGTATGCCGTTCAGTATTAGTGCAGGGGTTGGTTTCATTGCACTGTTTGGGGTGGCGGTATTGAACGGTATTGTGTTGATAGCGGAATTTAACCGCCTGAAGCAGGGCGGACTCCGTAATGCTGCGCGTATAGTGGTGAAGGGTACGCGGACGCGGCTGCGACCGGTGCTGATGACGGCGTCTGTGGCTTCATTCGGATTCCTTCCGATGGCCCTTAGCAACGGATCGGGTGCCGAAGTGCAACGCCCCCTGGCCACGGTTGTAATCGGGGGGCTGATGCTGGCTACGTTTCTGACCCTCTTTGTGCTGCCCATTCTGTACGTATTATTTGAAAAAATGAAAAAGCCTGTAATGAGATTTCGGGAACAAAAAAAATCGATGCTGTCCATTTGTTTGTTGCTGTTGGGTACCGGTGGTTTTGCCCAGGAGAAGATCACCCTGGAACAGGCGCTCGATACCGCGCAGCAGAATAATCTGGGTGTTCGTAGCAGTGCGCTTTTGTCTGTATACCGGGAGAAGATGAAAAAAACCTATCTGGATATTCCGCAGACCGAGCTTTCGGTAGAAGCTGGCAAGATCAACAGTTTTTCCAACGACACCAAGCTGGGTATTGCACAGCGCATCAGTTTCCCGGCCGTCTACTCCCGCCAGCGGGAAATGAAAGGCGCCGAATGGGAAGCTGCGTTGCTGGGGCAGCACCTTGCCGAAGCCGGCCTTGCCAGGGCAGTGTCCGAAGTCTTCTACCGTGTGCGGGTGATGGAGGAGAAGGAGCGGCTGCTGGCGGGTGCCGATAGCTTGTTCAGCAGCTTTGAGCAAAAGGCCCGGCTCCGCATGGAGAGGGGAGAGACCAATATGCTGGAACTTGCCTCTGCCGGCGTTCAGCGCGAACAGATCGCTTCGCAGTTGAGGCTGCTGCGCAATGATAAAGAGCTGGGAATACTGGAACTGCAATTATTACTCAATGGCGCGACCCGCTACCTGCCCTCGGCCGCCTCAGCCCGTATCCCCATGAAGGGGGAACTGGATGCGGACGGTGTAAAGGAGCATCCGGAACTCAGGATTTCGGAACAGGAAATCAGGATCGAAGAAGCCGGGCTGAGTGTGGAAAGATCGCGCCTGCTGCCGGAACTCATGGTCGGCTACTATAACCAGACCATGGCAGAGATCAGCAGCCAGGGTTTTAGCTCGGTCCAGATTGGCATGGGCATACCCCTGTTTACACAGGGGCAGCGGGCACGGATAGCGGCGGGAAAGGTGAAGCTGTCGATTGCTAAGAACGAATATGAACGAAAAAAGCAACAGCTTGAGAATTTTTTCCTAAAAGCGATGACAGCATATGTTGCTAACCGGGAGATGGTAGATCGTTATGAGGAAGAGCAACTCCCGAAGGCGGCCATCATTCTCCAAACTGCGCGTGAACAATATGACGCGGGGGAGATCGACTATCTCGACTGGGTAATACTGACTCTGCAGGCCATTCAGTTGCAGAGCAGTTATATGGATGCGCTGGACCGGCTGAATCAAAGCACAATTCAATTAAACTACCTTATTGCTAAATAGAAAAAAATGTATACAAATATTATTAGAGCCGTATTTATGTTGTTGTTCATGGGTTCCCTCTGGGTGTTGCCTGCCTGTAGTGCAATCGGTGGGGAAAACGAAAACCAGGGCCGGGCCGATAGCCAACAGGACGATAACCAGGAATGGAATAAAAACCAGACGCAGGGTCAAAGCCCGGCGCAGGCCAATAACGAGGAGGCCGGGCTGCTGCGACTTTCAAATCAACAGTTGCAATCCTTCGAATTATCTTATACTGAACTCACCAAACGGAGTATGAGCGCAAAGATCCGCCTCAATGGCAAAGTGATCGCCTCGCCGGAAAGCCGGGTGTCGGTATCCAGCCCACTGGGCGGATACGTTGCCGCTATCAATCTATTGCCGGGAACGCAGTTCAAAAAGGGACAGGTGCTGGCTGTGCTGGAAGATAACCAGTATATCCAATTGCAGCAGGAGTATCTGACCACAAAGACGCAATTAAAGATGGCGGAACTGAATTACCATCGTCAGCAGGACCTCAATAAAAACAAAGCTGCGAGCGATAAGGTGTTGGAATCGGCCGAAGCCGAGTACCAGCGTTTGTTGGTGTCGGAAAAAGCGCTGGGGGAGAAGCTCCGCCTTATCCGGATCGACCCGGGAAAACTGACGGTTCAAAATATTTCCCGGAGCGTCCGGATATATGCCCCGTTCGACGGGGTGGTTAGCAGTGTGAACGTCAACAAGGGAAAATACGCGGCCCCCGCAGATATCCTGTTTGAGCTGGTCAATCCCCGGGATCCGCTATTGCATCTGAAAGTTTTTGAAAAGGACCTGGGGGAAATGTCCGTAGGCCAAACCCTGCTGGCCTATACCAATGAGCAACCGGATAAGACCCTGAAAGCGCGGATTGTATCGGTCGGAAACAAGATCGGCGATAACGGCACTGCTGACCTCCATGCCAGGATCGAGGGCGATTTTATGAATATCCTAGAGGGTCGGTATATGAATGCGGAGGTATTGACCGGAGGAAAGGATGTATATACCCTTCCCGATCAGGCCGTTGTGGACTTCGAGGATAAACATTACGTGTTCGAGACTGTTGATGCCAATACCTTCCGCTGGATCACAGTGCAGACCGGACAACATGTGGACGGGTATATTGAGATCCTTAATCCTGGGTCCTTGCTGAACAAACAGTTCGTGAACGCCGGCGCTTATACCCTGCTAATGGAGCTGAAAAATACAGCCGAATAGTGTACATAGCTTCCTCTATTAGGCTAGGGGATAACGACCTGCCTCCTACCAGCCAGGTATTCCCTTTGCCAGGCGATAGAAATCCCTGACAATGGAATCTGTTCAAACGACAAGATATATAGAAAAAACGCTATCTTTAAGGATATCATTTGACAAAGCAAAGATGTAAAGGTCCCGCAGCAACAATAATTCCTGATCATTCATTATCCCGGCCTGATTCGCGGTTAATACAGAAAACCAGGAAGTCTTCTTCCTTGACAGAAAGACTGGCGAAATAATCTAAAAATTAGAGGAATTGAATTTAACAGAGCAAATCCACATTCCATTCCAATGTCGCCCGGTTTGAAAAATCATTGTCTTTAATAAAGAGGCTGTTCAAGCATCGGTCTTGAATTGATATTGTTTTCTG
>CAZUWX010000058.1:0-4132 GCA_964624205.1 uncultured Chitinophagaceae bacterium
TTTATTTCTCGATAAAGGAAAGAGGCTGCCCCACTTACGGGACAACCTCTTTCCTTTATTCTTTTATGACCTGCTGTACTTAGGGAATTATATTAATAGTGCTGGTGACGTCTCCGAGCGGTGTAATCACCTGAACGGCAGCCGAACCCAGTGCTATCCCCGAGGGCACTACTACGGCGATGGTATTCGGGGTGTTGCTGCTGATGGTGGATACCTTGGTGGCAATCCGCACAACCGCGTTGGCGAGCCCGGTACCGTTAACAGCGATAGTGGCGCCTATCGCAACATTAGCAGGCGTAATAGAAGTTATGACAGGTGGCGCTCCGGCGCCGGTAATTGTAATATTTCCTCTCGCAGTACCCTTTTCGTTGCTCACTTCCACTACCTGCACGCCTACCGATGCCCCGGAGGGTACCCAGGTGGTAAGTGAGGTAGCAGTATTATTCTCTGCGTTCATGCTAATTCCGCCAATGGTGACGGTTGACTCTTCGAGATTTTTTCCCGTTATTACGATCTGGTCCCCCGTAAGCACGCTGGAAGGCGTTATATTGTCTATTGAAGGGCCTTTACCCGATCCGTCCTTTGAACAGGAAGCGGCAGCAACCAGCAGCATAATGAATCCGGACACCAGCATTACCAGGGAATTTTTTGATCTTTTCATTTGTTTACATTTTGTGCCCGCATTTACCGGGCAATGAGTGGATGATAGTATTTTGAGCATATTGCCCAAAACGGTGAAGACGCAAATAAACCAGCCCTTATCCGAGTAGATGACTCACTCAATTCTTCACTCTCTATATATCGGGAATCCGTTAGAAATGTCATCGGAAGGGATGAAACCTTTTTCCGACGGGCCACCCCGGCGGTATCCGGGGCGTATCATGTAAACGGCTGTAATTAGCGGCTGATCATATTTAGTCCCGGTTTACCGGCAGTCTCGACATCACTACCCGCTCCGCCAGTTCTGTACCTGCGTGTACAACAGGACTAAAAAGGGTATTTACGCCTACTTCTCTCAATTCTGCAGCCTGTTCGTCGGACTCGATCATCGCACTGATTGCTCCTATGAAACCCCTGTTCCGGAGTGTTCCGATAACATTGAGTTTGCTCGACTCTTCCGGCACACAGACCACCACACCCTGGAGTAGGTCGATGTCCAGTTTTTCCCATAGCGTTTTATTATTTGCGTCTCCGTATAGCACTCTTCGCTTGTCCAGGCGTTGTTTTTCGAGCACTCCGGGATCGGTGTCAAAACCAACTACTCTTTTGCCATTGGTTGCGAGGTAGTCATAAGCGGCCGTTCCGGTTCTGCCCATCCCCACCACAATGAAATTAGCTATTCCTATGGAGTCCGGTTCCGCATCACTTCTCGCCCGCTTGCTTTCAAAGCGCTCCAAAAAAGACCCGAATCGCCTGAAAATCGAGTTTGCCCTACTGTTTACGGGTGCTCCCACGAGGAAAGACAGCGCCACTGTGGCGGCAAGTGTGATCAGCAACGATTCGGGCAGCAGACCCGCGCTGATCGTCACCGCCCCCGTGATCAGGGCAAACTCGCTAAAGCTGGCCAGGGAAGCAGCGGTGAGAAAAGCAGTACGGGCACGCAGACGAAAACCGGTCAGCATCATAAAAAAAATACCTACCCGCAGCGGCAGGAACAAGACCAACAGGACAGCGTACATCAGGTCGTGCCAGGCCGGCGTTCCCGTGAGCCCTATTTTCAGGAAAAAACCGATAAGGAATGCTTCCCGGAGCCCCCATAATTTTTCAGTCATCTCTTCCGCTTTCTCCTCCCCCGCATGTAATACGCCAAAACAAAACGCACCGAGTTCAGCGCTCAGGTGCAGCGACTCGAAGAGGAAGGACCCGGCAAGCGCCATAAAAATTCCATATAGCAGCAATAATTCCGAGTCTTTGATGGAACGCAGCAACCGCACTGCCACCGGCCTCAGCAAAGGCAGCAATAATAAGATAAGTGCCAGCGGCGAGGGAGCTTTGAGACCCGTAAAAGCAAGGATACCAATCAGGATAATGTCTTCCATCACCAGGATCCCGATGGCCAGCCTGCCGTGATAGGAATCGATCTCTCCCTTGTCTTCCAGCCCCTTGGCGGCAATAACCGTGCTGGCAACTGCAAAAAGCGTGGCCAGCAACAATGTCTGCGATAAGGAAAACCCTGCTGAAATGCCGATAAGGACAAAAAGCCCCGTAAGTAGCGCGACGCTGATCACAATCTGCAACAGCGCTGATACCGCCACCTCGGGCTGAAGAAAATTCTTTAACCTGATCTTCATTCCAAGTGTGAACAACAGGAATATAACCCCTACGTTAGCCAGTTGATCCAACATGGGCGAACTGGCATAACCAAATGCAGAGAGGAAAAATCCCCCCGCCAGGTAGCCCAGTAAAGGAGGCAGGCCGAGCTTTAAAAAGATATACCCCAATACGAAGGCAACAGTGATAAATAGTATCTCCTCCATAAGAAACGGTTTGTTGAGCTACTCGTATAAAGGTAATGCTCTGGAAAATCAATACTGGCGATAAACTCATTTTTTCCGGGGGCAATGAATAAATTCGCAGGTGGAGCAGGAAAAAAAGACGATCGCCGTTGACATGGATGGCAGGGTTTCGAACACCGCTGCACAGTTCGTTAATTTGTACGAGCACGAGTCGGGAGTGGGGCTTTCACGACAGACCCTTGAACGATGGGCATTCGGGTCGCCGCCTACCTTGTATAGAGACTATAAAGCGGTAAGCAGGGTAGCTTCCATATTGTGCAAACCGATCGTCGGATCTTTCAGGCCGTCGCTCCCTACTGAACCGCTTCAACTACTTTTGCCTTTTCGTAATGGGAACGGGTATTGTAAATTTTATCGCTGCTCATCTTCACCTTGCCCAATTGAGTGTACGCATGGAACGATCTGCCACGCGAACCGTAAAAAATGGATGAAGCTCCGTCTCTGTCAAGCACCCTGATATCGCTGTAATCGAAAGACAGCACAACGTCCGGTGTATGTCCGCGGTAGAGCGGCCACCCTAAGCCACCCCATTTTCCATTTTTTTTAACGGCGATCAACTGTCCACTGACCAGTCCTATTGCTTCAAACTCCGGCGGCAAATTCCGGTGAGATACGTGGCTAAATGTTCCTCCCTGGTAGCGGGTATCCTTAACTTGCTGTACGACACCCCATTTCCCTCCCCTTTTTACTGCAGCAATGCCGTCTGTAAATATCTCACTGACTTCTTCAAATACGAGGTTCTGCATGTGGTTACTATGGCTGTCAAAAAACCAGAATCCTTTTTTCCCGTCCTTCTCTACTATGGTATAATATCCCAAATCGTCGTGCAGTATGGGTATAGACGCCTGATCAAAATAACCGTCGTATTTTCTGCCGGACTGGTGCATAAAAGAATAACCCTTGCCGTCCCATATCCGGGAAATTTTTCCTTTGAATGGTGACATGCCGCGCGCCCCTTTCAAAAATTTCATCGAAACGGTATCTGTCCGACCCTCTATTTTTACTACTGCCTTACCTGCGATCCGGTCGTATCCATAAATCTCGTCATAGAGGGGCGGGAGCATTTCTGTAACGGTTTGCTCAAAACTGATATCCAGTAATCCCTGTTTGCCGCCCTGCGTAGTAATATAAGTCAGGTTATCTCCCTCGTTCAACCATAGCCCGTCGTATTTATGAGATGAAATAGGTGCCCCGTCCCGGCCTAGTAGCTGATATTGTCCGTCTAGTTTTGCCCATATAAATCCATTCTTGTAATAATATGCCATTTCTTCATACAGCGTAGGGGAAGACGTTTTCCCGGTCTGTGGATTAATAAAAGCATATTTACCCTCGATATTGGCAAATGCAAGCCCGCTGCTCAGCATGGTCAGCTCGGCGCTATGGAGCACCACCTCTCCGGCAGCATTCACCAAAACCCGGTCGCCATTTTCGCCCTCCAGCAGTATATTATCATACACAATGTATCCCTTTGCATAGGAAGGGTTTACCTTGGTCACCAGGTTGTCGTTCAACACCCCGAACTTTCCATCCGCTGCCTGCACCAGGAAAAGCTTTCCGGAGTATTCTATCTTTTGATAGCGGCCCAGGGGCAACCTGGATTCCCCGCCCAGGGCCAT
>CAZUWX010000058.1:4232-12978 GCA_964624205.1 uncultured Chitinophagaceae bacterium
CAAGCCTGCCTTGGTAATCCTGGGCATGTTCATTATCCTGACAGTCAATGCACAGCAAAAGAACTTCATCGACTTCCCTTATTTGGAGGTAGCCGGTGAGGCCGATACCCTGATCACTCCGGATCAGATCTTTCTGAGCATCTCCCTCTCCGAAAAAGACGTCAGGAATAAAATGACACTGGAAGAATTGGAGGACAGGATGATGACCACGTTGAAAAACCTGGGCATCGACCTGGAAAAAAAGCTAACCGTCAGCGACCTGATGAGTAATTACAAAAACGCTCTTTTGAAGAAAACAGATATCCAGAAATTCAAACAATTCGAATTAGAAGTAAATACGGCCGATCAGGCTACCAAAGTATTAATAGGGCTGGAAGAGCTGGGCATCTCAAATGTCAATGTCGCCAGGGCCGACCATTCAGAGATGAAAAAAATCGAAAATGAGGTTCGGATAAAAGCCGTGACCGACGCAAAGAACAGAGCTGACGCACTTACCCGGCCCCTGCACCAGCAGGTGGGTCCGGCTATCCACATATCCGAGATCGGGCCCGCTTTCAACAGTTCCGCGTTCTCGCTGGACGAGGTGGTAGTAATGGGATACAGCGGCAGAGCAAGGGGCATTACTTCCGTAAAGAAGGAGGAAGAGGTCAGCTTTAGAAAAATAAAGGTGGCTAAAACCGTAAACGTCAAGTTTGCGCTGAATTAAAAACTCGTATAGCATCCACCACTTCAAACAACAACACATCTTCATTTTTTCCCGATCTTACATCCTCTGAGTGCATAGAACAAAATAAACATATAGCAGGGCACCAATACCCAATAGGCTTTCTGAGCATTGGTAATATCGGTCAGATAACCGTACAGCAGCGGCGTAACTGCTCCACCAGAGATGCCCATTATCATCATCGCAGAGATCTTTTTGGTGAGATTACCTAAACCGTCCAGAGCCAGGGGCCAGATAGAAGGCCAAAGCAAGGCATTGCATAAACCCAGCGCACACAAAGTCCATACGGAAGCCTGGCCGGGAATGAATATAGTCACGATCGCAAACATCAATCCGAAGACTCCCGATAAAGCCAGTACTTTTTGCTGACTCAGGTATTTGGGAATGAGCAAAATACCCAATACATAACTGAGAATCATCAATAGCAATGTGTAGGTAGCCAGATATTTTGCATCCTTGAAACTGAAGGCCATATACTGTCCGTACCCTATGATCGAATCCACTACTAATACTTCCGCACTTACAGCAAAAAATATGGTGATAGCCCCCAGCAGCGCGTACGGATAATGCCTCAGTTTTTGCCGGACGTCACTGTCGCCGGCGGGCGCTTCTTCCTTCACATCCGGTAAATGCGAAAGCCGGATCAGCAGTGCCAGACCTATCAACACCACGGCAATGATCACATACGGCAGGATCAATCGCGAGGAAAGCTGGTCGAGGATCCGCGTAGCGGCCTCGGCGGCCATATGCGGCAGCGCTGCTTTGAGTTGATCAATCTCATCGGGGCTATTGGTAATGGCATGAATAAGGATAATAGGAGCCAGTGCACCGGCCACCTTATTACATACACCCATAATACTGATGCGCTTGGCAGCGCTTTCGATAGGCCCCAGGATGGTGACATAGGGGTTGGAAGCCGTTTGCAAAATAGTAAGACCGGTGGCCTGTATAAACAGTGCCGCTAGAAACAGCGGGTACAGCCGCAGGGATGCGGCTGGCATAAAAGCAAGACCTCCCAGCGCCATGATCAGCAGGCCCAGTACCATCCCGTTTTTGAATCCTGTTTGCTGCAACACATAGGACGAGGGCAAGGCCATTATAAAATAAGAAATATAAAAGAAGAAGGGCACCATCATTGCCTGTGTTGCCGTCAGGCCGCAGACCAGCTCAAAATACGGGATAAGAATGGCGTTGACCCAGCTCACAAATCCGAATACAAAGAACAGGATGCCGATGATCACAATGGGTGGGAGAAGCGCCGTTTGAGCAGGGCGTGCAGACATATCGAAATAATTTACAGCCGGTGACTAGTTCCCGTGCGGGGGCAGAAGAACAATAATTGCATGGGCACTATTTTGCATCGGAATCTCTTACCTGGCGGTCGCCGGTATGGTCGTATCCCTGTTCTCTTTCATATGCGATCATCGCCTGTGGCCGGTAGTTGGTGATAAATGCCCGCCGCCTTAAATGAGTGGAATTTCCCCGGCTGTAGTGCACGGTGCCGCCCTGGTGAAATACGCAATCGCCTGCTTTTATTTCTACCGCCACTGCCTCGGCTTCCGACGCTACGCATTCCAGCGCACCGCCGCCCTTTCCTGCCAGATGGTGGATCCGAGTAGGTAGTTTATGAGACCCGGGTATATACCACATACAGCCGTTATCTTTTAACGCTTCATCCAAAGCCACCCAGCAGCTCACGGCCCGGGTATCGGGCATGCTGATCCAGTAGGCTTTGTCCTGGTGCCAGGGCGTAGGAGCATTACTGTGTGGCGCCTTATCTATCAACATATCAAAATCGAGGGCCATATCCTCTCCCAACAACGCCCTGGCAATTCGCAGTGCGCTTTCGTGGAGCGTATGCCCCAGCAGCTCCGGAAAAATTCTGCCGGGAACCATGATCTGGGTGATATTTTCCTTTTTATCCGGATGTTTTGTATCGACAAGATGGCCCCCCAGGTCGGATCTAAAATCGGAGGCGTCGATCCTGTTACTTAAAAACTCTTCATAGATATTCCGGTAGAATTCTACCTCTACCGGGAGTAGCAGGTTTTGTATGGTCAGATATCCGTTTTCTTCAAAGAATCGCATTTGTTCGTCGTTGATCGGGTGCTGCATAAAATAGAATCGTTTGTACGAATTTCATCCATTTGCCTTCCTATACAGTGTAAAAGAGTAGCATAGTACTATTTTGAACCTCCGGTTGACGGTTCAATCTTATAACCCGCCGGCATGGTGTTGGGTTCGGCAGGTGTTCTTCGCGGATCGATATCAGCAGGCGAAAAACTCAAGTCAGGATGTCCTTTGCGGACGGGGACTATTTTGTTTGGCGATCATTTCCTTTAAAGAAGAGGGGGATTTCCCGGTATACTTTTTTACTACCGTGCTGAAGTATTGGGGCGTGGAGAAATTGAGTTCGTAGGCTATCTCACTCAGCGGGCAGTCGGGGTCTTCCTTTATCAATTGTATAGCTTTTTCAATCTTTTTCTTCTGAATATAGTCGCCCGGCGTGAGACCGGTGATCTCTTTGAAAAAGTTCTTAAAGCGCGATTCGGATAGATTTATTTTTTTTGCCAGCGTCGATATGCCTATATGCTCCTGTATATTATCGTCTATAAAATTTAGCACCTTGTTAATGCGGCTATTATCTGTTGCCTTCCCGGTGCGTCGCGCGCATGCAAGCAGTTCCAGAAAAAATAATTGTATCTGCACCTTGATCCTTATAAAATTAATTCCTTTGTCTTCTTTGCTGCTGCAGGTTGTAAAGATATCTTCCAGTATATTCTTTAACAGAGCACTACCCCTGAAATGACGCTCCTTTCTAACCAGCAGCTTGTTGCACAGGTACGAGAGCTCGTCGTTTTTAAAAGCCTCTGCCTTTTTGGGAGATACGGAAACAATGAGCCAGTACAGCTTGCCTTTTTCTTCCGGGCTGCCTCCCGAACTGTGTTTTTCGCCCGGGTAATGAAGGAAAACGTCCCCTCCTCTGACCAGGTATTTTTCATCTTCAACCTCAAACACCTGCCTGCCTTTATCGTAATAGCATATTTCCAGCATACCCACATGCTTGTGTTCTGCCAACTCCCGTTGAGATCGGGTGTAGTTGTAGCGACCTAATACATGCAGTTGTTTAAACCCCATCTTTTTGAAGTTGATGATGGTTCTGCTAGGTGTTGATTTTAAGTCCAGGTTCATATGATGGTCTTTGTGATAAATATATCATGTTCTGGTTCATTTTCTGACCAGATATATCAGGTTGCAAAATTTTTAATGACTTATAAAATAGTACTATAGTATAAATGTAGACAATACCGTTCTTCATATTATTCTATTTTCACGGGCTGTAAATAAATTTTCTGTCGTATGTTTTTTTATCAGGCTGATATCTGTAACCCGACCCCAGGACAAGATTGGGTTGGGGGAAGATGGGCTGTTGCTTTTCTGAGTTCTATTTCTTCCGAATAATTGCGGAGGCCAAGTTAACGATTATTTAATGCTACCATAAAAACATGTTATGACGATTAACAAACTGACTGCTATGAGGACCCGTAAACCGACCGGGAAACCTCGAACGACAAAATTTGTATGGTGTTTCGTTTTATTAACCCTCTGGGCCGGGCTTGGTTACGCTCAGGTGAAGGAAACGATCAATGGTGTTGTCAGGGATGCCGGCAATCAACCATTGAGCGGCGTTTCGGTGGGGATCAAAGGATCCGATGCCGGTACTATGACGGATGCAAACGGATATTTTGAGCTTGAAGCCGTTCTGCCTGCTACCCTTGTTTTTTCTCATTCGGGCTATGAAGTCAACGAACTATTGGTAAATAAAAAAGGAGCTGTTGCATTAACACTGACGGAAGGGGCCACAGGTATGCTGGATCAGGTAGTAGTGGTTGGATATGGCACCCAGAAGAAGGCGGATGTCATTTCCGCGATAGACGTAGTAAATGTTGAACACATTGAATCGAGAGGTAATGCAAACGTGGTGCAGTCACTCCAGGGGTTGTCACCCAACCTTAATATTACCATGAACTCTACTACTTCCAACGAGCCCGGCGGCAGTATGGCGCTCAATATCAGGGGGGTGGGCTCGCTGTCGGGTAGTTATGCACCCTATGTATTGGTAGACGGGGTACCCATGGACCTGACCCTGGTCAATCCCAATGATATTGAATCGATCAATATTCTCAAAGACGCGGCTGCCGCAGCTATTTATGGAGCGCGCGGCGCATTTGGCGTAATATTAATTACCACCAAGAATGGAGGCGTCAATGATAAAGTAAAAATTGCCTATTCCAACAATTTTTCTTTCTCGAATCCCATCGGGCGCCCTCATATGGAGAACTCGCTGAAATATATGACCGCTTTTGACCAGGCGAACGTAAATGCGCGGCTGGGAACGAATTTTACCGAGGAGAACTATGATCGTGTTCGTAAGTACATGGCCGGTGAGATTACCGAAGAAACGTGGCTGTTGCCCGATGGCAGTGACTGGCATGGAAACGGGATCTGGGATATAGCCGGAAATGCTAATAACGACTGGATGTACATATATTTTCGGGACCTGACCCTGCGGCAGCAACATAACGTGAGCCTCAGCGGGGGAGGGAAAAGAACTTCTTACTACGCATCCGCAAGCGTCTGGGATCAGCCGGATGAGCTGGCCTTTGGCGATCAGTATTATAAGCGGTATAATATTACAGCTAACATTTCCTCCAAGGCTACCGATTGGCTGACTTTTAATATTAACAACAAATACGTCATTGAAGAAACCCAATATTTCAATACCAAGGATAATTATGACAGAAATACCTTCTACCATGATTTTTACCGGATCGGACCTTTCAGGCCGATGATCCTTCCCAATGGTGAGTACTCGGACATATCTAATATCCCGTCGCTGGTTGATGGCGGAAAGATAAATGTCTATAGTTCAAACTATGTGCTTTCGGTGGGGGCTACCATCGAACCTGTGCGCGACTGGCAAACGACGGTTAGCTACAATTATTCTACCAATGACGGCAGGTACCATAATAATCAAAAAACGGTTTATGGGACTAATCCGCTCGGTGAACCGTATATACACGCATACAATGTCAGCAAGTACGTTACTAATTTCAATAAGAATGAAACCCAGTTGTTCAATATCACATCCGCTTATCAGAAGTCGTTTAGAAAGCATCTTTTCTACCTGATGGGAGGAGCTGAGAGCCAGTGGTATTTAGGCAATACTTTGAACGGCCAAAAGAGTAATATTCTGGCCCCCAGCATTCCTTCCATTTCCACTGCTACCGGCACCTTCCTGCTCAGCGACGCGAAGTCTCACTGGGCCACCGAGAGCTACTTCGGACGGTTCAGGTATAGCTTCGATAAGAAGTATATGCTAGAAGTCAATGCCCGATATGACGGCAGCTCCCGGTTTGCGCCGGGAAAACGTTGGGGGCTTTTTCCAGGTGTTGCGGTGGGTTACAATATTTCAGAGGAATCTTTCTGGACATCCCTGCGGCCTTATGTCAATCATTTCAAGCTCCGCGGCACCTGGGGTGAGCTGGGTAACCAGCAGGTTGCCAACTACCTCTATCTCCCCTCGATGGGAATGGGCACCAATCTTAACTGGATCATGAGTACAGTGCGACCGGAGTATGTAACGGCGCAGGGTCTGGTAAGCGCCGATCTAACCTGGGAAACGATCACCACAAAAAATATCGGATTCGATGCTGAATTTCTCAGAAGCAGGCTAAGCGCCTCTTTCGATCTGTACACCAGGATAACTTCCAATATGTTCGGCCCCGCCGAGGCATTGCCCTCCACCCTGGGAACAGGCGTTCCGCAAACCAACAATGCCACCATCAAAACAAATGGTTTCGACCTGGACATCACCTGGCGGGACAGGATCGGGAAAGAGACGTCATATAGCGTCAGGGCCACGCTTTCGGATAATGTGACCAGGGTGACGGACTATAACAATCCGACGAGAACAAGATCCACCTGGTACGTGGGGCAAACATTAGGCGAACTCTGGGGGCTGCAAACCGTTGGTATATACCAGTCCGATGACGAGGCTGCAAAAGGACCGGATCAGACGATATTCTTCCCCAACTGGGGCGCCGGCGATATTCAGTATAGGGATCTGGACGGCGACGGTAAGATCACCAGGGGTAAACAAACGGCCGATAGCTCGGGTGATTACTCCATAATCGGCAATAATAGCCCCCGATATTCGGTTGGGCTGCAGGGACAGCTGAAATGGAAAGGATTTGATTTCAGCATGTTCTGGCAGGGCATCCTAAAGCGGGATTTCTCTTTTCAGAACATAGACATGGCCTTCTATGGATTCCGCGCCAACCAGTGGTGGGATATGAATACCTTTTATAAAGGAAATAATACTACACTGGACTATTGGCGGCCGGCGGATGAGACCAATACCCTGGGGCCCAATACAAATGCCTATTATCCGAAGCCTTACATGTCTACGGAAGACAATAAAAACAAAGAAGTGCAAACCCGGTACACCCAAAACGCGGCATATCTGCGTCTGAAAAATCTGACGATCGGATATACGCTGCCTGCCAGCATATCGAACAAAGCGTTTATTGAGAGTGCGAGGGTGTACGTTTCGGGCGAGAATCTGCTGACAATAACATCGCTCACCAAGCTGATGGATCCTGAGGCGCTGTACCGTCAAAGTTACGGCGTCACGAAAGGCCACTTTTTGCGCCGGGTCTATTCTGTCGGTATTGATATTTCATTCAAATAATTTACAGCTATGAGAATAATTAAATTGAACTGCTACATAATTGTTTTGCTTCTTACGCTGGCCGGATGCAGTAAGGATTTCCTGAACAAAGCGCCGTTGGATAGCATCACCTCCCATGATTTCTGGAAAACCACAAATGACCTGAAGCTGTTCGTCAACCAGTTCTATACATCACTTAACACCTCGATGTCCTCGCGCCTTGAAGACAAGTTCGCGCGCGATATTCTGAGCGATGATCTGTCTGGAAATACAGCGAATGGAAGGCTCCGGGGAATCACAACGGTTCCCGGCTCGGGGAGCTGGGGACTTGGAAGTATCCGGGCCCTGAATATTTTCCTGACCAGCTACCATACGGTCACAAATCCCTTTGAAGAGTATAAAGCGTACGTGGGCGAAGCCCATTTTTTCCGGGCCTTCTTTTATTTTAACCTGGTTAAGGCGTATGGAGACGTTCCCTATATAAACAAGCCGCTGGAGACAAATTCAGAGGAGCTGTACATGCCGCGAACCCCTCGTAACCAGGTGGTCGATTCAATAGTGGCGGACCTCGACAAAGCGATCAGCTACCTCCCTTCCGGCAGGCAGGAAGGCGGCACGCGGTTAAATAAAGAAGTTGCCCTGTTGCTTAAATCACGGGTGTGTCTGTATGAGGGCACATGGGAGAAGTATCATGCTAATGACGACTTTGCCGTGGCTAATGCCCAGCCGGGGAAATATCTCACCCTGGCCGCCCAGGCTGCCCTGGAGGCCATGAATTTGGGAACATATGGGATATATACTACCGGAACGCCTGACTGGGATTATTTTGACCTGTTTAGCCGTACCGACTATTCGTCGAACCCGGAAGCGCTGCTCTGGGAGAAATTTGATACGGAGCTGGGTAAAGCACACTCATTGCAATTTACGATCGGGGCGGGTAACGGTGGCGGCATAGGGCTGTCTAAATCATTTGTTGATTCCTATCTCTGCACAGATGGAAAGCCGATTTATGCCGAAGACGGATCTCCCAATGCCTTGTATGAGGGTGATGAAACCCTGGCACAAACAGCCGCTAATCGCGATCCCAGATTTAAACAAACCATCTTCACGCCAGGCTTTCCTATAGAGATTAAAGATGATGACACTACCTTTTTTGTACGTTCAACGGTTAATAGTGCTGCCAATCTAAGATGCCCGACCGGGTATCAATTAAATAAATTTTTAAATTTTGATCCTGTTCATCACGCCACGCTTGAAACGTTGGCCATAGGGTATACCGCCTGGATCAC
>CAZUWX010000058.1:13078-20676 GCA_964624205.1 uncultured Chitinophagaceae bacterium
GCCAGCTTCCAGCTTACGGACGGATATTTTGATCCGCTGAAACCCCAGATACCCGAAGGCTATGGCTTTAGGATCGACCGGGATTATCTGGCGCCGATCTCCATCCAGGAAAGAACACTCAACCCTGCTATTGAACAGAATCCAGGTTGGGAATGACCAGGAAGATCACATAAGGTTCGGATGGCACTTACGGAAAAAAAATATAAGTATATTCGTGATCCTCGTGTTACCCCTGTGAAGATCTGCGCACCCAGCAGATCCCGGACCAAATATCAACTAACTGGGAATTATTAAGTGCGCATGAATAGACATACAATATTGATATCGATCGTTGTACTGGCAACGTGGAGCTGTTCTTCAAACGGGCAGGAACAGGAAGTAGTGAAAGCATTTACGGACCCTCAAACCGGTCAGGCGATCATCGAAGAAAATGGGAAGCGGGTGCTGCAATATAATTATCAAACCGTTCACCTTCAGGATGTGGTACTACCCGGAGGCCGTAAGCACGACTCGCTTAAATTTTCAAAGATGTCGGGCCCCTACTATCATGCATATTTAAATCTCTATCCGGAATATCCCAAAGACACAGCGCTCACTTCCGCCGTTTACTCGATACCCAGAAGCGATTATATTCATCCGTTATATGGGCTGAATGGCGAGATGCTGACGAGCGACTGGCCCGATGGTGGCCACCCGCACCACAGGGGCATATTCTGGTCCTGGCCGGAGGTCGAGTACAAAGGCCGGCGCGGGGATATCTATGCCCTGCAGAAAATCTTTGCCCGGCCAACCGGCAAGATTACCTACGAAAGCGGACCGGAGTACGCCCAGGTGAATGCCGAGAATATGTGGTTATGGGAAGACCGGGATTCGATCCTGCGAGAGCAGGTTAATATCAGGGTGTACCGTGCCTCGGCAGATCAAAGGGTGATTGATCTGACCCTCAGCTTCCAGGCGCTGGAAGACAGCATTACGGTGGCTACCCGGTTTACGAATACGTATGGCGGATTGAACATCAGGATGCAGACGCCCGCGCAGCAGAAAATTTCTTATTTTACCGATGAGCAGGGATCCGATACCATAAGGGCTTGGGCGGATTTCAGCGGAACTTTTGAAGGGAATGAGCTTGTATCGGGCATGACGATCTTACAGCATAGCGTCAATCCGGAGTATCCCGGTACCTGGGTGGAATACCCGAACTTATCCTGGGTGCAGCCGACATTCCCAACACCAGGCACCCGATATTATCTGGATCCGAAAAAACCGCTGATCTTACGGTACAGGTTGCTCGTTCATAATGGTGGCAAGCCTGATGACGGCACGCTGAAAAGAGAATGGGATAAATACATTCGGTAAAGCCTTATGCTTGCGCTGAAGCTTCAGCGTAGGAGCATGGCGCGCCGGCAAACTACTAAAAACAAAAAATATATTGATGAAAGATACCGGGAAGCACTCCATGTTCTCAAGAAGAAAATTTGTCAGATCTACTTCTTTGGCAACGATAGCAGCTCCATTTATGCTTCAATCGAATGCTTTTGCCGGTACCGGCACTGCACCGAGCGATAAAATTAATCTTGGGATAATTGGCTGCGGCGGATTGGGAAAACAAAATTTGAATGCTTGTGCCGCGCACCCCGATGTGGTGGTGGTAGCTGCCTGTGACGTGTGGAAAGACCGGCTGGATCCAATTGTAGAAAAATTTAAGACGACCTGTACCGGCTACACCGATTACCGGGAATTACTACGTCATAAGGGACTTGATGCGGTGATCATCGCCACCCCTGCCCACTGGCACGCCCTTCAGGCTATCGAAGCAGCCGAGGCGGGGTTGGATATATACCTGCAGAAACCGATGACCATGCATCTCGGAGAGAGTATAGCCGTCCGAAATGCGATACGCAAGCACGGCGTGATCAGCCAGATCGGCACCCAGATTCATGCCAGCGAACACTATCGTCGTATGGTGGAACTGGTGCGTTCCGGTAACCTGGGCGATATCAGTACCGTCCGTACTTTTTTTGTGATGAATGAGGCTCCAAAAGGTATTGGGCTGGGGAACAACACCTGGAATATTCCCAAGGGCTTGGACTGGGATATGTGGGTGGGTCCGGCAGAGAAAAAACCTTTCAACCCGAGTTTAGTAAAGGACGCCTTTTATCATTGTTTCTGGATGGACTATAGCGGCGGTTGGACGCCGGGTATGGCCCCTCATATAACGGACCTGCCGATATGGGCGCTTGAGCTGGGCTATCCAACAGAGATCAGTGCAATGGGTGGCAGGTATATTATCAGAGACGATGGAGACGCGTACGACAATCATGAGGTGATTTGGCGTTATCCTAACCTGACAATGACCTGGATGCAATCGTCGACGAACAGTTATGGATTTGATTTTCTGCGCGGGCAGGAGAGCCGGCGGAGACTGGGTATTTATTTCCATGGCGCAAACGGAACGCTGGCAACAGATTACAGCACTCATCAGATCCTTCCGGAGGGTGACAGGATGAAGGACATGCAGGATCCGCCAAAGTCGATTCCTCCCTCGCCCGGGCATGAGCTGGAATGGGTGGAATGTATCAAGAGCCGCAAGCAGCCCTCCTGTAATGCCGAATATCATATTAAGGTCGACGCTCCCATTGCGTTAAGTGTATTATCAATGAAACTGGGAAGATCGATAAAATTCGATCCGGTTAGGGAAAAGATCATTAGCGATGAAGAAGCCGTAAGGCTGTCCATACCGGAATACCGTTCGCCGTGGAAATTCCCGACTAAATATTTGTAGCAGAAAGTATTCAATATATTGCTCCCTTTAGCACAAACAGCGGCTTTTGGGAAACAAAGCTGTGGCTCACCGATATCTCGGCCTCATCACCGTCGAAGCGGCAAAGCAAAGTTTCGGTGTGCGGGCTCTCGATATATCTGAATACCAGTTGCAGGGTTTGTTCATCCTGCCAGGTATAGCTGGTAGCTACTTTTGTGGGATAGATCATGGACGTGTTTTCTATGGCAGCCGCCAGCACCGAAGGACCGGCCCTGTTCGTTTCCCCCTCTTTCCATTTTCCCCTTGCGAAACCGATCTCATAGGTTCCGTCTTCTGTACGGAATCGTACTGTACCCCGCTTTTTTTTCAGGTTGAACCCGATCGTCTCCCAGCCGCGGTCGTTCGTACCAAACTGAAATTCCTGCTTTATTTTCCGCGCAATTCCATTATTGGCAGCAGCAGGCAGGGCAAGTTTTTTTTCTGCAGCACGAAGGGCAAAAAGGGCACCCTTATCTTCCGGCAGCGGCTCCTCCTTAAATGCGGGCAGCAGGTGATCCCACACCAGGTTGATCTCCTGCTGCATATCGGGGGCTTCGGCCGTGATCACCACCACCGCGTCGTAATCCGGGATAACGATCATAAACTGTCCGAAGGCACCGTCACCGCGATAGGCGTTATGGCGGCAACGCCACATCTGATAGCCGTAGCCCTGCAGCCAATCGCTCGAGTCCCTCTGCGACTGCCGGGCGTTGGGATTCTGAAGTATCTGCGCACTGCTGGCAGCTTCCACCCAACCGGAGTCGAGCAGTTGTTTGCCGTTCCAGTTTCCCTTCTGTAAAAAAAGCTGTGCAAACCGGGCCATGTCTTCCGTTTTTATTCTAAGTCCCCAGCCTCCGACGGCAATACCCTTGCTATCTTCTTCCCAGTCCATACCCTGGATGCCCAATGGTTCGAACAGGCGCGGTGTTAGGTAATCGATCAGCGACTGATGCGTTACCCGGTCGAGGATGGCAGCAAGCATGTAGGTAGCCATTGAACTGTAGCGGAACCGGGTGCCCGGTTGATTTACAATTGGCGTAGCGAGAAAGGCTTTCACCCAGTTGCTATCTTTCGGCGTTATGGTGAAAGTAGGCTCGGGATCCTGCCCCGTCGACATGGTCAGCAGGTGTTTCACCGAGAGCGCCTGCAGGAAAGCGCTCACGGTATCGGGAAGTTCGTCGGGGAAAAAAGAAACCACTTTATCCTCCAGGGAGAGCCGCTTCTCCTGTACGGCAAAGCCTATCGCTGTGGCAGTAAAGCTCTTACTGCAGGAATAGAGCGTGTGTTTCAGTTCCGGCCGGTAGGGTGTCCACCACCCCTCCGCGATCACTTTTCCATGCCGCAGCACCATATAACTGTGGAGCTCGTTTTTGCTCTGAGCGGCTGCGGCAAGAAACTGCGTGAGCCGGGCAGAAGAAACGCCTTCCGCCTCGGGTGTGCTACGGGGCAACTGGGCAGTGAGTATTTCTCCCAGCATCAACAACAAAACAACGAGGATGAGCCTCTGGCTTCGGCAGAACATATATGCTCAATTAAGGGCTAAATATAGCGCTGAATTGCGGGATGCATCAGAATTTAATACAGGCCCCTCACGGTATTTTCCCGGATTTATTTTATTTTCGAAGGGACAGGTATCCGAGCCCTCATTCCCATTCTTAACCGTGATTAAAAACTTACAACATGGAAAGTCAAACTGAAGCAGCCATCATGGCAATCCTGAACGCCAAAAAAACATCTGACGAACGGAAGGCCGAACTGGAAGCGATCGAAATCAAAGGCGGATGTGAAAGGAAATATACCGAAGAGGAAGAAGCCTGGCCGGCATGCTACCCCTATCCCCGCAAAAGAGGTACTGTGGAATACTATAATTGCGAAGATCCCAGTGAAAACAGAAAATATGTAGGCGAGTGGCATTGCGCCAACTTCTGAGAACATTGTAAAGTTCTACAGCACGCTGGCCGGAGTTGGTACGTTGTGACCATTTATCTATTTCGGGAAAACCCGGAATGGATACGGCACACAACCGACTTCCGCACTACTCATATGAAAAAAACCATGTGAACGGCCCTCCATAGCTGGCATCATTATTTACGATCTTTGTAGTCATCTGCTGAGCATTGAAAGTATATTCGATATTACAGCGAGGAACTTGATTCTCGGTTCTGGTGAGTATTAAATTCTTGTTGTGATAAGTGTCAAAATCAATTACGTTCATCATGCCCAATTGATTACTATAGTTGAAGAGTGAGAGTTCTTTAAAGGGATTCAACTGCGAACTATAAGTAAGCGTAGCCTCCGACACCAAAGTTCCCGATGGTGTATATTCTTCGATATGAGTGATATTACCGTCGGTAACCGTATAATCATAATACCGGCTAAGAACAAAGCCGCTGCCATAATCGGAGTAGTAGCTTTTTTTTGAGACCACTCCATCGGTATAGGTAAAGCTGAACCGTTCAATGCTACCGGCATTATACCATATCTCCTTTAATCGTCCGCTATCGTATGAGAAGGTCGCGTTTCTACCGTTCGTGGCATCGATCTTTTTAAGTTCCCCCGATGGATTATATGTTGCCGTATAAGACTGATCGTGGCTACTGTCGTAGATCGAAACCATATTTCCGGCGACGTCGTAAGAGAGCAAATAAACGGTATCCTCATCCAAATCCAGGCTCGTTCCCTGTTGTATTCTTACGAGCTTCCCCGGTTCTTCCACATCGTCACTGATCTCTTTTTGGCAGGCGATAAATAAAATAACAGACAAAAACGCGGTCAATACAAATATTCGTGTATACATAAATAAGGTTTAAAAGTAATCAAAGGTCGCCCGAATTTAAATACATCACTCAAATAAAGAAAAAAAGTTGCAGTGGGAGCAACCAGGTCTGTCACGTTACCGATCACAGCCTCCACCTTAATCCCGTCTTCCCTGACTATAAGTGAGCAATCATTTATTTACATTTGCGGACTATGATATCCAATCTTGAAGGCATCAGGAATCCTTTTTTTGTGGGAGTCGCCGGCGCGGGAATGAGCGCCATCGCACAGTATCTGCAGGGAACGGGGCTGCGGGTGAGTGGCAGCGACCGTTTTTTTAATGAGGGCAAAGCGGGGGATATAAAGGTAAAGCTGGAAGCCGAGGGCATCCGCTGTTTTCTGCAAGATGGAGAAGGCATTACCGCCGATACCGATCTGGTGGTGGTCTCTACGGCCATTGAAGATACCGTTATCGAAGTAAAGAAGGCAAAGGAGCTGGGGATTCCCATCATCCGGCGTTCTGAGCTGCTGGCCCTGATCGCCGCCACAAAAAGAACCATCGCCATCGGGGGAACCAGCGGTAAAAGCACTACCACCGGGATGCTGTTTGATATTATGACCTATGCCGGCAAAAAACCCTCCGTGATCAGCGGGGCTGGATTGGTAGACCTGATCAAAAAAGGCAGGATCGGCAATGCGTTTGTTGGCGCAGGCGAGTGGCTGATCATTGAAGCCGATGAAAGCGATGGGTCTATTGTTCAATATCGACCGGAAATTGGCGTGCTACTGAATATCGAGAAGGATCATAAAGAGTTGGACGAGCTGGGCAGGGTGTTTGAAATTTTCAGGAACAACAGCAGGCAGTTCTCCGTCAACCGGTCGAACGCTCATGCCCGTAAACTATCCGCCGATCCCAAGAATGATTTTTGTGTGGACGGGTCCGACCCCGGTGCCGGATTTCAGGCGAGCGGCTTCCACCAAAACAGATTTCATATTTCCTTCCGTATAAACGGACAGGACGTTGAAATGGATATCCTGGGACGGCACAATATGGAAAATGCCGTTGCCGCCACTGCCGCAGCGGCGTTGGCGGGGGTTTCGCTGACAGATGCCGCGGCAGCTTTACAGCAGTATAAGGGCATCTACCGGCGCGCCCAGGTATTGGGAGAAAAGAACGGCGTATGGGTGGTGGACGACTTCGCACACAATCCTTCCAAGTGTGCCGCAGCCATCGCCGCCTGTCAGCCGGTGGCGGATAAGGTGGTGGCGTGGTTTCAGCCACACGGATACACCCCCACGAAGTTCCTCCGCAAAGAATTTGCACACGAAATTGCCGCTGCATTGAGGGAACAGGACGAGATCTGGATGAGTGAGATATTCTATGCCGGAGGCACCGCCACCAAAGACATTTCCGCTCTCGATCTCGTCAACGATATAAAAGCCCTCGGGAAGAATGCGTATTTCGTGGAAGACCGGAACCGATTCCTGAAAGAAGCCGGCAATCACCTGCAGCCGGGCACGGTACTATTGCTGATGGGAGCCAGGGATCCTTCTTTGGAGCAGTTTAGCAAATGGGTTTACGACCAGCTTTAAAAAGGACTGCCTCAAAGCCGCGTAACCGGCAATCCGCACAAGTTAATCAGCCAATCCAATTTGTATATCTCCCGCGGGGCAGTCACCAAGTCATGCTTCCACATAAAGAAAAGAGCCGGATAGAAATCCAGCTCCGTTTTTAAATCCAATATCCTATGAAAAACCGGTAAGAATAGAACGAACAACGTGCCAAACCCAAGAACCCTGTAGCAGTACGGCTTTCCGTACCAGGTGAAAGAGGTCGGCGCAACCAGCCCGGGAACATTTGTCCCAATATTAGAAATACCGGGGTTGCTTATGGCCCGCTGCATGCATCGCATTTCCGAAATCTGCATCTTCAATTTTCACCCTCGAACCCAAACATGGAGCGCTTTCAGTACTATGCCTTTATAAGCTATAGCCGTCATGATCGAAAACGCGCCCAATGGCTTCAGCGGCAATTGGAGCA
>CAZUWX010000059.1:0-8081 GCA_964624205.1 uncultured Chitinophagaceae bacterium
TGTACAAATTGAACTGCTGGGTTCATGGCTCTTTATTTTTGGCAGGCAAAGGTAATGAAATTAGTTAATAGTGTACCAGGAAAACCAAAATCCTGAAACAAAATTCAGAGGATGGGTTTGCCGGTCGAACGATGTCTGAAAAGACAGTACCGTGCGGGAACGGTTTGATGTAAACCACCCGGCGGTACAGATGCCCGAAGGTATCCCGCCATTCGTTTAGCGGGCCACGTTCACGGCCCTTTTCTCGCGGATCACGGTAACCTTGATCTGTCCGGGGAAGGTCATCTCGGTCTGGATCTTCTGAGCGATCTCGAAAGACAGCCGGTCAGAATCCCCGTCGGTTACCTTATCGGACTCAACGATCACCCGCAGTTCCCGGCCGGCCTGGATGGCATATGCCTTTTCCACGCCCGGATACGCCATGGCCAGGTTTTCCAGGTCTTTGATTCGCTGCAGGTACTGCTGCATGATCTCGCGTCTTGCGCCCGGCCTGGCACCGCTGATGGCATCGCAGGCCTGAACGATGGGGGAGATCACATATTGCATCTCCATTTCGTCGTGATGCGCCCCGATGGCATTCACCACTGCAGGGTTCTCACCGTATTTTTCGGCCAGCTTTGCGCCCAGCAGGGCATGGCTCAGCTCGGTCTCTTCATCAGGCACCTTACCGATATCGTGTAAAAGCCCAGCCCGTTTCGCCAATTTAGGATTCATACCCAGCTCAGATGCCATGATGCCACAGATATTGGCAACTTCCCGGCTGTGCATGAGCAGGTTCTGCCCGTAGCTCGACCGGAACCTCATTTTTCCTACAATGCGAACCAGCTCTTTATGCAGGCCGTGTATGCCCAGTTCGATCACCGTTCTTTCACCAATCTCTACGATCTGCTCCTCGATCTGCTTGCGGGTCTTTTCCACCACTTCCTCGATCCGGGCGGGGTGAATGCGGCCGTCCGATACCAGCCTTTGCAGGCTTAAGCGGGCGATCTCCCGTCTCAGCGGATCGAAAGACGACAAGATAATAGCTTCGGGGGTGTCGTCGACGATCAGGTCTACCCCAGTGGCGGCTTCGATGGCCCGGATATTACGTCCTTCGCGGCCGATGATCTGGCCTTTGATCTCATCGCTCTCGAGATTAAAGACGGTGATGGCGTTCTCTATTGCCTGTTCGGCGGCAGTCCTTTGTATGGATTGGATGATGATCTTGCGAGCCTCTTTATTAGCGCGCTGCTTGGCCTCGTCTATGATCTCCTGCTGGACGGACAGCGCCTGGGTCTGGGCTTCCTGCCGCAGGTTTTCCACGAGCTGTACCTTGGCCTCCTCTGCAGTGAGGCCGGCAATCTTTTCGAGGCGTCGGACATGTTCTTCCTGGTGTTTCTCCAGTTCCGTTTTTTTGAGGTTGACGACCTCAATCTGGCGGGTCAGGTTGTTTTTGATCACCTCGTTATCCTTCACCTGTTTGTCGAGCTGTTCGAGTTTATGGGTTACCGCCTGCTCTTTTTGGCGGGTGCGGCCCTCCATATCACTGATCTTCCGGTTCTTATCCAGTATTTCCCTGTCGTGTTCGGCTTTTAGCTGTACAAATTTTTCTTTGGCTTCGAGTAATCTTTCTTTTTTTAGTGTTTCGGCCCGCGTTTTTGCATCGTCGAGTATTTTAGTGGCTTGTTGCTCGGCTTCTTCGACCTGCCGTTTCGTGTTCTTGGCGGCCAGCAACCTGCCTGCGAGGATCCCTATGACAAGCGCTATACCCCCAATTATATAGGTTAAAACGTTTGATTCCATTGTGTAGAGCTATTTTTAATTGTTCTTTCATAATTGTACCAATCTGCGAAAGTACCAAAAAAACAGCCCCGTAATTCGTTATTTTTGAAGGGTTTTGTCGAGCAACGCCTCAAGCCCCGCGAGTTTTGCATCGGGGCCCCCGGCGGGGGGATACCCGCTTTCCCCCGCAGTGGTGGCATACCACAAAATCACCATGGCTATGTAATCTTGCATGTCCTTGCCGGAAAAATTCGTTTTAAACTCTAGTATCTTGTCGTTGATGGCCCTGACCGTCTTTCTCACCGTTTCTTCGTTTTTCGGCTCAATACGGACGCGGTAGGTACGGTCGCCCACCAGCACGTTCACCGGGATTAAATTTTCCTCCATGCTTGCAGTTTTAAAAAGCTTGGTTTATTTTTATTCACGTTTGTTAATAAATCCGATACTGATACGTTAAAGGACGTATCAGATTCAAATCCCATGAAGCTAAACCAGTACTCAGATGATTGCCAAAGTTAAATCGAACACTTTTATCGACACGCTCCAGTTTGAGCTTTTTGCTCCCTCGCACAATTCCCTTAAGGCAGTGCTCCGCGACGAAAAAGGGAGTGTTTGCAGCCAATTTGAAACGATTTTTGTTGAAGAGGAGCCTGAAGTGGTATGGAAAGGGCTGAACGACCTTCCTTACGGCATCTACACACTTGAGCTCTCCCACGGCGAGGAGCAGCTCCGTTTGCGGATGGTGAAACGGGTGTAGTCATTCGCTGAGCATCGCAATGCATCTGTCGATCTCTTTCAGGTAGCCCTGCAGCTTTTTGTCGAGTGCCTTGCGGTCGGCCTCTTCCAGCTTACCGGTGTTTGTCTTGAGCACGAGTATCTGCTGTTCGAGTATGGCAATCCTTTCTATATGTACTGCTTCACGCTGCCTGGCCGGTGTCAGTTCCTGACGGAGCTTTGCATTTTCTTTCTGCAGCCGGTCGTACCGGCTCACCAGTTCCTGCAGTTTTCCCTGTATCCTTGCTATTTGTTCTTCGGATTTCATAAGGAGGAGGTTTGAGCGCCTGTTCGGATCTCTGCGTTCAATTCCTGTTCCAGTACCCGCATCACCTTATTGGTCATGGTATCGATCTCCTGGTCGGTCAGCGTTTTTTCGGTATCCAGGAAGCTCAGGCTGATGGCAAAAGACTTTTTCCCCTCCCCCAGTTTCTCGCTCTGGAACACATCGAACAGGGAAACTTCCTGCAACTTCCCGATCCTTAGCTTGTCAATAGCCGCTTTTACCGCGCTGTAAGGAAGGGCCGAAGGCACCACCATGGCAAGGTCGCGGTGCACCGGTAACTGGTTGGCCAGGGCGGTGAAGCCGGATAGCCGGCCCGCGGTAAGTTCCATCAGCGTCTGCCACCGGATATCGGCAAAAAACACTTCCTGCCGGATATCGAAACGGCCCAGCTCTTGTTTGCTGACCACCCCGGCTTCTACCAGCACGTCGTTGCCTGATCGGATAGTGAGAGCATTACTGAGTTTTTGGTGCCTGAGAAGTTCCCACTCATGAAGGGGCGCCCCCGAAAGCTCCAGCAGGGCATTCACCACTCCCTTGAGGTAATAGATGTCTGCGGCCGCTCCCCGGTTTTTCCAGGATGCAGCAGTGTGCATGCCCGTTATATATATACACAGGTGATCTTCTTCGTGGTAAACACCCGGCCTGGCAGTACGATAGGTTTTGCCGAACTCGAAAAATTTGAGATCGCTGTTTTTCCGGTTCAGGTTATGGGAAACAGACTCCAGCCCCGTTTCCAGCATGGAAGGGCGCATGATATTGTGCACCGCGCTCAGGTTGTTCAAGAGCTTCACTGCCTTCTCCTGTTCTTCGGAAGGGAAATAGGCGGCGTTTGTGATGGAATTGGTGAATATTTCCGAAAAGCCTGCTCCCACCAGGTAGCCCGCAGTTTTTTCGCGTCTGGTCCGGCCCGGATTGCCGGCGCCTACGGCGGGGGTGATGGTGATGGATCGGGGGATCGTGATATTATCATAGCCGTCGATGCGCATGATCTCTTCCACCACATCGGCCTGCAGCCGTACATCGGGTTTGCTGAAGGGAACTCCCAGCCGGAGATCGTCGAGACCTTCTTTGATGATCTCAAACCCCAGACTTCCCAGTATCTTTTTGATAGTATCGGGATGATAATTTTTCCCGCTCAGCTTTTTCAGGTAGTGGAATTTGAGCACTACTTCGGCCTGTGGCTCTGGTTCCGGGTATATATCTATCGGTTCGCAGGCCACTTCTCCTCCGGCCATTTCAACGATCAGGGCTGCGGCGCGTTTGAGCACCATGAAGGTTTTGCTGATGTCCACATTCTTTTCAAAACGTGCCGCCGCATCGGTGCGGAGGTTATGCCGGAAGGAGGTTTTACGGATCTCAACGGGGCCGAACCACGCACTTTCCAGGAAGATATTCCGGGTTTCAGGGGTAACCCCGCTGTCCATACCTCCATAAACTCCCGCAATGCACAGGGCCTTTCCGTTGCCGTCGCAGATCATCAGGTCTTCGCCGCTCAGTTTTTTTTCTTTACCGTCCAGCGTGATAAAAGGCGTGCCGGCGGGCAGGTTCCGGACGATGATCCGCGACCCCGCCACCTTATCGGCGTCAAAAGCATGCAGGGGCTGGCCCGTATCGTGAAGGATATAATTGGTAATGTCTACGATGTTGTTGATGGGCCGCAGGCCGATAGCGCGCAGCTTATCCTGCAGCCATTGAGGAGAAGGACCTACGCGGATACCCGTTACCGTAACGCCGGAATATCGTTTGCATGCGGTCTTGTTTTCGATCGCAATGGTGAAAGGCAGCTTTTTCCGGCCAACGGTCAGACCGTTCGCCTGTTTCTCCCGGATCCGGGCATCGTTCTTGTCGTGATTGCTGAGATATGCGCATACATCGCGGGCTGCACCTGCATGGCTCATAGCGTCCATACGGTTGGGCGTAAGCCCGATCTCATAGATCCAGTCGGTATACGAATGATAAAAGGCCGACACGGCGGTTCCCGGCTGCAGGGAGGCCGGCAGCAGAATGATGCCGGAGTGACTTTCGCCAATGCCGATCTCGTCTTCCGCACAGAGCATGCCTGCACTTTCCACACCCCGGATCTTTGCGGTCTTTATCGTGAACGGATCACCTTTTACCGGATAGATGGTGGTGCCGGGCAGGGCTACCACCACTTTCTGGCCCACGGCTACGTTCGGCGCCCCGCAAACGATTTGCAGGAGCGGCCCGTTGCCGGTGTCCACCCGGGTGATCTTCAGCTTGTCGGCACCGGGATGTGGCACGCACTCCTTTACTTCTCCTACCAGCAATCCTTTAAGTCCTCCACGGATGTTTTCGTAGTGCTGCATCGATTCTACTTCCAGCCCGATTGAAGTGAGTATTTTACTCAGGCGCTCGGGGTCCATAGGGGTCGGGATATACTCACTGATCCAATTATAAGATATCGTCATTCGTGGTAAGCTTTACTTTTATCTGTTGGCAAATATAGCTTTTTGGGCAAAAATCTTTTCCAACACGGCGATGTGGATTTTACGGCCCCCCCGGATGAAAACTTTATTGTATTGTGCATAACCCGTTCTGAATCGTGGATTCCCAGGTGGGGCGCTGTGTACAAGTTTCTGGATATTATCCGGGTAATTTTTTTCAAATTTTATTCGGCGGGAATACGAATTATGACTTTATATTCGCTTCCCTGACTTGGGTGATAACATTCCGGTAACCGTTTCGTAACAATTACGTAACATTCCCAGCCCGGCACAAAGTCCGGTTAAAATCCAATTTGTTGGCTCGCCGCCAACCAATCCTGTATCGGTTTATATTTATTTTTTATAGTTATTACAATACCCGGGATTCAATGGATCTAACCAATATAAACAAGGATCGGAAAGTAAGAAGAAAGTCTTCTATTGACCTCGGCTCGATGGTTTACGGCAAAGTGCCCCCCCAGGCAAAAGAACTGGAAGAGGCGGTATTGGGGGCGATCATGCTGGAGAAAACTGCCTTTGACGCGGTGGTGGAAATATTAAAACCCGAATGTTTTTATGTCGATTCGCACCAGCGTATTTACCGTGCCATGCAGGGGCTGCAGCAAAAAAACCAGCCGATCGATATCCTGACGGTGGTGGAGGAGCTCAAGACGCGCGAGGAGCTCGATATCGTGGGTGGTCCTTATTATATTACCCGGCTGACCAACGCTGTTGTTTCCGCTGCGAATATCGAAACCCACTCCCGCATCATACTTCAGAAGTTCATCCAGCGGGAGCTGATCAGGATCAGTGGCGAGATCATCAGCGACGCATACGAAGACAGCACCGACGTGTTCGACCTCCTCGATGACGCGGAGGGCAAACTTTTTGAGATCACCAACAACCATCTTCGCAAGAATTTCGACAGCATCGATACGGTGCTGGTCAAAACGGTGCAGCGTATCGAGGACATGCGCAACCGTAACGAGGATGTCACCGGGGTGCCGACCGGATTTGCCTCCCTTGACAATGTCACCTACGGATGGCAGTCTACCGACCTGATCATCCTAGCCGCCCGCCCCTCGGTGGGTAAAACGGCTTTCGCCCTCAACCTTGCCCGGAATGCGGCGCTGCATCCATCGAAACCCACACCCATCGCATTTTTCAGCCTTGAAATGAGTGCCTCCCAGCTTGTGCAACGTATCCTGAGCGCGGAAAGTGAGATCATGCTGGAAAAAATAGCCCGGGGCAAGCTGGAGGAACACGAGATGAAACAACTCTATGCACGCGGTATCCAGCGGCTGGCCCAGGCGCCGATCTTTATCGACGACACCGCAGCCCTGAATATTTTTGAGCTGCGCGCTAAATGCCGCAGGCTGAAAAATAAGCACAATGTTGGCCTCATCATTATCGACTATCTCCAGCTCATGAGCGGCACCGGGGACAGGAACAGTAACCGCGAACAGGAGATCAGCCGTATATCCCGCGATCTCAAAGGGCTCGCCAAAGAACTGCAGGTGCCGATCATCGCGCTTTCGCAGCTAAGCAGGGAAGTGGAAAAAAGGAAAGAGGGCAACAAGATACCCCAGCTCAGTGACCTGCGGGAATCGGGTGCCATCGAACAGGATGCAGATATGGTAATGTTCTTGTACCGGCCCGATTATTATGATGTTCACACCAACGAACACGGCGAAAGTATTAAAGGCGAAACGCACGTCCGTATTGCCAAGCACCGTAATGGTTCACTGGAGAACATCCGGTTGCGGGCAATGCTCCATATCCAAAAGTTTGTGGACATGGATGATGACGACCTCAGCGGGATGGGCCTGCCGAAAGGCACCTGGAAACCTGTTCCCAACGGTGACCCCGGCGAGCAGGGATCGGCCAGGCTGTATATCCAAACGGGCAGCCGGATGAACGACTTTCCCGTCGACGACGACGAGCCACCGTTCTAACAGAGGCTAGGGGTAGCGGGAATCCCGATTTGAATAACACGGACAGGGTCAACCGAACCGTTTTCACGAAAACCCTGAATTCATATTATGATCGCTCCGGTGCTATGATAACGCAACGGCCGTTGCGAAAACTCCCGGGTGATAAAACGATCCAAATGTCACGATCCTTGTTTTTTACGGATACCCATGCACCAGCCGGGGGAGAGATTGTGTTGAATGAAGAAAATTCTCGACACCTGGTACAGGTGCTGAGAAAACCGGTAGGGGAGAGAATATGGCTCACCGACGGCCAGGGGCACCTGATGGAGACAGAGATCCGGGAAGCGAATAAAAAGCGTTGTGAGCTAACCGTTATATCCCTGACTTCCGTTCCCCTTCAGCCGGTTCGGCTCACCATTGCCATGTCGCTGATCAAAAACACCAGTCGTTTCGAATGGTTTCTGGAAAAAGCGACGGAGCTGGGCACCGCCGAGATCATTCCGATGATTTGTGAAAGAACGGAGAAACAGCAGGTGCGGCACGACAGGCTTGTGAGCATCTGCCGGAGCGCGATGCTGCAGAGCGGTCAGAGTTGGCTACCGTTGGTGCATCCCGTTACGCGTTATACAGATCTGCTTAAAAAGGAACAGCGCGACCAGCATTTTATTGCGCATTGCTACCCCGGCAAAAAGGCGTCGCTGGCCGAACGATTCAGTGTCACGAATGGTTCCTGCATTATTCTGATCGGCCCGGAAGGGGATTTTACTCCTGCCGAACTGGCGGCTGCATCTGCACACCATTACGAAGCCGTTTCCCTGGGTAGCACGCGACTTCGCACCGAAACAGCAGGTATGTACGCGGCCGCGGTTTGCAGAGGCTAGG
>CAZUWX010000059.1:8181-20484 GCA_964624205.1 uncultured Chitinophagaceae bacterium
CGACTTCGCACCGAAACAGCAGGTATGTACGCGGCCGCGGTTTGCAGAGGCTAGGCTTCGTTCACAACACAGCGCCCATCCCGGCACCGGCGCACACCAAGCGCATATCGTCCGTCTTGTTTTATCTCTCCGCCCGCCGTCTTGATTCCTGTTTCTGAGAACGGCTTAAACACGAGCGGAACCCCATAAAACCAAGTCGCATTTCACCCTGTTTATGTCGGAATCGGTAGCCCATTCATTGTGTGGGGCGCCTATCTTTGAAGCCGGTTCAATATTACCGCTGCTGCGGTAAAAATTGTTAATCAAAAAACATAATAATATGGCAAGCGTCAGCACTTACCTGAATTTTTCCCGCAATACGGAGGAGGCCTTCAACTTTTACAAAAAAGTTTTCGGAGGCGAATTTTTCGGCAACGGCATCATGCGCATGGGAGATATTCCTGCTTCTCCTAATGATCCGCCGATTTCGGAAAAGGACAAAAACCTGGTGATGCATGTAGAATTGCGTATCCTGGGCACCCACTCCCTAATGGGCACCGATGCTCCCGAATCGATGGGATTTAAATTGGTTTTCGGTAACAACAATTATATCAATCTTCAACCGGACACACGGGCAGAAACAAAACGGTTATTCGATAGCCTGTCGGCCGACGGGATAGTGACGATGGAGTTGCAGGATATGTTCTGGGGAGACTATTTTGGTAGTTGCACAGATAAATACGGTGTGCAATGGATGTTTAATTGCGGAGAGAAAAAATAACATCCGGACGGGCCGCTGGTGTATTCGTTCTTTCCCGGCGGCACTGGTCTCATGGCCGTAGTGCCGCCGGGGTTGCAATGCAGTTCGGTGTATGTGGGCAGACAAGCCGCGTGCCTTTCGGAAACTCCATCACCGGACGTTTTGGATGATCCAGTCACCTATGGTCTGCAGGGCGGCCGGCGAAAACGTTTCGGCGATCTTTGCGTACTCCGAAACGTCTCCGCTTACGGCTGTCTGAAATAAATGATTCAGGCCGGGCAACTCCCGGATTACCGCTTTGTTGTTTCCTGCACTGGCAATTGCGCTGGCGATGGCTTCCAGGTTTTCCTTTGCTTCAACCTGTATGTCTTTGCTGCCGTTGATAGCCAGCACCGGGCAGCGGAGTTTTTCCAGGTTGGGCCTGGGGTCGTAATGCAGGAAAAACCGAAACCAGGGCTGCAGGTATTGCCGCACAATCCCGTTTTGTGTGGTAGTATCAATATTGCCCTGCTTCAGAGGATCTGCAAAAAGAATAGCCTTTATCTCATCGGCTAATACTGCGGAGTCCCTGCTCGTCTTTACCAGCGCGTATATCTCCTCATTTCGTTGGAGTGCCAGGCGAATATCTTCTTCTCCGGCGCCGGTTTGCCGGAGCAGGTAGCGCGACTGCTCCCGGAGTATTTGTTTTCCGGGCAATCCCGGCGCAGCCATCAAAACCATAAAAGCAATATCCGGTGCCTGCCCGTAAACCATGGGGGCGATCAGGCCGCCTTCGCTGTGGCCGGCCAGCCCTATTTTGGCGGGATGGATTTCCTTTCTCGTTTTCAGATACCGGAAACCCGCCAATGCGTCATCGGCAAAGTCGGCCGTGGTGGCATTAGCTACAGGGCCGGTGGATTCGCCCACACCCCGGTCGTCGTACCGTAACACCGCTATTCCGCGGCGTGTGAGATAGTCGGATAGCACCAGAAAAGGGCGGTGCTGCATAATCTCTTCGTCGCGGTTCTGTGCACCCGAGCCGCTGATCAGGATCACTGCAGGGAAGGGTGGTTCACCCGCGGGCAATGTTAAAGTAGCTCCAATGGTGACCGCGGCGGACAGGCCGGGGTAGCGGACACTATCCTCCGTATAGGGAAATGGTCGCACCGGATCCTGGGGGCGTATCTCTCGCATAGCCGTTCCCGTTGCTTTTTTTAGTACCAGGGGAAAGGTACCGCCGCTCTGGAACCAATGGCCTGCTATTCGCAGACTGTCTTTGTTCCATACTCCCCGGTATAGTCCTCCGACCGTGCCGACACGGAGCGTGAGCGTGTCGTCTTTCCAACTCACCTGTTCTACGGGAATGTTGTTTGCGCCCTGGTCGGGGCTCGCCATTTTTGCGGCTAACCCGCTCTCTGCCACCTCAATGTCAAACACGATCCTCAATTGGGCTCCCGGCACCTGAAGCTGACCTTGCCATGTGCCGCCCGGCAACGGGGCCTCCTGTGCGGACGCACCACTGCACATCAGGTAAACCACGGAAAAGGCCGCCAGTACATACCGAAAAATCGCATGGAAACGGGAAACGAAGATGTTTTGCAGATTAAAACGCCGGCGGCTTAAGTTGCTATGAAATCCTGGTTGATACAAAACGCGAGGTATTAGAAGATGTGCGGTTATTCGGGATGCGGATACGAAGATAAACAGAAATTCCGCGTGGAAGGGTTTTGCGGTTGCCGGCTTCGATGTTTGACCCGCGGAGCAACTCGTGTTTTTCGCAGCGCAGAGGGTAGAGTAGAATTATCGGTTAGGAGGATATTATTATATATTATTTAGGTGGTACGCACGGGCAATGGCCGTATGAACTGTGCGTGAAATCTTTCTGGCGGGTGATTTCGATTGGGCAAATAAGCATAAGTTTGTATAGTGGCGTTTTCTTGGGTTTGCTTTTCAGTAAAGGAATACTTTATAGATCATGATTGATCCTGTTGAGGTTACCAAACTGCAGAAACTAATTGCTTTTTCGAGCGACCAGCCTGCATATATTCGTTTGTATCGGATATATTTTACTCCGCTAAAACATTTTGTTTCCACCATCGTAGGTTCTCCGCAGGTGGGTGAGGAGGTAATCTCTGATGTTTTTCTTCAGATATGGCTGAACCGGCATAAGCTCGATACCATAAACAACTTTACCGTATATCTTTATACCTGCGCCCGTAATCAGGCCCTGAACGTAGTTTCCCGGGAACGGCGCAGGGCGACTGTCAGCCTTGACGAAAGTTATTTCCGGATGGCCAGTGCCACGCCTGATCCTGAGCAGGTTGTGCTGAATACAGAACTGGCCGGAGAAATCGAAAAGAGTATTCGCCGCCTGCCCGTCAGGTGTCGTACGATCTTTAAAATGGTAAGAGAAGACGGTATGAAGTACCGTGAAGTTGCTGAGATATTAGGCATCTCGGTAAAAACGGTGGAAGCGCAACTGGCCATCGCGATGAAAAGGATCAGCGATACACTGGCAGATTATACCGGTACAACCAACAAACGAAGCCTGCTTAAGGTTGTTCCCCTTGCCCGGCTGCTCTTATTCGGATGCTAACATAATCTTTTTTGTTTTTAAGGGTATTGGCAAAAAAAATTGTCTTACTACAGGGCGAAATATCCGCCTCCTCAGTTTTATCATATGGATCAAATAATATGGAAGCTGGTCGGGAAAAAAATCGCCGGCGAAGCTACGCTGGAGGAACTGGCAGAATTGCAACGTTTGTTGCGGGAATCTGATGCACTGGCGGAAAGGATTCGTCTGATTGAAAACTATTGGCATTTATGGGAAGGAAAAACGGAATATGAGGAACGGGAAACAGCCCTGGAAAAACATCTGCTGCGATTGCGTGCAGAAGGGGTGTGGCCCGCGGAAGAATGGAAACAACCGGTTCTGCTCCGTAAGCCGCGTCGCCTCCGTTTGCGTCTCGCATTTGCGGCTGCCGCCTGCGTAGTGATTGCTGTTGGCATTGTCGCGCTCCTGCATATGCAGGAGCGGCGGCAAATGGAGAGCAAGTATAAAACCCTGTATGTTTCTAAAGGAAGCAGGAACCATTTCCTGCTTCCCGACGGATCGAAGGTTTGGCTGAATGCCGGAACCGAGTTACGGTATCCGCGAACACTTGGCAGGGATTCAATAAGGGAGGTTTTTTTGTCGGGTGAAGCTTTTTTTGAGATAGGGCACGATGATGCCCGGCCGTTCTGGATCCGCACCAAACAGATGGACATTCTTGATATAGGCACCGAATTCAATGTGAAAGCCTACCCTTCAGATGAAACGGCCGAAGCGACACTTATTACGGGCTCTATTGAGGTAAAGATCAAGGACATCAATCATACGCAAGTGCTTTCTGTACCCCATGAAAAGATCACGGTATATAAAAGGCAGGGAAAAAAAGAGGAGATCTCCGAAAACTGCAAAGAGTGCCCTTCCTTATCCGATCCGGTAATGATACCGGAACAGGAACCCAGGCGGTTCGAGATATCGAAGGTGATACCGCAGCCTGTTGACAGTCTCATTATCGAGACGGCGTGGATGAAAGACGCCCTTGCTTTCCGGAATCAGTCGTTTAAAGAACTGGCTGTGCTGCTTGAAAGATGGTATGATGTTACCATCAGTTTCGAAGATCAATCACCGATGTATTACCGGTTCACCGGAAAATTTGCAGACGAAACTATTGAGCAGGCTCTCGGCCAGTTAAAGCTGATCCGAAAATTTGAATACAATATTGTTAACGGTAGCATAACCATCAGAGAATAAAACCAGGATAAATAACCCGGACTTTTGCAAAAAAAACGGGAAATGCTGCAAACATTTCCCGCCAATAACCATGAACAGGGCAATTGATAGCCTGTTCTGATTGTTAACTTTTAAACAGCGTAAATGTATGAAAAAATTCATACCAGGCCAAGCCGTGTCCCGCTCACCGGTCTTCTTCAAAGTGATTATCTGTATGAAACTGAGCTTACTCCTGCTACTCGGCTTTTGTTTGCAGTCTGCCGCTAACGGATATTCCCAGGGAGATATTAAAATTTCCCTGCACCTGGCCGAAGTCCCGCTCAACGCCGCCCTCTCCGCGGTCGAACGTAAAAGCGGGTTCCGTATATTTTACAGTAATGAAGACATCCCCGATAATCTGCGGATCAGCGTGAGTGCAAAGAACCGGGAGTTGCTTGACGTATTATCGGAAATCCTCCAGGGAACCGGCCTGAATTATAAGGTGCTGGATAACAAAGCTATCATTCTGATGGCGCACCGGAATATTGTGAACGAAGTTCGTGTAACCGGGAGAGTGACGGGCAGTAATAACGAACCTTTATCCGGCGTCTCGATTAATGTGAAACATTCCCAGATCGGAACACTCACCGACCAGGAGGGAAATTTTTCTCTGCGTGTTCCCGATAACACTTCGCCCGTACTGATTTTCAGCTACGTAGGATATATGGCTAAAGAAGTTGTGGTAACCGGTAGCGGCGAATTGAATATACGGTTGGAGCAGGCAGAAGAAGGACTTAATGAAGTGATCGTGATGGGATACGGGAAGCAAAAAAAATCTTCAGTGACTGCGGCGGTTTCCTCCATCGCCGGCGACGAGATAGTTAAGGCGCCGGTCGCCAATATCAGTAATACCCTGGGAGGCCGTGTGGCAGGCGTGATTTCCAGGCAGGGCAGCGGTGCGCCGGGAGAGGATGACGATCGTATTCAGATCCGGGGTATCGGAACAACGGGTAGTTCTGCTCCATTGATTGTTGTGAACGGCATCCCGATGGACTACCGCGGATTCAATCCAAACGAAGTAGAATCCATCACCGTTTTGAAGGACGCGGCGGCCGTAGCGCCATATGGTATCGCAGGCGCCAATGGTGTGATCCTTATCGTTACCAAACGCGGCAAGGAAGGGAGATTTTCACTGAACTACGATGGTTTTTACGGTCTTCAGCAGCCAACCAATATGCCTGTGTTCCTGGATGCTTACGGTTATGCGAGCCTGTTAAGCCTTGCCAACGAGAATGCCGGTAATTCTCCCACTTACACCGAAGAACAATTACAAAAATTCAGAGATGGCAGCGACCCGGATCATTTTCCCAATACCGACTGGGTGAACAGTATTCTGAGCCGCCACTCACCCATAACACGCCACACCCTTTCATTCACGGGGGGAACGCAAAAACTACGGTTTTACAGTAATCTCGGCTATCTTTTCCAGGAAGGCGTGGTGCCGGGTATCAGTTTCAAACGGTACAATCTTACCGCTAATGTGGATGCGGACGTAACTGCTACCACCACTGTATCCCTCGACCTCAACGCTTCCTACTCCACCCAGTTGAATCCTAGCGGCCATAACGGAACCTCTATTTTCACCGATGTCACCGAGATCCCTCCGATACTTCCGCTCCGCTTTACCAATGGATTGAACGCCCATCCGCTGTTGCCGCAGATCTATGAAAGCGGTTATAACAGGAATAACGACAATCTGTTTAATGGGAAGTTACAGGTTGAACAGAAAATCCCGTTCGTTCCGGGCCTTTCCTTAAAAGGGGCTTTTGCATACACCAAGAATTATACGACGAACAAAATATGGAATCTCCCCCTGACCTTCTATAGCCTTAATGCACAGGAAGAATACGTTCCGCAACACTCCGGCCCGCCAAGTCCCACGCTTTCACAGGGTTTTACCGAAGGGCAGCGTGTGGTAATACAGGCGTATATAACCTACGATCGGACGTTTGGCCGGCATGCTGTGAATGCGCTGGCGGTTTATGAAGGCCAGCGTGGCGGCAATAACGCCCTGACGGCTTCCCGGATCAACTATGCGGTACTACTCGACGAACTGTCTCTCGGCAGCAGCGATAAAAACGACTATGACAACAGCGGCCAGTCCGACGTCTATACGCAAAAGGGATGGGTATATCAACTGAATTATGCCTATGCAGGAAAATATATGCTGGGTTTTTCAGGGCGGTATAATGGCCATTACTACTTTTCTCCGGGCAATCGGTATGCTTTTTTCCCAGCCGTTTCGCTGGGCTGGAGAATATCGGAAGAGGAGTTCCTCAAAGACCGGTATCCCTGGATGGATAATCTGAAATTGAGAGGATCGTACGGCACTTCGGGGAATCTTGCTGGCGATCCCTTCCAGTACCTTACTTCCTATGGATTGCGGGGGAGCTACGTATTTGGCGGCATCTCACCGGTACAGGTACAGGGTATCTTTGAAAATGCCCAGGCAAATCCCTTCATCACCTGGGAGACAGCCAGAAAGATGAATATCGGGCTCGATGGACAATTATGGCGCGGGAAACTGGGGTTTGCGCTCGACGTTTTTAAGGAGAGGAGATCCGATATGCTGATCACCCCTGAAGCGGTGGTGCCATTGGAATATGGGATAGACATATCCCAGGTGAATGCAGGTATCATGGAAAACAAAGGGATAGAAGTAAGCCTGACCACCACTCACACCTTTGCCAATAACCTGCGCCTGGATGCTGAAGTCAATATGTCGTACGCCAGGAATAAGCTGATTCAAACTTTCGAAAGCGCGTCGACCTACAACAACCCGAACCGGCGCACTACGGGCCGGCCCTGGAATGCGCAGTTTGGCCTGGCCTCGCCTGGATTGTACCAACTGTCGGATTTTGAGGCGGACGGGATAACGCTTAAGCCCGGCCAGCCTGTCCCGACATATGGCCCTGTCAGACCTGGCGACATCAAGTATGCGGATATTGCCGGCGCACCCGGCGATGATGGCGTGCCAAAAGGGCCTGATGGCAAGATCGATATCAACGACTACACCATGATCGGCGATCCGCTGTTCCCGCAGATTACGTATGGATTTAATCTCTCCGCATCCTGGAAGGGGATAGACTTCACTACATTCTGGCAGGGAGCCGCAAAAGCAAGCATCTATTTAAGTGGGGAAACCGCCGTTCCTTTTTTTAACGGAGCAAAAATATTTCATGAACAGACCGACTATTGGACGCCGGAAAATACCAACGCGAGTTATCCGCGTCTAACTCCTACGCCGATTACTAACAATACCCAAACCTCTTCTTTCTGGATAAGGAATGGCGATTTTCTCCGGTTGAAGACGGCAGAGATCGGCTATGCACTTCCCGAAGTAATAATGCGTAAAATTCAATTGAGATCGGTAAGAGTATTTGTCTCAGGACAAAACCTCCTCACCTTCAGTAAGCTGAAGTTTTTAGACCCCGAACTCGGTAATCCGCGGGCAAGGTATTACTTCCAGCAAAAAACCTATTCCTTCGGGATGAACATTGGGTTCTAATTTATTATTCTCAAAACAAAAGATCATGAAATATACACTCACCATATTTGCCATGGCGATCCTTTTCTGGTCGTGCAGCGAAAAGGATCTCGACATAATTCCAAGCGATAAACTTAGCGATGCTACTGTCTGGACAGATGCTGGCACAGCCAACCTGTTCCTGAACGATATCTATAACCGCCTGAATGCCGGACCATATCCTGCGGTGTCCAGAGAAAATCCGAGCGAGATCAGCAGCGACCCGCTTGATAATTATACAGATAATAGCACGTATGGGCCGGAGGCAGGCTATCCTTCCGCACAAAAATTTAACAGCGGTAGCTATGGGCCTTCCGACCAGATATTTACGAAGCAGTGGGAGTATATGTACGCAAACATCAGGAAATGTAATCTTTTTATTGAAAAGGTGACTCCTGCACCATTTCCGGAGAGCATTAAAAAAAATATGATTGCCCAGGCGAGGTTCCTGCGCGCCTATTTTTATAAACAACTCGTGGATCTTTATGGCGGGGTTCCGCTTATTACTAAAGTCCTGAAAAATAATGCGGGTGAGGAAATTTTTTATGAAAGGAACAGTTACGAAGAATCCGTTGCTTTTATACGCACCGAATGTGAAGAGGCGGCAGCCGACCTTCCGATCAGAGTAACAGGTTCCGATCTCGGAAGGGCTACAAAGGGAGCAGCGCTGGCTTTGAAGGGCGAGGAAGAACTTTATGCGGGGAAATGGGCGGAAGCAGCGGCCACTCATCTCCAGATCATGGAACTTGACGTGTACAGGCTCTTTGACGATTATGTGGGTCTTTTTTATGCTTCCAATGAAAATAATGAGGAAGTGCTGTTTGATATCCAGTTTGCGCCCACCGTGAAGCCGAAAAATATAAACCAATATTGGGGAGTCGTCGAAGTTGCGAAGGGAGCCGGATGGGGGTCCTGCGATCCCACACAGAATCTCGTAGACCAGTATGAATTTAAAGACGGGAAAACGGCCGAAGAGGGATCTGTATTCTATAACCCGTCCCGCCCCTACGACAACCGCGACAATCGTTTTTATGCGTCTATTATTTACGATGGTTGCATTTGGAGAGGCAAGACCATCTATACAAGACTGGGCATACCGAATAATGCCAATGAGATCAACATTACGGGTAAATCCGGTAACGCCGGTCGCACCGGCTATTTTGTAAGGAAATTGCAGGATTCCACTATTGGTTCCACACCAGGTACGCTGGACGGAACCAACTATATCGTATACCGATATGCGGAGGTGCTGCTGAATTACGCCGAAGCGCAGAACGAGGCGACAGGGCCCGACCTCACGGTGTACGACGCGGTCAATGCGGTCCGCCAGCGCGCCGGTCAACCCGATCTTCCCACAGGACTTGATAAGGACCAGATGCGCGACCGTATCCGCCGGGAGCGGCGGATCGAGTTTGCTTTTGAAGGAAAATATTTTTACGATCTCATGCGATGGAAAACTGCGCACGAAGTATTCAGCAAGCCTATCTTCGGCATGAAGATCACCACTGACGGCGGTAATCTCGTCTACGAGAAGATAAAAGTGCGGGAGATCAGCTTCGATCCCACCAAACATTATCTTCAGCCACTACCGCAATCGGCAATCGACCATAACCCGAAACTCGATCAGAACCCGAATTATTAAGTTGCTGCCAACTGCAACAGCAGTCTGGTACCACTCACCGTTAAATCATTGACAATGGCTGTTTATTTCCGGAGCGCTATGTTCCTGTTGCTGTTCGCATCAGCTATGACCCGTGTTCAGGCACAGCAAAAGACGAATATCATCTTTATCATGGCCGACGACCTTGGCTATTCAAGCATAGGCGCTTTTGGCCAGGAAAAGATAAAGACCCCTTATCTCGACCAGATGGCAGCCCAGGGTATGATCCTGACTGATTTTTATGCGAACTCTATCTGCGCACCTTCCCGGGCGAGCCTGATCACCGGTCTCCACTCCGGACATTGCCTGGTACGGGACAATTATGAACTGGGCGGATATGAAGACTCCACGGAGTTTGGGCAGTTTCCCCTGACAGCCAATATGTTTACCCTGGGCAGGGCAATGCAGTCCGCCGGCTATAAAACGGCAGTATTCGGGAAATGGGGACTGGGTGGACCCGGCTCTCCAGGTGTACCCTGGAAGCAGGGGTTCGACTTTTTCTATGGGTACCTCGACCAGAAGCAGGCGCATAACTACTACCCCGGACATTTATGGAGGAACGATACCGCCGAACACTTTGCCGGCGCCGTATCCAGCGCTCATCAACAACTGGGAAACAAAGATCCCAATGACCCGGCTTCCTACGCGGCATACAAAGGCCAGGTGTATTCGGGTGATACCATCACATCCGAAGCCATGAAATATATCCGGCGTAATAAGAACGAGCCCTTTTTTATTTATATGGCTTACACCTTGCCCCATATGGCGCTGCAGGTGCCGGATGCTTATGTGGAACAGTATATTGGCAAGTTTGATGATAAACCCCTCACCGGAAGCGGATATCTTCCCCATCAGTATCCCCGGGCCGCATATGCCGGTATGATCACCCTGCTCGATGAATATGTGGGTAGACTGGTACAGTTACTACGTGAACTTGGACTTGAAAAAAATACACTAATAGTCTTCACCGGCGATAATGGGCCGGCGGGTGGGGGAGGAGGCGATCCCGACTATTTTGAATGCAGCCGCAACCTGAAAGGGAAAAAAGGCTCGTTATACGAAGGTGGAATACGGGAACCCTTTGTAGCCTATTGGCCCGGTACGATCCGGCCAGGAACAAAATCAGACCACGTAGCTGCGTTGTGGGATATACTGCCCACTTTTGCCGAGATCGGGGGCGCCACAATTCCAACCGGCCTACGGCTGGACGGTATTTCCATGCTCCCTACGTTGCTGGGTAAGCAGCAGCGGGCGCACGAGTTTTTGTATTGGGAGATACACCGGCCAATGGGGGGCATGCAGGCAGTCCGGTTCGGCAACTGGAAAGCCGTGAAACGGGGAACTCACGCCGATCGTAATCTTCCCCTGGAATTATTTAATCTGAAAGATGATCTTTCGGAGAAAAATGATGTTTCCCTGAAACACCCCGACAAACTGGCGCAGGCAATTAAATATCTCAATACCAGAGAAACCGCAGTATTAACCGAATGGAATTTTTATGTTCCGCCTGCACACCCTTAACCCACCGATCATTCACTCTTAAAATAATTATTGTATGTTCCACAGAAAAATAAGCCAATTTTTTTTGACAGGCTTACTCATTGTATCCTGCAGTATCCTTGTCACCGGCTTCGAAGAGGCATCGCCGAAACTGGAAAACATTCATGCCATCACTGTAAAAACGCCTGCCGATACCAAAGCTTTTTTTAGGTATTCCAAAGACAGGATTCCTTTTGTAAGCGCCCACCGTGGCGGCCCGATGCCAGGCTTCCCCGAAAACTGCATTCCCACATTCGAGAATACGCTTCGGAATACTTATGCCATCCTGGAAATTGATCCGCACTATACTAAAGACAGCGCAGTTGTAGTAATGCACGATTACACCCTCGACCGAACTTCAAATGGTACAGGTAAGATAGCAGATTATACCCTGGAAGAGCTGCGGAAATTCCGCCTTAAAGATACCGAAGGAAAGGTTACACCTTACGGGATTCCGACACTTGATGAAGTACTTCAATGGGCTAAAGGGAGAACCATTCTCGTGCTGGATGCAAAAGATGTTCCCGTGGAGGCCAGAGTGAAAAAAATAGAAGAGAACAAAGCGGAGGCGAATGCAATCCTGATCGTGTACACCTATGAAGAAGCAAAAAAATGCTATACACTGAATAAAAATATCGTGATGGAGCTAATGGTACCCAATGGGAAAAAGCTCGAGGAGCTTGATGCAACAGGCATCCCTTGGGAAAATATAATCGCGTTTGTAACACACACCACTCCGGAAGAAAAGGATATATTTCAACGGGTTCACGAAAAAGGATCCATGTGTATTGTGGGGAGTTCGCGCACGATCGATAGGGCATACACCAAAGGCGAAATACAGGATCATGGCGTATTACAGCAAAAGTATATTGATATTATCAACGCGGGTGCAGACGTGATTGAGGCCGATCTGGCCACAGAGGCGGGGAGGGCCTTATCTACTATATCCACTAAAGGATCCGGTAAGAAAAAGTATTTCAAGAAAACGAAATCCTGACCCTTACATGTGGAAGAAATCGACTTATACTGCTCTCCTGCTCACT
>CAZUWX010000060.1:0-3498 GCA_964624205.1 uncultured Chitinophagaceae bacterium
ACTCCGCGTATACCTCTTTTGGGTACGAGGGGTGTTGGCGCTTCGTTTCATCCGTTCTTATTTGTCTTTTCAATGGTCGGATGGAACTCCGCGTATACCTCTTTTGGGTACGAGGGGTGTTGGCGCTTCGTTTCATCCGTGCATATTATTTGCAGGATGTAAGATACCTCATAAAATTACATCAGCCTGCAAGGGTATACTTTTCCGGTTATCCAACGCTGTTTTTCTTCATCAGCGCCCCGATCTGCTCCACGGTGATCGGAATGTCCTGCATCAGGTCTTCATTACCGTTCTCGGTTATCCATACATTGTTTTCGATCCTGACGCCCATCTGTTCTTCCTCTATATAGATACCCGGTTCTACCGTGAGCACCATTCCGGGCAGCAGGGGGTCGGCCTTCGTACCCAGGTCGTGCACGTCGATGCCCAGGTGATGGGAGATCCCGTGATACAGATATTTGCGATAGGCAGGGTTGGCCTTGTCCTGGTTCTTCAGGTCGCTCTTGGTCAACAGGCCCAGCTTAACGAATGTTGCCGTGGCCTCTTCTCCCACCTGATCGGTGTACGATGTGAGTGTGATGCCAGGTTTCAGCAGGCTTTTGGCATAGTTGTGCAGGTGCAGGCAGGCATTATACACGTCGGCCTGCCGAGAAGTGAATTTCCCATTTACCGGAACCGTACGCGTCAGGTCGGCGCAGTATCCGCCATATTGGGCGCCGAAGTCCATCAGCACCAGTTCTCCGTCTTTACATTCCTGGTTATTGGCCACATAGTGCAGCGTACGGGCCCGGTCGCCCGAAGCGATGATACTTCCGTAAGCCTCTCCCGATGCACGGTGGGAGAGAAATTGGTGCATGATCTCCGCTTCGATCTCAAATTCCATCACGCCGGGGCGGATGAACTTCAACACGCGCTCAAAAGCATGTTGCGTGATGCGTATGGCTTCCCGGATCACCTGTACTTCCCGGGGTGTTTTTACTGCCCGCAGTTCCCTCATCAACCTGGCGCTCCGCAGGTAACGGTGGAGGGGGTATTTTTGTTTCGTTTCCAGGGCGTACCGTTCGTCGCGGGTTTGTACCAGGGCAGATTTGCGATCGTTTTCATTGGAGTTAAGGTAGATGTTTTCTGCAAGGTGTATCCAGCCTTGCAGCAGGCCCTCCAGGCTATCGAGCCATACTATCGTCTCCACGCCGGAAATAGCAGTTGCCTCAGCGGCCCTCAGCCGCCGCCCGTCCCATTTTTCTTTCAGTTCATTGGGGCGAACCAGCACCAGCACTTCACGGTATTTTTTGTCGGGGTTGTCCGGGAACAACACCAGCATCGTGTCTTCCTGTCCGATGCCGGTGAGCCAGTACAGATCCGAATTCTGTTTGAAGGGATAAAACGCGTCGCCGTTCGAAGGCATCTGGTCGTTGCTATTAAAAATCGCGATCGAATGTTTTTCCATTTTTGCTGTGAACCGGCTGCGGTTTTTTGTGAATAGGGCCGGATCAAGCGGGAGGTGTTTCATGGTGTTCTTTTTAGCTATTGTATACTGAGAAGATGATATTTCACCGGCGGTCCCGTTAAAATGATACGGCAACCGCCCTGCGGGTTGTAAAAATAGGAGATTTCGTGATGGTATAACCCGCACCCCTAAACATCTCGACAAAACAAAACACTAACGAGTGTTAGTTTGATGATATTTATTCATTTGGCTTATTTGTTAGATTATATTCAGTTTGTTGGTCGTCTGGCGCTTTGTTTTAGATAATTTCTCATTTTAACTTTGCCGCTTCCCAACAAAAAACCACTTCATATGCAAATGCTTGCCACTGTTCCCCCGTACAGTCAACTGTCCCATTCCGGGTTCACCTTATCCAATAAGATCCATTATCAATCCACTCCCCGCTTGCTGGTCGGCGACGCCCTGCGGCACGGGCAGGGGTGGCTTAGCGACTCCGGCGCCCTGGTGATGAATACCGGCGTTTTCACGGGACGGAGCCCGAAAGACCGGTTCGTTGTGAGAGACGGTATCACGGAGCATACGGTGGACTGGAACGAATTGAACCAGCCGCTCGATCCGGGATATTTCGAACTGATCTCCGACCGGGTGACCGGTTATCTCGACAGCCGGCCTGAACTATGGGTCCGGGATTGCAGCGCCTGTGCCGACCCGCGTTACCGGCTCAACATCCGGGTGGTCAGCGAACAACCGGCAATCGACCTGTTTGTCCACAATATGTTCCTGCGCCCCGCCGGAAAGGAGCTGGACGGTTTTGTTCCCGGATGGCAGGTGCTGGTTGCACCCGGCCTGCAGCTCGACCCCGAAGCCTGCGGCCTGCGGAATGGAAACGCAGTGGTGATCAGCTTCAGCAGGCGAACCATCCTCGTGGCTGGTACCGGCTATACCGGCGAGATCAAAAAAGCGGTGTTCTACGTATTGAACTACCTGCTGCCCGGCGAATGCGGGGTGCTGAGCATGCACTGCTCCGCCAATATCGGGAAGTCTGGGGACACGGCGCTGTTTTTCGGGCTGAGCGGTACCGGCAAGACCACGTTAAGCGCTGACCCGCAGCGTAAGCTGATCGGCGATGATGAGCACGGCTGGTCGGACGACGGTATTTTTAATTTCGAGGGCGGCTGTTATGCCAAGACGATCGACCTGGATCCCGAAAAGGAACCTGAGATATTCGCAGCGATCCGCAGCGGGGCATTAGTGGAGAATATGGTCTTTGTGAAAAACACTGCCACGCTTGATTTCCACGACCGCTCCCTCACCGAGAATACCAGGGTCTCCTATCCGCTGGAATTTATTGCCAATGCCAGGCATCCCGCCGTGGGGCCTCCTCCCCGGAATATATTCTTTCTTACCTGCGATGCCTATGGGGTGCTTCCGCCGATCGCGCAACTCGATGCGGCGCAGGCCATGTATCAGTTTATATCGGGGTACACGGCGAAGGTGGCCGGAACCGAAACCGGTGTCACGGAACCCCGCGCCACTTTCAGCGCCTGTTTCGGTGCACCCTTTCTACCTCTCCACCCCGGCTGCTATGCCGCCCTGCTGGGGGAAAAGATGAACCGCCACGGCGTGCGCGTATGGCTGGTGAATACCGGCTGGACGGGCGGTTCGTTTGCCTCCGGCAACCGGATAAAACTATCTTTTACCCGTGCGATGGTCACCGCTGCGCTGGAGGGGAAGCTGGATGGGGTGGACACCCGACCGGATCCGGTTTTCGGGATGGCGGTGCCCCTGGCCTGTCCCGGCGTGCCCGCTGAGCTGCTGTTCCCGCGTGATGCCTGGACAAATAAAGACCTCTACGATGTGAAGGCTTCCCAACTGGCCGGCCGGTTCCGGCAGAATTTCGTCCGGTACGAAGCCCAGGTGGAAGCGGCAGTCAGAGCAGCCGGCCCCAGGGTAGCGTAGCCGGTTGTATGCTGGCTGTTGATAATCGGTGGGCGGCTCCCGCCGGGTGGGATATTCGGGTGCGCCGGTCGCCCTTCATAAACTGTCGCGGC
>CAZUWX010000060.1:3598-20403 GCA_964624205.1 uncultured Chitinophagaceae bacterium
CTCAAATGAATTCACACGAGGATTGCCAAATCCTGGGAGGAGGGGGAGCATCGATTTTTGCGGGGAAAGATAATATTTAGGGTATGCCGCAGTTGCCGAAATATCGCGCGGCATGGCTGCTGGAAGTCTGCGTTATGAGTTTGCCGGAAGCTGGATGAGGTAATTCCTGGCAGTTTGGGTTGTAAAGTGCTGAAACGACCTTAGAAAAGCCCGTACAGCGTAGAATCGATCTTGCCAATGATATCGCCGAGGTGCTCCTCGTTGTCGGGGAACTTATTTTTGTCGATGTCCACGATCAGCAGCTTCCCTTCTTTATATCCTTCGATCCATTTATTGTAGAAGTCGTTGAGGCGTTTCAGGTAGTCGAGCCGGATATTTTCTTCATACTCCCTTCCTCTTTTTTGTATCTGGGCTACCAGGGTGGGCACGGAGGCCTTGAGGTAGATCAGCAGGTCGGGGGGCTGCACCATGGTTTTGAGGGTTTCGAAGAACGCGAAATAGTTGTCGTAATCGCGCTTGGCCATGAGGCCCATTTCATGGAGGTTGGGGGCGAAAATGTGCGCGTCTTCATAGATGGTACGGTCCTGTATAACGGTTTCGGTACCCCGTTGGATATCCAGGAGGCGGTTGAGGCGGTTATTCAGGAAGTAGATCTGCAGGTTAAAACTCCACCGCGGCATGTCTTCGTAAAAATCAAACAGGTAGGGGTTATGTTCCACGTCTTCGAACTGGGGTATCCAGCGATAATGTTTGCTAAGCAGTTCGGTCAGGGTGGTTTTGCCTGCGCCGATATTGCCGGCCACTGCTATGTGTTTCGGTTTCCTGTTCTTTGTCATCGGTTCTCAATATAAATCAAATCTTCATGAAGCGGGTCAAATTCGGGTGGCGGGTCAGAAATAATCGAGCGCCATCGCCTTCCGTACTGCCGACAGGGTAGTGGTGGCGCTTGCCCGGGCCTTCTCCGCTCCTTCCTTCATCTTTTTATTCAAGTATTCTTTATCATTAAAAATATCCCGGGCCCTTTCCCGTATGGGGGTGAGGAACCGGATCATGTCTGTTGTTAGTTGTCCCTTCAGGTCGCCATACCGGATGCTGAGATTCTTGAAATCCTCTTCAAACTTCTTGATCACCGCTGGTTCGCTAACCAGCGACATCAACTGGAAAAGATTTTGAATCGGTGGAGTAGGAGGTGTATTCGGTGTCTCAGGCAGCACGTCCGTCTTCGCCTTTTTTATTTTTTTCGTGATCTCCTCGTCGCTGTCGCCCAAATAAATGGTGGCCAACTGATTTTCACTTTTGCTCATCTTCCCCGATCCGTCAAGTGCCGGCACTTTCACCAGTTCGCTGCCGAAATTGAACGCGTAGGGCTCGGGAAATACCTCGCCGTAGCGATGGTTAAAACGATTCACATAGGTGCGGGCCATTTCCAGGTGTTGTTCCTGGTCTTTTCCCACGGGCACCAGGGTGGCGCGGTGCAGCAGGATATCAGCGGCCATCAGCACCGGGTAGGTGAGGAGGCCGGCGTTGATATTATCGGGATGTTGCCGGGCTTTGTCCTTGAAGGTTGCGGTCTTTTCCAGCTCCCCCTTGTAGGCGATCATATTCAGGTAGAGGTAGAGTTCAGTAGTTTCGGGTACCTGGCTCTGGCAATAGAGTGTGACCTTTTCGGGATCCAGGCCGCAGGCGATATTCTCGGCAAGCACCCGGTGTACATTTGATTTAAGTTCACGGGTATCGGGGTGGGTGGTCAGGGTATGGAGGTCGGCCACCATAAAAAAACAATTATACTGTTCCTGCATCCGTACGTAGTTCCTGATGGCGCCGAAATAATTGCCCAGATGGAGGAATCCGGTGCTGCGGATACCGCTCATCACAGTGTCCCTGTTAGTATTTTCCATAAGGAGGCGAAGATAAGGAGTTGGTGGATTATCTTGCGTGCCATGTCTAAGTTAGGATTTGAATTGTTGCATACGGACAGTGCCACGGCGGCGCGGGCGGGGAAGATCACCACGGCGCATGGCGAGATACGGACTCCGGTGTTTATGCCGGTGGGCACCGCCGGGAGTGTGAAGGCCGTGAGCCAGCAACAGCTAAGAGAAGATGTGCGGGCACAGATCATCCTGGGCAATACATACCACCTGTATCTCCGGCCTTCGCTGGAGGTACTGGAGGCTGCCGGCGGGCTGCACCGCTTCATGGGGTGGGAAGGGCCTATTCTGACCGACAGCGGGGGCTATCAAGTGTTCTCGCTGGCAGGTTCCCGCAAGATCAGCGAGGAAGGCGTTGTGTTTCAGTCGCATATCGACGGCTCCAGGCATCTGTTCACGCCTGAATCGGTGATGGATATCCAACGTTCGATCGGCGCCGATATCATCATGGCTTTCGACGAGTGCCCGCCTTACCCGAGTGAGGAGGCCTACGCGAAGCAATCCATGGAACTGACCCACCGTTGGCTGGAGCGTTGTTTTAAACGGTTCGCCGAAACTTCCGGAAAATACGGATATGAGCAGCATCTTTTCCCGATCGTACAGGGTGGCACCTATCCTCACCTCCGTAAGATATCCTGCGAGACCATCACTGCATTTGAGGCGGAAGGAAATGCCATCGGCGGACTGAGTGTTGGGGAGCCGGAAGAGCTGATGTATGAGCTGACGGCTTTGTGTTGCGCACACCTTCCCGCGCAGCGGCCCCGGTACCTGATGGGGGTGGGCACACCCTGGAATATCCTGGAGTGCATCGCGCTGGGGGTGGACATGTTCGATTGTGTGATGCCTACGCGGAACGGCCGCAACGCGATGCTATTTACCAGCAAGGGGGTGATCAATATCGACAATAAAAAATGGGAGAAGGACTTCAGTCCTATCGACGACGGTTTTATAAATGCGGTTAGCAACGGATACAGCAAAGCCTATCTCCGGCATCTTATCAAGTCGAAGGAAATCCTGGGTTTAACGATCGCCAGTATACACAATCTCAGCTTCTACCTGTACCTGGTAGCTGAGGCGCGCAAACGGATCGCTGCCGGTGATTTCAACTCCTGGAAAAACCAGCAGGTGGAACTGCTGAAAACGAGGCTGTAGGTGAATAATATCAGGATATTATCATTTTGATATCTTTGGTATTGGAGAAAAAGGCCTAAACGATAAATCATATATTTGTCAAGCAAGAAATACAAGATTTTGCATTTAGTGTTTAACCGATATGATGCCTGTCCAAAAAATAGCCAATGTGCCTGAACTACTTTGCAGGCTTTCCCAGGGGAGCGAAGAGGCATTTAATCAGATCTATAACTGCTACAGCGATACAATTTTTAATACGCTGATCACCTATGTTCGGGATCCGGAAGAAGCTAAAGAAATCCTGCAGCAAATCTTTATCAAGATCTGGGAAAGAAGGGCAGTCATGGCCGGGGTAACCAACCTGAACGACTACCTGTTTATAGCCACCCGGAATAGCGTGTACAATTACTTCAACCGGTTATCCAGGCAGGCCAGACTAAAGCTTAGATTTACCAATCACCAATATGCTTTATCCGCCACTCCTGAGCAGGGGATCAGCGAAAAGGAATTCTTCCATTTATGGCTGGAAGCGATCAACAGGCTACCGCCGCAGCAAAGGCAGGTTTATCAATGGATCGAACAGCAGGATTGGACACTGGACCAGGCCTCCGGCGAGTTGAAGCTGTCGAAAGCAACTGTCAAAAAACACCTGGAGCTGGGGCGCAAGTCGGTAAAAGCCTATCTGAAAAACAGACTCTCTTCATTGTCTACTGATGCCACCTTCGGCATGCTGATTATTTTTTTGCTGAGTCATTACGCCGATTGAAGCCGGGGCGGGTCTTTATAGACGTACTGATATAGCATGGCGACAGAAAGATTCAAAGAGCTAATAAACCGCTACCGGGCCGGCACCTTAACCCAGTCGGAATGGGAGGAGTTTTCGGCAATCCTTTCAAGCGGGATATACAAAGATTGGATCACTGCCGACATGCAGCGGACCTTTGAAAAGATGAAGACGCACCCGCTCTGGAATGAAGAATTGAAACAGCAGGTTTGGAATAGCATTAAACCATCGCCGGAGAGATCCGGAGAGGCGGATTATAGCAACTCCTCCCGTCCGGCGCGGACGCTCCCTTTCCTGCGAACCTGGGTCCGGTATGCGGCCGTTCTCCTCCTTGCCTTCGGTTTTGTTGTTTATTATCTCCTGATCCCCGCGGAAAAAGGCGAGCAGGTGCCTGTATCGGCCGAAACCGCTACCCAAACTGATATTGTTCCCGGAGGTGACAGAGCGACCCTGCAATTATCCGACGGCACGGTTATTACCCTGCATACGACAACCGAGGGTACTATCGCCCGGGAAGGAAATTCTTCAATTGTCAAACTGGCCGATGGCCAGATCGCGTACAATATGAAAGGGCCTTCAGGTGGTGAGGAAATGGTGAATACGATGACCACGCCGCGCGGGGGACAGTACCGGCTTATTTTACAGGACGGCACCAAAGTGTGGCTCAACGCGGCATCTTCGATCACGTATCCGGCGATATTCGTCGGCCGGCAAAGAAGGGTGAGTATTACTGGAGAAGCCTATTTTGAAGTGGCAAGAGATAAAGACAAACCATTTATTGTTGACATAGACAGTAGTTCTTCGGTGGAAGTAGTGGGTACCAGTTTTAATATCAACAATTACAATGACGAAAGTGTGGTCAAGACCACTTTGTTAGAAGGACGTGTCAAATTAAACGTTACGGGTTTGGAAACTGTTGTGCTGAATCCCGGGCAGCAGGCACAGGTGACCGTTGCCCAGACCTCGCTGCAACAACTGAACAGTGGCGGGATCCGGCAGGAACGATTATCAGTAGCTGGTCGGGAAACAAGACAGGCGCGTAAGCTGGATGTGATCAGCAATGCCGATCTCGATAAGGTGATGGCCTGGAAAAACGGGTTTTTTGATTTCGAAGGAGCTGATCTGAAAATGCTGATGCGGCAGCTCTCGCGATGGTATGACATTGAGGTTGTTTATGAAGGAGATATTCCTGAGGGGAAATTCCGGGGGAAAATGGACCGGGGATTGACGCTTTCGCAGACCCTGAAAATATTATCAGAATCGGAAGTGGGGTACAGGCTCGAAGGTCGAAGACTAATAATAACCCAATAAAGGGAGGCTATAAATTGATTTAAACCGGCCGCAGGTAATTCAATATGATTGTACAATAAAAAATAGCCCGATCACAAATTACAAACTATAAATATTAATTAAAACAAAATGCTGCCTGAAATAAAGCCAGTAATGCGTCAACATTACTGGCCGGATGTTCGGGTAATTTAAAACAAAGTCTCGCTGAAGACAGCTTTTTATCACCCTAAATTTTCCCCCCGGGTTTGCTGGGGGGAGGTAAAACACAAATGTATGCAAAAAACTGCTTTTTGTAGCCGGCCGGCTCGTTGGAGCAACCGCTACACTGCCAAAAAACTGTTAGTCATGAAGCTAACAACTGTACTGTTATTTTCCACGGCCTTTTTCCAGGTAAGTGCCATCGGCGTATCGCAAACTGTGAGCTTCTCCGGAGAGAATGTTCAGCTAGCCGGTGTTTTTAAAGAGATCGAAGCTCAAACGGGATTTGTCTTTTTTTATAAAGAAGCCACCCTGAGAAATAGCCGGCCTGTGTCAGTCAGAGCGGAAAATATGCCCCTGACCGATTTTTTGAACACGGTGCTGCGGGGTCAACCACTAAAGTTCAGTATTCAAAGCAAGACGATCACCATATCCCGCCGGCTACCCCCTTTGTCCGCTTTTAGAAATCTGCCGCCGGAGGATGTTGAAGAGATGTTAGCACCGCCGATTGATGTAAAGGGAAAAATATTCAATGAAAGCGGTGACCCGGTAGCGGGCGCATCCATCATCATTAAAGGCACCAGCCGCGGGACGGTCAGCGATACCGATGGAAGTTTTTCGCTCCGGAATGTGGATGATAATGCAATCCTGGTGATTGCCGGCTCCAACTTCGAGCATATTGAATGGCGGGTGGACGGCAGAACCGATTTGTTCATCACGGTAAAAACTGCGGTGAACCCGTTGGACGAAGTGGTGGTTATAGGCTATGGTACATTGCGAAAATCTGATCTTACCGGAGCTGTTGGTTCCGTAAGAGAAAAACAATTGAAGGAGCGTCCCGCTACATCGCTGAACCAGGCTTTGGCTGGCAGGATCCCCGGTGTGCAGGTGAATACAAACTCCGGCCGGCCGGGTGGGCAGACAAACGTGCGGATCCGGGGTTTCAGTTCCATCAACAGCACGAACAACCCGCTATATGTAGTAGACGGCGTTATGCTGCCGATGGGCAACCAGGGGCAGTACAGTACTGCCATTGATTTTATGAATCCGAACGATATTGAATCGGTTGAAGTCTTAAAAGATGCCTCGGCTACTGCCATTTATGGCGCAAGAGGGGCGAACGGGGTTATCCTGATTACCACCAAGCGGGGAAAATCCGGTATGGGAAGAGTAACCTACGATGTGGATCTCAGTGTGCCGACGGTTGCTCCCAACAGGGCGGAAGTATTAAATGCCAGAGAGTTCCTGGCAATGGAAGACCTGGGCTACAAAAACATGGAGAAATATGATCCCGCCGGATGGGCTTCGGGAAAATATGCATTCCGCGATCCTGCTTTGGCCAGAACAGACCCCCGGCTTTTTGACAACGAGGGCAATCCCCTGTATGATACGGATTGGCTAAAAGAATCTACGCAAAATAAACTCTCTCAGAATCATCAGCTCGGTTTCAGCGGAGGGAACGGAAGGAACGCCTATTCATTTTCGCTGGGATTTCGTGATGACCAGGGACTTCTTTTAAACTCCTACCTGAAAAGGTACTCCGCCGGTTTTAACTATGATGACCAGATCAAAGACTGGCTGAAGGTAGGAGGGAGTATCCGTTACAGCAGCCAGCAGGAACGTATCGTTAACCACGGCGAATCCGGCGATACCCCCGAAAGACTGATCTACCAGGCGCTTCCTTTTCTCCCGGTGAAATTCCCCGATGGCTCCTGGGCAGACTGGGAGGTTTACCCGAATTTATCTTCCAAACCCAACCCGGTCCATTACCTGGATGGCCGTAAATATTTCCTGAATACACATATACTGATAGGAAACGCCTATTCAACTATCAGCCTGGCAAAAGGGCTGGAAATGCGGACCGTGCTGGGTGTGAATATGCTGACGTTAGAGGCCAACCAATATAACGACCGGACCATCGCCCGCACCGAAAGGGGGGTGGCTACCGTTAGCAACCAGCGGGAAGCTTTCTGGTCTTTAGAGAATTATTTGACCTACAACAAGCGTGTTAATGACCATTCCTTCACAGGACTGCTGGGTGCCTCCTGGCAGGAGACGAATTCCTTCAGCATAGGCGCTCGTATCCAGAACTTTTCAACAGACTACCTGGAATTTAATAACCTGGGGGCGGGAAGCCAGAACCCGGGATATAATTCCAACCGGTTGCGGTATGCTTTTAATTCTTACTTCGGCAGGGTCAATTATAGCTTTAAGGATAAATACCTGCTAACGGTAACGGGACGTACCGACGGTTCATCCAAGTTTGGCGAAGAACATAAATATGCTTTTTTCCCTTCCGCTGCACTAGCCTGGAGAATTTCCGAGGAATCTTTCTGGGAAAACAATACCACCATTTCCAATTTTAAACTTCGGGCGAGCTATGGAATTACCGGTAATTCGGAAATACCGCCCTATTCATCGCTATCACTTCTGAGTTCGGCCTATGCTGCTGTTATAAACAACGCCAGGGTAGGGGGAACAGGCATCAGCAGACTGGCCAACCAGGGCCTGAAATGGGAGAGAACGGCCCAAAGCGATGTGGGTATAGAGCTGGGCTTATTTAATAACAGGATATCCATTGAGGCTGATTACTATTACAGAAAAACAACGGATATGTTGCTGGATGCGCCGGTCCCCCGCACCAGCGGCTACACGACGATCAGAAGGAATATCGGTTCCATGGAAAACAAAGGGTTCGAGTTCTCCGTCAATACCCTTAATATTAACACCCAGGATTTTTCATGGAATACCACTTTCAATATTTCTTTAAATCGCAATAAGGTACTTTCACTGGCCACTCCGTCTGATATTTTCGGAGTCGGGGGGCCTAATTTTACCAATCAGACCAATGTTATTCGCGTAGGAGAGCCGGTTGGCTCCTTTTGGGGACTTGTGCGCCTGGGAACCTGGAGTGAAGCAGAACAGGAAGAGGCGGCAAAATTTGCCAGCTACCGCAATGGCCTGCCCATGCTGCCGGGCGATGTTAAATACCTGGATGTAAACGGCGATTACGCGATCAACGACGCCGACCGGATGATCATCGGGAATGGCAATCCTAAAGGATGGGGGGCTTTTTTAAATTCATTCCGGTACAAGAATTTTGATGTAACGGTGGAACTTCAATACAGCTACGGTAATGATATATTAGACATGACCAGTCATTCGCAGGAAGACCGCCAGTTGTTTAATAATAGCTACAAGACGGTGTTAAATGCCTGGACACCTGAGAATCAGCATACACCCATTGCTGAGATAAGAGACAACAGGGCCGGCCATGTGACGCATGTAGATACGCACTGGCTGCAGGACGGCTCGTTTGTTCGCGGAAAGAATCTTTTGCTTTCCTATAGTTTCTCTCCGGCGGTGATTGACAGATTGCATCTGAGCAGACTCAGGATATATGCTTCCATACAGAATTTCTTTCTTATTACCGAATTCAACCGGAACGACCCGGAAGTCACCTCTTATGGTAACAGCCCGTTCGCACAGGGGCAATTCTTTTTTAACTACCCACGTCCGAGAACTTATATGCTGGGTCTGAATGTAGGTTTATAATTAACAAAACGTATTTCTTATGTTACTCCATATACTAAAAAATATAAGCAAAGTATTGCTTTGTATAACTGTATTGCTCGGGACCAGTTGCACAAAATTCCTCGAGGAGCACGATCCTTCCAACCTGACACCTGAAAACTATTATACAATCCCTGAACATGCGGAAGCCGCGATAGCCGCAGTATACGCAGATGCCAGGTTTATGGGCGCCGGAGCAGGTATTTCTTCGGCCAACTTCCAGATGCCTGAAGCGCTGACCGGAACAATTACAACCGAAAATGCGCAGAATTCTGATCTTACCAATCTCGTATCACTGGTTTTTGACGGCAATAACCTCCACATCATTCAATGGTGGAACAGCTTGTACAAGATCATCGCCCAGGCCAACCTGGTGATCGAAAAAGTGCCGGATATTCACCCTATGGATGACGCTCAAAAACAGCAGATATTAGGGGAAGCCTTGTTTTTCCGGGCCTGGGCATATTTTTATGCCGTCAGACTGTGGGGAGATGTTCCGCTGATTACCCGGCCGCAGACAGCTTCTTCTGAGGATTTTATGCCGGCCCGCATTGCTCAGGAAACCGTTTATCAGCAGATTGTAGACGACCTGCAGGCTGCCGAAAATTCCGGCTTTGCCTGGACAAATACCACCGGCCGGATCTCCCTGGCAGCCGTAAAAGCACAGTTAGCCAGGGTGTATCTCACTATGGCAGGGTATCCCCTCAATAAAGGAGCGGCATATTACACATTGGCGGCGGCCAAATCGAATGAAATAGTCACCTATGCGAACGACAATCCCACGCAGATCGGCCTGTTTGCCGATTATGCTGATCTTCATAAAGCCGCTCAAAACAACAGGCTGGAACATCTTTTCCAGATCCAGCATAATGCCGATATCTCCGGCAACCCCATGCAGTTATACCTGCTTCCCCTTCTTAAGCCTATTTCGGTGATGACCGGCGGCTGGGGAACATATGTGCCTACCGTATCATTCTACAACTCCTATGAACCGGGCGATAAACGTGCACAAGATCAGGTAGGCTATTTTTACACCAGCTATTATACAAACGGCAGCGGCGCTGTTTTTGAGCTGGGCGCTCCTTATATCTTCAAACACTTTGACGCAATAGCACATGGCAGCCCCGGCATACCCGGCACAGCCAGAAGCAACCTTAATGTGACGCAGATCCGGTTTGCGGAAGTGTTGCTGATGTATGCGGAAGCACAGAATGAATCGGGCACGCTTAATCAGGATGCTTATAATGCTTTTAAAAGGATCAGAGACAGGGCGGAGTTGATTACTCCTGACCTCAATACTTATACACAGCAGACGTTTCGTGAGGCAGTTTGGAAAGAGCGCTGGCATGAGCTCTGTTATGAAGGCATCACCTTTTTTGATATGCTGCGCCTCAGAAAAGTGCTCAACGAAACCACGGGTGGATTTGACGACTTTGTAGGGCATATCAATAGAAGCTCGAATCAGCCCTTACAGACCAAACATTTGCTGTTACCGCTTCCTGTGCCTGAGATGGCAAATAATCCTAACCTTAAAGACCAAAACGAGGGCTACTAGTTCGGATTAATCATAATTCTATTTATTTATACATGAAGAATCAATCACGCTTAGTTATTGTCACAGCCTTTTTTTTGCCTGTACTGTTCTGTATCGTCTTCACATCTTTTGCCACGAATCATTTTCACCGGGCTGCTACCCTGAAGAAGGATTCGGTTCCGGGATATCTGCATCCGATCGGTGGAACGGTATATCTTGATAAGAACGGAAACGGCAAACAGGACAGAGGTGAACGGGGCATTCCGGGGATTGCCGTTAGCGACGGGTTTGATGTAGTGCTTACCGACAAGTCCGGAGCCTATTTATTACCGAACGAAAGAAAAAACGCGGCGTTTGTATTTGTGCATCAGGCGGGTGATATCAAACAAAACGGACAGGCTTTTTTTCATCGCCTCCTGCCTGAAGTTAAAGGCAGGTTTGATTTCGGTCTGCAGGGGGTACCGGTTGCCAAGAACTCGCCCGATTCAACGATCCGATTTGTGCAGCTAACGGATTCGCATATCCGTAACCCGTCTGACCGGGATTACATGCAGCGGGCAACCACGGAAATTTACGAGATGGACCCTAAGCCGGATTTTATTGTGGTTACGGGCGACCTCGTAGACTGGGGCGTGGACGAGCATTTCAGGAACTATGTTGCCGGTATGCAAACCCCTCCGGTGCCTTATTTTAATGTGTTCGGTAATCATGAACTCGTTTTCGGCCCTATAGAACGATATCATAAATACATTGGCCCCGATTATTACTCCTTTGAGCAAAAGGGTATTCTTTTTCTTGCGCTGAACTGTGTTACGCCATCGGAACGTCAGAACGAATGGCTGGCAAAAACACTGGATCTGCTCGCCAGGGGGCGCCCCGTTGTTGTTTTTCAGCACTTCCCGCCAAGTCTGGAAGACCTGGAGCGATTCGGGCGGTTGGGAGTCAGGTCGGTCTTTACGGGTCACTGGCATAGCGAAAAAGAAATGATGCATGCGGGCGTGCAGAGCATTAATTCCCCTCCGTTCATCATGGGGGGCATAGACGCGAGTCCGGCGGGTTTCAAGCTGGTACACCTGAAAGCCGACGGGTCGGCGGAAACCGACTGGCGCTACAGCTTTCAGGACAAACGCCTGACAATCGTTTCTCCTCAGGAAGGAATTTCAGTTGATAGCCGGTTTCCTGTTATCGTTAATGCTTACGAAACATCGCATGAGGTTGCCTCAATCAAATGGCGGCTGACGCGGGAAAGTGTGGCTGTCGATTCGGGAATGCTACAGCAGGCATCGGCAATCAGTTGGGTAGGCGTGAGCGATCATTCTACCAGCGGCCCTCACCGCGCCCAACTGGCGGCGGGAACCTATACATTTAACGTGGAGGCGGAGGATGCATCGGGAAAAAGGTGGGACGCCCATCAGGAGCTCATCGTAAATCCGGGTGATATCCCCGCGACACCCGTACCCCAGGGCGAATGGCCTATGTTTATGGGAAATGCTGCGCATACGGGCTACAGTGCAGGGCCTATCAACAACCTGCCGCTCCGGCTGGCCTGGTCCGTAGATACCGGAGGCGATCCTGACTTTTCTTCGCCAATTCTGGGCGACGGGCGCCTTTATCTTGCACTCAAAAAGCGAACAAAAGGTCGTACTAACGGGGTAGCTGCTTTTGATCCTGCCACGGGAAAACAACTATGGCTGTTTCCGACCCCCTTAGCGATCAACCATACGCCGGCGTTTGCAAAAGGTGTTTTGTGCGTTGCTGAAATGGGCGGGAGGATCTACGGCCTGGATGCCGGTAGCGGAAAGGAGCGGTGGCATCACGACCTGATCGATAACCGCGGGCGGTACAATTACGGTGCTCCGGTGGAACACGATGGCTGGTTCTACGCGGGGGTGATGCGCAGGATGGCAAAATTAAGGGTAGAAGATGGTCATCCCGATTGGGAGAAACAGATTGGCAGAAGTGATAATGATTGGATCAGCAGTTATGGTTCACCGGCAGTAAGTGGCGATCTTTTGGCCATGAGCGGTATGTTTTTCGGAGGAGAGGCTTTTACAATCGCCAAAACGCAGGATGGCTCCAGGGTCTGGGGGCATCCCGCTGACAACGGCTTGCTGGCCAGTGCTACCCTTGCCGGGGAATATGTAATATATGCTTCTATGAAGTCTGTGCTCTATGTAAAACGGCTGAATGATGGCACGGATTTATGGGCCATGGAACTTGGGATCAAGGGAGGAGACGCTAACTGGTCGGCAACAACACCTGCTGTAAAGCTCAGGGATAAAAAATCGGGAATTGTGGTGGCGGGGTCCGGGGATGGTTATATGAATGCCATAGATCTGGCTACCGGCCGGCTTTTATGGACGCATGTTTCAGATACGGCCGTATTTAAACTTTCGCCTTACCGCCGCGACGAACGCCCCCTTCTTTCATCTCCGACCATTGCCGGCGATAAGGTGTTCTTTGGAAGTGCTGACGGTTATCTGTACTGCCTGGATCTTGAAACGGGGAAAAAGCTGTGGTCCTTTCATATTGGTGTGCCGGTATTGAGCACGCCCCTTGTTACCGGCAACGCAGTGTATGTGGCCGCATACGACGGAAGGCTCTACGCATTTACTAGTAAAACGCCGGAATGATGCTGGGCATATGTTGATTTTGTCGTTGATGTTATCCTGGGGTCGGTGGACCGCAGGACCCTGACTGACTCTTAGCGCCGTTTCTGTTTGAACAGCCAGGGCAGCAAGCCCGGTTCGGCGAAGGCGTTATTCCAGCTATCGTGCGCTACGCCGGGGTATTCGGAATACTGTACCCGTGCTCCCGCGGCCTTCAGTGCGTTTACCATCAGTCTGGAATTACTCGCCGGCACCACGTTGTCGGCCGCGCCATGGAACACCCAGATGGGGTATTTTTTTGCGTATGCGGTAACCTTGGCAGGATCGCCGGCTCCGCAGATGGGGAAGGCGGCAGCAAAGAAACCGGGTTTTCTCCACAGCAGCTCAAAAGTACCCATGCCTCCCATAGATAAGCCGCCCAGGTAGATATGTTTTTTATTCACCTGCGGAGTGGCTGCAAGGGAGTCGACGAGCTTTTCCACCAGGGAGAGTGCAGGCCCCGCCTGCTCCCGGGAAACAACGGCAAAGCGGCCCAGGGAGTCAGCATTCTCTTCCTTCATCCGGATACCGGCCCAGAAATCGTTTTCGGGGCACTGGGGGAAAACCACGAAGGCGGGGAATTTGGCCCGGTTCATCGAATCGGCGAACAGGCGGGCGCCATGGATCAGTTGTTTTTCATTGTCGCTTCCCCTTTCACCCGCTCCATGGAGGAACAGCACCAGGGGGTATTGTTTATTGACATCGTATTTGGTAGGGTAGAGCAGCCGGTACCGCAGGGTATCATTCCCGTCTACGAACTGCTCTTTTTCAAACTGGGATAAATCCTGGGCAGAGGCCGTGATCACAATTAACAGAGTTATAATGGAACAGATAAAACGCATAAAAGAAAGGTACAAAGTTTTCAATTACTTTTGGCGGCAGGAGAGCCCATGTTAAAGATACTGGATTGGTATATAATCAAAAAGCTGTTTTCCACTGCGGTGTTCATGGTGATCATTTTTTCCGTGATCGCCGGGGTAGTGGACGCCAGTGAAAAGGCGGACGATTTTGTTAAGTCGGGGCAATCGGCCTATTATATCCTAACCAAATACTTTGCCGGATTCATCCCTTTCATCATCTCGATGATCTTTCCCCTGATGGTGTTTCTCGCAGTTATCCTGTTTACCTCCAAGATGGCAGGCAGGTCGGAGATCGTGGCGATCCTGGCGGGTGGCATCCGCTTCAACCGGTTCCTGCGGCCTTACCTGATCGGCGCGATGGTGCTGGGCGGGATCTTCTGGTATGCCACCCAGTACCTGATCCCTAAGGCTAATGTGCTGAGGGCCAATTTTCAGGCTACCTATATTGACAGCAAAAGCTCTTATGAGATCGGCCAATACCTGGCCAAAGGGAGCGACTTATATATACGCGTGGACTCAAACACCTATGCAGGACTGCGCAACTACGATACCACCACCAAAACGGCTTACGGCGGGTTTTTCCTCGACCGGCTGGACGACAATAAGATGGTGTATAACCTCCGCGCCCAGTCGATGAAATGGGATACGGCGGTGGACCAGTGGCGACTGGAACGGGTCGTGGAGCGACATATCAGCGATATCTACGAAGACCTGAAGTCGATGCCCGAGATGCACCTCGACCTGAATGTGACCCCCTCCGATATCCGCTTCGATAAGTATCTGAAAGACAAGATGACCACCCCCGAACTGGAGCGGTATATCCGGCTCGAAGAACTGCGGGGTTCCGAAGGGCTGAACGACTACAGGGTGGAGCGCTACAAGCGGAACGCCACGCCTTTCTCCGTGATATTGCTCACGTTGATGGGGGCCGTGGTGGCTTCGCGCAAGACGCGCGGGGGCAGCGGTCTGCACATGGCGGTGGGGATCGTGCTGGCAGCCAGCTTTGTAGTGATGGATAAATTCTCTCTTACTTTTTCCACAAAAGGCGATTTTCACCCGCTCCTGGCCGCCTGGATGCCCAATATCATTTTTACGCTGGTAGCCCTGTATCTCTACCGCCGGGCTCCCAAATAATGGATTTTTGATCTTTATATTCAAAAATCAGGCTCGTAATAAGTAAATTCGCGTTCCGGTTGGTGTTTGGTCCTCACCTATTCATTGCTAAGCATTTAACAAATATTATATATAATGGGAATATTGAAAGATCGGTTCAAGGCAAAATCGGAGGTGGCGGCGACAGGGATAAAAAGCATTTTAAAGCAGCACGGCTCTAAAAAGATAGGGGAGGTGCAACTGTCGCAGATTTATCAGGGGATGCGGGGTGTTACCGGTCTTGTTAGTGAAACTTCCTTGCTGGATGCGCACGATGGTATCCGGTTCAGGGGCTATTCCATCCCGGAACTGCAGCAGAAGCTGCCGAAGGCGGAAAACGGCAACGAGCCGCTGCCGGAGGGACTGTTTTACCTGATGCTGATCGGTGAACTACCTACCGAAGAGGATGTGACTTTGCTGACTTCTTTGTGGCAGCGCCGGTCGCACGTGCCCAACCATGTGTTTGACGTGATAGACGCGTTTCCGATTTCTACTCACCCCATGACCATGTTCGTGAGCGCGATCATGGCTTTGCAGACTGAAAGTAATTTTGCCAGGCGATACGCCGAAGGGATGAGCAAAAAAGATTACTGGGACGCCGCTTTCGACGACGCCATGGATCTTATTGCACGTCTTCCCCGGATCGCGGCCTATATATATAGAAGAAAATACAAGAACAACAATCATATTCAGCCCAACGGCCTGCTGGACTGGTCGGGCAACCTGGCTCACATGCTGGGGTACACCGACGAGAGTTTCCGGGAGCTGATGCGGTTGTATATGACCATTCATGCCGACCACGAAGGAGGAAACGTTTCGGCCCATACTACCCATTTGGTGGGTTCCGCGCTAAGCGATCCTTATCTCTGCCTGGCGGCGGGCATGAACGGCCTGGCGGGGCCCCTGCACGGCCTGGCTAACCAGGAAGTGATCAAATGGATATTCGAGCTGAGGGATCAATTAAAAACAGAGACGCCTTCCCAGGAGGAAATCGCACAGTATGTAAAACAAACCCTTAGCGAGGGGAAAGTGGTGCCTGGCTATGGCCATGCGGTGTTGAGAAAAACTGATCCCCGATTTACCGCCCAGATGGAATTCGGCAAAAAGCATATGCCGGACGACCCGCTCGTGCAAACGGTGTGGAAGATCTACGAGGTGGTGCCCCCCATTTTGAAATCGCTGGGCAAGGTAAAGAACCCCTGGCCGAATGTGGATGCGCACAGTGGGGCCTTGCTGGTACATTTTGGATTGAAGGAATACGAGTTTTACACCGTGCTGTTTGGCGTAAGCCGCTCTCTCGGAGTGCTCGCCAGCCTGATCTGGGACCGCGCCCTGGGCATGCCTATTGAGCGCCCCAAGTCGGTGACCACGGCACTGGTGAAGAGATGGCTGAAGGGGGAAGACGAAATTTGGGGAGATTGATTTTATAAAAATAGTCGGCGCTGGGGTTATCGGGAGGAATACAAAGACGTAGGCGATCGGTAGCAGCTAGTGTCGGCAGAAGACAAAAAGAAGCGTATAACTGGTGCGGAGGATGATTGGTAATATTGGACGATTACCTATATTTGCAGCCCTTTCGGGGACAGTGATCCGCTTCCTTCGTTAAAGCGAGTGAAAGATAAATGATCCGCCTTCAGCTTTCGGGCTTGGCGGATAAAAGGGGGGATTAGCTCAGTTGGCTAGAGCGCTTGCATGGCATGCAAGAGG
>CAZUWX010000061.1:0-15775 GCA_964624205.1 uncultured Chitinophagaceae bacterium
TGCGGATATTCTGAGGAAAATCCTGCGCCGGCTGGTTTTGAAAAACCTAATATATTGTGGCTGGTTGCCGAGGATTTAAGTCCGCTTATTTCCTGTTATGGCGACTCGACCGTTGCAACACCGAACCTTGATCGCCTTGCGAGGGAGGGCGTGCGGTACACGCATTGTTTTGATGTTTCGGGAGTATGTGCACCCAGCAGATCGGCGCTCATTACCGGAATGTATCCGACCTATATTGGCACAAATAATATGCGTACGAGTCAGAAAATACCTGAAGCCGGTTTACACGGATATTCCGTGGTTTTACCTGACGGGGTTAAAATGTTCAGTGAGTGGATGCGAAGGGAGGGATACTATTGCACAAATAATGATAAGGAAGACTACCAGTTCAGGGCGCCCCTCTCTGGCTGGGACGAGAGCAGTAAGCAGGCACACTGGAGAAACCGCCCTGAAGGCAAACCGTTTTTTTCCGTATTTAATTTTGCAGTCTCCCACGAGTCGAGGATATGGATGAAAGAGGGCGACTCATTACTTGTGGATCCGGCAAAAGTCAGGCTCCCGCCATACTTTCCCGAGTCGCCGGTGATCAGGAGAGACGTTGCGCGTATGTATTCGAATGTTGCGGAGATGGACGCACAGGTAGGGGAGATACTCGAACAACTGGAGGCGGACGGTCTGTTGGAAAAGACGATAATTTTCTGGTATTCCGACAATGGCGGGCCACTGCCGAGAAACAAACGGGAAATATACGATTCGGGCATCCGCATTCCCCTTCTTATCCGGTTCCCCGGAAAAAAATTTGCGGGAACCGTTGATGACCGCCTGATCAGTTTTGTGGATTTTGCGCCAACTGTTCTTTCTCTTGCGGATGTGAGGATCCCCTCCTATATGCAGGGTCAGGCTTTTCTCGGGGCACAGCAAAGTGGTCGCGAACGGCGGTATGTGTATGCCGCGCGCGACCGTATGGGCACCGAATACGACATGGTCAGGGCCGTGAGAGATAAAAGATTCAAGTACATTAAAAATTTTCAACCTGAAAAGCCCTATATACAGGACTTGCCTTACCGCAGGCAAATGGGCCTGATGAACGAGCTCCTTCGGTTGGAGAAGGAAGATAAGCTGAACGCTGTCCAGAAACTATGGTTCAGCAAAACAAAACCGGCTGAGGAACTCTACGATGCAGAAGCGGACCCGTATGAGCTGAATAATCTGGCGGGGGATGGGCGGTATTCGCAGCAACTCGAAGAAATGCGAACTGCCTTAAGCAACTGGATGAGCTATACGCAAGACAAGGGGAATATTCCCGAAAGAGAATTTGTGCAAACCATGTGGCCGGGCATGGTTCAACCGACAACTGAAAATCCTCAATTCCTGGAAAACGGAAATATCTGGATCAATTGTGAAACGCCTGGCGCCTCGATATCGTGGCAAATGATTGACCCCCGGGGAGAATTGAACAAACACGCCTGGCAGGTTTATGTTGCACCGGTAAAATTGGCTCCCGGTAAAAAGCTGGTTGCAGTTGCGGAACGCATAGGTTATCAAAGTAGCGATACGGTAGCATTTGTTCCTGTATCATCTGCGCAATGAAGCGGGGAAGTGATCGCCATGGAGAGATCTGCAATACGCCAAAGAAGTTGTATGGCCGAACCGCTGCTAAACCTGTTTTTTGGCGCCTGAAGCGGGTCGCCTTGACGACGCGTGGATATCGAGCGTTGTCTCCAGCCGGATCGTTTTAAATCGTTTCACTTTATTCTTCTTCTCTATAAGATCCAGCAGCAATTCCGCCGATTTCTGGCCGATATCGAAGGTCGGCTGACGAATGCAGCTCATGGACGGAGCCATCAGCCTGTTCAGGGGGTTGTCTGAAAATCCGATCAGCGCAACGTCTTCCGGAATACGCAGATTCATCTCCTGAAATACCTCCAGACACGCGATCGCAAGGCGTTCTACCGAAGCCAGAATAGCATTTGGGCGCTGCTCCAATGAGAACAATGCACGTATCTTTCCATGCATCTCTTCCACGTCGAAGTTACAGTGAATGATCCGCTCCTCCTGCACCGGAATATCGTGTTTTTTCAGCGCGTCGATGTACCCTTTCAGCCTGTTTTGTGTGATTGAAAGAAATTCCGAAATAGTGACATGCGCAATGTCTCTAAATCCTTCCGCAATCAGATGCTCCGTTGCCTGGAACGCCCCCTTATAATCGTCCACCACCACTTTATGGGTGGGAATGGCATCATTGACCCTGTCGAACATTACAATGGGTATCCCATACCTGTGCACCTCTTCCAGGTGTTCGAACCTATTGGTTTCGTTGGATAAGGTAATGATCAGTCCGTCAACTCTTCTGGACGTAAGGAGACGGGCATTGGTCACCTCGCGCTCCAGTTTTTCATGACTTTGGAAGATGACAACATGATACCCCTTGCTATAAGCGACGTCTTCAATGCCCGCGATAGTAGTGGAACAAAAATAATTTGCGATCTCCGGAACGATCACCCCGATGATCCGGCTTTTTTTCTCCTTCAGGGAAAGCGCAATGGGATTGGGGGTATAGTTTAATTGTTCAGCGAGCTCACGCACCATTTTCCTGGTTTCTTCCTTAATTTCAGAGCTTCCCCGTAGCGCACGCGAGACGGTGGAAACCGAAATTTTCAATCTCTGAGCAATATCTTTAATCGTGACCATTGTATTCGTGTATCCCGCTTTGCCGGTTTAAAAGGCACCCATTTATCGTTGAAGGAAAGGTTTATCTGATTTTTGTTCGCTAAATCTAAGAATAAAGGTGGGAAGCCATTCCTTTCTCCGGGCCAGCATGCACGAATATCTAAAAAATTAACTGTAATTTACTGAATAGCAGAATGTTTATCAATTTTTTGGCTGGTTTAAGCCATTCTGTATTATGCAAACGTTGCCGGTAACGTATGAGGAGATCGTCCTCCGGCACCCCCTGTTAATCCTTTGGTTTTAAATAGCAGGCTGCCTACTTTTATAATAGATAATACTCCCTGCTAGGGATAAGGTTGCCTCTATACCGAGGGGGTTCTTATTTTATATTTCTCGCCATTTAAAAAAAAACAACAGCCATGCTAACGCTTTTTTGGTTTCGAAAACTTATTTCAGTCTGCAGCCTTGCACTGTTAAGTATGCTTCCTGCGACAATTTATGCGCAGACAGTTACCATTACGGGTAACGTAACAGATATTTCCACTAATAAACCACTAGAGGGTGCTTCCGTTGAATTAAGGGGAACCAGCACAGGAACCACCACCGATGCAAACGGCAACTATTCGCTTAACCTGCCGGCAAGGGAGGGAACCCTGGTTTTCAGTAATGTGGGCTTCGCTTCACAGGAAATCCCGGTGGGGAACAGCACTACCATTGATATTCAATTATCCGCCGCGTCTTCCAGCTTAAATGAGGTAGTAGTGGTTGGGTACGGAACCCAGAAAAGAAGGGATATTACCGGCTCGGTGGTTTCGGTTGATAAACAAAGGCTGGAACAGCTTCCCAACACCAATTTTGCTCAGGCGATCCAGGGTTCGGTTCCGGGTGTTACCATTGAACAGAATGTTGCTGGTGCAGAAGGCAATGACAATTCCATTGTCATCCGGGGTAGAAATTCCATTACTGCCAGCAATACGCCCCTGATCGTTATGGATGGGATCCCTTACAGCGGGGGAATCTCCGATATCAATCCCACCGATATCGCCTCCATCGATGTGCTGAAAGACGCTTCGGCTGCTGCTATCTATGGTTCCCGCGGATCCAACGGGGTTATTCTGATTACCACCAAAAGAGGTAGTTCGGGAAAGCCGGTGATCTCTTACGATGGATTTTACGGCATCCAGCAGATAGCCAATCTACCCGAAATGCTGGGACCCGAGGCTTTTTATGCATTTAAAGAACAACGCGAACCAGGCAGGATCACCAATACAGAACAGGCAACCTATGATTCCAAACAATATACAGACTGGGTCGGGCTCGCCACTCAGAATGGTGTAAGAACCCAGCATTCTCTCGGAGTAAGAGGTGGCGGCAATGGCGTAAGATATTACCTCTCCGGCACCTATCTCGACGTACAGGGAGTTGCGGTAAATGATAATTTCAAACGCGCCTCCACCCGTATCAATGTGGATGTGAATGTGACCGACTGGCTTTCGTTCGGTACCAGCACCCAGTTGTCTTACAATACCAGGAGCGGCCTGCCCGCTGATTTTGACGGGAATTTCGGCGCTTACCGGTTTAATCCCCTGCTGAACGCTTTTGATGATGAGGGCAAACAACTCATCTATCCCTGGCCGGAAGACGTGTTCTTCGCCAATCCGCTGGCACCAACACTTGCTCAAAATGATGATGAGACCTACAAGATTTTTACCAATAATTATCTCCAGGTTAAATTCCCCTTCCTGGAAGGACTATCCTACCGCCTCAATACCGGGGTTGAATACACCGGCCGGAAACGTGCTACCTACTGGGGCAGAAATACACAAAGGGGATTCTCTTCAGGCGGTGAGCTGGATCTGAATGAAAGCGTGAATACCAATTTAATTGTTGAAAATATTCTCACCTATGAACGGACCTTCAATGATCATTCCATTAGTGTCACCGGCCTCTACAGCTACCAGAACGACAAGATCATAGGCAATACGCTGGCTGCAGAAGGGTTCCCTAACGACGTGCTGACCTATTACCAGGCAAACGTGGCCTTACAGGTTGTTCCCGGTGCTTCCTTTGCAAAAGAAGTATTGTTATCGCAGATGGGACGGGTTAATTACGCCTACAAGGAAAAGTACCTGCTCACCTTAACCGGACGGCGGGACGGTTTCTCGGGTTTTGGATCGAGCACAAAATTCGGATTTTTTCCGGGAGTTGCCTTGGGATGGAATATCAGCAGCGAAAACTTTATGTCGGACAGCAGGGTATTTGATAATCTGAAGCTGCGGGTCTCTTACGGCAGCAACGGTAACCAGGCCGTGGGGCCGTATGAAACCCTTGCAAAACTGTCAGAACGTTCTTATGTGAACGGCACTGCCACCGCGCCGGGATATTTGCCTACCAGCCTCGCCAATCCCGGATTGGGCTGGGAAACATCAAACACTGCCAATATCGGATTTGATTGGAGTGCTATGAGTGGAAGAATAAGTGGAACCCTGGACATTTATTCCACCAAAACACACGACCTGCTGTTGAAACGGGAGATCTCCCCTGTACACGGTATTAGTTCCATTGTACAGAATATCGGCAAAACCAGCAACAAAGGTGTCGAACTGGGATTGAATACCGTGAATGTGAAGGGAACGGATTTCAGTTGGACCACCAACGCCAATATATCCTTTAACCGGAATAAAATACTTGACCTCTATGGCGATGGAAAGGATGACGTAGCAAACACCTGGTTTATCGGCCAACCGATATTGGTGAATTTCGGAATTGTATATGGTGGCGTCTGGCAATTAGACGATGATCTCACCAAATCAGCACAGCCGGATGTAAAACCCGGATATGCCAAAGTAGTCGACATCAACGAAGACGGAGTGATTGATGATCAGGACCGGGTGATCCAGGGCAGTCGCCAGCCTTCTTTTATCTGGGGTATGGGCAATACTTTTACTTTCAAAAATATTTCCCTTTACATATTTATGCACGGAACGCATGGCACGAGCCGCCAGAATCAATTATTGTCAGACGCCGTTCAATCCGGAGTAAGGTACAGGACGGCCGTGAAAAACTGGTGGACACCCGACAATCCGACTAATGACTTTTATGCAAACGATCTGAGAGCAAATGTGCTGGACGCAAGGGTATATGAACACGACAGCTTTGTAAGGATAAAAGATATCTCCCTGGCTTATGATTTTTCTTCGAAAACCTTAAGCAGGATCGGATTGAATCGGTTAAAGGTTTATGTGAATGCCAGAAATCTATTCACGTTCACGGAATGGTCCGGATTGGATCCTGAATTAAATAATCAGTATGGCATTCCATTGCAGAAGGAATACGTGTTGGGAGTTAATGTGAGCCTTTAATCAGCCCTTTTATTCAGTTTAATTTTTTTGTTATGCAACCGATAATAATGAATTCCAGAAAAAAATACATCAATATATTGGCTCCGCTGCTGCTGTGTAGTTTGATATTTACACAATGCTCCAAGAGTATGCTGGACGAAGATGCGCCCCACATCTTGCTGGCCGACAATCTTTTTAGAGATAAATCAGGTTTTGAGAACGGCCTGAATGCTCTGTACGATGAGGTTCGCAGGGTGCGGTCAAGTTCAGAATACGGGGGTGCAGGTACCCCGATGCTTACGCCCGCTTTTATTGGCGTGGATAATGCTTATGCAAACTGGCGCGATGCGTATGAGGACGTATTCAACAACTGGGGAGCAGAGAATAACCCGTCTGTTGTGCACTACAACCGGACATTTTCCTGGTTGTATGAAACGATCAATGCCGCGAATACAATTATTAACCGGGCAAAAAATCCGGAAATCGACTGGACGGAAGCAGAGAAAAATGAGGTGGTGGCCGAAGCAATGTTTATCCGGGGTTGGTGTTACCGCCATCTCACCTATCTGTGGGGAGATGTTCCTTTAACACTGGAAGAGTCCACCGGAGAAAATATCAAAACAGATTGGGAAAGATCGCCTGTTGCCCAGGTGAGAGCCGCCATGGAAACAGACTGGTTGTTTGCCGAAGAGCACCTTCGCGATCTTCCGGGTTTTCAGGGTGAATTGTCGAAGGCAGTCGCGCAGCACTACCTGGCCGAATTATATCTTGTCCTCAACCGGCCCGAAGACGCAAGGGATATGGCCCTCAAAGTGATCAACAACCCCAATTATGCATTGGTAACAGCACGATATGGAGTAAAAGCCGGTCAGCCGGGTACGCCATTTACCGATATGTTCATCGATGGCAACTCTAACCGCAATCAGGGCAATACCGAAGTATTGTGGACCGTCCAGAATGAATTAAATGTTGTGGGCGGAGAGGGACACAATATTATGCGGCGTTATTGGGTAAACCGGTATTACTCGCTGCAGGTTGGTGGCAGGAACCCCATTGCCGTTTCCGAAGCGAACGGTGGAAGAGGGATCGGTCGATGGAGCCCAACCAAATTCGCGCTTTCCCTCTATGGGCCCGGCGATGACAGGGGATCGGAGTTCGCCTGGCGGTGGTATTATGTCATCAATAACCCGAGCGGTGTGCCTGCGGGATATCAATTGGGCGATACGTTATTCCTCGACAGAACATCGGACGAATCGCTTATAAACCCCAACTGGCCATCCACTACTAAATGGGATTATGTGAGCCCGATAGATGAAAATATACCCCGCCAATACAACGATCAGATACTGGTAAGACTTGGCGAAACGTATTTATTGCTCGCAGAGGCCTACCTCAACATGGATCTGCCGCTGGAGGCTTCAAATACGATCAATGTTTTAAGAGATAGGGCCCACGCCGAACAAACGGACGCAGGTGATATAACGATCGATTTTATACTGGACGAAAGATCGAGAGAACTGTTCTCAGAAGAAGAAAGACGCTACACACTGGTTCGTACCGGGAAATGGCTCGAAAGAACCCGTTTACATAATGTTCTTGCCGGGCCGAGAGTTGCGGAGAGGGATATCTTATTGCCGATCCCCCAGCCGGTGATAGATGCAAACAGAACCTCTCCGATGGGCCAAAACCCGCTGTATTAACCCAGTCGGGATAAGATCTTTTGCTAATGGAAATGAGTTGCAAACGATAAACGAGAACTACGGTATTGAAGGAATATTTTAAGCTGATCGCCCCGATTTTGGTGTTGATCTCCGGATCAATGCTAAGCAACTGTTCGGAACAGAAACGGGAGGTGCATTTTACCCGGAACGGAAATGCGATCTGCACCATAATGATCCCTGCCGATGCTTCCCTCACGCAGCAATTCTCAGCAGAAGAATTAAAAAAATACCTCGACCGGATAACCGGTGCGTCCTTTCCCATTAACAAGGGAACGGACGCAACCGGCTCCCTGATCAGACTGAATATAAAAGCCGGCCCGCCCGATGAGGATGAAGCGTATTTGATTGAAGTTGAGGAAGGCAATATCCTGCTTTCCGGAAATTCTGACCGTGCTATCCTGTATGCGGTGTACGATCTGCTCGGTCGCCTGGGCTGTGCATGGTATGCGCCTGAATTTTCGGTCTATGACGGACATGCCGAATATGTTCCGGACAATGCGGATCTTGTTTTCAGACCAACCGGCATCATTTCCGAAAAACCCCGGTTCAGTTTCCGCAAGCTTGACGTGGACGGGGGGCGGACACATGATGCGGATAACCTGAAGAAGATGATCGACTGGATGCCCAAACTGCGATACAACACGTTGATGATCCCCGTGAACATGAACAACAATGGGCGGGTATCCTGGGATAAATGGCGGGATCAACTCACACCTGAATTAAAAAAGAGGGGCATCCGGATTGAAGTAGGGGGGCATGGGTATCAGAATTTTATTAATGCGGGGATGGAGAACGGCACCCTTTTCAAAAAACATCCCGATTGGTTCGGAAAAGATAGCGCATGTAATTATTCGCCATCGGAAAGACTGGTGTTTAACACAACCAACCCGGAGGCCGTAAATTATTTTCTGAGCAATATTGTTGAATACCTTAAACAACATCCTGAAATCGATGTTTTTGAAATATGGCCGCCCGATGTCGGCCGCTGGCATGATTGTCCTGAATGGAATGTTTACGGTGAGCCGCAAGACCGGCAGGCGCTGCTCGCGAACCAGGTGGATTCGGCAATTAAAACGGTGAGAAAAGAGTTGCGCCTGCAGGTCATCGCCTATTCTCATGCCCTCTCTCCTCCTGGAAAGGTTACACTGAATCCGGATATCATTGTAGACGTTTGTCCGATCGACCAGCAGTTTGAATTTCAGATCTACGACACCAGCTCGGAGAATAATTCAGCGTATGTAAAGGAAATAAAAGCCTGGCGCGATAAATTCCCCGGTGATCTGGGAATTTATTCGTACTACCGCAAGTATGCATGGCGTTCCGCACCAAACGTAATACCTGATTATATCCGCCGCGACATGCATTGGTATGCCGGGATCCCGGTACAGGGCATCTCATCTTATGCAGAGCCCGGCGATTGGTTTACTTATGAACTGAATCATTATACGCTGGGTCACGTGGCCTGGAACCCCGATGCCAATGTAGATTCCCTTGCATCAGGATTTTTCCGCGCACGTTATGGTTCCCAATGGGAAACTGCGGCAGAAGCTTATGCACAGCTGCAACAGATCGTGCCAGTGTACGGAAGCTTACCGTTTACCATCTTAAAATCAAAGGAAAAGATCGGTGAGGCGCTGCAAACGATCAGGAACCAGCAGTCGGCCTTAAGTAATGCACAGTCGGAAATGTCCGGAGATCCGGTTGTATCGGCCAATCTTTCCCGGTTGCTGCTGATGTATGGATATGCCGTGAGAGATCTGGAAATTCAATACGCGCGGGCTTCCGGAACTGCTGCTACAATAATACATGAGCAGATCCGGGATCTGTTAACCTTTCTGGAAAAAAACCTTAATGAAGGGGTTTTTTTATTGACAGGCAACAATGATTTCGCCCGGTTCACAAAAAAATACGGCCTTACTCATCAGAGTTTACTGGATTAAACGGGTTCGGCAGGCAGTTTTTAAACCGGTTTAAATAATAAACGGATGAACCAGTTACACAACCGCTTATTTTTATTTGGATGGTTACTTTGCGGAGCCACCTGGCTATCTGCACAACAACCGGATGGAGAAGGTATCAGACTTACTGCTATCACCTCTCAATCTTCCGTAAAGCTGGAAGTCAGCTTCCATGAACTACCCGCCTCGGATGCGATATTCAATATCCGGATCGATGGCGCTGATAAAACGCTACTCACCGAAAAAGCTGTCAAACCTGCTGCTGTATTAAAAGATCAAAAAAAGCTGATCTTTTATGTCGCGGATCTTAATGCCGATTTATGGTCGCCCGCCAATCCCGCATTATACGATCTCTATTTCCGGATCAGCCGGAATAAAAAGACCCTTCACGAAAAACATCAGCGTATCGGCTTCCGGTTTTTTGAGGCGAAAGACGGGAAACTGTTCCTGAACAATAAGCCTATCTTTCTGCGGGGAATAGCCATTAATCCGCCGGGAAGGGGCATCCCGGACAGCATTGAAACAAGCAGGGAATTTGCAGAGGATTATGTACGGTTCATGAAGAGCATCAATGTTAACATCATCCGCATCGCTAACCATGAAACATGGTACAAGGTGTGTGATGAACTCGGAATGATGGTGTTTGGGGGTAATTATGCGGGTTCAGTGAATGGCGAAAAACCGCCTGAAGACTACGACAAAGGCGTTTCCTGGTACCGGGATGTAAAATTGGGAGAGATTGCTTCGCATCCGAGTTTGATGATCTACGCCATGACGAACGAAGTACCCTATACTGGGGAGATTGCCGATAAGTGGGAGAAGTTTTTATCTTACGCCCACAAGCAATTAAAAAACTGGGACAGCACCCGGGCGTACATTGCCAATGCGGGCTACGGTTATGGCAAATCCGGCGACATCTGCGATCTGCACAGGTACTGGGGATGGTATTACAATTCGCCCTTTAATTTTTTGAACATCCGCGACAATAAGCTCATCATACCTTTCGAAAAGAAGGTACAACCGATCACTTTCACTGAATGTGTTGGAAATTACACCGGCCCCGATGGCAGGTATAATCTTACACCCAATCATAAAAACCCGGGTTCGCAATTGAACTGGACGGGTCATGCGGATTGGAGTATCCAGGCGCAGTTGGCAAACGAACATCAATCCTTTACATTTAAACAGGCCACTGAATTGTTCAGGCGCCTGCGCGCGGTCAATCCGGAACTGAGCGGGGTGTTTCCTTTTACTATAATGTTTTTTAACTGGCACACCATAAAAACATTTATGGACATGGATCCGAAACCTGTAACAAATCAGGCCAGGATCTCCTATCAGCCGGTACTATTAAGTTGGGAAAACTGGACACCTAATATTTATGCCGGATCTGAATTTAAGCCCATTGCGCATATCATCAATGATGATGATCACTATAGCGATCTCAAAGGAGCCAGGGTAATTTATCAGTTACAGGATCATGCAGGCACGGTTGTGCTGCTGGATAGTTTTTCCTTGCCAACGGTTCCCTATTATGGCACATTCAGCAAAAAACTTTCGCTGAAGATCCCTTCGCCTTTAACCACCGGAACCTATAACCTGGTTGGTAAGATCGTCAGCAACGGCAGGGTTATTTCGGAGAATCATGACAAGCTTTTTATTTCCGATGCCGGCATGGCCAATGCCGGATCACAACCATCAGGCGAAATACTGCTTTATGATCCTGAAGAAAGCACAGGGCCATCCCTGCGGCAGTTGGGAATAGCCTTTAAAAAGATAAACTCGGTCGGCAGCATTCCGGCATCTTCATTATTGGTGATTGGAGAGAATGCCGCAAATGCCGGTTTGGCAAAACATGCGGCTGCCCTGAAGAGTTTCATTAAGCAGGGTGGGAAAATGTTATGTCTCCGGCAGGACAGTGTTTCCTTTAATCATATGAATAAAATATTGGACTACGAGCTGAAGAATATTACCGTGAACCTGGATGTTCCGGCATATCCCCCGCCGCCAAGACCTTCCCGGAACGGCTATTATGTTAACCCTGAGCGCAGGGAGCACCCTGTTTTTGACGGCATAGCAAGAGAGCAGTTGGAGGTTTGGTCGGACTACACCGGATGGGACGAATCAAAAAAAGGTTTCCCCGCAATTTATCCGGTTACGGACGGATTTGTTCCGAAAAACAAAATGGACCTGGAGCATATTTCGGTGCTGGCAAACTATGGGGTTGCGCTGGAAGGCATAACCCTTGCGGAGATGTTCTCAGGAAAAGGAAACGTTTTATTGTGCGGGTTAGACCTCGCCAGGAGAACCGGATTGGATCCGGTGGCAGATCGTATGCTGGTAAACCTGTTGGCATACATGGGAAATAATCAGCCCCACACACAATACACGCATATTACCGATAAGATTATCTGGGGTGATTATGCGTCGGAAAAAGGATTGCTAACCGGCATCAACAGCGGGCTGTTATTGCACTCAAAAGCACACTTGACCGGTTCGTACAAAAATCAGCGGACCATTCTGACGGAAGTGGGCGATCAACTGGCCGGTCAGCGCGACGGATTTAATACGAGGCCGGGAGTACAGTATGTGAATTACGGCCGCCGGCCGTACGGGCCTTATTATCTTCGGGGTTTCGGAAATGTGCCTACCCCGTTGGAGGACAGTGATAATATAGGTGAGGGAACTTTCTGGTGTACGGTTCCGGCAAACAAAACCATGTCCACTACCCTCGTGTGGAATCCGGACAAGGAACCGCGGACCATTACGATAGCAGTGAATGGAAAAGAAATTTCACAAAGGATATTACCCGGCAAAACGACGAATGTGGATTGCCCGGTAAATTCTTCTACGATCAGCATGACGTTTAAAGGCGACAGGCGGTTGGTTGTATTAGAAACAGTGTTTAGATGAACAGAAATATTATTATATTTTTTTTGCTGATCCTGATGGGATGCAATGAGGGTTCAACCTCAAGGGATGGTCAAGGCGCACAACCCATGGCTCAAAGCAAAAAGCTAAAAGCTCAGAGTGACCGTCCGAATATCATCCTGATCATGTCTGACGACATGGGTTACTCTGATGTCGGTTGTTACGGGTCGGAGATCCCTACGCCTAATATTGATGCGCTGGCGGAAAACGGGATCCGCTTCACTCAGTTCTACAATATGGCCCGGTGCTGTCCAACGAGAGCCTCCCTGATGACTGGCCTGTATCCGCACCAGGCAGGCCTGGGTTGGATGACGGCGGTGGATCATGAGCTACCCGGTTACCGGGCGGAGTTGAATAACGACTGTGTGACCATAGCAGAGGCTTTGCAGGAAACCGGGTATTCAACTTATATGACCGGGAAATGGCACCTCGCAAAGTACAACAAGGAGAATGTACAACAGTACAACTGGCCGCTGCAGCGGGGATTCGAAAAATTTTACGGAATCATCCTCGGTGCCTCCAACTACTACGACCCGGGTGTTCTTTGCCGGGACAATACTCCCATCACTCCCTTTACAGATCCCGAATATAAATCGCCGCAGTACTATTTCACAGATGCCATCTCCGATAACAGTGTTGCCTATATCAGGAAACGCGACAAGGAGAAACCATTTTTTATGTATGTAGCCTATACTGCGGCCCATTGGCCCATGCAGGCCCCCGAAGACGCGATCCTGAAAAACAAAGGCGTTTACGATCGGGGTTGGGAAGAGGTCAGGAAAAACAGGCTGGAGAAGATGAAACGATTGGGCGTGGTGAGTCCGGATGTACAGCTTCCCGAATGGAATTCATATTCCTGGGAGGAAGAAAAGAATAAAGCCGCGGCGGCCCGGAGGATGGAAACCTATTCGGCCATGATCCAGGTAATGGATAACGGAATAGGACGAATCATACAATCCCTGAAGGATGAAGGTGTTTATGATAACACCGTCATTCTTTATCTGCAGGATAATGGCGCCTGCGCGGAAACAATCGGACTACGTGAAGAGCTGAATACGGCAACAGACACCGCCGGCCTCAGGACATTAGAAGAGGATGGATTGCAGAAAGTCATCAAACCCGGTATTACCCGCGACGGCCGTATTGTAATGCAGGGGACCACAGTGATGGCTGGCCCCGCTGATACTTACGTGGCCTATGGGAAGGAATGGGCCACAGTCTCCAATACGCCTTTAAGAGAATACAAACACTGGGTGCACGAAGGCGGCATTGCGACACCCCTGATCGTCCAGTGGAAGAACGGCATCGAAAGTCGCGGTGAATTCCGGCAGCAGCCCGGACACCTGATCGACATTATGCCCACGGTACTCGAACTGGCGCAGGGGAAATATCCTTCAACATATAAAGATCACGCTATCACTCCCGCGGCCGGTGTCAGTCTTGTTCCCTGTTTTTCAAATGAACAGCTTTCGCGGAAGGCTATCTTCTGGGAACACGAAATGAACCGGGCTGTGCGTATGGGTAAATGGAAGATCGTTTCTGAAGGGGAATTGTCAGGTGGCCCATATGGGAAATGGAAATATTTCAGCAACGGCCCCTGGGAATTGTACAATATTGAAGCTGACAGGAATGAATTAAACAACCTGGCATCCGGTCATCCGGAGATCGTGGAAGAAATGGCCAACATGTGGATGGAATATGCAAGGAAAACAAAGGTCTTTCCTGCCCCCTGGGCAGAGGCGATAAATAAAACGGATTGATATGATTAGAAAATTGGATTTTCGATACGGAGTACTATTTGTGGTTTTGCTATTGGCCGGATATTCGACAAAAGCGACAAACTATTATATTAACAGCCGGAGCGGGGATGACAGCAACAAAGGAACATCGATGGAGCTGGCGTGGCGGACGCTGGCGAATATCGAAAAACATGATTTTTATCCGGGTGACAGCATTCTTTTTGCAAAAGGATCGTCCTACACGGGCGGATTTGAATTCAGGCATTCCGGTGCTCCGGGCAGGCCGATCGTTTTCAGCGCTTACAGCGCCGGAGTGGATATTGTTTTAAACAACCATCGCAGCACCCTTTCAGGTCTTTTTGAGAAGTATGGGGCAGGCAGAGCTCCTTCCTTCTCAAATCCCGACTGGAATGTGCTGAACGGGAACGTGTTCCGGATTGAGGGCAGCCACATTGTTGTTGATGGTCTTTTATTTCACAACAATGCCAATCCCCCCGGATCGAACAGAACAAATAAAAATGTGCAGAAGATGGGCGCGCTGTATTTTGGTCTGCAATCGAATCACAATATTGTTCGTAACTGTGAATTCTCAAACTCTCCTGTAGGGGTGAAAATAAAGGGCCGGCATAACCTGGTTACCCGGAACTATTTTCATGATGCTTACGACAGCATGGCACAATCCTGGGGGCCGATTGCTATCATGATCGTATCGCCGTATAACGAGATATCATACAATAAGATCACCAATTATGGGTCGTACGGAGGCCCCTACGGTTCTGACGGCGGTGTAATAGAGCTGGACGGAGTGGATGATAATTTTGATGGAAGGAATATTTATATACATCATAACGTGTCTGTTAATAATCATGGATTCCTTGAGCTTGCCGGAAGAAATGTGGACAGCATAACGGTGGCGTACAATTTAAGTGACGATAAAAACCAGTTTATAGGTGGCGGGTCTATGAAAAACGTATTTATATATAACAATACGGTCATCAGAACCCGGGAGCCGAATGTTGATCGTTATGTATTCTGGACATTTGTTCCTGAGTCCACCTTCGTAACGGTGCGGAATAATATTTTTGTGCTGGCGCCGGGGATCCAGGTTTTTGGCCCATATAAAAAACCGGAGGGTCATCAGCGAACGGGTTTCAGCGAACAGGTGCATGACCATAATATCTATTTTTCGCCGGAGGGGTCCTCGCCGGATATCATTGGCATAGCGCCGGGTAAAGGGGATCTGATTGCCGATCCTTTATTTATTGATTATAAAAATGGCAACTATCGATTGAAGGAAAAGAGTCCTGCCCTTAACCGGGGGGTGTATATAGCTGACAATACGGATCTGGATGGATATCCCGTTCCGAAAAAAAGGAGGCCGAGCATTGGGGCGTATGGGGGTGGGAGGTGAGCCA
>CAZUWX010000061.1:15875-20395 GCA_964624205.1 uncultured Chitinophagaceae bacterium
TTGAGCTCATAGCTGGCTTCTCATAGCTCACAACTCACACCTGAAAGTTCAACACGTATGAACAGAAACATTATTATATTTTCATTGCTGATTGCAGCGGGCTGTAGCAGTGATCCGCGATCAAAGGCAGGCGAGGATGGCCCTCCGAACATTATTCTGATCATGGCCGACGATCTTGGATTTTCTGATATCGGTTGTTATGGTTCGGAGATCAATACGCCGAATATCGATTATCTGGCAACAAACGGCATTCGGTTTTCACACTTTTACAATACTTCCCGTTGCTGCCCTACAAGAGCGGCATTGCTTACCGGTTTATACAATCACCAGGCGGGCATCGGCAGTATGACGCGCGACCAGCATGGGCCCGGATATCGCGGATACCTGACTCAAAACACGGTCACACTTGCCGAAGTGCTTAAAGACGCGGGCTACCATACAGCAATGGCAGGAAAATGGCATGTATCCAACACAGTTGTTCAGGAAAATGAACAAGACCAGTTGGATTGGCTGAATCATAAAACTTCTCATCCTTTATTCTCACCGGTGGAACAATATCCCACAAACCGGGGTTTTGAAAAATTCTATGGTACGATCTGGGGCGTAGTTGATCATTTCGACCCTTTCAGCCTTGTCAACGGCACAGAAGCCGTGCGGGAGGTGCCGGAAGATTATTATCATACAGACGCCATCAACGATACGGCTGTAGCTTATATCAGGGATTTTGCAGATCAGGATAAGCCGTTCTTTATTTATGTTGCGCACAATGCGCCCCACTGGCCGGTTCAGGCGCCGCCGGAAGACATTCACAGGTATTCGGACACGTACAAAGTTGGATGGAAAACAATAAGAGATAAACGCTACAATAAGTTGGTCAGCGAAGGCCTGATAGACCCGGCTACTCATCGGCTCGCACCCGGAGCCTCGGAGGACGCTGCATGGTTAAACAATCCGGACAAGGAGTGGGATGCCCGTGCGATGGCGGTGCATGCGGCTATGATCGACAGAATGGACCAGGGCATCGGGCGAATAATTAATGCATTAAGGGAAACCGGCGAGTTGGAGAATACACTTATTCTTTTTTTAAGCGACAACGGCGCAAGTCCTGAACAATGCGAAACATTTACGCCGGGTTTTGACCGACCGGGAGAAACAAGGGATGGTCAAAAGATCAATTACCCGGCAGACAAAAAAATACTTCCCGGTCCCCAGACCGTCTACGCCGGTATTGGGCCGCACTGGGCCTCGGTTGCCAACACACCCTTCCGGTACTGGAAAATAGAATCCTATGAAGGTGGGGTTCGTACACCACTGGTTGCCTACTGGCCCGGAGGGATAAATAATCGGGGCGGGATCACCCACCAGCCAGGGCATGTTATGGATTTTATGGCCACATTCATTGAATTGGCAGGTGCCAGCTATCCGTCGGAACACAATGGTCATAAAATATCGCCGCTGCAGGGCATCAGCCTGCTTCCCATTTTTAACGGAGACACCAGAACAGGGCACGAACTGATGTTCAATGCACACGGCCGCGGGAAATACGCCCGTGACGGAAATTGGAAAATCGTGGCCTCACGGGAAGACAGCACCTGGAGCTTATATGATCTCAGCAGGGATGCTTGTGAATGGGAAAATCTTGCCGATCAATATCCGGAAAGAGTACAAAAGATGGACAGCCTCTGGCAAAAATGGGCCGCTGATAACAAAGTTTTACCCAAACCCGGTAATTAAAAACGGAAACTGCACTTCCGGAGGCAACGCGTACAAATAACTCGCGGCGAAACGAATAAAGTAGAAAATAAACCTGTTGTCAATTATGAATAATTTTTTGAATGAAGACTTCCTTTTGCAGACAGAGTCGGCAAAACGATTGTATCACGACTACGCCAAAAACCTTCCTATTTTTGATTTTCATTGCCATCTTTCGCCGCAGATCATTGCGGAAGATCAGCCATTCGCGAACCTGACGGATATCTGGCTGCGGGGGGATCATTACAAGTGGCGTGCCATGCGCAGCTTCGGGATCGAGGAAAGATTTATAACGGGCGATGCAACGGATGAAGAAAAGTTTCTGCAATGGGGCGACATGTCGCCATCCACGATGCGAAATCCGCTATTCCACTGGACGCAGATGGAGCTGAAAAACCCTTTTGGGGTCACGAAGATATTAAATGGCAAAAATGCATCTGAGATCTATGGCCAATGCAGCGAATTATTGCAGCGGCCGGAATTCAGTCCCCGCGGACTGATCCGTCACTTTGGCGTTGAGGTGGTGGTAACCACCGATGACCCTTGTGATGAGCTGGAATTTCACCGCAGGATCGCGGAAGACGGTTTTTCGGTAAAAGTATTACCCTGCTTTCGACCCGATAAGGTTTTTCAATTAGCCGGGGGCCAGGCTTTCAGGGATTACATGCAACGTTTGTCGGAAGTGAGCAAAGTAAACATCCATTCGTTGGCGTCTTTACTGGAAGCATTATCAAACAGAATAGATCATTTTCATGCTTCCGGAGCCAGGCTTTCAGACCATGGGTTCAATAATATCCCATTGTTCCGGAAACGTCCGGACAACCTCGATGTTGTATTCCGGAAAGTGCTGGGAGGAGATGATAAGGATGCTGAAGTATGGGTGGAGGAATACTCGGGATATGTGCTATATGAATTATGCAAGATGTATCATTCCAAGGGCTGGGCCCAGCAGTTTCATATTGGAGCGCTAAGGAATAACAATTCGAGAATCCTGGGCAAGTTAGGCCCGGATACAGGCTTCGACTCAATCGGCGACTGGAGTCACGCACATCGCATGTCGCGCTTTTTCGATAGTCTGGATAAAACCGACCAGTTGGCAAAGACGGTTATCTACAACCTGAACCCGGCAGACAATGAGGTATTTGCTACCATGACGGGCAACTTCAATGACGGCAGCATCCGGGGAAAGATACAATTCGGATCCGGCTGGTGGTTTCTGGATCAGAAGGATGGCATCGAAAGACAACTGAATGCCCTGTCGAATATGGGCCTGATCAGTTGTTTTATAGGGATGGTCACCGACTCAAGAAGTTTTCTGTCTTACTCCCGACATGAATATTTCAGGCGGGTTCTGTGTAATCTGCTCGGAAAGGACATAAACGATGGATTGTTGCCGAACGACATTCCCTGGCTTGGTAAAATTGTTCAGGATATCTGTTACTACAACTCTAAAAACTATTTTTCATTTGATCTCTAAACGACTGCTGTGGAAAAAATAAAGGTAGGAAAATACCGTTGGCGGATACTTGCAATGCTGTTCTTCGCTACTACTATTAATTATGTTGATAGGAGTATTATCGGTGTGCTGGGGCCGACGCTCCAGGATCATGTATTTCACTGGACAAACGCCGAATACGCGAATATCAATATCTCTTTTATGATCGCCTATGGTATAGGCATGTTATTGATGGGGGGATTAATTGATAAGGTAGGAACAAAAATGGGTTATGCCTTATCCATCGGAATATGGAGTTTGTTCAGTTTATCCCATGCACTGATTAACCGGTCTATGGGTTGGATCGGATTTGCAGTAGCGCGGTTCGGACTTGGCATCGGCGAATCGGGCAATTTTCCTTCCTGTATCAAAACTGTAGCTGAATGGTTTCCCAAAAAAGAAAGGGCCTTTGCCACCGGCATATTCAATGCGGGCACTAATGTGGGCGCTACCCTGGCTCCTTTGCTTATTCCGCTTATAGTAATGAACGATGGCACCAACTGGCAGTATGCTTTTTTTATAACCTTTGGTTTCAGTATGATCTGGCTGGTGATATGGTTATCAACTTACCAGAAACCGGAAAAACATAAAAAACTAACTTCGGCTGAGCTGGATTTTATCCTGAGCGATTCCGCAGTGGAGAACACGGAAAGGATTCCCTGGCGAAAAGTGATCAGGCTGAAAGAAACCTGGGCATTTGGTGTGGCCAAGATAACGGATGCGGTGTGGTGGTTTTACCTGTTCTGGGGTGGGTTTTTTCTGCATGCCCAATTTGGACTGGAACTCAAAGGACTTGCGCTTCCCCTGATCATTATATACGTGCTGGCTGATATCGGGAGTGTAGGAGGGGGGTGGTTATCCTCTAAGTTTATCAGCATGGGATGGACGATCAACAGAGCCCGCAAAACGACCCTGCTGCTATGCGGATTATCTATTCTTCCCGTGGTATTCGCCACGCAGACATCGAATCAGTGGGTGGCCGTTATTCTAATAGGAATTGCTGCCGGCGGTCATCAGGCATGGTCGGCGAATATTTTTACCATCGTCTCAGACGTGTTTCCCAAGAAGGCGACTGCTTCGGTGGTAGGTGTTGGTGGTCTGGTGGGTACAATAGCGAGTGCGCTCGCGAATTTTGCGTTGGGCGGGGCGCTGGATACCAGCGGCAAGTCCGGCTATTTTTTTGCGTTCCTGATTGCAGGGTTGATGTACCTGATAATACTGGGTATTATCCACCTTATAATTCCTAAAATGACACCGCGCGACGAGAATCTTA
>CAZUWX010000062.1:0-7693 GCA_964624205.1 uncultured Chitinophagaceae bacterium
CGGTTTTTCATAGGATATTGGATTTAAAACACGGGCCGGATTTCTATCCGGCCTTCTTCTTTTTCGGGTACGCCGGGTTGCCCGTCTATTTGGCTGCTATCCCTAGCCTTAATCTACCATATATTCAGATATATCGATTCTAGGGTTATCCTGAGGTTATCCTAGGGTTATCCTGAGGTTTTTATAGGAAAATTTTCTTATAAAAACACTACTTTATCCGTAGATAATCCATAAATTTAGTAGAGGCATGGATAATCTGAGGTTAATCTACACTAATACTTCGCTATATGGCCAGACAACACAACAATCTATTGCTTGCCGGCGTGAGCGGCACAGTCAGAAAACAAATTGTTTTTCGCCAACGTAACGGTAGAACTATCATCAGCAGCTATCCTGATTTCAGCGACCGGGTGCTGAGTCCCAAACAATTGGAAGTCAACCGTGTGATGGCGGCGGCAAACGAATATGCGCGGGATATTCTCTACGATGAGAAAAAACGTCAGGATGCCCAGATCAGGCTGGACCTGCCGCGTAAAAGACTGTACACCACCCTGGTGCGGGAGTATTTTAAGGAGAATTACAAAAAAGAAGAGGGTAAAACAGGCGCAGCAAGCTGAAGACCAGCGCAGCAGGCTGGAAAGCCGATAACGGTAATCCAACTGAAACCGATCTAATCGGTTGCGGGTATTCCTCGCCGCGTTGCAGCTATTAAAGCCAAAAGGGAAATGGTCGGTAAAAGATCATATCGGGCCTCGTATGTTCACTACTGAACTGATCTCTGCTAACATACATACAGGCAAAGGCCCTGGTGTGGTTAGTGTGCAAAATCGGCTTCGTAATTGCCTTTGATCCGTTCCATGGGCGGATTGAAATAACCGAATTTCAGATTGGGGAATTCTTCTGCGATCAACTCCATCAGTTGTTTGACGCCTAGCATTTCGCCGGTTTCGTGCTCGCCGAGCTTGCCGAGATACCAGTCTGGGTCGATATTGAAATTTCGCCACTGGATCATGGAAAGGCCGGTGTCGCGGATCAGGGAGCGCAGGGCTTCGTACTCCTCCACGCTGTCGGTCATACCCGGGAATACAAAATAGTTGATGCTGGTCCAGCCGCCGAAACTTTTTACTACGCGAAGACTTTCCACGATATCCTCAAACACATAATTATTCGGACGGTAGTATTTTTCGTATATGCTTTTCCGTGCCGAGTTGGTGCTGACGCGGATGGAGTTTAAACCGGCTTCGCATAAGGCACGTACGGCAGCCGGTTTTGAGCCGTTGGTATTGATGTTGATGCTTCCTTTATCGGTGTGTTTTCTTATTTCCAGGATCGAGGTGCGGATGGTTTCCCACATCAGCAGGGGTTCTCCCTCGCATCCCTGTCCGAAGCTGACGATCGGGTAGGGGGCGGTCTGCAGGTGCGGCACGGTGAATTCCACGATCTCTTCGGCCGTCGGGCGGAAATTCAGCCGATCCTGTGTGGAGACGATATTCTCCTCTTCGGGCTGAAAGGAAATACAACCGATACAATTGGCATTGCAGGCGGGAGAGGTGGGTACGGGGCATTCCCATCTGCCGGAGAAATAATTCCGGGCGGCAGGGCAATGATAGGTAAGGCAGCAGTTTTCGGAAAGATGCCGAAGCAGCCGGTTATGGGGAAAGGCCTGCAGGATGTCTTTCACGCCCTGGCGAATCTGCTGGTCGTGGTACCCTCCGCGTTCCTGGCGGATGTCTTTCTCGATCCGGACGGCGGGCACAAAAAATTTTTCGTCTTGCCATCCTACCGCGGTGTAACAGAAAAGGGGCAGGGTAGGAGCTTCGGGCGCGGTTTCATAGGCCGAAAGGTACAGGCCGGTGTAGGCTGGCGGGATAAAAGCGGCCACTGCCCATCCCTTCTCGCAAAGGCGCAGCTCCCCGGTTTTTACGTCGACCCCGATGCCTCTGCGTCCCGGCAGTTCGTATAAGGAGCCACCTTCCGGCAGGGCTATCCAGTCCTCCTCCGGAATGGAGAAGGCGTCCCATCCGCTACGGCCAGAAGCATACAGTGTGGTATCTTCATAGATACCTCCCTTGCCATCGGAATACAGCAGGTACGGGGAAGATGGTAAAGTCATATCGTGGTTTTGCCGCAAGCCTGCAAAATTCGGGTATTGGCGGCGTTGTGTAAAATGATTTTTAGCCGCTGTTTTTCAAAAGCGGTGACTATCCGGGGGCTTGTTGGCTTTTGTTTAGGGTACGTTGCTCTCTTACCGGATTGCTGCAGGTCTTTTAGGAGATGGAATTCAGGCCTGTTGCCCGAGCTGTTTACCGCACCATTCGTTGAACTCCTGCTCTGTGGCCTCGTCGTCGCCGGATTCCAGCTCTTTCTGAAACAGCCTGTTATCCTTAAAACCAATTGTGAGCAGCCCGTCTTTCAGCACAATATGCTGCAGGTCCGACCAACTACGGGTTTTCCTGAACAGCCCGCTGAACACGATCCGGTCGGCGCTGAACCCTATTTCGGGCGGTTTCCTGGCCTGGTGCTCAAGAAGGGCGAGGGCGGAGAACACAAAAATGAGCCACTGGAAATAGGGCATCTGCGTCCATATCAGGCCTGTGATCAGCAGGGCCTTGCTGAAATACACCTGCCTGCCGGGTCTCCGGCGCATATAACTATTATAAACTACCTGGCCAACCACAAACAGCACGCCGATGAGGTAGGGCAGCACCAGGGTTTGCCGGATCACTATTTCCCGCAGGAACAGGGCAGCGGAGCCCGCGCACAGGAAAAACCCCGTGGCATTCACGTAGCGGGTGCTTTCGTTTTTCAGCACTAACACATATGGGTAGATCTTTCCGGCCAAAATGATCAGGGATTGCCTGCAGCGAATATATTACAGAGTTTCAGTAATACACGCGCTCCCACGTTCGCGTCCCAGTCGTTGTCGCCGGTACCCACTTCCACCAGGTCGAATCCGATCAACTGGCGGCCGCTCTCCACCATCCGGCGCAACAGGTAGAACACCTGCTCCGCTTCGAAGCCGCCCTGCACGGGGGTGCCTGTGTTGGGGCAGAGTTTGGGATCGAGGCCGTCGATATCGAGGCTAAGGTACACCTGCTGCGGCAACTGGTTGACGATATCGTCCGCGATGGCCTGCCAGGTCTGGCCTTCGAACTGTTTTTCCCGGATATGCTTGTCGAAAAAAGTAACCACGCGCTGGTTGCTGTTGCGCACGTAATCCCATTCCTCCTGGCAGCAATCGCGCGTGCCCACCTGCACTAGGCGTTTGATCTGCGGGATCTCTTCGAGGGCATTGTACATGATGCTGGCGTGGCTGTAGGTGAAGCCCTCGTAGCCGGCGCGGAGATCGCAGTGGGCATCTATCTGGAGCACGCCGAACCCGGCGTGTTTATCGGCAATTGCCCTCAGGTAACCCAGGGAGGTGCTGTGGTCGCCCCCGAGTAGTACAACCAGCTTATTGCGCCTGAGCAGTGCGCCGGTCTGCTCATACACCCAGTTGTTGAGGAACATCCCTCCTTCATTGATATCCCGCACCGCTTTGCTCATGAAATTGTTCTCTTCCACCTCCTCTCCTTTGGAAATATAAGCGATATAGAGTTCCGCCTGTTTGCGGAGATAATCGCTTTTCGCCAGGATCTTTTTATCTGCCGGGCGCATGTAGAATCCTTTTTTCCAGGCTTCGGGATAATCAAAATCAAAAAGGTCGACCTGAAAGCTGGCATTGAAAATATGATCGGCCGCACGGGCGGTGCCTGCGCCGTAGCTCACGGTGACTTCCCAGGGAACAGGCAGGATGATGAGCCCGGCTTCCTCTTCGGTGGTGGGAAATCCGTAAATATTATTATGCGGGTTGCCTGCCGAATTCGGATCAAAGTCTGAAAAACTGCTCATTTTTGTTAAAGTATTTTTAAACCCTGCAAGGTAGTGACAAAAATCTTGCCTCACCTCTCATCTAAAACTCCAAACAAGGAAAAGAGGACGCTTTTTGGAGTAACTTCGCAAGCGAATTCAAAACACGAGAATGAAGAAGATCAACATAATATTGCTGGTAGGGATTGCGGTGGTGATTGCCGTGTTGCTCAGCACGATCGGCGACCTGTCTACCTATGAAACCCTGGCTTCCGCAAAACAGAAGCAGGGCAAGTCTGTGACGGTGATCGCGCAGCTCGACAAGTCAGTGGAAAACCCCATCCGGTACGACCCGTCCGTCAACCCCGATTACACAACCTTTTTCGTGGTGGATTCGCTGGGAAATAAAGCTCAGGTAGAGTATTATTTCGAAAAACCGTTTGATATGGAGAAGAGTGAACGTATCGTGATGAAGGGAAAAATGAACGGTGATATTTTTGAGATCACCCGTAAAGACGGAATTCTGATCAAATGCCCCTCTAAATACAAAGACGATCCCAAAGCAGCGCAAAACAACCTGAGCCAAAATTAAACCCCGAGATGAACTATTTAGATGAACACCTCCTGCCCGGGCAAATCGGTCATTTTTTGCTGGTACTTTCCCTGGTGGCGTCGTTGGTCGCTACCATTGCTTACTATCGTTCTACCGTGGCTAAAGGAATCGACGACGCGCGAAGCTGGAAAAAACTGGCCAGGATGGCGTTCGCGATCGACGCCGTGTCGGTGATCGCCATCTTTGCTATCATCTACTATATCATTTCCAGTCACTATTTTGAATATTACTACGCCTGGAATCATTCGGACCGGTCGCTGGGGCTGGGCTATCTGGTCAGCAGTATCTGGGAGGGGCAGGAGGGAAGTTTCCTGCTATGGGCCATCTGGCACGGGGTGCTGGGCCTTATCCTGATCCGGACGGCCGGTAAATGGGAGGCGCCCGTGATGACTGTGCTGAGTCTGGTGCAGTTCTGCCTGGCCACCATGATACTCGGTCTGTACGTCTTTGACCTGAAGATCGGCAGCAACCCCTTCCTGCTGACCCGGGAAGTATTCCAGGATGCCCCGATCTTTGCGCAGGCCGACTACCTGAAGAACGCCAGCATGCAAGACGGGAACGGCCTGAACCAGCTCTTGCAGAACTATTGGATGGTGATTCATCCGCCCGTGCTTTTCCTCGGCTTTGCCTCCACCATCATACCCTTTGCCTATGCCATCGCCGGACTGTGGAAAAAAGACTATGGCGCATGGACCAAAGACGCGCTTCCCTGGGCACTTTTTTCTGCCAGTATACTCGGCCTGGGTATTATGATGGGAGCCAGATGGGCCTACGAATCCCTGAATTTCGGCGGCTACTGGGCCTGGGATCCGGTGGAAAATGCCTCACTCGTGCCCTGGCTGATCATGGTAGCGGGTATCCATACCCTGCTGATCTACAATGCCACGGGGCACTCGTTACGGCCGACTTATTTTTTCCTGCTGTCGAGTTTTATCCTGATCCTGTATTCCACTTATCTTACCCGGAGCGGCGACCTGCAGGATACTTCCGTGCACGCGTTCACCGACCTGGGGATGAACTGGCAACTTCGTATTTTTGTACTCGTTTTCCTGGTGCCGGCAACGGTGTTGTTTCTCAGCCGGTACAAACGTATTCCCTTTATTGCCAAGGAAGAGAACACGTATTCGCGGGAATTCTGGATGTTCATCGGCTCGCTGGTCCTTTTCCTGTCGGCGCTGTTTATCATCATTTTTACTTCGCTGCCGGTAATCAACAAGATCTTTGGCAGCGGCTTCACGGTGGGCTCCGATGTGGAGTTCTTCTATAACCGCATCCAGGTATTTGTGGCAGTGGTATTGGGCGTGCTGACCGCCATGACCCAGTACTTCAAATACAAGAACACCAGCACCCGCTACTTCGGTAAAAAAATATGGGTGCCTACCCTTATTTCTGTGCTGATATCGGCGGCTATCAGTATGTTCGGAGACATCGATTACCACAAATATGGCCCGGGTTTCCTGGCGGCGATCCACCTGGCGCTTTTTGCAGGTGTATACGCGGTGGTGGCCAATACCAGTTACATATGGGCAGTCTTGAAGGGGAAATTGAAAATTGCAGGCGCTTCGGTTGCGCATGTGGGTTTCGGTCTGATGCTGGTTGGCATACTGATCTCTTCCTCGAAAAAAGAAGTGCTGTCGGTAAACCGGTTGAATCCCCTGAATTTCGGTCCGGATAACAAGGAAAAAGGGATGGAGAACCAGACCCTGTTCAAGGGAGTGCGTACCGATATGGGCAAGTACTGGGCTACCTATAAAAAGGATAGCGTGGATGAGCACAACAAGATCACCTATTTCCATGTGGAGATGGAGCGCAAAGACGGGAAAAGCACCTTCACCCTCACGCCCGACCTGATCCGGAATACAAAAGGCCAGGAGGGGTTGTCGCAGAATCCGGATGCCAAACACTACTGGAATCGCGACATATTCAGCTATATCAGTTACGCAGAGGTGATGAATGTGGAGGAAGACACAACTGAGTTTAAGATGTATCCGATGGAGCCGGGCGATACTGTGTATTACTCCGGCGGCCTGATGGTGCTGGACCGGGTAACGCCTAACCCCGTGACCGAGAAATATAGTTTCACACCCCAGGACACTGCCATCATGGCCGAGCTGAGCATCACCAGCTCCGATGGGCGCAGGTTTAAAGCCAACCCGGTGTTTTATCTGAAGAACAATGTGGTCCAGTACCATATCGACACGGTGCTGGCCGAGGGTCTCGCTATCGGGCTTTCCAAGATCATCGATAACAAGCAGATCGGGATCAGCGTAAAGGAATCGTCGCGGATGACCCATTTTATCGCCCTGAAAGTGTTGCAATTCCCGTTTATTAACCTGATCTGGCTGGGCACGATCCTGCTGGTGGTCGGTTTATGGATGAGCATGTCACACAGGATAAAACAGCTCCGGCGGCGACAGGCCTGACCATAAGCGGATACCTTTAAAGAATTGAAAAAAAGCTCCGAATGCCTATGAGATCGTTGGGGGAAGTGTTAATTTCGTATGTTCCATATGCTGAGAGTGTTATCATATTTTATATGCTGTCTGGTGCTGGGGGTTGGGAGCGCTGTGGTGGGGCGTGCTCAAACGGCTCCTGAGGAAGCCGGTATTCCGATACCCGAATTGGGGCCGAATGATACGATACCGGTTCCTGCCGTTGTGTACCACCGGGAATACCTGCCTGTTTCCAACCTGGACTGGGTTTGGGTGACGGTTCCGTATCCCGCGCACCTGCTCAAAAAGAAGCAGCAGTGGACCCGGCTGCGTAATGCGGTATATGTTACCTATCCCTATGCGCGTAAGGCGGCCTATGTGATCAACGATATCAATGCCCGGTTGGAGCACGAACCCAACAAACACGCCCGCAAAAAATACATCAAGGAACGGGAGAAAGAGCTGAAAAAAGAGTTTGCCGACCCCCTTAAAGACCTCTCGGTATACCAGGGCAAGGTGCTGATGAAGCTCATCAACCGGCAGACGGGCAATAACTGTTACGAGATATTAAAAGAATATAAGGGTGGTGTCAACGCCCGTTTTTTCCAGACTGTTGCCTTTGTCTACGGCAGCAATCTCAAACAACCCTATGACGCGCAGGAAGAAGACCGCGAGATCGAGAACATCGTCCGCGAGATCGAGCGGCTGTATGGGAGGAGATAGGTTCAGGAGCTGCGCCTGAATTGTGTCATTTTCTTTTGCTGAAAGGTAGTTTACGTGCACAGGCAGGACTTGTGAT
>CAZUWX010000062.1:7793-19715 GCA_964624205.1 uncultured Chitinophagaceae bacterium
GTATATCTCAAAAGTTGAGAACAACGTTAAAGACGTAAGAATTTCAACCTTGCAAAAAATTGTTGAGCTTGGATTAGGCGGGCAACTTGAGCTCTCGATCAAAATTTAGAGAGATGAACCACGGGGATCCATTTCAGGTGGTATTCAATGCTGCTGCCTTGTCTTACCCCCCGTTCGTCGATCAGGGATTTTTGTAGGCGGGGTTCGGTTTACCCGGAACGGGGGCACGGGTTTCTTCTCGCCAGGCTTGCAGCATACTGTGTAGCTTCTCTGTTACGTCTGGAAATCTTTGGACAACATTATCGCGCTCGCCAATATCGTTTTCCAGGTTATACAGTTCCAGTGCGCCATCCTCAAAATATTCATGTAATTTCCAGTTGCCCAGGCGGATCGCGGATCCCGGCCGCGTGCGGAACATCGGATCCCGCCCCTCATCCAGCTTTTCATTATAAGACTGCAGGTAAATCGGGAAATGCCAGTACAGCGGCCTCTCCGGGAGGCGGCCTCCGTTTAGCACTTCGCAAATACTTCTGCCATCCAGCATTTCTGTCGACGGCTTTCCGGATACTATTTCCATCAGCGTGGGATACAGGTCGAGGTGGGTGATGGGAATATCGGTGCTACTTCCGGGCACAGTTTTCCCCGGCCATTTTATCAGCATTGGCACCCGGATACCACCTTCATAATAAGATCCCTTGCCCGCTCTCAGCGGGGCCTGGCTGGATATGGCCCGGATGCCGCCGTTGTCTGAGGTCAGGATCACGATCGTATTGTCGCTTAGCTCCAGCTCTTCCAGTTTTTTCAGCAGTCTTCCGACATTTGTATCCAGCGATTCTATCATGGCAGCGTACGTTGCGTTGTGCTGCCCGGTCTCCCTCTTTTTTCCCCTGTACTTTTCGATCAGGCCCGCCGGCGCTTCCAGTGGTGTATGCACGGCGAAATAGGGCAGGTATAAAAAAAACGGTTGTTGCCTGCTTTGTTGTCCCATCGCCTTTATGGCCTCGGTGGTCAGGCGGTCTGTCAGGTATTCGCCGGGTGGCCCGTCTTCGATGCCAGGATTGTTATAAGGGGAAAAATAATTATTATGGCCTTTTTGATTGCCCCCTACTTTGATATCGAACCCCTGTGTGCGCGCGTCCGGGCCGATATGCCATTTGCCAATGATGCTGGTATGATAGCCGGCTGCCTTCAATGCTTCCGCCAGGGTGAAAAACTGATCCCCCAGTATCGTGTTGTTGGGTGATGGCACCAGCTTCCGGTTCGCCGGTTCGCCGCGATCCGGGTTCCCCACGGTATAGATACCGTGGCGTGGCGTATACTGTCCGGTTATCAGGCAAGCCCTGCTGGGTGCACAATTTGCGGCACCCGCGTAACAATCTGAAAATTGCATTCCCTGTGAAGCAAGCTTATCTATATTGGGTGTTTCATAGTAGGTGCTTCCCATATATCCCAGATCCTTCCAGCCGAGGTCGTCCACCAGTATGAGCACAATGTTAGGGCTTTGAATCACTGCGGTATTTTTGCCGGTCGGCTTCAGCAGGACAAATAAAGCCGGTAGGCCGAAGGCAAGTACACGCAGGAAAAATTTCATCCGCAAGCTGGTTTATTTAGAGGATTACACATACCGTACTACCCCTTCATCTTCTCTATAATCCCTGTAGTAGAATATCCTTCCACAATGGGATTGATCACTACTCTGCCGCCTGCGGCGGTCACCTCTTTGGCACCGGCGATCTGGTCTGGCCGGTAGTCGCCCCCTTTCACCAACACATCTGGTAACAGCGCGGCAATCAGTTCCTGCGGGGTGTCTTCGTCAAAGATCACCACTGCATCTACCATAAGCAGGGAGGCGAGCACCAGGGCACGGGCCGCTTCGTCGTTCACGGGCCGGCCTTCGCCTTTCAGCCGTCGGGTGGAGCCGTCTGAATTCAGTCCCACTATCAAAAAATCGGCCTCGGATGCGGCCTGCGAGAGCGAGGCGATATGACCCCTGTGCAGGATGTCGAAACAGCCGTTGGTGAAGCTGATCGTCTTTTCCAGAAAACGGAGCTGGGCCGCCTTCTTCAGCAATTTTTCGCGGGTGTATATCTTTTCCCCGATGGTTTGTACATTTTTCATCCGATTATTTTTTGTTTTTTGATGGCCGGCCATGTGTCGCCAGAGGCTGTGCCGGTCTGCCCCACCGAAGTGTGGCATTGGCCCGGCTTTGCGAAGACGCAGCGGAGCGATGGAACTCCGCGTAAATATTCACCTGTGTGATAGAACTTATCATGCTCGGTTTTATGCCTGGGTGTTTTGGGATGGCGCCTCCACCGTCTGTTCCCGCTTTCAGCAATCAAGTTAAAGAATCCGGGCCTGCCGGCAATAAGAAGTTTAGCGGCTATCTGTTCGCAGATCTGGTTGCCGCGAATGGGTGTTTCATTGCCCCCGCAAAACTAGGCCGCAGGATCGGGTGCCTGGGTTTCCCCGGATCGGTTCACCACCGGCAATAGCAAAAACGCCAGCGTCCCCGACAGGATAAAAATGGCGGTCTGGGCCAGCCAGATCAGCATGCCCAGCGATAAACCCTGGGCGGGGCTGGCGCCATAGAGCAGCATCACCTGCTGCACAGCATACTGGTAAGAGCCGATGCCGCCGGGGGAGGGGACGATCATGCCGAAGCTGCCGAAGGTGAGGGCGGAAAGTGCGCCTCCCAATCCGTATTTCACCATATCACCCAGCGCCAGGAAACCCATATAGGTAGACAACAGGTACAGTAGCCAGATCAGGACGGTGTGTAAAAAAAATGCACCCTTATGGCGGATATGCCGGATGCTCGTCAATCCCTCCAGGATGCCGCGGATGAGGTTCCGTACCCTGATCATCAGCGTCAGGTGTTTGAAGCGCCGCAACAGCCAAAACACCAGCGCTACACAGGCGACAACAATGAGCAGCAGCATGGCGGCATTCCGCAGCGAGAAGCCACCCGCCTGCGTGGTGAAAAAATTCCCGAAAACGTCTGCCGCGAAGCCGCCTATCACCTCATACTGCGAGAACAGGCACAGCAGGAAAATGACCGCAAGGCTTGCTACATCGATCACTCGCTCGGCGACAATGGTGCCGACAAGCTTGTCGGCGGGTATTTTTTCGTAGCGCGCCAGGGCAGTGCATTTGAGCACTTCGCCCAGGCGGGGGACGGCCAGGTTGGCCCAGTAGCCGATGAGCACCGCAAAAAAGCTATTGATGATCCGGGGAGTATGCCCCAGGGGCGCAATCAGGATATTCCAGCGAAGCGCCCGTATAAAGTGGCTCACGATCAGCATAAGGGCAGCCGGTAGCAGATAAAGATAACGGGCTTCTGAGAGGTCGTTCAGAATACTGTTCCAATCCGACTTGCGCAGAGTGAGCCATAGCAGAAACAATCCCAGCCCCAGGAAAAAAAGATATTGAATAAGGCTGCGTAGCTTTCTGTTCACGTTTATTGTTTTGATAGCGGGTGGTTCCGGTTTCGGGCGGAATACAGGAAGCTATAATTTATTGCCTTCTTTCGGGAATACGATCCACGGTTGAAAGGTCTTTGCTTTTTCAAAATCCATATGCGCGTAGGAGATGATGATCACGATATCGCCCACGGCGCCCTGCCGGGCCGCCGGGCCGTTGAGGCAGCAAACGCCCGAACCCCGTTTGCCCCGGATGATATAGGTTTCCAGCCGCTGGCCGTTGTTCACATTTACAATGGTGACCTTCTCATTTTCGATCAGGTTGGCGGCCTCCATCAATTCTTCATCGATGGTGAGGCTTCCCACATAATTAAGATTAGCTTCTGTGATTACCGCCCTGTGTATCTTGGATTTGAGTACTTCGATTTGCATAGCAGGCGCAAAACTATAAAAAAAGCGTGGAGATGACACGCTCCGCCAGGATTTTGGTGGGCTAGTGCCTAAAACAACCAGCGGTTTGGGTCATGAGACGTTTAGTAACATATTGTCGATCAGGCGTACTTCTCCCAAAAAAGCCGCCACGAGCACCACTAACTCCGTTTTCCCGTTCCAATGCTCTACGGGCTCGAGGGTGGCGGCGTCTGCAATTTCGAGGTAGTCGACCCGGAATCCGCCGTTCTCCAGTTCAAGGGTGGCTTCCTTTTTCAGCGGCCGCAGGCTGCCGGCGCTGAGGCCCGACTGAATATACAGCATGGTCCGATAGATCAGGGGGGCTTTATCCCGTTGATCCTTTTGCAGCCGCGTATTCCGGCTGCTCATGGCAAGGCCGTCGGGTTCCCGCAGGGTGGGCTGGATCTCAAGGGTCACCGGCAATTGCAGCAGGCCGAGCAGGCGCCTCACTACCATACACTGCTGGTAATCCTTTTGTCCCATGTAGAGCCGGTCGGGCTGCACCATCCCGAGCAGCCGGCTCATCACCTGGCAGACACCCTGGAAGTGTCCCGGACGAAACGCTGCCTCCAACACCCGGTCGAGGTACCCAAGGTCGTACGTCTCCAGCGCCCCGGTGCCAACGGGATAAATATCGGCCACGGACGGCAGGAAGAGCACCCCGGCGGCCGATTGATAGAGCTGACGAATGTCCTTCTCGCGTGTGTTCGGATATTTCAGGAAATCGTTTTGATCGTTGAATTGAGTGGGGTTGACGAATATGCTGCACACGGTCAGGTTGCACTGTGCACCACTCGCTCCGATCAGTTGGAGATGACCGGCATGCAGGGCACCCATGGTAGGAACGAAGCCGATCGTGACACCTTCTTTTCGTTTTTCCGTAATAAGATCCGATAACAGGGAGGTTCTTTGTATTATGGTCATTTTCATGCGTTTATGCACTGCCACGGGCCGGTGACCTTATTTTTCTCATTAAAACCCTTACCTTTGCAAACTAAATTTTTTATTGATATTTTAAGCAACCCTTATCAGAATGCTGACAAAAAAAAGAATTTTATTTATTGCAAACGAAATGTCTCCCTACCTGGAGCTGACTGAATTTTCAGAGATTGTGAACCGTTTGGCAATAAAGGCAAATGAAGGTGGCTTCGAGGTGAGGTGTATCATGCCCCGCTTCGGTATCATAAACGAAAGGCGTCACCGGCTTCACGAGGTGGTGCGGCTTTCCGGGATCAATGTTTCCATAGATAGTGACGACTACCCGCTGCAGATCAAAGTGGCATCGTTGCCCAATGCGCGGCTGCAGGTGTACTTCCTGGACAACGAGGATCTGTTCAAACGGAAATTCATCTTTCACGATGAGGAAGAGAAATGGTTCGACGACAACGGGCTGCGGGCTGCATTCTTTTGTAAAGGTGCACTGGAAACGGTCAAAAAGTTCGGATGGCCCCCCGATATCATCCATTGCAGCGGCTGGATGACGGGTCTCATCCCCCTGTACCTGAAAACATATTACAAGAAGGAGCCCGTTTTCCTGCATAGTAAAGTCGTATTCACCATCGGGAACAACAGTTTCGAGGAAAAGCTCGATCAGGATTTTATCAAGCTGATCAATATAAACGGCGCCCTGAAGGAAAAAGATATTGAACCCTTTATGGATGCCGATAATACCGCTATGATGCGTGGTGGTGCCGCCTATGCCGATGCAGTCACTTTCGGAGCGGAACAGATCGACAAAAAGCTGGTGGATGAATTCGGAAAAGTAAGGGGGAAAAAGGTACTGCATTTTAATGCAGAATCTGATTTAACAGACTATTTACAGTTATATACCGACCTTTCGCAGTAGGTTTTACAACCCTCCTCATCAATAATCTAACGCTACGTGAAGAGCAAAATAATAGGTTCTCTTGTTGTTTCGATAACTGCTGTTTTTTTCTATAGTTCCTGCGCCAAGATAGACTCCACCAGCCTGGGTGTGGACCTTCTCCCCACCGTTGATAATATACATACATTCGAAACCATTCTTGATGTTGTCACCGACAACCGGATGTTTGACGATACCACCCGGATGCTGTACGGCGAGGATCACGCATTGGGCATCATTGAAAATGATCTCGAGTTTGGCGGAACGGACGCCCTCATTTATGCAGCTTTTGGCCCTACTGCCTACAAGACCTACCCTTTCCAGCGAAGGGATACGGTGGTGGTGGACTCGGTGGTGCTCTCACTTGCCTATTCCTCGCTTTTCGGCGACTCCACCTCTGTACAGGCGATCGAAGTAAGAGAGATGGATCCGGCCGTTGTTTTCCCCGATTCGGCTTATATGCTTAACCGGAACGAATTTCCGGTACTACCCGACCTGCTGGCAAGCAGCTCCGTCAGTTTTCTCACCCTGAACGACTCGGTACAGTACGTGAACGGGCTGGATACGGTGCGTACCGTCAACGAACTGCGGGTACATATGGACACCGGCTGGGCGAGGCGTTTTATCAACTATGATACGAGCACGGCGTATTCCAACGACTCGACCTTCAAAACATTCTTCCGCGGACTGGAGATCAGGCCGGCGGAAACTTCTTTACAGAAGAACGCACTCGCCTATTTTAATCTCACCGATGCGGCGCGTACGCGGATCACCTTTTATTGCCGGGTGCAGCGCGACGGCAAAACCGATACCATCGCTCCCTATTTTACCAACGGTAACGGTTCGCATGCCAACATCGTGCGGAGGACGCCCGCAAACGCCTATCTGGCCAACCTTACCAACGGCATAGATAACGACGAGAAGATATACCTGCAAACCGCTCCCGGCTCCTATGCCACTGTGCATATCCCGGGCCTCGATACCCTTAGCAACCGGGTCATCCACCGCGCAGAGCTGATTGTTGAGAAACACCCCTCGGAACAGGACTTCTATAGGCCTCCGGCGGCCCTTTTTATTGATGCAATGAGTACCACCGGCGACTCCGCCTTCACCATACGGAATGATTTTGAAAGGATCACTGCTGCCCCCGGTTATAACCTGTCGCTACTGGGCGGAGTGTACAAGAACAACCAGTATGTGTTTAATTTATCCCGTTACATACAGAGCGTGGTGACCAAAGGTTTTCCAAATTATACACTACGGATATATGCACCTTTTACTACCTATCCATACTTTATGTCGCCCAACGAAAACACGATTTCCGGCCGGCATGGTGTATTGCTGAATTCTCCCGTGGCCGACGGCCGGGTGGTGCTTTACGGCGGCGGATCGGCCGGAGAAAAAAGAATGCGCCTCAGAATTATTTACTCCAGGATATAACTACCCTTATATTTGTGCCCAGTAAAAAAAGTTAAAATTCATAATCTCAGCTCATGCCTTATTTATTTACTTCAGAAAGTGTGTCTGAAGGCCACCCCGATAAAGTTGCCGATCAGATATCCGACGCATTGATCGATAATTTCCTGGCTTTTGATCCGCAATCGAAAGTGGCTTGCGAAACGCTTGTTACCACCGGTCAGATCGTACTGGCGGGAGAGGTGAAATCAAAAGCCTATCTCGACGTACAGGAAATTGCCCGCGATGTGGTCCGCCGCATCGGCTATACCAAAAGCGAATACATGTTTGAAGCCAACTCCTGCGGGGTATTGTCGGCCATACATGAGCAGTCGGCCGATATCAATCAGGGTGTTGACCGGAGAAAGAAAGAGGACCAGGGCGCGGGCGACCAGGGTATGATGTTCGGTTATGCCAGCAACGAAACGGAGGACTTTATGCCTCTTGCCCTGGACATCGCACATAAACTATTGATCGAACTGGCGGCTTTGCGCAGAGAAGACAAACTTATTAAATACCTGAGACCTGATGCCAAGAGCCAGGTGACGCTCGAGTACGACGATAACAACCGGCCGGTGCGGATCGATACCATCGTGGTATCCACCCAGCATGATGATTTCGACACGGAAACAAAAATGCAGCAGAAGATCAAAGACGATATCCTGAATATCCTGATCCCAAGGGTGAAAAGAAAGTACCGGAAATACGGTAAGCTGTTTAACGACAAGATCCGGTATCATATCAACCCCACCGGGAAATTTGTGATCGGCGGCCCCCATGGCGACACGGGCCTCACCGGCAGGAAGATCATTGTCGACACCTATGGTGGCAAAGGGGCTCACGGAGGCGGTGCATTCAGCGGCAAAGACCCTTCCAAAGTGGATCGCTCCGCGGCATACGCCACCCGGCATATCGCCAAGAACCTGGTGGCCGCCGGCCTCTGTGATGAGGTGCTGGTGCAGGTGTCTTATGCTATCGGGGTGGCCAAACCGATGGGAATTTATGTCAACACCTTCGGCACGGCCAAAGTAGAGCTGACCGACGGAGAGATTGCCCGCCAGGTTTCGCAATTGTTCGACATGCGTCCCTATTTTATTGAACAGCGCCTGAAACTCCGCAGTCCGATCTACGCCGAAACCGCAGCTTACGGCCATATGGGCCGTAAAAACGAGATTGTCGAAAAAACCTTTACCTCGCCCGGCGGCAAGACGGTGAAAAAAAAGGTGGAACTGTTTACCTGGGAGAAGCTGGACTACGTGAACAAAATAAAAAAGGCCTTCGCACTATAGCCGCGAAAGCCAGTGTGACGGGTGGTACAGGTATCCTCTCAATTTAAATGAGACTTTAAATTGTGCCATGAGCTTTAACCAGAATCCCTGGAAGGTGTTGTCTTCCACTGAAGTGTATGATAATCCCTGGATTGGGGTGACGGAATATGCCGTGATCAACCCTGCCGGCGGACACGGTATCTACGGTAAGGTGCATTTTAAGAATCTTGCCATCGGCATCGTTGTGCTCGACGAACAACTGCACACCTGCCTGGTGGGACAGCACAGATTTCCCCTGGATGAATATTCCTGGGAAATACCGGAAGGCGGCTGCCCGGTGGGCATGGACCCACTCGAGGGAGCCCAGCGCGAGCTGCTGGAAGAAACCGGCCTGGTTGCCCATTCCTGGGAAAAAGTGATGGACATGCACCTCAGCAACTCGGTGAGCGACGAACACGCCATCGTGTATCTCGCCTGGAACGTAGAACAGAAGACCCCCGCCCCCGAAGAGACTGAACTGCTGGAGCTGAAAAGGCTGCCGTTTGAAGAAGCCTACGAGATGGTAGAAGCGGGAGAGATCACCGACGCGATTTCCGTGGCGGCTATTCTAAAAGTAAAATTAATGCTGAACGATGGCCGGATATCGTGACAGGGAGGCCGCTACCCCGAAAACGGGACTGGTGATCGGCCGGCAACCGGTGATAGAGGCCATTGAGGCCGGCAGGGCTTTAGATAAGATCCTGCTGCAGGTAAACACCAGCGGTGAAATCATCGGCAGGATCCGTCAACTCGCCAAACAGCACAATATTCCGGTACAAACCGTGCCCGCAGCCAAGCTGGAATCCTATTCAAAACACAATCACCAGGGATGTATTGCCATTGCAGCGTTACTGCGGTATATGGACCTGCAGGACGTGATCGATCAGGTGGTGGGATCCGGCGAAACTCCGCTGTTCCTGATGCTGGACGGCGTTACGGACGTACGCAATATCGGCGGCATTGCCCGGACGGCACTTTGCTGCGGCGCGCAGGCGATCATCATACCCGACAAAGGGGTGGGAGCGCTGAATGAAGAAGCGATCAAGGCGTCTGCGGGCGCCCTGGAAAAGATACAGGTATGCCGGGTGGGCAGCCTGCTGAAAACGATCGATGATCTGCACCTCAATGGCATCCGCGTGCTGGTGTCGGCTATGGAGCAGCCGCTGCCGCTTCATCAGGTGGACTTCACCTGCCCCGCCTGCATCGTGATGGGAAGCGAGCACAACGGCGTGCAACCTTATCTCGGCAAGGCCGCAGATCAACGGTTCTCCATCCCAATGAAGGGGGATTTCGATTCTTTTAATGTGTCGGTGTCGGCCGGCATCATATTATACGAAGCAATGAAACAGCGTATGCTGGCATCCTCAGCTCCTCCCCATCCGCAGCAGGCAGATGCATGACCGCAAACAAATAATCGCTTACTTTGCAAACCTATGTCCACCAAGTCAACCATTGATTTAATTGAATGCCCCCGCGATGCCCTGCAGGGATGGAAAGAAGATATTCCTACCGACACCATAGTGAAGTACCTGAACGCGCTGCTGAAAGTGGGTTTTCATACCCTGGACTTCGGGAGCTATGTGTCGGCCCGGGCGGTACCCCAGATGGCAGATACCGATGAAGTGCTCTATAAGCTTGATCTTAGCTGCACCCACACCAAGCTGCTTGCCATCATCGCCAATACGCGCGGCGCCGAGATCGCCGCTGCTCATAAAAGTATCGATTATCTCGGTTTCCCGTTTTCCCTTTCCGATACTTTCCAGCTCCGGAATACCAATTCCACCATCCAGGAATCCATGATCCGGGTGCAGGAGATCCAGGATATCTGCCAAAAGAACGGAAAGAAGCTGGTGATCTACATTTCGATGGCTTTCGGGAATCCATTCGGTGATCCCTACTCGGAAGAGATCGTTTTTAAATGGGTGGAAAAGATGATCCGCATGGGCATCGAGATCATCTCACTGGCTGATACGGTTGGACTGGCCACCGCGGACCAGGTGTACGATATCACGCGGATGCTGGTGAGTGTGTTGCCCAATACGGAGATCGGGGTGCACCTCCATTCCAGGCGATACAACTGGAAGGAAAAAATAGATGCAGCCCTGGAGGCTAACTGCAGGCGCTTCGACGGTGCCATGAAGGGTATCGGCGGCTGCCCGATGGCCAACGACGAACTGGTAGGCAATATGAACACGGAACTGCTGATCCCGTATTTTGAGGACCTGGGGATGCTGACCGGCATCGACAAAAAAGCCCTCTCCGAGGCCTCTGCCCTTGCGAACGAAATGTTTATGGTGTTATAAAAACAAAATATGCGGAATTCCATCGTGCCGCTGCGCCTTCGCGAAGCCGGGCCAATGCCGCGCTTCGGCGGAGCAAGGCCGGCAAAGCCTTTGGCGACGCACGGCCAGCCATTGAAAAGACAAATAACATACGGATGAAAATGTTCCTGGATATCGATATCCGAGAGCCCGGTCAGAAAATAGACTACAGGGACAAAATGCTGCTAGCCGGTTCCTGTTTCACCGAACACATCGGCAACCATTTTGAAGCGCTGCGTTTTTCCACAATGCAGAATCCCAACGGCATCATCTTCGATCCATCCACCGTCACCTCTTCCCTGATCTCTTATATAGAAAACCGGCAGTATGGTGAAAACGACCTTTTTTACCTCCATGAATTATGGCATAGCTGGCAGCACCACAGCCGCTTTTCCGGAGTAGACAGGGGAGATGTGTTGCAGGCTATCAATGCATCACAAACGCGGGCGCACGATTTTCTCAAAGAAACAAAATGGCTGGTCATCACCCTGGGCACGTCCTATTCTTACCGGCTCGCCGAAAACGGACAGCCTGTTGCCAACTGTCACCGGGCTCCGGCAAGCTGGTTCCATAAACGGCTGATGACAATAGAGGAAACGGTTACGGCAATGGATACCTGTCTGTACCGGTTATTCCGCTTTAATGCCCAACTGAATGTTATTTTTACTGTCAGCCCTGTACGCCATGTCCGGGATGGAGTGGTGGAGAATAATCGTAGCAAGGCCCGCTTGCTGGAAGCCGTTCATCACCTGGTAGATAAGTTCCCGCGCCTTTATTATTTCCCTTCTTATGAGCTGGTAATCGACGTGCTCAGGGATTATCGCTTCTATGATATCGACCTGGTACATCCGAATTATGCGGCCACCGGTTTTGTGATAAAACAATTTATGGAGCACTTTGTAGAGAAGGATACGGCGGCACTCTCCAAGGAAGTGGAGAAGATCGTAACAGCGCGCAAACACAAACCCTTCCAGCCGACCACGGAAGCCCACCGTAAATTCATGGAGTTGTATGCCAGCCGTACGCGGGCGCTGATGGCAGCACATCCTTTTCTGATGCTGCAGGAGGAGTTGGCCTTCTTCGAGGGCGGGCAATCCTAAGCCGGC